>CACYME010000001.1 GCA_902775475.1 uncultured Prevotellaceae bacterium
CTGCGACATGAACCATCTGTTGCAAGAGGCTTCTGCCGCATCGCAGTCTGACGATGCCATGCTACGCCTGTTCGACGAGATGATGAAACGCCCAGACATCAGTAAAAGCGACCTTGCAGAGTATGCCCTCCGCAAGATTGCATTGCTTGAGAAAATGGGACTCACAGACGATGCCAAGAAGACTATCGAACAATATCTTTATATGCCGGAAGTCAGGAAGCGTGAAGTGGAAAAGGCCGTTGAGAGAAAGGACTTCCTGGAAGCACTCAGGCTCATCAAGGACGGACAGAAGATAGCGGAAGAGCAGAACCGAAGCATCAGAGAGTGGAAAAAACTGGAACTCAATATTTACCGGCAGACGCATGATGAACCGATGCAGGCCAAGCTGTGCCGTGAACTATTTGTGTTAGAGAACGGTTCGATGGACTATTATCGCGAGCTGAAGAAGTTGATTGCGCCAAAAGACTGGAAGGCTTTCCTCGCAAAAATGCTGAGTGAAACCAATATGCACGCTTGGTACAGCTCCAGCATTGAGGCAGACATCTATGTCGAGGAAGAAGACTTGCAACGGCTGTACGACCTGCTTATGAACGACAAACACCACTCGTTAGACATGTTCGACAATTACGCCCATTACCTGAAGGCAACCCATTCCGCTGAACTCCTGACTGAATATGTCAGTATGTTGAAAGACTATGCCTCGCGCAACATGGGAGCCAAGCACTACAGCCGCATGCGCCAATCTATGGAAGCCATGTTGAAACTGGACAACGGAAAGACTGCCGCCCACCAGTTGGCAGAACATTTCCGTGAGGTCTATCGCCGCCGTCCCTCGTTCATGGCGGAAATCAGCGAATTCTGAAACATTAGAAAAAGTAAACTCCACGCTCATGCTGAGCGACTAAGCAGGCTGGGAATATTAATAACGAGCCGTAACCGGCGAACGCCAATGCAGTCCTTGTAAATAAGCACCCATTCTAATTCTTGGAGAACTTCTTTGGACAGCATCAGCATTGGTGCCTAATCATGTCCGCATTTCTTGCAAACAGGCGGGCGACGACGGCGCCGCTGATGTTGTGCCAGACGCTAAAGACGGCACCAGGGATGGTGGCCATCGGATAGGCGGCGAAATGGAGCGTGGCAAGGCTGGAGGCGAGACCAGAGTTCTGCATGCCCACCTCGATGCTGACGGCCCTGCGCTTGGCAGTGGGCAGGCGCAGCAGATGGCCAATCAGATAGCCAATAGATAGTCCGCAAAGGTTGTGGAGCACAACGACGATAATGATGATGAGACCGCCCGCCAGCAGTTTCGAGGCATTGGCCGCAATGATGATGAGCACGATGGCACAGATGGCCAGCGACGAAACGGCGGGCAGGTAGGCCGTTGCCCGCTCGGTGAACCTCGGCCAGAGCCACTTCGCAACCAGTCCTGCCACGATGGGCATGATGACTACCCAGAGAATACTCAGCAGCATGCCTGCCACTTCGACATCCACCGTCTGGCCCAACAGCAGCCATACCAACAAAGGTGTGACGAAAGGAGCAAGCACCGTCGAGGTGGCCGTCATGCCGACACTCAGTGCGAGGTCGCCTTTGGCCAGATAGGTGATGACGTTCGAGGCCGTGCCACCAGGGCAGCAACCAACGAGAACGACGCCCACGGTGAGGGCCTCGTCGAGCGCGAACAGCAGACTGAGCATCCAAGCCAGCAGGGGCATCACCGTAAACTGCGCCAGGCAGCCGATGGCGATATCCCGAGGACGGCTGAACACGATGCGGAAGTCGTCGATGCGAAGTGCCATGCCCATGCCAAACATAATCAGGCCGAGCAACGGACTGATGATACTGGGCTTCATGCCGCTGAATGTGTTGGGTGTCAGCAGGGCCAGCACTGCCGACAGCAGCACCAGCAACCCCATATAGTCAGAAATCAGTTTGCAGATTCTTTTCATTGTCCTTTTATTGTAATCATCACATATCGCAGAAATTGAGGGCAAAGTTACAAAAAATAATTGAAAAGATGGCTATTCCGATGGTTTTTCGTATATTTGCACTCGAATAAACAATACTAAAAGCAATATGACAAGATTTGAACTGCCAACGATGGCAAGCTCATCATCACGCAGGAGCCGAATGCCGGCAATCCGCTGACGAAGGGCCTCACTCCCCTGCTCACCTTCGACGTCTCTACTATCTTGACTATCTGAACCGCCGCCCCGACCATCTGGCAGCCCTCTGGCAGCTCATCAACTGGGACGAAATCAGTCGTCGGTTGCTCGCATGACAGTCAAGGATGTCTTTGATGCAGCCTTAGAGCGTATGCTGCCCAGCGTTCCCGACAGAGACATCATTGCCCAGCAGGGCGACACCATCGTCTTCGTGGAAGTGAAGACCCGCAACAGCCGCGACTTTGCCGACCCCGTCACAGCTGTAAACTATCGTCTCTCAACTCTCAACTCTTAACTCTCAACTAAAAAGAATATGACAGCAAAAGGAATAATCCGATATATGGAGTCGCTACACGATGAGGAGCAGCGGCAGGTGCTGATGCGCTTCTTCAAGACGGGGCCTGGCGAATACGGCTATGGCGACGAGTTCTTAGGCATCAAGGTGCCGCAGACACGGGAGGTCGTCAAGATGGCAGCTAAGGATACGCCGCTGAGCGAGATTCCCGAACTGCTGATGTGCCGCTGGCACGAGGTGAGGCTCTGCGGACTGCTCCTGCTCGTATGGCACTTCGAGCGACAGGCCACGAAGCGGCTCGTCAACGACGCGGAGGCCATGAGCAGGCGCGACGACATCGTGATGCTCTACCTGAAGCATGCCGAGCGGGCCAACAACTGGGACCTGGTGGACATGTCGGCACCGAAGATTCTGGGGCACTGGCTGATGTTGCCCTCGGCCCTCGGCGACAGCGACTATAAGATAAAGGTGCTCGACCATCTTGCTGCCAGTCCCTGCCTGTGGAAGCAGCGCATGAGCATCGTCTGCACGTGGAAGACCTCGCAGATGGGCGATGCCTCGTGGTGCCTACGCTATGCCGAGCAGCACCTGCACCATCCGCACGACCTGATGCACAAGGCTGCGATTAAGCGAGGGCAGGCTCAAACGAGTTTGAGCCATGCTGAGCGTGAGCAGGCCCGACTCATGTCAATGGCCGTGGGCTGGATGCTCCGCGAGATGGGCAAGCGAGTCTCGATGGACTTGCTGCGCGACTTCCTTCGGCAGCATGCCCGCGAGATGCCCCGCACCGCCCTGCGCTATGCCATCGAAAAGATGGACGACGAGGAGCGCAAATACTGGATGAACGTGTAGGAAAACCCACACTCAAATCCCATGCCTCAAGCCCTACAGCAGCTCCTGCAGCCTTCTGAAAGCGGGAGCCAGCAGGGTGGTCTCTGCTTCCTGGCCAGCAGGCGAGCGGAAAATGCAGCGTCGCTGCTTGGGCAATAGCGAACTCACATGGTGGATGTTCAGCAGCGTGCTGCGGTCGGCACGAACGAACACTTCGGGGCTGAGCATCTTCTCCAGCGCCCCCAGACTGACGAGCACGGTGGTCCGGTCGTGGAAAGTCACCATCAGCGAATAGTTGCCATCGCCCTTGAAGAAGGCCACGTCCTTCACGTCGACCACGATGGTGCCGCTGGCCGTGCGCAGGGTGAGGCGCTCACCGAACGTCTTCTCCGTCATCTTCACGATGTCCTGGGCCAGCTCGCTGGCTTTCACCTCCTCTATGGCCTTCTGCCTGATGGCCTCTATCTGCTCTTCGCGCTGCAGTTTCTCGCGCTCCAGGCGAATCATCCTGCGCCTGCCCAGTCGCCGCTCCCACCATCGGGCAGCAGTCCCCACGGCCAGTGACAGCAGCATCACCCCCAGCAGCCACACCCACCAGTGCTGCCACCAGCGCTGGGGCGGACTGATGAAGGTGTCGGCCTCGCTCATCGCCAGCAGCTCGGCTGGGCGGAACGACGTCATCTGCTCTACGCCGGGCAGCCAGACGGTGCCGTCGGCCGTCTCGGCCATCACCGTCTTCAGCGGCTCTGTCATGGTGAAGCCGTTCAGGTGGTTGAAGAACTGCAGGTCACGGGGGCGACAGTCTTCGTCGTAGCGACAGACGAAAAGCCCGTCGACCACGGCCACGACGAGGAATCCACGGGGCGAGACATGGATGGAGCGCACCTCATGACCGTTCAGCCGCTCCATCAGGGGGTTCAGCGCCTCCACCCTACCCTTGCGGACGACGAACACCGAGTCGGCCGACGCGAAGAACACGTTGCCCCGCTGGTCGGCATCCATGGTCGAGACAATCAGCTTCTGGTCCTTATACGCCTTCTTCTCCACCCTGTGCGCCTCGTCGATGGCAAACAGCCCCGAGCTGCTGCCTATCCATAGCCGTCCGTCGCCATCGCAGGCCGAGCACCACGGGTGCAGAATCTCCATTGTCAGCGTGTCGAGTGTGGCCGTGGCAGTGTCGTAGGCCATGATGCTGTTCCTGCTGCCTACGATCAGGCACCCCCAGGCCTCGCCCACGAACTGATAGCGGTCGAGGGGCAGGCCCAGCCAGCGCAGGCCGCCGTCGGGGCCTAAGCAAGCCACGTCGCCACGGCCAGCCAGATATACGCTGTCGCCTATCCTGACGGCACTGGGAGCGTAGAACTGCTCCGGATGGTCGTCGATGAGCTGCCCGCCCACCATCACCTTCCCGTTCAGCGAGCCCGTCACCAGCCGACCGTCGGCGTCCACCGCCACCGCCCTCACGATGTCGCCCTCGTCAGAAAGCCAGTGGTTGGTGAAGCAGCGGTTGAAGTAGCAATACACACCCTGATACGTAGCCACCCACAGGCGGCCCCAGCGGTCGATGAGCACGTCGCGTATGAGGTTGAAGCCCCCGGCGAGCATCTTGACAGACGGACCCTCGCAGAGGTAGACGGAGTGTTCGTCGGCTACGATGAGACGGCCATCGCCAAGCTCCCTGACCGTCAGCCCATAGCCTGATGCCCGCCAGTCGGCCTCCGCCACCCGCCGCAGACTATCTTCGCCCACGGCATAGATGCCATCGGGGGTAAAAGCCAGCAGGGCCGAGTCGGTGCGCAGCAGCGTGAAGACGTCGCCTCGGTCTGTCAGTTTCTCAGCCGGCAGCCCATCCGCCCTGGACCTGAAGACACCGCGCTCCACGGGCACGATGATGTCACCATCCACTGAGTCTACGTACAGCTTGCGGTCGGGAGTCATCTCGTCGAGCAGCGAGTCGGTCAGCAGGGGCGTCATGCCGCGCTTCGTCATCTGGCAGAGCCGACGATGCCGCTCCAGGCTGTCCTCCATCAGCAAGTAGCCAACGGGCAGGCTACCCGCATTCAGGTTGTTCAACAGCCAGTGCCCCTCAGCGTCGAGCGGCATGGGTTCCACATCGTCATAGTCCACGCGCCATTGTCTGAAGAAGCCCAGGGCCCGTACTTCGTTTTCCACTTCCGCAAACCCCACGATGTTCAGTCGTCGTCCCTTCAGGAAAGGAGTGAACTCAAGGCCGTCGAAGCGCACAAAGCCCGACAGCGTACCAATATAGATATACCCGCGCGAATCTTGCCACAGCCGCTCAGCCTGCATCTGCGGCAGTCCGTCCTGTGTGGTGTAGCGCCTACAGGTCAGCTGGCTCTCCACTTGAGCATGGAGGGCGAGGCCGAAGAGGAGAGCCAGGCCCACGATGATTGTACGTCTGAATGATTTCATGTCGCAAAGTTAGTAATAAAAGTGAAATCAGCAAAGCATTCTGGTTAAATTATTTGCAGCCCCTGCCGAGTTCGTCACTCGCAGGGGCCAGTTCGTCAAAAACAGCCTGTCAAAGGCCCTCATTATCGCAGTTTTTCCGTACATTTGCCACATAAAATACAAAACAAAATCCAATTTCATCATGAAACAAAAAAGAATGATCATCAAGAGGCTATTGCTCTCTTTGCTCTTCATGGCAGGCACTGCCGCAGGAGCGACGGCACAGGACATGATCGCCACGCCGCTGACCTTCGAGGCGGTGGAGGCAGGTGCCATCAACATCATCAATCCCAACGGGCTGACCATTGAGTACAGCAAGGACGGCACGTCGTGGACAGCATCCAGTACCGACCCCATCAGCATCAGCGTGGCCGTCGGCGACCAGGTGCGCTTCCGTGGCGACAATCCCGCCTATGGCAAATTCGACATGATGACGGGCGAGAGCTATACCCGCTTCACGGCCACCAACGACGTCTATGTCTATGGCAACGTGATGAGCCTCATCAGCAGCACCGGCTACCCCACCCTCACGACGCTCGAAAGGGTCGGCGGCAGCGACGAGTACGCCATGGACATCAACCTGGCTTTCCTCTTCTCTACGCCTGAGGATGGTTCCAACTGGGCTCCGAAGAACAACACCACCATCAAGAACCACCCCACGAAGGACATCGTGCTGCCGGCCACGAACGCCACCCGTAGCGGCTATATGTATATGTTCGCGGGATGCCAGGGGCTGACGCGCGCTCCCGAGCTGCCCGCCACTGACCTCTCGACGGGCTGCTACCACCGCATGTTCGACAGCTGTACCGCCTTGGAGAAGGCTCCCGTGCTGGCCGCCGCCACCGTGCCGATGTCTGCCTACAGCTGCATGTTCGCTGGCTGTTCGAACCTGAAATATGTGAAGTGCCTGGCCACCGACATCTCTGCCGACGACTGCACTGGCGGATGGCTGACGGGCGTGGCCGCCGAGGGCATCTTCATCAAGGCCGAGGGCATGAACAACTGGACAGTGGGTCCGCAGGGTAAGTGGAACGAGGTGAACGGCATCCCCGCCGGATGGGCCGTTTCGTCAGAGACGCCGCTGACGCTCGAGGCCGTCGAAGCAGGAACCATCAACATTAAAAACCCGAAGGGCCTCACCATCGAGTGGAGCAAGGACGGCGCAACGTGGACAGCCGCTGATGGCAATCCCATCAGCATCAGTGTCAGCACTGGGGATGTGGTGCAGCTGAGGGGCGACAATGCCTGCTATGGCTATGACGCATCGGGCATGCCTACCCACATCACCGCCACCAACGACGTCTATGTCTATGGCAACATCATGAGCTTAGTGCACAAGGACGACTTTGCCACCAACAACACGCTGACCGCCGAGATGGCTTTCTGCGAGCTGTTCTGCGCCGACGACTACGGTGAGACGGCCAGCACCACCATCAAGAGCCATCCTACGAAGGACCTGCTACTGCCCACCACGAGTCTGCCTATGGGAGCCTATATGTATATGTTCGCAAACTGCCAAGGCCTGGAGCGTGCTCCCGAGTTGCCCGCCATGACGCTGGGTCCCGCCTGCTACCACCGCATGTTCGGCGACTGCACGTCGCTGGCCGCCGCTCCCAAGCTGCCTGCCACGACGCTGGCCGATGAGTGCTACTTCTCCATGTTCGACGGCTGCACAGCACTGATCACAGCCCCCGAACTGCCCGCTACCACCCTCGTCGGCGGCTGCTACAGCGAGATGTTTGCCCACTGCACGTCGCTCACCAAAGCCCCCGTGCTCAATGCCACGACGCTGGCCAACAACTGCTATGAAGGCATGTTCGACGGTTGCTCAAAGCTCAGCTACGTGAAGTGTCTGGCCACCGACCTGGGCGCTAAGTTCGACGATTACTATACTTCCACGCATCGCTGGCTCGACGGAGTGTCGCCCACCGGCACCTTCGTCAAGGCCGTCGGCATGGACGACTGGCTCATGGACACAGCCAACGGCATTCCCGCCGGATGGACGGTGAAGGAAGGCACCAACTTCGATCCCACCAAGGCCCCACTGACCATCGAGGCCACCGAGGACGCCACCACCGTGGCCATCAACAACCCGCTGGGACTGTTCATCAACTTCGACAAGTACGATGCCACCGGCAATCTGCTCATCTCCGGTTCTTCTTCCGGCACCACCATCACCATCGACGGAATTGACGCAGGAGGCTATGTGCAGCTGAGCGGATATAACGCTGCCTACTCTTCCGACGGCACGGCAGACAACAGCACAGGCATCTCCGTTGACAAGGACTATTATCTCTACGGCAACATCATGAGCTTGACAGACGGCGACGACTACGCCACGCTGACCACGCTGACCGGCAACTACGCCTTTGCACGCCTATTCCGCAACGACAGCCATCTGAAAAACCATCCCACGAAGGAACTGGTGCTGCCTGCCACAGAGCTGGCAGAGCGTTGCTACTATCAGATGTTCTATGGTTGCAGCAGTCTGGAGAAGGCTCCCGACCTGATAGCCACCAAGTTAGAGGGCAACTGCTACGAGCACATGTTCATGAACTGCAAATCGCTGAACTACGTGAAGTGCCTTGCCACCGACCTGGGCGACGAGACCTGCACCGACGGATGGCTGACCAATGTGGCCCCCACGGGAACCTTCGTGCAGGCCGCCGGTGCCGACTGGAGCCAGAAAGGCACCACCGAGGGCACCGACTATGACGACCCCTCGCTGCCCATGACCTTCGTTCATGGCATCCCCGAGAGCTGGACGGTGAAGACTGTCTACGCCGTCACCATGCCGTCGTCGGGCATCGCCACCTTCAGCGCCAACGAGGCCGTAGATATCCCCGACGAGCTCACCGCCTACACATGCCCCGCCTTCGACAGCAGCACCAGCACCATCAGCCTGCAGCCCATCAACGGAGCAGTGATCCCGGCAGAGACGGGAGTGCTGCTGCGCGGCGACGCCGGAGCTTCCATCACGTTGGAGAGCGCCAGCACCGATGCAACGCCAGTGGCGACGAACCTGCTCGTGGCCGTCACCACGCCGACGCACGTGCCCGCCACCACGGGCGACATGACCAACTTCATGCTCAGCCAAGGACGCTTCATCAAGATAGCTGATGCCGACGACGACGTAAAGATGCCCGCCAACAAAGCCTACCTGCAGCTGCCCACGGCCAGCATCGTCAGCGGTGCCCGCACCATCGGCATAGCATGGGACGAGGCAACGACCGTCATCATCTCTCAGCGCCCATCGCTCAACGTTCAACACGTCTACGACCTGCAGGGCCGCAGCGTGGTTCCTTCGGCTCCAGGACTCTACATCATCAACGGAAAGAAAGTATATATTAAGTAAGGAGGAATCGTTATGGAAAAGAAAGAATATCAGAAGCCATCGGCACAGGCCATTGCTGCAGAAAACGTCATCATGCAGGACGCAGTCAGCGTCAATACCGACGTGTGGGGAAATCAGAGCGAGGCCGAGTCGCGCAGATACCGCAACAGTCTGTGGGACGACGACGAGAACGATTTTTAAATGCGAATACATTCACAAAAAAGTGTAAAACTATGAGACGCAAACAATTACTAACAACACTCGTACTGCTGCTCACAGCGCCCCTGTGGGTCATGGCACAGCAGTACTGGGAGAGCGGCACCAGCAAAACAGGAGCGGTGTCGAAGAACGTACACGACGTGTGGTACACCATCAGCCTGCCTGAAGACGGCGAGGTGACCATCACCCATGAGCCACTGGGCAACATCAGTGGCGAGAACATCACGCTCTATGCCGTCGTCGACGGCGAGAACGTGCAGCGTGACTTCAGCTGGGTGGACGGCTCGAACCGCACGTTCAACTGTCCGAACCTGAAGCCGGGCATCTACAAGGTGAAGATGCACGCCAACCCCAGGAACGACAAGGCCAGCGGCACCTACCGCCTGACCTACGTCTTCACCGCCCCAACGGTGAAGACCGACCCCACGCCCAATGCCACCTGGGACGACTGCCCCCTGCTGCAGAGCGGCGTGACGCTGGGCGGCCACATGGGCTATGCCTATGCCCCGGCCGACGTGGACAACGTGGACTGGTTCAAAATTGAAGTGCCCAAGGACGGCAAGGTGCAGTTTGAATTCCGCAGCGCACCCACCCTCACCGTTGGCTATGTGGAGCTTTGCGCCCTCAATGCCGAAGGTACCGACGTGATGCGCCGTGGCGGACAGTGGCTCGACCATCCCGACTCCACGCTGGTGTTCGAAGTGCCCAACTGCCAAGCTGGCACCTACTATTTCTATATGCCACGGCGCGGCGGCTACGGCATCTACCACCTCACCTACCGCTTCATCCCGCCTGTGACCGACAGCGACCCCGAGCTGAACGACACGTGGCAGACGGCTACGCCACTTGCCGACGGCGTGCTGCAGAACAGCCATCTGGGCTATGCCTACAACACGAATACGGATGTGGCCGACTGGTATGCCATCGAGGTGCCCGAGGACGGCAAGCTGACCATCATCGCGCGTAGCTCATCGACACTCACCATCGGCTATGCCGAGCTGTGCGCGCTCAATGCCGACCAGACTGGCGTGGAGCGCCGCAACGGACAGTGGCTCGACTATCCCGACAGCACCCTGGTGTTTGAGACGCCCAACGTCTCGGCCGGCACCTACTATCTCTACATGCCGCTACGCTACGGATATGGTACCTACACCGTGACCTCCTATTTCACGGGCCACAGTGCCGAGGCCGACCCGGAGCCCAACGATGAATGGGTGTCGGCCACCCCGCTGCGACAAGGACCCGCCGTGACGGGCCAGCTGGGCTACGACTACAACAACACGAAGGACATATACGACTGGTACAAGCTCAACGTGCCCGAAGAAGGCAAGATTACGCTGACCATCAGCAGCGAAACGACGCTAACCATCGGATATGGTGAAATCTGCGTGCCCAATGCCGAAGGCACCAGCACCATCCGTCGCAATGGCCAGTGGCTCGACCATCCGGGCGACACCCTCACCTTCGTGCTGAACAACGCCGCCGCTGGCGACTACTATCTCTATTTGCCCCTGCGTGGAGGCTACGGTACCTATTCGCTGCAATACACCTTCACCCCCTGTGCCATGGCCAACGATGCTGCCGACAACGGCACATGGGACACTGCCGCCATCATCGAGGCAGGCACCACCAAGGAGGCCCGCTTGGGCTACGACTATAGCAACTCACTGAACGACCACGACTGGTTCCGCCTCGACGTGCCTGAGGAGGGCGCCATCCAGCTCACCATCTGCAGCGAGACGACGCTGACCCTGGGCTACGCTGAAATCTGCGTGCCCAATGCCGAAGGCACCGGCACCATCCGCCGCAACGGCCAGTGGCTCGACCATCCGGGCGACACCCTCACCTTCGTGCTCAGCAACGCCGCAGCCGGTGCTTACTATCTCTACATGCCCCTGCGCTACGGCTATGGCGGCTACACCGTGAGGTACAACTTCATCCCGTGCGCCCTGGCCAACGATGCTGCCGACAACGGCACATGGGACACTGCCGCCATCATCGAGCCCAGCACCACCAAGGAGGCCCGCTTAGGCTACGACTACAGCAACTCGCTCAACGACCACGACTGGTTCCGTCTCGACGTGCCTGAGGAGGGCGTCATCCAGCTCACCATCTGCAGCGAGAAGACGCTCACCCTGGGCTACGCTGAAATCCATGTGCCCAATGCCGACGGCACCGGCACATTCAGACGCGACGGCCAGTGGCTCGACCATCCGGGCGACACGCTCACCTTCAAGCTGAACAACGCCGCCGCCGGAGCTTACTATCTCTACATGCCCCTGCGTGGAGGCTATGGCGGCTATCGCATCACCTACGACTTCATCCCATGCGCCATTGCCAACGACATCGCCGGCAACGACTCGTGGGAGAATACCACCCTCATTGAGAACGGCACCATCACACAGGGCCGCCTTGGCTACGACTACAGCAATTCCTTAGACAATCAAGACTGGTATCAGTTCGTGATGCCCGCCGACGGCTCGGCCAGCTTCATCATCCAGTCGGAGAAAACGCTTACGCTGGGCTACGCTGAAATCCTCGCCCTCAATGCCGATGGCACAGGAACAGTCAGGCGCGAAGGCAAGTGGCTCGACTATCCCGACTCTGCCCTCGTCTTCAAGCGCGACGACCTCGCCGCCGGCACCTACTATCTCTACGTGCCTCATCGTGGCGGCTACGGCGGCTATACCGTGAAGAGCACCTTCACCAAGAACCCGTTCTACCAGCAGAAGATGACCAACACCGACTTTGCCAACCGCATCACCCTGCAGGAGGGCGTGCCTGTGCAGGGTACCATGGGCTACGCCTATCGCGGCAACGATGCTGCCACGGAGGCATGGTTCGACCTGGGCCTGATGCACGGAAGGCAAATCGACGTGACGGTAAATGTGGAGAGCAGCCACTCGCTGTCCATCGGCGTTGCCGGAATCTATAAGTACAAGGGCGACCGCGACGATGGCGCACCCATCCTCGAAAGGGTGAAAGACCTGCGGCTGGAGCGCAGCTCGGGCACCATCAGCTACCTCGACAAGAACACCGAGGACAGCCACTACATCTTCTATATGCCCCGCTACAGTGGCTACGGCGGCTATGCCGTCACCTTCGGCAATCCCGTCCAGGAGGGCCAGGCCAATGTGAGCAGCGACATCGCCGTGATGACTGGCGGCCGCAACACCGTGCGCAAAGGCGTGCCCTGCGAGAATCCCATCACCATCACCAACACCTCGGCACAGAAGACCGGCAAGTTCCTCGTCAGCATCACCGCCACCGACAACATCGACATCCTGGGATTCCGCATGCCCAGCAACCGAGGCACGCAGTATCTGCCCGTCGACAGCGTCACCGTGCTCGACGGCGCCACCTGCCAGCACACCATCGTGTTCCTCGTGCCCAGCCTCGACCCGTGGGAGAGCTACACCTTCACCATGGTCAGCGAGGGTAAGGGCGACATCGCCTACAGCCGCGACTACACCGAATTCTACAGCGGCAAGAACAAGATCGTGGTCAACTCCACCACCTTCGCCGTGGTGGCCATCCTGGGCAATGTGGAAGGCGCCGACCGCCACATCAACGTGAGCGACTACGTGGTGCACCGCCTCGGCGACGTCTACGAGCTTACCGGCGAGCAGCGACTGAAGGTGTCGCAGCTGATGGACCAGCTCAACGACGAGAAGGAGCAGACGGGCATGGCCGCCTACAGCGTGCTCGAGCTGCTGAAGCGCGCCTCCGAGCTGTGCGGCATGGACCTCATCGATGCCACCTGCCCCCTCATCAGCCTCATTCGCCAGCACGTCTTCGGATGGATCTACCAGACCGACATAGACGATGAGTTCCTCGACATCCTCGACGGCAAGGCCGCCATCAACGATGTCGTTGCCTCGTGGGATCCCAACGAGATGGTGGGTCCTGCCGGCGTGGGCGAGCAGCACTACATCGGCGAGACGCAAACGGTGAACTACCGCATCCTGTTTGAGAACAAGGCCGAGGCCGGCGACGCCGCCTACCGCGTGCGCATCAGCGACGAACTCGACGAGAACGTCTTCGACGTCTCCACCGTCCGCTTCGGCGAGACCAGCCACGACGGCGTGGGCTACAACTGGGTGATGAAGCGCGAGGGCAACAAGCTGTCGTGGGACATCCAGGGCATCGAGCTGCCGCCCAACGTGAACGCTCCCGAGGGCGAGGGCTACGTCAGCTTCTCGGTCGACCTGAAGCCCGGACTGAAGGATGGCACCGTGATCAGCAACAAGGCCACCATCATCTTCGACAAGAACCTGCCCATTGAGACCAACGTCTACTCCAACACGCTCGACCTCACACCACCCGTGACGGTGATGGCTTCGGCCGACTACGACCCGGCTGCCAACACCATCCACGTGAAGTGCCAGTCGCAGGATGCCGCCTCGGGTGTGCAGAGCTATCTGCTCTTCGCATCGCACAACGGAGCCGACTACGCCTACTACGGACAGACCTTCGCTGGCGAGATGGACTATGCCGTGGAGAACTATGTCGACGGCGACGCATACTCGTTCTACGTGCTGGCCATCGACAACGTGGGCAACACCGAGAACGTCACCCCGCAGGGTGTGCAGGCCATCACCGGCATCAACGGCGTGCGCTTCGACCACAACGCCACACTGCGCATCTACACCACCGACGGCCGCTACGTGGGCAACAACCCGGCTCGCCTGCCAAAGGGTGTCTACGTCATCGGCGGACGCAAGTTCGTGGTGAAGTAAGACGGAAGGGGCTATACCCAAAAGGAATGTCGCAGATTTACCTTCTGCGACATTTCTTTTTACAACATCGTTTTTTTTAACAACGAATTTACACGAATTCCACGAATTACATGTATTTTACGACTTGCACGTAATTTTCTACGCGCAGCAATTCGTTAAATTCGCTCAATTCGTTGTTTTGAGAAAATGTTACTGTTTGATTTTCTCCCAGGCGTTGTTTTGCGAAGCATTGATGCCGAAGAGAATGTCGTAGACGGCCTCCTTCTCCTTGGGCGTTCCCTTTCCCTTGTAGATGTTGGCAAGCTCGTCGCGTTTGAAATCTGTCCATATTTGCGGGAGCGAACTGAGAGGTTTGTCTTCGTGGGCTTTCTTCAGCCCCTGCTCAATGGCGGTGGTGATGTTGGTGCGTCCGCGTTCGACGTTGCTGGCCATCTCGTCGAGGCCCTTGCGGTAATAGTCGTACTGGAGCTGGCGAAAGGGTTCCATGGCGGGGTCGAGATAGTCGTTGATGAAGGCGAAGCGGTTGCGCGAGTCGTCGAAGGCCTTCCATCCCGGGAAGCCGAGGTCCTGGGCGTTGTTCACCAGATTCATGCATCGCTGGAGCACGTCGGTGCCTCCGAGAGGCGAGAAACTGTCGAGGTCGAGTCCGATGATGAGATAGGCATAGTAGGCGAAGAGGGCGACGAGCTGGTTATCGATGACCTGCTCGTTGAAGTTGAGCTGGTCGAACTGCACAAACTCGAAGTCGAAGTTGCGGTCGCGGTTGTTATAGAGGGTGGTGGTGTAGGCCGAGTTGTAGACGGGTCGGTTGGCCTGTATGAGGGCCGTGCAGGTGAACTTGTTGTCGGCGGCGTCGTATTTCGACACGGTGATGTTGAAGACGCACTGAATGCGCTCGTTTTCCTGGAACTGCATGGCCGTCCACTGTCGCTCGTTAACGAACTGCTCGAGGGTCTGCTGCAGGTTCTCGAAGACCGACTTGTCGGTGCCCTGCACCTGCGAGCTGTTGATGTTGATTTTCGCCTGAAGCTCCTGTGCCCCAGCTGGGCTAAATGATAAATGAAAAAAGAAAAACAGCGGCGCTACGCGCATAAATGATAAATGATAAATGATAAATGATAGGGCTGACGCCATCGCGTGGCGACTACTATTTAATCTCTTGTTCATAACGTTTCTTCCTTTTTGCTTCATTACTATCATTTGTCATTTAGGGCGAAGCCCGCCTCTCAGCCCCTTGGCCAGCTGGTCGATGATGTCGCGTGCCACGTCGGCCTTGGGCTTTTTGGGGAAGTCCTTCTTGCCCTCGCGGCTGATGATGGAAATCTGGTTCTCGTCGCTCCTGAAGCAGGTGCCGGGGTTGCGCAGGCTGTTGAGCACGATGAAGTCGAGGTTCTTCTTCTGCAGCTTCCGTTCGGCGTTCTGCTGCTCGTCGTTGGTCTCGAGGGCAAAGCCAGCGAGCTGCTGGCGGGGTGTCTTCATGCTACCCAGCAGGGCAGCGATGTCGGGATTGGGCACAAGATGGATGTCGAGCGAGTCGCCCACGCGCTTGATTTTCTGTCCGGCCACCTCGGCGGGGCGGAAGTCGGCCACGGCGGCGCAGAGGATGGCGGCATCAGCCTGGGGGAACACCTCCACGGCGGCGTCGCGCATCTGCTGGCAGCTCTCCACGTCGATGCGACGCAACTGGCCCGGAGGCAGCTGGAGACTGGCGCTCACGGGGCCTGCGATGAGGGTGACCTGTGCACCGCGACGGGCGCACTCGGCGGCCAGGGCAAAGCCCATCTTGCCGCTGCTGTAGTTGCCGATGAAGCGCACGGGGTCAATCTTCTCGTAGGTGGGTCCGGCGGTAATCATGATGTGGCGGCCAGCGAGGTCCTTAGGCTCAAAGAAAATGTCGAGGCAGTCGACGATGCGCACGGGGTCTTCCATGCGCCCCTTGCCCTCGAGGCCGCTGGCGAGGAAGCCGGTGGCAGGCTCGATGATGTCGTTGCCGAAGGAGCGCAGTCGGTCGAGGTTCTGCTGCGTGGTGGGATGGGCATACATGTCGAGATCCATGGCGGGGGCAATGAATACGGGTGCCTTCATCGACAGGTAGGTGGTGATGAGCATGTTGTCGGCCACGCCGGTGGCCATCTTGCCCAGCGTAGCGGCGGTGCAGGGGGCAATGAGCATGGCATCGGCCCAGAGGCCCAGCGCCACGTGGCTGTGCCATGTGCCGTCGCGCTGGGAGAAGAACTCGCTGATGACGGGCTTCTGCGTCAGCGCCGACAGGGTGATGGGGGTGATGAACTCTTTGCCGGCGGGGGTGATGACCACCTGCACCTCGGCGCCGCGCCTGACAAGCTCGCGGATGATGAGGCACGACTTGTAGGCAGCGATGGAGCCCGTGATGCCCAGCACGATTTTCTTTCCTTTCAGCATGGTATCATTGGGGGTTAGAAGGCTTTGGCAGCCTCACTTCTTGGCCTCGCGGAGGCGGATGCGGGTGAGCACCTGCTTGGTGTTATAGGTGAAGTCGCTGTTCATCACCCAGCCGTAGTAGCCGGTATCAATGCGGAGCACGTCGGCCACGGGCTTGCCCTTGTGCTTACCGAAGTTAAAGTATTCGGTGAGCACGGGCTTGCCATCCTGGCCAATGATGACATTGCCATTGGCATCCTTGGCCTCGCCCCAGACGATTCGCCCGGCGAAGTCGACGTAGTTGTTCAGCTTCGAGAACTCGGCCAGCGCCTCCGCGGTGTTCTCCAGCGTGCGCCCCTCGGGGTCCTCGCCCAGTTCGCGCTGGTGCTCCTCGGTGTAGTAGTCGAGCTCGCCCTGCAGCACGCGCCAGGTGGCCTCGGTGTCCTCGTCGGCGCGGTGGGCGGTGAAGTCGTCCTCCATCTTCCGTCCGCAGTAGAACTTATAGGCTGCGGCCAGGTTGCGGCGTTCCATCTTGTGGAAGATGGTCTGGGCGTCTATGAGATGGCAGCGGGAGAAGTCGAAGTCGATGCCGGCACGCAGGAACTCCTCGGCCAGCAGGGGGATGTCGAAATGGTTGCTGTTGAAACCCGCGAAGTCACAGCCGCGGAAGGTGTTGCAGAGCTGCTGTGCCAGCTGCTTGAAGGTGGGCACGTTCTTCACGTCGGCATCGGAAATGCCCGTCAGCTGGGTAATCTCGGGCTTGATGTGGCATCCGGGGTTGATGAGATAGTTGCCTCGTTCCTCGAGGCCCGAGGGATAGACCTTGATGAACGAGATCTGTATGATTCGGTCTTTCACCAAATCAAGGCCGGTAGTCTCCAGGTCGAAGACTACCAGCGGCTTGGTCAGTTGAAGTTTCATCGGCTCGGTCAGTCGTTAATGAGCATGGGCATCATCAGCATGAGCACATCCTGCTCTGAGGGTTGCTCTGAGGGGAGCACCAGTCCAGCGCGGCTGGGGTCGGCCAGCTGAATGACCACCTCGGGGCACTCGAAGTTGCTCAGAATCTCGATGAACGACGAGCCCTTGAAGCCAATGCTCATGGGCATGCCATTATAGTCGCACGACATGCGCTCGGTAGCCGTCTTCGAGAAGTCGTAGTCCTCGGCGTCGAGCTGCAGCGTTCCGTTCTCCACGTGGAAGCGAATGAGGTTGCTCGAATCATTGGAGAAGGGCTGCACGCGGCGCAGCGCTGCCAGCAGGCCCAGGCGGTCGACGGTGAGCTGGTTGGGGTTGCTCTGCGGGATGACGGAATTGTAGTTGGGATAGCGGCCCTCGATGAGGCGGCAGATGATGACACCCTCCTCGTAGTTGATTTCAGCGTTGCGGTCGTCGAAGCGGATAATTACGTCACCGCCCTGCTTGCTCAGCACGCCCTTCAGCAGCGTGGCCGGCTTCTTCGGCAGGATGAAGGCGGCTGGCTCGTCGCTGTGGATGTTCAGAATCTTGTTGCGCACCAGCTTGTGGCCGTCGCTGGCCACTATGGCCAGGTGGTCGGGCGTCAGGTCGAAGTAGATGCCGTTCATCACCGGGCGCAGCTCATCCTGAGCAGTGGCGAAGATGGAGCGGTTGATATTGTCTGCCAACACCGGCGTGGGAATGTTGATGACGGTGGCCTCGTCGCCAACCTGCTGCGGCTGGGGGAACTCTTCGGCATTCTCAACAGGCAGCGAGAACATACCGTTCTGGTAGCCAATGCGGGCGATGTTCGCCTGCAGGTCTACCTCGAAGCTGATGGGCTGCTCCGAGATGCCCTTCACGGCCTCCAGCAGGTCGTGGCTCTTCACGCAGAAGCGGCCGTCGCCATCGCTGTCGTTCAACTCCAGCGCGGTCTTCATCATCACCTCGCTGTCGGAAGCCGTCAGGTGCAGGCGTCCGTCGATGACATCGAAAAGGAAATCGCCCAGGATGGGCAGCGAGTTCTTACTGTTGATAACTCTTGACAGAGCAGCCAGACGACTGCTCAGAGCGGTGCTCGATACGGTAAATCTCATAGGTATTCTCTGGTTTTATATTTCTGAATCGGACTACAAAAATACAAAAAAACTATGTCAACAGCAAAATAATTGCGAAAAAATTGCGTCTTTTCAAACTATTTTAGTAATTTCGCCAGCGAATTCGACAAAACAAACCTAATAATAGTAAAAAACAGTATGGATATTACAGGAAAAGTGATTGCCATCATGGAGGCAAGAGGCGGCGTGTCGCAGCGCACAGGAAATCCATGGATGACTCAGGAGTATGTGATTGAGGTGCCGGGCACCTATCCGCGCAAGATGGTATTCAATATCTTCGGCGAGGACCGTATCAAACAGTTCAACATTCAGGCGGGAGAAGAAATCACCGTGCAGTTCGACATCGATGCCCGCGAATACAACGGCCGCTGGTTCAACGACATCCGCGCCTACAACATCATCCGTGGACAGGTGGCCCAGACGGTTCCCGCAGCCACGGCACCCGGCGCTGCCCCATTCCCCCCGCAGCAGCCCGCAGCAACGGCCGCCAACGCCCCCTTCCCGCCTGCTCAGGAGCCTGCTGGTGAAGGAGCTGCCGACGACCTGCCCTTCTAAGGCCCTATTTCCCAGATACCGGCCCTGGAAACATCGCCAACGAGCGAAGAAAGGTTTTTAGCGGCCGCTGCCAATGAATGCACCGCCCGCCGCAATAATGTGCAGCGGGCGGTGCATTCATTGGCAGCGGCCGCTAAATTCCTATTTGGTGGCCCCTTTTCCCTCTATAGGGCCACCTGGTCCTCAAAAAGCGTCAGTTGGTCTTGCTCTGCTGAATGATTTGCACGCTTACCAGTCATCGTCCTCATTGCCCACGATGCCGTTTCGGATAGCCTCCTCCACCTTGTCGATGATGGCGTTCGAGTAGGCATGCGTCATGACGAGGGCCTTTGCGCAGGTGCGCTTCTGCGGGTCCGATGCCACGAAGGGATAGTGGCGGGCAATCTCCCATTGCTCATCATAGAGGTACTCGTTGGTCTTGTCGTCGGCCTTGCGCTTCGAGTCGCCGTAGGTGCGATTCTTCTTGTCGGTAGGGCTGAGCCATCCACCGCTAACGTCAGCCAGGATATCGTAACTCTGCACGGTATAGGTGACGCGTACGCGCCCGTCCTTGATGTCGAGGCGGATGACAGGTGTGATGCTAACCGAATACTTGTTCAGCGTTCCCATGTGCTCCACAATGCTCTGAAGGGTTGAGGAGATGATGATGCAGCCCGCCTCCTTGTCGTTCAGCGTGATGGCCTGCTTGTCCTTGAACGTAGCTGTGGCCCAGTAGTTGAGCGCCACATAGAGCTGGTCACGGGTCTTACCCTCGGCAGTGATGACCTGCTGATAGGTGAGCGACTCGTTCTTGTCGAGCGTCAGGCCACTGGCCAGGTTGGCGGCAGCGTCGAGCCACTTTTCACCATAGCGCTCCTTGGCATACTTCTCCAAGTCAGCGTTTTTCATCACTTGTGCCTGTGCACTGAGTGCGCCGCAGATGGTAAGGATGGCGGCAAACATCCATTGTCTCGGTCTTTTCATTTGTCTTATTCGCTTTTATTACCGCTGCAAAGTTACAACTTTTTCTACTAAGAGCCAACTTTTCCTACATGTTTTTTCACTTGCCGCACATCCACAAAAAGTCAGGGTGGCTACCACGCATATCGTGACAACCACCCTGACATATAAAGACGGGAAATAAATACGCCTTCTGCTTACGACAGGAAACCGAGGAGGGCACCTGCTGCCACAGCCGAGCCGATGACACCAGCCACGTTCGGGCCCATGGCGTGCATAAGCAGGAAGTTGTGGCGGTCGTACTCCAGACCCATGTTGTGGCTGATGCGGGCAGCCATCGGCACAGCCGACACGCCGGCATTGCCAATGAGCGGGTTAATCTTCTTGTCCTTCGAAAGGAAGAGGTTCATCACCTTCACGAAGCAGACACCACTGGCGGTGGCAATGGCAAAGGCGAAAGCGCCGATGGCAAAGATGAACACGGTGTTCAGCGTGAGGAACTCGCTGGCCTGCGTGGAGCATCCCACGGTGAGACCGAGCAGCACCACGACGATGTCGTTCAGGGCATTGCCCGCGGTCTTGGCCAGACGTGTAGTCTTACCGCTTTCCTTCAGCAGGTTGCCAAAGAAGAGCATACCCAGCAGGGGCAGGGCCGAGGGCACGATGAACGTGGTGATGAGCAGTCCGATGATGGGGAAGAGGATGCGCTCGGTCTGGCTGACGTTGCGGCCAGGCTTCATTTTGATGGTGCGCTCCTTCTGCGTGGTGAGCAGGCGCATGATGGGCGGCTGAATGAGCGGCACCAATGCCATGTAGCTGTAGGCGCAGACGGCGATGGCTCCCATCAGGTTGGGCGACAGTTTCGAGCTGAGGAAGATGGCCGTGGGGCCGTCGGCACCACCGATGATGGCAATACCGGCAGCCTGGTTGGGCTCAAAGCCCAGGGCCAGGGCAATCATGTAGGCACCGAAAATGCCGAACTGGGCGGCAGCGCCCACGAGCAACAGCTTCGGATTGGCCAGCAGCGCCGAGAAGTCGGTCATGGCTCCAATGCCCAGGAAGATGAGCGGCGGGTACCAGCCCTGGCGCACACCCTGATAGAAGATGTTAAGCACGGAGTTGTCCTCGTAGAGACCGATTTCCAGACCGGCATCGCCACGGAACGGGATGTTTCCCAGGATGATGCCCAAGCCGATAGGTACGAGCAGCAGCGGCTCGAAGTCTTTCTTAATGGCCAGATAGATGAAGATGGCTCCGACCACTATCATGATGAGATTCCCCGCAGTGGCATTGGCAAAGCCCGTGTAGGTGAGGAACTCGTTGAAGTTTTCAGCTATAAAGTCAAACATCGTTTTATTTACGATTTACGGATTTACCATTTACGATTATGCGATGGTGAGCAGCACAGCGCCCTCCATCACAGTTTCACCCTGCTTGACGACAATAGAGGTTACCTGTCCAGCATAGTCGCTCTCGATGTTGTTGGCCATCTTCATGGCTTCAAGCACCAAGACGGTGTCGCCCACATTGACCTGCTGACCCACCTGGACCTTGACTTCGGTGACGGTGCCGGGTAGCGGGGCCTTGATGGCGTTGCCAGCACCAGCGGCGGCTGCAGGAGCGGCAGCGGCGGGGGCTGCGACAGGAGCAGCAGGAGCTGCCACCTTGGGGGCAACCACCTTGGGAGCGGTCATCGTGGGGTGCTTAGCGGCGTTGATGGGCTTCTGCAACTCCACCTCGAAGGGGATACCGTTGACGTTAACTTTGGCAATATTGCCTTCTACTTCGGCGATTTCTACTTCGTAGTCTACGCCTTTCACTTTATATTGATACTTGTTCATGGGTTTGCGGTATTAATGTAGTTCTGGGGTTGTGGGAATAGAGGGAGCATTGTGGTCGGTGGGGCGGAAGGGGTCGTGCCAGTGGGTCATCTGGCTGTACTCGTCGTCCCAGCCCGTGTCCTTCGACTTGATGGTGATGACGCCGCTCTCCACGTCGTGAACATCGTCCTGATACTGGCTGAGTGCCATGCCGATGACGGCCATGTAGACCTCCATGTCGATGCCTTTCTTGTCGAAGCCTTCCTGCAGCACGTTGCCGGTCTTGTGAGCCAGTTCCTTCGTAGCCTCCACCGTCTTGGTGATAGGCTTGATGGGCTGCGTGTTGGCCACCCTCTTCGCTGTGTCAAGATGGCGCATCAGCATGCCGAAGAGCGTGAAGAACAGCCAGAGCAGAGCCAGGCAGAGGAATACCACGCCCATAGCCATGATGGCCATGGCGAAGCCGTGGGGATCCTGCTCCTTGAACTTGTCAACGCCAGTCAGCTTCTTGCCCTCGCTGGCAGCGTTCTCAATACCTGGTGTAACCTGATCCTGCGACTTCACCACCCAGTTCTTACCTTGGCGGGCATAGCTCTGGTCAGCAGCCAAGGCAGGCACACTGACGGAGTCGATAAGTTCGACGCCATTGCCATTGTAGAGGGCTACCCATACGGCGGCGGAATCGGGAATCTGCACCGAGAGATGCAACTTGCCCTGTGCAGGGCTGGAATTGGCGAAGAGCACCAGATGCTGGCGGGGGCCGATGTTCGTGCGGTCCTCGCCGCTGGGAATGATGCTCATGCGCTTGATGCGTTCAGGAGCGCTCATGTCTTGAAGCACGGAACGGTCGGTGGTAATGAACATACCACGCACGTTGTAGGTTGAGAACGAAGTGTTCTCCAACTCTATCCATGCTTCACGCTGCCCAAACTCATCCACGATGTTAGTGGCGTTGTTGGTGAGCACCTCACTGATGACGATGTTCTTAGCTCCCTGGCCAAGTACCGTCTGCGAGGATGTCAGCAACAACGCTCCTAACAATAGTTTGAAGTTGTTCATTGTTATTAAGTGTATTATTATATTTTTGTTTTACTTAGCTATCAACAGAAGAAAAGCACAATGAGCTGCGCCGTCAAGATGCGTAGGAACATCGACAGCGGATAGACCGTGGAATAGCCCACGGCAGGTGCCTCCTTCGTACAAATAGAATTGGAATAGGCCAACGCAGGGGGGTCGGTGTATGTACCCGAAATCATACCGGCAATGGTGAAATAGTTGAATTTGAACCGGATGCGGGCAATGGGGCCGATGATTAGAATGGGAATCACGGTGATGAGGAAGCCCGTCAGCACATAGAGCAGGCCGTTGCCCTCCATGACCGTCTCGAAGAAGCCAGCACCAGCCTTGATGCCCACCGAAGCCAGGAAGAGCACAAGTCCTATCTCGCGCAGCATCATGTTAGCCGAGGTTGTGGTGTAAGTGACAAGCTTAATCTTGTAGCCATAGCGCCCAATGAGGATGGCGATGATGAGCGGACCGCCGGCAATTCCCAGCTTCATCAGCGGCATGCCAGGGATGAAGGGCAGCGAACCGAAGATGATGCCCAGGAAGATGCCCACGAAGATGGTGGCGATATTGGGGGCATCAAGGCGCTTCACCGAGTTACCCATCTTATTGGCCACACGGTCAACGGCGTCCTCAGGGCCAACGACCATGATGCGGTCGCCCACCTGCAGAGGCAGCGAAGGCGAGGCAAACAAGTCCATGCCGTGACGCGTGACACGAGTGACGTTCACGCCGTAGACACTGGAGAAGTGCATCTGTCCGAACGACTTGCCATTGATACTGGGATTGGTGACGAGGATGCGCTTGCTGACCAGTGGCTGGTCTTGCTGCTCGAAGTCGATGTCGAGCTTGGGGCCGATGAAGGCCATGATAGCCTCCTGGTCGGCCTCAGCGCAGACGATGAGCATCTGGTCGCCCAGATGGAACACCGTGTTGCGGTTGGGGATGGACAGCTCGCCCTCGTGCACAATACGCGACACCACGAAGTCGCGGTTCAGGAAATCGTGCACCTGCAGCAGCGTCTTGCCTTCCAAGTACTTGTTAGTCACCTCCAGGTGCATCTTGTAGGGTTTCTGCGTGGCCTTGGCGCCCTCCTGCTCGGACAGAGCCTCCTCTTCCTTCTCCAGCCTCACTTTGCAGAGATAGCGGACGAGGATGATAGCGCCAATGATGCCCAGCACGCCAAGGGGATAGGCACAGGCATAGGCAGAAGCTATCTGCGGCGCCTCATTGCCATAGACAGAACTCAGCGCCTCGTTGGCCGCACCAAGACCGGGCGTATTGGTCACGGCGCCATAGAGCGTTCCCACCATCATGGGCAGGGCCGTTCTGTCATTGGTATCAAAGAAGACGAAATAGCACCCGAACATCACGAGGATGTTGAGCAGGATGGCCGTTGCAGCCAATCCATTCAGCTTGATGCCCGCAGTGCCGAAGCTCTCAAAGAAGCCTGGTCCCACCTGCAAGCCAATCATGAAGACAAACAGGATAAGACCAAAGTCCTGCAAGAAGGTCAGTATTTCCGTAGGTGCGGTGAATCCAAAATGGCCCGCCACGATGCCTGCGAAGAGCACGAACGTGACGCCCAGCGAGATGCCACATATCTTTATCTTGCCCAGATAGACTCCAACAGCTATGACTACGGCATAGAGCAGCGCTATATGGGCAACCGAATTAGTGTTAGTAAACAGGTTTATCAACCATTGAAAAGATTCCATTGCTTTCCCTTAGATAACAGTATTCTACATTAAGCCTTTTTGAGTGCGGCGATGCTCTCCTTCAGAGCGGTAATCTTATCTTCGGCATCACTCTGCTTCTTGCGCTCCATGGCCACCACGGCTTCGGGGGCATTCTGCACGAAGCGCTCGTTCGACAGCTTCTTCAGCACACCCTGCAGGAAACCTTCAAGGTGCTTCAGCTGAGCCTCCATCTTCTCTAACTCGGCCTTCACATCGATGAGATCGCCAAGGGGCACGGCAAACTCGTCAGTGTCCACCATGAAGGTGCTGGCGGTAGAGTCCTTTGTCTCCACGACGCTGATTGCCTTCAGGTTGGCCATCTTCGAAATGATGTTGTTGTAAGGCTCGAAGTGATTAGTGCCAACACACTGGAGTTCAAGCTGTTCCTTCGGAGCGATATTCTTCAGACTGCGCACCGTTCGGACGCCCGAAACCACCAGTTTCACCTGCTCAATATCAGCGATAAGGCGCTCCTCCTCTACGTCCACTTCACCAAGCACGAGGCAATCGCGCATGATGCTCTCGCCGGGCTTGCGGTCGTAGAGTGCCTGCCACAGCTCCTCGGTGATGAACGGCATGAAGGGATGGAGCATCTTGAGCAAAGTCTCGAAGAAGCGCAGCGTGGCATCGTAGGTCGTGCGGTCGATGGGCTGCTGCCGTCCGTCCTTGTAGGCCGGCTTCACCATCTCCAGATACCACTGCGAGAACGAATCCCAGAACAGTTTGTAGACGGTCATCAGAGCGTCGTTGATGCGGTATTTCGAGAAGTGGTCTTGCAGTTCCACGTTGGCCTGCCTCAGCTTGGCGTCCATCCAGCGAACGGCCACCTGGTTTGTTGCGACTGAGTCGCCACATACGGTGGCATCGTCGGCCACCTGCCAGCCCTTCACCAGGCGGAAGGCATTCCAAATCTTGTTGTTGAAGTTGCGGCCCTGCTCGCAGAGTGCCTCGTCGAAGAGGATGTCGTTGCCAGCGGGAGCGGAGAGCATCATACCCATACGGACGCCGTCGGCACCATATTTGTCAATCAGCTCAATGGGGTCAGGCGAGTTGCCGAGCGACTTCGACATCTTCCGGCCCAGCTTGTCGCGCACGATGCCGGTGAAGTAGACGTTCTTGAAAGGATATTTGCCCATGTACTCCTCGCCGGCCATGATCATGCGGGCCACCCAGAAGAAGATGATGTCGGGGCCAGTGACCAGGTCGCTCGTGGGATAGTAGTAGCTGATTTCCTCGTTGCCAGGATTGTTGATTCCATCGAACAGCGAGACGGGCCACAGCCAGGAGCTGAACCACGTGTCGAGCGCGTCCTCATCCTGTTTTAAGTCGTTCAGACCCAGTTCGTTGTTTCCACTTTCCTTACGTGCCAGTTCAAGTCCCTCCTCTGCGGTCTCAGCCACCACGAACTTCTCCTCGTCGTAGTAGTAAGCAGGGATGCGATGACCCCACCACAGCTGGCGGCTGATGCACCAGTCCTGAATGTTCTCCAGCCAGTTCTTGTAGGTGTTGACGTATTTCTGCGGATAGAAATGCATCTCGCCGTTGAGCACCGGCGGCAAGGCGATGTCGGCGAAGTGCTGCATCTTGAGGAACCACTGCAGCGAGAGGCGCGGCTCGATGGCCGTGTCGGGGTTACGCTCTGAGTAGCCCACCTTGTTAGTATAGTCCTCCACCTTCTCCATCAGTCCGGCAGCCTCCAGGTCCTTGGCAATCTGCTTGCGGCATGCGAAGCGGTCCATGCCCACATAGATGGGCGACTGCTCGCTGATGGTTCCGTCGGCATTGAAGATGTCGATGGTCTCCAGGTTGTGCGTCTTGCCCAGCATGTTATCGTTCTTGTCGTGGGCAGGCGTCACCTTCAGACAGCCCGTACCGAACTCAATCTCCACGTAGCGGTCCTCGATGACGGGAATCACACGGTTCACCAGCGGCACGATGACGCGCCGGCCCTTCAGCCACTGGTTCTTCGGGTCCTTGGGGTTGATGCACATGGCGGTATCGCCCATGATGGTCTCAGGGCGGGTAGTGGCCACCACGGCATAGTAGCCGCGCTTGTCCTTATGCACGACATTGCCTTCCGTCACGTTTGTTGCGATGGCATCGCAACATACTGAACCGTCCTCGTTGGCCACGTAGTATTTCAGATAGTAGAGCTTCGACTGCTCCTCCTTGTAGACCACCTCCTCGTCGGAGAGGGCGGTGAGGGCCTTGGGGTCCCAGTTCACCATGCGGAGTCCACGGTAGATGTAACCCTTGCGGTAGAGGTCGACGAAGACCTTGATGACGCTCTCAGAGCGCTTCTCGTCCATGGTGAAGGCCGTGCGGTCCCAGTCGCACGAAGCACCCAGACGGCGCAGCTGCTTCAAGATGATGCCACCGTGCTCGTCGGTCCAGTCCCAGGCATGCTTCAGGAACTCCTCACGCGTCAGGTCGTGCTTCTTGATGCCCTCCGCAGCCAGTTTCTTCACCACCTTGGCCTCGGTGGCGATGCTGGCATGGTCCGTTCCGGGCACCCAGCAGGCGTTCTTGCCCTCCATGCGGGCACGGCGCACCAGGATGTCCTGAATGGTGTTGTTCAGCATGTGTCCCATGTGGAGCACACCCGTCACGTTGGGAGGCGGAATGACGATTGTATAAGGTTCTCTACCATCAGGCTTAGAGCTGAAGAGCTTGTTATCCAGCCAATACTGATACCATTTACCTTCGACCTCACTCGGGTCGTATTTACTTGCGATTTCCATACCTATTTATATGCTTTTCTCCATTTGGGGTGCAAAGTTACAAAAGAGTTAGGAGTTAGGAGTTAGGAGTTATAAGTTTTTGCCACAGCTTTAATGTTTTTTAACGCCCAGCTCAACTCCTGTAACTCCTAACTCCCAACTCCTAACTCCTCCGCACACATCTCTGCGCAACGCTCCCCGTCAACGCCGGCTGAGACGATGCCTCCTGCATAGCCGGCGCCCTCGCCACAGGGGAAGAGTCCCTGAATGCGGACGTGCTGTAGCGTTTCATTGTTCCTGAGAATGCGTACCGGCGAGGAAGTACGCGTTTCGACGCCAATCATCACGGCATCGTTGGTCAGGAAGCCTCGGGCCTGGCGCCCGAAAGTCCTGAACCCTTGTTGCAGCCGCGTGACGATGGGCTTGGGCATCCAGAAGTGCAACGGCGAGGACACAAGCCCCGGTGCAAAGGAACTGCGCGGCAAGTCGTAGCTCAGCTTCCCACCGACGAAGTCGGCCATGCGCTGTGCCGGTGCCGTCTGCTTCATGTTGGCCTGCTGCCAGCAGGCTCGCTCCAGCTCCTCCTGATAGCGCAAGAGGCGCAGGGCATCGTCGCCCTCCACGTCTTCGGGTCGCAGTTCCACCACCATGCCGCTGTTGCTCCACTGGGTGCCACGGTTTGCCGGACTCATGCCGTTCACCACCACCTGCTCCGGCCCGGTGGCGGCGGGAATGACGAAGCCACCCGGACACATGCAGAAGGAGTAGACGCCCCGACCCTCTACCTGCGTCACAAACGCATATTCGGCAGCGGGAAGCCATTGCCCCCTACCCTCCTTTCGGTGATACTGAATCTGGTCTATCAGCCGGGCCGGATGTTCCAGTCTGACACCTACGGCGATGCCCTTCGCCTCCAGTTCAACCTTTTCTTTAACTAAATAGCGATAAACATCTCGTGCAGAGTGCCCCGTTGCCAATATGACCGGCCCACGAAATTCCTTTCCGCCAGCCACGCAGCCCACCACCCTGTCGCCATCGAGCAGCAGTTCGGTCATCTTCGTCTGGAAGTGCACTTCGCCCCCGCTGTTGAGGATGGTCTGGCGCATGGCCTCGATGACCTTGGGCAGGCGGTCGGTGCCGATATGGGGATGGGCATCGGCCAGGATGGCGGTCGAGGCTCCATGCTGGCAGAACACGTTGAGAATCTTCTCGATGTTGCCGCGTTTCTTGCTCCGCGTGTAGAGCTTTCCGTCGCTGTAGGCCCCTGCCCCACCCTCGCCGAAGCAGTAGTTGCTCTCGGGGTCCACCTGCTGCGTGCGGCTGATGGCGGCCAGATCCTTCTTGCGCTCATGAACGTCCTTGCCACGCTCCAGCACGATGGGACGCAAGCCCAGCTCTATCAGCCTGAGGGCAGCGAACAGTCCACCGGGACCGGCACCCACGACGATGACTGCCCGAGCGGCCGAAACGTCGGGATAGTCGGTACGGACGTACTCATCGTCGGATGGCAGCTCGTTGATGTAGAGCCTCACTTTCAGATTGACAAAGATGGTGCGCTGACGGGCATCGATGGAGCGTTTCAGTATGCGCACGCCCTTCAAGGCACTCAGCACCAGGCCTTTCTCGTCGGCCACGTAGCGGCGCAGTTGGTCGGTGTCGGCCGCTATGGGCGGCAGCACCCTAAGTTGCAATTCCTGAATCATGGTGCAAAATTACAAAGAAGTAGCGAAAAAGCAAACTACTTTGAGGAAAAGTTGCCATAAAACGAGGTTTCAAATTGTAAGCACTTTTGGGCGAGTTTTCTAAAAATGGGTCGATTTACCCCCCAAAAAACAGGGGTCTTCTGAAAAAAAGTGCTCGCGGCCGAAAAAACGCCCATTTTTTGGAGTGTTCGTAAATAGCTGATGCACAGTGACTTTCGGTCAAAACAAGAAAATTTGGCGTCCGATGGTTTGAAAAAGTCAACGCCGCAGAAAAATTTGGCGTTGACTTTTTTCGAAAAAGCGTTCGTTCAGAAGTGAAAAAAACGGCAAAAATCTCAAAACAGAATGCACAAAACGGGGTGGAGTGTGCAAAAATCGGGTCTTTTGGCACATTTTTTTTCGCAGCCGACGGACGCTGAGGCGGGCAAAACGTCTCGAAAACGCCATTTTTCGTTCTATTTTGCTTCGTCGTCGTGACGTTTTTTTGTCGAACTATTTTCTACGAAAAATTGTAAGCACAAATTTTGAGTTTTCATATTTTCGGCTCTAAAAGTTGGTGAGTACGAAGTTCAATTTTACCTTTTTTAACGACTCTCCATGCAAGATTCTCCCTTTTCAGCGTTTTCTAAGAAACAAAACGAAGCGAAAAGATGAAAACAAAATGTCTACTATGGATGAGCGCACTCTTGCTGATGCTGGCAGGATGCAGCAGTGATGACGAGAATGGCGGCGAGACGATTTCTCCCAGCGTCCAAATGGCCGACAATACGCTACTCGTCAGCAAAGATGGCGACGCTGTTGCGGAAAGCTATCCCGTGACGAGCAGCGGATTCTATATCGACGCAATGCCTGTGGTGGGGAGCAATGGCCCAAGCTTCATTTTCCATTGCAGCTTTGACAGCCCCGACGTGAAGGAACTGGTTTTCTGCATCATCAACCTCAAAAAGGACGCTGACGCGTTTCGAGTGGGGGAAATATTCCCGTCGGATCAGCTGAACGCCATTCTGAAGCCCAGGAAGGAAACTGAAGACTACTTCTACAATAGTACGCAAGGAAGCATCAAACTGGTGGACAAAAAGAAGGCCGACGGCAAGGACATCTTGACCTTCGAGCTCGACGAACTGGCTTTTGAAGGAGGCTATACCATCAACGGCAGAGTGGATTTCGAGTACGGCGGAACAGTGTATTGACAGCCACAGGATGATGCTGCGCCCTCTTTTTTCCGTAGCATTAGTTTCGCCGAAGTTGTTGCCGACAAAGAAAAACTTGTTTTCCCTTTGCATTTCTCTCGTTTTTTAGTAACTTTGCCGAAAAATTCGGCGAAGTTACTTCGTCTCGGCAAAAAAAGAACCAGTTCTTTTGTTTTGCTCTCGACTTTTCGTAACTTTGGCTGCGCCGAAGTTACTTAGTCTCGGAAAAGCTCAAATAAATTTGGCTTTTCGCTCGACTTTTCGTAACTTTGCACGCTGAAACAAAAACGAAGACAAGAATGAAGGTAATGAAATTCGGCGGAACCAGCGTGGGTTCCGTAGAGAGTATCCTCAACCTGAAACGTATCGTAGAGGCCGAGCAGAAGCCGGTCGTGGTGGTGGTGAGCGCCCTGGGCGGCATCACCGACCGCCTGCTGGCCACGTCCCGCCTGGCACTGGCCGGCGACGAGCTGTGGCGCCATGAGTTCGAGGCCATCAGGCAGCGCCACTACGACATGATTGACACGCTGTTTGCCAACGACCCAAGGCGCGAACCGCTCTCGCAGACCATCGGCTCGTTCTTCCGCGAGCTGGAGTCTATATATTATGGTGTATTCCTCATCCACGACCTCAGCGCCAAGACCGAGGCAGCCATCGTGAGCTATGGCGAGCGCCTCAGCTCCCACATCGTGGCCACGCTCGTCGACGGCGGCGTGCGCATGAACTCACGCAACTTCATCCGCACGGTGAAGAAGCAGGGCAACCACGTGCTCGACGCCGAGCTGACCTACCGCCTGGTGCGCGAGGCCTTCAGTCAGGTATGTTGCGTTGCCAACGCAACCAACAAGACGGTGGCGGTGGTGCCCGGCTTCATCGCACGCGACCGCGACACGCTGGAGACCACCAACCTGGGCCGCGGCGGCTCTGACTACACCGCCGCCATCATCGCCGCTGCCCTCGACGCCGAGGTGCTGGAGATATGGACCGACGTCGACGGCTTCATGACCGCCGACCCACGCGTCATCAAGACGGCCTACACCATCAACGAGCTGAGCTACGTGGAGGCCATGGAGCTGTGCAACTTCGGCGCGAAGGTGGTCTACCCGCCCACCATCTACCCCGTCTGCGTGAAGAACATCCCCATCAAGGTGAAGAACACCTTCAACCCCAGCCACCCCGGCACGCTCATCAAGCAGAAGATTGACGACGACCGCAAGCCCATCAAGGGCATCTCCTCCATCAAGGGCACCACGCTCATCACCGTGACGGGCCTCTCGATGGTGGGCGTCATCGGCGTGAACCGCCGCATCTTCTCCTGCCTGGCCGAGAACGGCATCTCGGTGTTCATGGTCTCGCAGGCTTCGTCGGAGAACTCTACGTCCATCGGCGTGCGCGACGAGGATGCCGAGCGGGCCGTCGAGGTGCTCAACATCGAGTTCGCCAAGGAGATTGTCACCGGCGCCATGTTCCCCATGCAGGCCGAGAAGGGACTGGCCACCATCGCCATCGTGGGCGAGAACATGAAGCACACGCCGGGCATCGCCGGAAAGCTCTTCGGCACGCTGGGCCGCAGCGGCATCAGCGTCATCGCCTGCGCCCAGGGTGCCTCAGAGACGAACATCTCGTTCGTCGTCGATGCCAAGTTCCTGCGCAAGTCGCTCAACGTGCTCCACGACTCCTTCTTCCTCTCCGAGTACAAGGTGCTCAACCTCTTCATCTGTGGCACCGGCACCGTGGGCGGCAACCTCATTGAACAGATTAACACGCAATACAAGAAGTTGAAGGAGACGCGCCAGCTGAAGCTGAAGGTGGTGGGCATCTCCAACTCGCGGAAGGCCATTTTCAACCGCGACGGCATCGACCTGCGCACCTACCGCGAACTGCTCGACAAGGCCGAGCCCAGCAACATCCAGCGGCTGAGGGAGGAAATCATCAGCATGAACATCTTCAACTCCGTGTTCGTAGACTGCACAGCCTCGCCCGACGTGGCCGCGCTCTACCAGGACTTCCTCGACCACAACATTTCGGTGGTGACGGCCAACAAGATTGCCGCCTCGGGGCCCTTCGACGCTTACCGCCAGCTGAAGCAGACGGCACTGAAGAAGGGCATCAAGTTCCTCTTCGAGACCAACGTGGGCGCCGGACTGCCCATCATCGGCACCATCAACGACCTGCTGAACTCGGGCGACAAAATCCTGCGCATCGAGGCCGTGCTCAGCGGAACGCTCAACTTCATCTTCAACACCATCTCTGCCCAGGTGCCGTTCTCCGAGACGGTACGCCAGGCGAAGGAGAAGGGCTACAGCGAGCCCGACCCCCGCATCGACCTCTGCGGCAAGGACGTCATCCGCAAGCTCGTCATCCTGGCCCGCGAGGCTGGCTACCAGGTGGAGCAGGACGACGTGGAGAAGCACCTCTTCCTGCCCGACGCGTTCTTCGAGGGGAGCATCGACGACTTCTGGAAGAACCTGCCCTCGCTCGACGCCGACTTCGAGGCTCGCCGTCAGGAGCTGGAGAAGGAGCAGAAGCGCTGGCGCTTCGTGGCCAAGATGGAGGGCGGCAAGACCAGCGTCTCGCTCGAGGCCGTCAGCCCCCACCATCCGTTCTACGGACTGGAAGGCTCCAACAACATCGTGCTGCTCACCACCGAGCGCTACCGCGAATACCCCATGCTCATCCAGGGCTACGGGGCCGGGGCAGGAGTCACCGCTGCCGGCGTCTTTGCCAACATCATGTCTATAGCAAACATCTAAAAGAGGATGAAACACATTATTATATTAGGCGACGGCATGGCCGACCACCCCATCGAGCGGCTGGGGGGAAAGACGCCGCTGCAGGCTGCCGACAAGCCCTGCATGGACTGGCTGGCGCAGCACGGCTGCACGGGGCGCCTCATCACCGTGCCCCAGGGGTTCCCGCCGGGCAGCGAGGTGGCCAACACCGCCATCCTGGGCTACGACCTGAACCAGGTCTACGAAGGGCGCGGCCCCTTGGAGGCGGCCTCCATCGGCTACGACATGGCCGATGACGACCTGGCGCTGCGCTGTAACATCATCACCGTTAACGACGGGCGCATCGTCACCCACAACGGCGGCAACCTGCAGACCGACGATGCCCGCGTACTCATCGACTACCTGAACAGCCAGCTGGCCGAGCCCATCAACCAGGCCGAGGGCTGCGACCGCGTGAAATTCATCGCCGGCATCCAGTACCGCCACCTGCTCATCATCAAGGGCGGCAACAAGCACATCGTCTGTGCCCCACCCCACGACCATCCCGGCGAGGAGTGGAGACCGCTGCTGGTGCGCCCTGCCGATGACATTCCTTCCTGCGCAGAGCGAAACGGGCTGACGGCTGAAGAGACCGCCGGGCTGGTGAACCGCCTCATCCTCGCCTCGCAGGAGCTGCTCAGCAGCCATCCCTACAACCAGCAGAAAGCCCAGGGTGGAGAGCGCCAGGCCAACAGCATCTGGCCCTGGAGCGGCGGCTACCGTCCGCAGATGCCCACGCTACAGCAGCTCTATCCGCAGGTGAAGAACGGTGCCGTCATCTCCGCCGTAGACCTCATCCAGGGCATCGGCCGCTATGCGGGGCTCGACATCATCAAGGTGCCCGGCGCCACGGGACTGGCCGACACCAACTACGAGGGCAAGGCACAGGCCGCTATCGACATGCTGAAGACCCGCGACTTCGTCTTCGTGCATGTCGAGGCCACCGACGAGGCAGGCCACGACGGCGACCTCGACCTGAAGATGCGCGCCATCAACTACCTCGACCAGCGCCTCATCCGCCCCATCCTGGAAGCCGTACAGCCGATGACGCAGCCCGTGTCCATCGCCGTGCTGCCCGACCACCCCACGCCCGTGGAGATGCGCATCCACGTCAACGAACCCGTTCCCTTCCTTATATATTATAAAGGTATAGAGCCCGACGACGTGCAGACCTTCGACGAGGTGGCCTGCGTCAGCGGCTTCTACGGCCTGCTACACCCCGAACAATTCATGGAAAGATTCATGTCAAGATGAAATACTACAGCACCAACCACCAGGCCCCCGTGGCCAATCTGCGCAAGGCCGTCGTGAAAGGACTGGCCGAAGACCGCGGGCTCTACATGCCCGAAGAAATCTACAAACTGCCCCAGGCCTTCATCGACGACATGCCGGCGATGCGCTTCCAGGACATTGCCTACAACGTGGCCAGCCAGTTCTTCGGCGACGACGTCGACCTCGACGGCCTGCAAGACCTGGTCTACGACACGCTCAGCTTCGACTGCCCCGTGGTGAAAGTCAAGGACAACATCTACTCGCTGGAGCTCTTCCACGGGCCCACGCTCGCCTTCAAGGACGTCGGAGCCCGCTTCATGGCCCGGCTGCTGCAGTACTTCATCAGGGGAGAGAGGAAAGGAGAGACGGTGAACGTGCTCGTAGCCACCTCCGGCGACACGGGGTCGGCCGTGGCCAACGGCTTCCTCGGCGTCGATGGCATCGACGTCTACGTGCTCTATCCCAAGGGCAAGGTGTCGCCCATCCAGGAGTGCCAGTTCACCACGCTGGGGCGCAACATCACGGCTATCGAGGTCGACGGCGTCTTCGACGACTGCCAGCGGCTGGTGAAGAGCGCCTTCATGGACGAGGAGCTCAACCGCCACATGAAGCTCACGTCGGCCAACAGCATCAACGTGGCACGCTTCCTGCCACAGGCCTTCTACTATTTCAACGCCTACGCACGGCTGAAAGCCCTCGGCCTCGACAACCTGGTGATGTGCGTCCCCTCGGGCAACTTCGGCAACATCTGCGCTGCCCTCTTCGGCCACCAGATGGGGCTGCCCGTGAAGCGCTTCATCGCCGCCAACAATGCCAACGACGTGTTCTACAACTACCTGCTGACAGGCCGCTACGAGCCGAAGCCCTCGAAGCAGACGCTCGCCAACGCCATGGACGTGGGCGACCCCTCGAACTTCGCACGCATCATCAACCTCTACAGCCAGGACGGAAAGCTCTCACCCGAAGAGACCCACCGCCGCATCACCAGCCTCATCAGCGGAGCCACCTACAGCGACGAGCAGATACGCGAGGCCATGCGCAGCTGCTACGCCGAGACGGGCTACATCCTCGACCCCCACGGTGCCTGCGGCTACCGTGCGCTCCAGGAGCAGCTGCAGCCCAGCGAAGTGGGCGTCTTCTGCGAGACGGCTCACCCCGCCAAGTTCAAGGAGAAAGTAGACGAGATTCTGGGCATCGACATCGACATCCCTGAGCGCCTGGCCGCTTTTATGCGAGGCGAGAAGCAGAGCGTCAACATTCCCAACGACTTCGAGGCGTTCAAAGCCTTCTTGATGAACGCTTAGCCAAAGCCGTCTCCAGGCTGCCCGACAGCCACAGCGCCAGCACCGTGGCCAGCACGCCGACGGCCAGAGCCAGCAGCCAGAGCAGCAACAGGGCCACCACGGCGCCGGCAAGCGAGAAACCCCCCAGAAGCAGGGCAAAGAACAACACAGGCAGCACCAGCAACATGGACGATGTGCGGTGGAGCGCCAGAGGAAGCACAGCCGACCTCAGCGCCCGCCGCACACTTGGTATCACCGATTCGAGCCGCGTGGCACCGTTAGCCAGCAGATAGCGCCGGTGGGCCTCGGTGTGACGCAGGCTTCTTCTGTAGGTTCTCACGCCGCTGGTAACAGCCATCAGCAGCAGCACCAGCAGCAGGCCGGCAGCAGGCCAGAACAGGCTGCCGCCAAACGCCAGCACAAAGCACCCCGCACCGACGGCGCTGCCCAGTGCCACGGCCACCGCCCCCGGCAACCACCAGCACAGCGGAACGCGCCTCAGCACCCCACCCACGCGAGGCAGGCGAACACGAAGCAAACGGCCGAGCACGCGGTGGTCTACCACCCACAGCAGCGCCGTCGACGCGGCCACCAGCACGGCCGCCAGCAGGATTCCCCAGACAGATATATCACTCATCGCTTTTCACTTTTTTTCTTACCGAGATTTTCTCTTTTCCTATTCTTCTCAACAACGAATGAAAACGAATTTCACGAATTGTACGAATTATATAGTTGTAAAGTCTCTCAACACTCAACTCTCAACTCTCAACACTCATCCTATCTCCACCACATTGTCGGCCGCAGCCAGCAGCCCCCCGTCGCGGGTGGTGGCGATGACCGTGCGCCCTGCCTCGGCCAGACGGCGGAGATAGCCCGCCGACGCCGCCACGCCGCCCTCGACCAGCAGGACAGGCCGCTGCAGCAGCACCGCCACCGCCAGCAGGCGAGCCTGCTGCCCGCTGGCACCCGTGCGCCGCGCCTCCTCGGCCAGCAGCCCGTTCGAGATGGGCACATCGCGGTTCGCCCGCAGCGCGAACACCTCCTGTTCCGTAGGCGGTTCGTAGACCCTCACCTGCCCCACAGCCTGAAGGTGGCACGGCGCAAAAGCCATCAGCCGCCTCAGGCTCTGCACCGTCTGTGGCGTCAGCGGCTCACCGTCGATGCTGATGAACCCGCTCGCCACCGGCTCCAGGCCGAGCATGGCATGCAGCCACCGCAGCAACCGGCCGTCGCCGCCAGCCGCTACGCCGTCGCACGTCAGACACGTCAGCTGGCCCTCGTGAGCCATCATCGACAGCGTCGTTTTCTCGCCTTCCAGCAACACATCGTTCAGTTCAAGCATTCTGGCCGCAAAATTACAAAAAAAACGTTAAGAACAGGCGGTTTATATCATTAAAAAAACTGAAAAGTGCAAGACGATAGTGAACGGAAAACCGACTTTTTTTGTTAACTTTGCCAATGAAAAAACATTTTTCATACCCTTAAAAACTCAAACGATCATGTCAAAGACCATTGAACTACAGATGGAGAAGAGCCGCAACCTCATCGACGGACTGCGCAAGCACCTGCGCCAGGGCGTCGACGGCGGAGTGAACGACCAGGAAATCGACCAGATGGAGCAGACGCTCAGCGAGCTGCAAGCCGCCAACGTTGAGTGCGACCGCCTGCGCGCCGAGCTCGCACCCAGGGTGAAGCGCATGAACGAGCTGCTCGCCACCGTCAAGACGGCCTATGCCGAGAAGAAGAAGACCCTCAAGGGCTACTACCCCCAGGAGCAGTGGGCCCTCTACGGCGTGCCCGACAAACGCTGAGTCGTCCCCCCCTCTACAGAAACAAAGCCAGCGCCTCATCATCATGGGGCGTCGGTTTTTTTTTTGCATCCCCCCTTCGCCTGCAAATCAGTCCTGCCAGAACAGGCAGCGCCGACATTGCGCCATGCTGAAATGTTAATAATTCTCAACGCGAGGAATTATTTCACAAAATAATTTGGTTTATAACATAAATCTATTTATCTTTGCACCGTGAACCGGACACAAATGGCCGAGGACGCGCTTTCTGCAGGAGCACGGACGAGGCCGGAGACTAAAACAGAAAGGTAGTACAACTAAAAAAAAGAAACGAAAATGGAAGAAAAGAATAGTTTGACTGCCGAGCGCAGTCTGGAAATCATCGCGGAGCAGATGGAGCTCATCCGACGCACGATGAACGAGAACTCGTCGATATCTCTCATCTCATGGGGTACATGCGTAGTTGTGTTTGCCCTGATCATCGCCTATCTGTGGGAGCATCATGGCGGGCCCGCCTGGAACGGCCTGTGGGCAGTTATGTGGCTATGCGGCTGCTTAGCCGAAAGGCTCATCGGCAAGCACAGACAGCACGTCCCCAACACCTTCGTCGGCAAGACCATCAGCCAGGTATGGGCCACGTTTGGCATCTTCATGGGAGCCATTGGCTGCATCTTCGGACTGGCCGGCTGCGGACTGCTGCCCGTGACATTTACCATTACCGGAGACCACGCAAGCGCCCACCTGTACATCAACCTCACCAGCATCATCTCGCTCTGCTTCGGCATTGCATCGACACAGACGGGCTTCATCCTGAAGAATCGCGTGGTGCAGGCATGCGGCATCATTGCAGGCCTGGGAGGCTTCTTCGGAGCCCTGCGATACCCCTGGGCCGAACAGCTCTACGTCATGGCAGCCGTAGCTGTCGTGGGGCTGATAGTGCCAGGAATAATCATCTATCTACAGCATAAAAAGTAAAAGGAGGTTGCACATGTTCAAGCCATTAGACCCACTGCTCCACTCAGAGCTGCGACTGGCCGTCGTGTCGCTGCTCATCAGTGCCGAAGAAGCCGAGTTCCCCTACATCAAGGAGCAGACGGGAGCCACGGCGGGCAACCTGAGCGTGCAGATAGACAAGCTCTCGGCAGCGGGCTACATAGAGGTGGAAAAGACCTTCAAGGGCAAGCGCCCCTGCACCCTCTGCCGCATCACGCCCACCGGGCTGAAAGCCTTCGAGGACTATGTGGAAGCGCTGAAGGGCTATCTGGAAGTGAGGTAAGCCAAAGGAGATTATAGTCGATTCCCTCTGCCAGCACTCGCCTGTACTCGGAAATGCAAAAGAAATGAAAGTTTATCTTTTGCATTTCTTTTGTCATTTTTCATTCCATGAGCGAGGAGAAGCGACATAGCCAGACAGACTGATGGTTTGGAGAGTGATAAGCAATTTTTCGTAAAAAAGGGCTTCAAGGGGGTAGGAAAAACAGCCCCCCAGTTGTCTTGTGCTGGTGCGCCTGGCTTCCACTGACTTGCCCGTCGACGGCGGAGTGCACCTACAAGACGAGACGCCACCTCACAGGCAGCATATCGTGATTGCTCCCCTTCGAGGGGAAAGGCTACGGGTAGGCGAGCTCCGCTCGGGAATGGGGCTGGGGGATGTACTTATGTTCCAAAAATGTCAAAATCTTTCACAGAAAATTTGCTTCACGGCGGCGAAGCATTCTAGAGTGAAAAATGGCCATTTTGGACCCTTTCCCAACCCTCGCCCGATGAAAAACTGGGGGTCGGAAGGCGAAAATTTGCACATACGCCCCGCTTCTGTGCAGGTTTTTCGCTCAATTTTTGCTGCTTCTTGCGTTTTTGTAAGCACGCCAAATTTTCAAAAGTCAACGCCAAATTTTCAAAAGTCGTTGACTTTTTTTTCTCAACGAACGCTGTTTTTTGGCAAAATCAGTTTAAGCCGCTGATAATCAGCCTTTTTCTAAACCCTCTCAAAACTCGCTAATTTTCGTCCAAAAGTTTTTTCGTGGAGAATTTTCGAAATATGGAGGCCTAAAATGGCCATTTTGTCAAGATTGTTCAAAAAAAGGAAGAAGAAAGATTGGTAGAGGCAGGGAGCGCAGTGATGCAGTAGGCCGACGGTGAGAGAAACGCCGAAGGTACTTGCGCTCGGGAAAGCAAAGAAAAAAACACGTTTTTTTCTTTGCTTTTCGCTCACTTATTCGTACCTTTGCACCCATGAACGAAGAGAAACGATGCTGGCGGCTTCCTGCGGAGTGGGAGCCTCAGAGCGGCGTGCAGCTGACATGGCCCCACGCAGGGACTGACTGGGCCCCGATGCTCGGCGAGGTGGTGGCGACCTTCGAGGAGATGGCGCGCGAAATCGGGAAGCGCGAGGCGCTGCTGGTGGTGGGTCCTCCATCGAACGACACATGGGCCCGCGACCACGGTTTCATCACGCTGACTGACGATTTGCCCATTGACGACTTACGATTTACTGATTTACGATTGGATAGCCCTGAGGGCAAGGAGGGGCGCAGCCAAATCGTAAATGGTCAATCCGTAAATCGTAAATTACTCGACTTCGGTTTCAACGGCTGGGGAGAGAAGTTCCCCGCCGAGTTGGACAACGCCGTCAACCGCAGGCTCTACGACGACGGCAGCGTCAGTGGCGAATACGTGGACCACCTCGACTTCGTGCTCGAAGGGGGCTCGATAGAGAGCGACGGGCGTGGCACCATTCTCACCACGTCGAGCTGCCTGCTGGCGCCACGGCGCAACCAGCCGCTGACGAGAGAGCAGATTGAGGAGCGGCTGAAGGACTACCTGTGCGCCGAGCGCGTGCTGTGGATAGACCACGGTTGGCTGGCTGGCGATGACACCGACGGCCACATCGACACGCTGGTGCGCATGGCCTCCGGCGACACATTATTATATACAGGGTGCGACGACCCGCAGGATGAGCACTTCGACGAGCTGCGGCGGATGGAGGAGCAGCTGGCCTCGTTGCGCACGCTCGACGGCAGGCCCTACCGCCTGCTGCGCCTGCCGCTGCCCCGCCCCATCTTCGACGATGAGGGGGAGCGCCTGCCCGCCACCTACGCCAACTTTCTGGTCGTCAACGGGGCGGTGCTCTGCCCCACCTACGCCCAGCCCAACCTGGACCGCGAGGCACTGGCCATCATCGGCGAGGCCTTCCCCGGCCGCGACATCGTGGGCATCGACTGCCGCCCGCTCATCCGCCAGCATGGCTCGCTGCACTGCTGCACCATGCAGTTTCCCGAAGGAGTGTTAAACAAGGTATGAAAGAACTGAAAATAGGTTTCCTGCAGCAGCACAACACTGCTGACACGCTGAACAACATCGGGCGGCTCTGCGACGGCATCCGCGACCTGGCGCGCCGCGGCGCCCAGCTCGTGGTGCTCCAGGAGCTGCACAACTCGCTCTACTTCTGCCAGGTGGAGGACGTGAACAACTTCGACCTCGCCGAGCCTATCCCCGGGCCCTCGACCGACGTCTATGGCCGCCTGGCCCGCGAGTGCGGGGTGGTGCTGGTGGCGTCGCTGTTCGAGCGGCGCGCTCCGGGGCTCTACCACAACACCGCCGTGGTCTTCGACAGGGACGGCTCCATCGCTGGCATGTATCGGAAGATGCACATACCAGACGACCCCGCCTACTACGAGAAGTTCTACTTCACCCCCGGCGACCTGGGCTTCCGGCCCATCGACACCAGCGTGGGGCGACTGGGCGTGCTCGTCTGCTGGGACCAGTGGTATCCCGAGGCAGCGCGCCTGATGGCCCTCGCGGGGGCCGAGATGCTGGTCTACCCCACCGCCATCGGCTATGAGAGCAGCGACACGCCCGAAGAGCAGCAGCGGCAAAGGCTGGCCTGGCAGACGGTGATGCGCGGCCACGCCGTGGCCAACGGGCTGCCCGTGGTGGCCGTGAACCGCGTGGGGCACGAGCCCGACCCCAGCCAGCAGACCGGCGGCATCAGCTTCTGGGGCAGCAGCTTCGTGTGCGGTCCGCAGGGCGAGCTCTACTACGAGGCGTCGACCGATGAGGAGGAGAGCATCATCGTCGGCATCAGCATGGAGCGCTCGGAGCAGGTGCGCCGCTGGTGGCCGTTCCTGCGCGACAGGCGGATAGAGCACTACGGCGACATCGCAAGAAGATATATTGACCCATAAGCACAAACACGCAAGCAATGAGTAACTTAAGATTTCAGGTTGTTGAGGAGGCGTTCAAGAAACGCCCGGTAGACATCAGGCTGCCGAAGGAACGCCCGTCAGCCTATTTCGGCAAGTATGTGTTCAACCGCGAGAAGATGTACAGATACCTGCCGAAGGACGTGTACACCAAGCTCATCGACGTCATCGACAACGGGGCCCGCCTGGACCGCTCGATTGCCGACGCCGTGGCCGCTGGCATGAAGCAGTGGGCACAGGAGATGGGCGTCACGCACTATACGCACTGGTTCCAGCCGCTGACCGAGGGCACCGCCGAGAAACACGACGCCTTTGTGGAGCACGACGGCAAGGGCGGCATGGTGGAGGACTTCACCGGCAAGCTGCTCGTGCAGCAGGAGCCCGACGCGAGCAGCTTCCCCAACGGCGGCATCCGCAACACTTTCGAGGCCCGTGGCTACAGCGCATGGGACCCCACTAGCCCCGTGTTCATCATCGACGACACGCTCTGCATTCCCACCATCTTCATTGCCTATACCGGCGAGGCCCTCGACTACAAGGCTCCGCTGCTGCGCTCCATTCACGCGCTGGACAAAGCCGCCACGGACGTTTGCAGGACGCTGGGCATGGGAGAGGTGCGCAAGGTGCGCGTGAACCTGGGCTGGGAGCAGGAATACTTCCTCGTCGACGAGGGGCTCTACTCGGCCCGCCCCGACCTGATGCTCACCGGGCGCACGCTGCTGGGCCACGAGAGCGCCAAGAACCAGCAGATGGACGACCACTACTTCGGCATCATCCCCGACCGCGTTCAGGCCTTCATGAAAGACCTGGAGGTGCAGGCGCTGGAGCTGGCCATTCCCTGCAAGACACGCCACAACGAGGTGGCCCCGAACCAGTTTGAGCTGGCTCCCATCTTCGAGGAGTGCAACCTGGCCGTCGACCACAACATGCTGCTCATGTCGCTCATGAAGCGCGTGGCCCGCAAGCACGGCTTCCGCGTGCTGCTGCACGAAAAACCCTTCGACGGCATCAACGGCTCGGGCAAGCACAACAACTGGTCGCTGAGCACCGACAGCGGCGTGCTGCTTCATGCACCGGGCAAGACGCCGGAGGAGAACCTGCGCTTCGTGGTGTTCATCGTGGAGACACTGATGGCCGTGCACCGCCACAACGGACTGCTGAAGGCCAGCATCATGAGTGCCACCAACGCCCACCGACTGGGAGGCAACGAGGCTCCGCCAGCCATCATCTCGAGCTTCCTGGGCACACAGCTCACCGAACTGCTCGACCACATCGAAGAGAGCGAGACCAACGAGCTGTTCACCCTGAAGGGCAAGCAGGGCATGGAGATAGACATCCCGCAGATTCCCGACCTCATCGTCGACAATACCGACCGCAACCGCACCAGCCCCTTCGCCTTCACGGGCAACCGCTTCGAGTTCCGTGCTCCGGGCAGCAGCGTAAACTGTGCCTCGGCCATGATAGCGCTGAACACCGCGATGGCAGAAGCCCTCGCCAGCTTCAGACAGCGGGTTGACGAGCGGATGAACGGTGGCGAGAGCAAGGTGAGCGCCATCCTGGAGACGCTGAAAGAAGACATCAAGGCGAGCAAGCCCGTGCGCTTCGATGGCAACGGCTACTCGGAGGAATGGGTGCAGGAGGCTGCCCGCCGCGGCCTCGACGTGGAGAAATCGTGCCCCGTCATCTTCGAGCACTATCTCGACGAGTCGAGCATCAGCATGTTCGAGAGCACGAAGGTGATGAACCGCAAGGAGCTGCTGGCCCGCAACGAAGTGAAATGGGAGATGTACGTGAAGACGGTGCAGATTGAGGCCCGCGTGCTGGGCGACCTGGCCATGAACCACATCATTCCCGTGGCCACCCACTACCAGAGCCAGCTCATCAAGAACGTTCAGGGCATGAAGAGCGTCTTCGACGAGCAGAAGGCCACCCGCCTCTCGGCCCGTAACATGAAGCTCATCGAGGAGATTGCCGAGCGCACCGAGCGCATCGAGCAGCTGGTGGAGGAGCTGACCGAGGCTCGCCGCGTGGCCAACCGCATCGGTGACGTCCACCAGCGCGCCATCGCCTACCACGACACCGTCTGCCCGCACATGGATGCCATCCGCGACGAGGCCGACCATCTGGAAATGATTGTCGAGGACGGGCTGTGGACGCTGCCCAAGTACCGCGAGCTGCTGTTCATCAGGTAAAAATGAGAAATGAGGAATGAATAGTCTTGCTATGGCTACTTCTCGCCATGAGTCTATTCATTCCTCATTTCCCATTCCTTATTTCCTAATGTGAAATCAGGTTCATGAATTCCTGCCGGGTCTTGGCCTGGTTGAAGGCACCGCTAAAGTCGCTCGTCGTGGTGACGGAGTTCTGCTTCTCCACGCCACGCATCTGCATGCACATGTGGCGAGCCTCCACGACGACCATCACCCCCAGCGGGTGGAGCGTCTGTTCGATGCACTCCTTGATTTGCAGCGTCATCCGCTCCTGCACCTGCAGGCGATGGCTGAAGATGTCTACCACACGGGCTATCTTCGACAGGCCGGTGATGTAGCCATTGGGAATGTAGGCCACATGCACCTTGCCATAGAACGGCAGCATGTGGTGTTCGCAAAGCGAGAAGAAGTCGATGTCCTTCACGATGACCATCTGCGAGTAGTCTTCCTTGAAGAGCGCATCGGTGAGCACCTTGTGGGCATCCATGCCGTAGCCTCGCGTCAGCACCTGCATGGCCTTGGCCACACGCATGGGGGTCTTCTGCAAGCCCTCGCGTGTCGGGTCTTCGCCCAGGAGCGTCACTATCTGCTTGTAGTGGACGGCCAGCTCGTCGAGTCCTTCTCTAAATTCTGTTTCAGGGTTCATGATTCAAAATGCAATTCACTGAGGCGAGACGCCATGTGCCCCGCCCTTCTTGACATTAATAAGGCACGGTGATTTTTCCGCGCACGATGGTGGCCGTGTCGTATCCCATGCGCACCACCTCGTCGAGCATCTCGCGTGCCTCGGCCAGCGTGGGATAGTTGCCCATGCGGCAAATCCAGCGTGGCGAATAGAAGTGTACATAGACCTTCTGGCCGGGGAAGAGCGCGCGCAGTGCACTGCCCGTCTGCTCCGCCTTCTGGCGGTCAGAGCGGGTCTTTCCGCCCACGAACACCTGTATGCGGTAGCCCATCACCTTGCGGGTGCGCACTGGCTCGGTCGAGACGGCCATCGTGTCAGCCGACTGCTCGGCGCTGCTACGCAAGGTAGAGGTAGCAGCAGCAGTCTGCGACTTGGTGCTCTCCTTCGCCGGTTCCTTCGTCGATTCCTTTGTGGTTTCCTCGTTGCGACCCGTCGGCTTCTGCTGGCGAGTGGTGCTCGTCGAAGCCGTGCTGTTTTTCTTGGGTGCAGGTGTCGCCACGGGCTTACCGTTCACCAGCTCGTCGATGGCAGCATCCTGATGGATGGTCACCTTGCCGCTGGCCGTTCCCGTCTGCTGGATGCGCTGGGTGAACGACTGCGCTCCTACGGGGCTAAATGATAAATGACAAATGATAAATGACAAAAAGGCTGCGCGACAAAGTAGCCCGTAAGGACGGGGTGTTTGACGGGGATTGTTCCGCACGATGCGCTTAAAGAATGATGTGGTCGTTTTCATTGCTATCTTTTATCATTTGTCATTTATCATTTAGACCGAAGGTCGAAATACTGCTTTACTTCCAGGCGTCGATGATGCCCTTGAAGTCGGCACACTTCAGCGAAGCGCCGCCGATGAGTCCACCGTCGATGTCGGGCTTGGCGAAGAGCTCGGGAGCGTTGCTGGCCTTGCACGAGCCGCCATAGAGGATGGTGGTGTCGTCGGCCACGGCCTGACCATACTTCTCAGCAATGATGCTGCGGATGTAGGCGTGAATCTCCTCAGCCTGGTCGGCGGTAGCGGTCTTGCCGGTGCCGATGGCCCAGATGGGCTCGTAGGCGATGACGATCTTGCGGAAGTCCTCCTCGCTGAGGTTGAACACGCTGCCCTCCAGCTCGGCCTTCACCACCTCATTCTGCTTGCCGGCCTCACGCTCTGCCAGGCTCTCGCCGATGCAGAAGATGACCTTCAGGCCGTTCTTCTGGGCCAGCAGCACCTTCTCCTTCAGGATTTCGGGCGTCTCCTTGTAGTACTCACGGCGCTCGGAGTGACCCAGGATGACATACTGAGCCCCCGTCGACTTCACCATCTCAGCGCTCACCTCGCCGGTGAAGGCACCCTTCTCCTTGTCGGCGCAGTTCTCTGCTCCCAGACCGATGATGTCCTGGTCGAGGAACTGAGCGATGCTTGCCAAGTGGATGAACGGAGTGCAGATGACGACGCCGCAGTTGGGCTTGTCAGCTTTCAGTGTTTCGTTAAGCTCCTTTGCCAGAGCGATACCATCCTGGAGATTCATGTTCATCTTCCAGTTTCCTGCTACGATTTTCTTTCTCATTGTTCTTAAAATGTTTATTGAATTAGAATGTTACTTTTCTTCTTTCTCCTCAGTTGCCGGTTTCTTTTTCCTGCGCAGCCAGCGCGTCCACATCCACGTGCGGTCGGCGATGCTCAGCAGTGCCAGCGGCAGCACGAACCAGAGGAGCAGCTGCAGAATCTTCGTCGGCACCGAGTCGCTCGCCATCTGCCCCAGGGGCTGCTGCTCCAGCGGCAGCGACAGCTGCTCGTCGTCCATCTGCGGCAGGCTGTTGCGCCCCCACTTGTTCATCACCGTCCCGGCCTTGAGCAGCAGCAGTCCGGGATTGCTGCGCACGATGGTCTTCAGCGTGATGGGGTCGGTCAGGCAGAAGGAGTATTCGGCCCCCGTCTTGTCGCGCCACTGCGCCCGTGCCGCGCTCCCACTCGACGTGAGACAGTAGAAGCCATAGCCCTGCTCCTGACTGTATTCGAACAGCTCGTTGATGAGGTCGAAGCGCGAGTCGTCGGCTTTCTCCAAAAAGGGTGCCACGAGTAGGAACGTATAGCTGCTGTCAGCCAGCACCAGGTCGGTGATGTCCTCCACCTCGTCCTCGTCGCCCTCCTCTTGTATCAGGCCGATGGAGAAGTCGTGGATGGGCGGCACGTAGCCCTGGCTCACCAGCTCCGGCTCCAGGCGGTCTACGAATGTCCATGTGGAGTCGGGGAACTCGTCGACGAACTCGCGGCGCACGCCGTCCTTCTCGTAGATGTAGGTATTGCGGAACTTCGGCTGCTCAGCGCCTTCAGGCATCTCCATGCCCTCGCGAATGCTGGCCCCGATGTGGTAGGGCCGGAAGTCGAATTGCGGCAGATAGTACAGGCTCCAGAGGCTCACGGCCAGGATGAACAGCGCCGAGTAGTTGATGACCAGCCACTGGTTAGTCTTGCTCACGAAGCGGAACATCTCTAACGGCTTCCAGGCCACGATGACGGCCATGACGAGCAGCACCACGTTCTTCCAGAACGTCTGCCAGTTGGTGAGCACCAGCGCGTCGCCGAAGCAGCCGCAGTCGCTGATGGGGTTGGCCTGCGCCAGCCAGAGCGTCAGCGGCGTCATGAGCAGCATGATGGCGAGCACCAGCCGCGAGGTGAGCCTGCGCCGGATGGCAAAGAGCAGGAAGATGCCTAAGCAGAACTCCAGCGCCGACTGCCCCACGGAGAGCGCGAGCGTGGCCCATTCGGGCAGCACGCCGTCCATGCCCATCGCCGTCAGATAGTCCTCAATCTTATACTGTGTGCCACGCGGGTCAACGGCCTTCACGAACCCCGAGAGGATGAACGTGACGGCGAGCACCAGGCGGCATACGTTGACAATCAGCTTCTTCACTCAGACAGCTTTATCAGTCCGAAGACTGCATAGTTAATGATGTCCATATAATTGGCGTCGATGCCCTCGCTCACCAGCGTGGCTCCCTGCAGGTCCTCCATCTCCTTCACCCGCTCAATCTTCGTCAGGATGAGGTCGGTGTAGCTGCTCACGCGCATGCCGCGCCACGCCTCGTCGTAGTCGTGGTTCTTGCGCTTCATCAGCTCCAGCGCGGCCTGGGCATAGCGGTCGTAGTGCTGCAGGGCCTCGTCGCTGCTGATGTCGACGGTGTCGGCAAAGCCAAGCTCCAGCTGTATCAGCCCCACGATGCCATAGTTCACCAGCCCCACGAACTCCGGGCGGATGCCCTCGCCGACGAGCGATTCGCCCGTCAGCTCCAGCTGGCGGATGCGCTTGGCCTTGATGAACAGCTGGTCGGTGAGCGACTGCGGACGCAGGATGCGCCACGACGCCCGATAGTCGTGCAACTTCTTGCTGAAGATGTCGCGGCACTCGGCCACGGCAGCCTCAAACTGGGCATTGGTCTTTTCGAATCTATCCATAACAGGGTGCAAAGTTACAAAAAACTTTCCACTTTGGGCTTTAATCTCAGAACTTTTTCGCCCCACGGGGCAAAAAGTCACTCTTTTTGCTTCTTGCGGATGTATTTGATGGTCTCTGCCAGCACCTCGAAGCGCTCTTTCAGCGAGTCGCGCTGCTGGCGCAGCAGGTTCAGGCGCACCACCTCCGACGACTGGTCGTTCAGCTCCGTGGCATGGGCCATCACCCACTCGTGCAGGTCGTCGTGGCTGCGGCTCACGACCTCGAGCAGGCTGTCGGTGGTGGCCAGCTCGCGCTGGGCCTGTTCCAGACTCTGCTGCTGGTGCTGCTGCAGGGCCTCGCGGCGCTCGGCAATCTCGGCCTGCAGCGCTTCGTTCTCTTTCTTCAGGTTGCTGGAGCATCCGGCCATCGACAGCAGGCCCAGCACTATTAAAATAAGGTGTCTCATCGTGTGTGAACGGTTGATTTGCGTGCAAAATTACACAAAAACGAAGGAATAACCACCATTTTCGACGCTTTTTTAGCACATTTTCAATGACACAAGGGAGATTTCGCCCTTTCGGGGCTGAGCGTGACGGAGCTGGAAAGCGTGATGAAGGGGTGGCAGACAGCACCCGTCAGTGTCGAAAATTACCAGTACTTTTAACCCTCGATTTTACCCTCAAAAAAAAGGTCTCCAAAAACTCACAAAAATAGCGCCATCGGGAGCTCAAAAATGCTTTTTTGAGCAAAATCGGGCGTCCGCCAATTGTTAACAACTCATAAAAAGGGCCTATTTTTGCACAGACGCCCACCGTTTGTGCATTCTATTTCGCAAATTTTCGCTCAATTTTCACTTCCAGACGAACGCCAAATTTTCAAAAGGCGTTGACTTTTGAAAATTTGGTGGCGCCTTTTTTCGGCGTCCGAACGGCTTTTTCGCAAGAATTATTCGCAACCGCCTAAATATCAACCATATACAAAACCCTTCAAAAATGGGCATTTTTTCAGCCAAAGACTCATTTTTTTGAAACGATGCCAGTCTCGACGAGGTAAATGTTCAATTCTGTTATACACTTCACTCATCCGCACTGTTCAATATTTCCCTACCCGAAACGAGCCACACGACCCTCCCCTACCACAAGGGGTTTCAATTGCTTAATACTTGATGGCAGCAAATGTACACAAAAAATCTCAACTCCTTTGATAAAAAGTTTCGAGCTGTACGGTTGCTCCAAGGTTTTTATGGACTTACCGCAAAGCGGTCTTTCAAAAACAAATAAAAACAACAAAAACAGGGAAAAACCAGTCTTTGATATGCTAAAGACTGGTTTTTCTTTGTGTGCATGGCATTGAAGCCACAGATATTTTTTGTAAAACAGAAGGCATTTCACCACACATTAAATTAATGAATATTAGTGAAAAACTTTCCTGTTTCAGATATTTTTTATACCTTTGCACCTGCAAAGGAGGCCTTGGCATGCTCTTGCAAGCGGCAAGGTCGAGCGGCAAAATCATTACCTCATTATAATTTAGGAGGAAGACAGCTGATAACAAACGACATCAATGAAATTATATAGCGACGAAGAGCTGGCCCGCATCCTGGACCAGGACATCTTTCACCAGATAAGCCAAGTGGCCGACATGATGGGCGTGGAGTGCTACGTGGTGGGAGGCTACGTGCGCGACATCTTCCTGGAACGCCCCAGCAACGACATCGACGTGGTGGTGGTGGGCAGCGGCATCGACGTGGCCACCGCGCTGAAGAAGCGACTCGGCCGGAAGGCCCACCTGAGCGTGTTCAAGAACTTCGGCACGGCACAGGTGAAAATCAACGAAAAGCTGGAAGTGGAGTTCGTGGGCGCCCGCCGCGAGAGCTACAGCCACGACTCGCGCAAGCCCATCGTGGAAGACGGCACGCTGGAGGACGACCAGAACCGCCGCGACTTCACCATCAACGCCATGGCCATCTGCCTGAACGCCAGCCGCTTCGGCGAGCTCGTTGACCCCTTCAACGGACTGGCCGACCTGGAGGACGGCATCATCGCCACACCGCTCGACCCTGAGGTGACGTTCAGCGACGACCCCCTGCGCATGATGCGCTGCGTGCGCTTCGCCACCCAGCTGAACTTCCAGATTGAGGACGTCACCTTCGAGGCGCTGGAGCACATGGCCGACCGGATAAAAATCGTCAGCATGGAGCGCATCAACGTCGAGCTGAACAAAATCATGCTCTCGCCATCGCCCAGCAGGGGATTCGTAGACCTGCAGCGGGCCGGACTGCTGCAGCTCATCATGCCCGAACTGGCCGCCCTCGACATCGTGGAGCAGAAGAACGGACGGGCCCACAAGAACAACTTCTACCACACGCTCGAAGTGGTCGACAACGTGGCCGCTCGCGGAGCATCGCTCTGGCTGCGGTGGGCCGCCCTGCTGCACGACATCGGCAAGACAAGGACAAAACGCTGGGACCCCGCCATCGGATGGACGTTCCACAACCATAATTATATAGGGATGAAGATGGTGGAGCCGCTGTTCCGCCGTCTGAAGCTGCCCATGGGCCAGGAGATGCACTACGTGGAGAAACTGGTGGAGCTGCACATGCGGCCGCAGGTGATTGCCGACGACATCGTAACCGACTCGGCCGTCAGGCGACTGCTGAACGACGCCGGCGACGACATCGACGACCTGATGACGCTCTGCGAGGCCGACATCACCAGCAAGAACGAGGTGAAGAAGAAGTTGTTCCTCGAGAACTTCCGCATGGTGCGCGAGAAGCTGACCGACCTGAAGGAGAAGGACTACAAGCGGCTGCTGCAACCCGTCATCGACGGCAACGAAATCATGCAGCTCTTCGGGTTGAAGCCTTCGCGCGAGGTGGGCACGCTGAAGCAATACCTGAAGGATGCCGTGCTCGACAACCGCGTGGAGAACGAGCGCGAGCCACTCATGCAGCTGCTCATCAAGAAAGCTGCCGAAATGGGGTTCACCCCCACAACCTGAACAAACAGAACACAACGATATGCATACACGAGAAGAACAGATGCAGGCCTTCGGGCGACTGCTCGACGTGCTGGACCAACTGCGCGAGAAATGTCCCTGGGACCGCAAGCAGACCAACGAGAGCCTGCGCCCGAACACCATTGAGGAAACCTACGAGCTGTGCGACGCCCTCGCCCGCGGCGACCAGCACGACACGATGAAGGAGCTGGGCGACGTGATGATGCACCTCTGCTTCTACGCCAAGATCGGCCAGGAGCAGGGTGCCTTCGACATCTACGACGTGCTGCGCCAGCAGGCCGACAAGCTCATCTTTCGCCATCCGCACATCTACCACCCCTCGCAGGTGGGACAGGACGAGCCACGCCCCCTGCCCTACGGCGAGACCGAGGAGGAGCGCGAGTTTGCCAACGCCAAGACGGCCGACCAGGTGCTGCAGAACTGGGAACAGATCAAGCTGAAGGAGAAAGACGGCAACAAGACGGTGCTGAGCGGTGTGCCGGCGGCACTGCCATCGGTCATCAAGGCCTATCGCATTCAGGACAAGGCTCGCAACGTGGGCTTCGACTGGCAGCGCCGCGAGGACGTGTGGCAGAAGGTGCGCGAGGAGCTGGACGAACTGGAGGTGGAGCTGAACAAGGAGGACAAGGAGAAGAGCACCAACGAGCTGGGCGACTTCCTCTTCGCCGTCATCAACGCTGCACGGCTCTACAAAATAAACCCCGACAACGCCCTGGAACGCACCAACGCGAAGTTCATACGCCGCTTCAACTACATCGAGCAGCACAGCATTCGCGCCGGGCGACCGCTGACCGAGATGACGCTGGAGGAGATGGACCAGCTCTGGAACGAGGCCAAGCAACAGGAGAAATCATAACCTTAAGCTCTCAGCGCTCAACAATCTAAAGTCTCTCAACTCTCAACACTCAACTCTCAACTCTCAACACTCAACTCTCAACACAAATGGAGCCATTCCGCGTACACATTCTGGGCTGCGGCAGCGCACTGCCCACCACGCGCCACTTCTCGTCGATGCAGGTAGTGGACTGTAGGGGAAAACTGTTCATGATCGACTGCGGCGAAGGCGCTCAGCTGCAGCTGCGACGCTCGTCGCTGTCGTTCGAGCGGCTGGGCCACGTGTTCATCTCGCATCTGCACGGCGACCACTGCTTCGGGCTCATCGGCATGATCAGCACCTTCGGACTGCTGGGCCGTAACGCATCGCTGCACATCCACGCACCCGGCGAGCTGGAGCCGATGCTGAAAGCACAGCTCAACATGTTCTTCAACTACGACATAGGCTACGCCGTGGAGTTCCACCCCGTAGACACCACGCGGCAGCAGGTCATCTACGAGGACCGCTCGCTCACCGTGGAGAGCATCCCCCTGGACCATCGCATGCCTTGCGCAGGCTTCCTTTTCCGCGAGAAACCCACCCTGCCCCACATCCGCCGCGACATGATTGACCTCTACGGCATTCCCACCTCGCAAATCATGAACATCAAGGGCGGACAGGGATTCACGCTGCCCGACGGCACCACCGTTCCCCACGAACAGCTGGTAACCGCCCCCGACAAGCCGCGCAGCTATGCCTACTGCTCTGACACGAAGTATATGCCGCGACTGCATGAACGGCTGAAGGGGGTTGACACCCTCTACCACGAGAGCACCTACGCCGACGACAAGCTACAGAGCGCCGAAAACTACTACCACTCCACCGCCCGCCAGGCCGCCACCGTGGCACGCGACGCACAGGTGGGAAAACTGCTGCTGGGGCACTACAGCGCACGCTACGCCGACGAGCACATACTGCTCAATGAGGCCCAGCAAGTGTTCCAAAACAGCTTCCTGACCAATGAAATGGACGTTTTCGACGTCTGAACAGCAGATTTTTGCCTTTTTATTTGGCCGAACCGATTTTTTTTCCTATTTTTGCGGTGTAATTACAAAACAATGCATGCATGAATAGGAAAAAGTTTCTTATATTGTCGGTAGTAGCTATGCTGGCTTTTGCCATGCCATCGACGGCCATGAACATGGTCATGGAGATGGGTGTGGCCGAGCAGGCCGACGAACCGGCCCCCACCATCAGCGTCGACGCCAACGTCGTCAGCGTCAACGGGGCCAGTGGCATGACGCTCGAGGTAGTTTCGCTCACGGGACGGGCCGTCGCCACTTATAAGATTGAAGGTCCCGCCCAGCGTATTGAACTTAATCTGCCTAAAGGGTGCTACATCTTGAAAGTTGGCAAGGTAGTGCGAAAAGTCACCGTTCGCTGATTATCATCAGCAGCATTTTCCTTGCAATGAACATCTCCGCATGCAAGCAAAGCAGCGTGGAGAGTGCTCTTGACGAGGCTGCTCTGCACCTGGAGCAGCTCTATGAGCAACATCGTCTGGATGCCGTGCAGCATCTCGACATCATCATCAACGATTCCAAAGACTCTCTGTATGCCGACCGCATGGCCCGCCGCTATTATAACGAGGGCGGACTGTGGCGGTGGATGGGCTCGCCGGAGCAGATAGCGCTCTGCGACGCCCTCGACAGCGTGATGCACAGCCAGATAGGGGCCATGGGCTTTAAGGAAGAGGTATTTCGGTTGCCCAGCATCGACCAGCGGCTGCCACTGATGCACCAGCCTGACTCAGTGCCCAACCTGGCCCAGACGATGGCACAACTGGAAGCCGACCTCACACAGGCCTATCTGCGCTACGTCGTGGGGCAGCGTTTCGGCTTCACTACGCCCCGCAAGCTCTTCGGCAAGAGCGAGTATGACATCGAGATTGACCAGGCCGACAGCGCCTTCATTGACCTTGCCATGAAACAGCTGAAGGACAAAGACACGATGCTCGCATTCCTGGCCGAGGCAGAACAGCAGGACAGTGCCTACCAGAGACTGAAGCGACAGCTGGCCATTGACAGCACTCCCGATGCCCGCAACCTGACGCTCTGCAACATGGAGCGGCTGCGCTGGCGCGACAAGAAGCACGCCAAGGAAGCCAGCCGCCACATCTTCGTGAACATCGCGTCGCAGCAGGTGTGGGCCATAGGGCCTGACAGCGTCATCAATATGCGTGTCTGCTACGGCAAGCCCGACACGAAGACGCCCCTACTGTCGAGCGAGATCACCCGCATAGAAGTGAACCCCGAATGGGGCATTCCGCAGAGCATCATCCGCAACGAGGTGAGCGGACACGCCGGCGATTCGGCCTACTTCGCACGCCGCAACTACTATGTCGTGGGCAGCGGTGGCCAAAGGGTGAACCCCGCACGCCTGTCGAGTGCCGACCTGCGCAGCGGGCGGTATGCCGTCAGACAGCGTAGCGGCAGGGGCAACTCGCTGGGGCGCATCATCTTCCGATTCCCCAACAAGTTCTCTGTCTACCTACACGACACTTCGTCGCCCGGAGCTTTCAAGAACGAACGCAGAGCCGTATCACATGGCTGTGTGCGCCTGCAAAGGCCGTTCGACATCGCAGAGTTCGTCTTGCCCGATGCCGATGCATGGACGCTGGACAAGATTCGCCTGTCGATGGACCTGCAGCCGAGAACCGAGCAGGGAAAGAAATACAAGCGTGAGCACAGCGGAGCCATCCGCCTCGTCAACAATCTCCCGCTGGAAACGAAGGTGCCCGTACTCATTGACTACTATACGTACTACCCCAACCCGAGCACCGGAAAGCTTGAGAAATGGAGCGACATCTACGGATACGACAAGATTGTGCTGAAAGCCATTAAGCCTTTCATTCACTGACCAGTCTAAAAAATCATTCCAGACATGGAAACCTATGACGACCAGCAGCTAATCAACTTGCTCCGGAACCCAGCCACCCTGCGCAAAGGGTTCGAAAGCATGGTGCGACAGTACAGCGAACAGCTCTACTGGCAGGTGCGGCGCATCGTCATCACCCACGAAGATGCCGATGACGTGGTGCAGAACGCACTGCTGAAAGCGTGGAACTCTATTGGTACCTTTAAAGGTGACTCGAAGGTGTTCACATGGCTATCGCGTATTGCCATCAATGAGGCGCTGGACTTCACACGGCGACAGAAGAACCACCCCACCGTCAGCACCGACGACAGCGAGCTGCGACTGTCCAGCAGGCTCATGGCTGATGACTACTTCGACGGCGACGAGACGGAAGCGCAGCTGCAGGAGGCCATCGCCAGCCTGCCCGACGTGCAACGCACCGTCTTCCAGCTGCGCTACTACGACGAGATGAAATACAGCGAGATAAGCCGCATCCTCGGAACATCGGAAGGAGGCCTGAAAGCATCCTATCACATCGCAGTGAAAAAAATTACAGATTTTTTCCATCGACACGATTAAACCTTCATAATCCATATACGTCAATTACACAGAAAGGAAAACAACTATGATGAACGAAGAAGAATATCTGAACAGCAAGATGGGAAAGAAGAACCCATTTACCGTTCCTGAAGGCTATTTCGACAAGCTGACGGAGCAGGTGATGGCAAAGATTCCCGCCGAAGCGGAACAGGTGAAGCCTGCCCGCACCGTGCAACTGCGCCCGTGGTTCTATGCTGCGGCTGCCTGCGTCTGCGTCGCAGTGTTTACCGCAGCCCTGCTCTTCAGCGGCAGAAGCGAAAACAACGTCGGACTGCAGCAAATGGCCAGCATGGAACAGGAGAACACGAACTACTACAGTGACACCTACATTGACGAGGAGGCAGATTATGCTATGGTTGACAACCAGGAGATATACGCCTACCTGCTGGCCAACATGTAGGAAATACACCGAAGGAACTGACTAACTACTTAATTCGACGAGCTAATGAAGAAGTTTAGTTTTATCCTGCTGATGACCGTGCTTGCAGCCAGCATGAGTGCACAAAATAGGCGTCACCAGCAATCCGCCGAGCAGCGTTTCTCGCCCGAGAGGTTTGAAGCGCAGCTACAGGAATACATCACGAAAGAAGCTAATCTGACACAGCAGGAAGCTGCCAAGTTCTTCCCTGTCTACAAAGAAATGCAGGAGAAGCAACGCATTCAGTTTGACCGTCAGCGTGAGCAAAGCAAAATTAAGCCCACCGACGAGCAAGGTTGCATGAAAGCCATCAAGGAAAGCGACGAGATAGACCTTGAGCTGAAGCGCATCCAGCAGAACTACCACTGCCGTTTTCTGGAGCTGATGCCCGCCTCAAAGGTCTACGACATCCTGAAGGCCGAGCAGAACTTCTACCGCCACATGATGAAGAACTGGGGACGTGGTCCTCAAAACTGGGGACGAGGCTTCGGACAGGGTTTCGGACAGGGCCAGCAGAACTGGCCACGGATGCCCCAAGGTTTCGGACAAGGCCAGCACAGACAAGGCCCCCCGGGGAATAATAATCAACGCTGAACAGGAGTGAGCAGCTTTTCGTCGCGCTTCAGCAGCGACGAGCGCTCCGTTACCTGCTGCAAATGACGCCAGGCAGAGCTATAGGTATCAACTATAGTTTCTGCCTGATTTTCGTTCAGGCTGTAGGTACGCCTGACAAGGACGACGTAGCGAGAACTATCTATGGGCTCCTCCACCTTTGACAGAGACATGCCAACGGTCAGCACGTCGCTCATGCGCAGCGAGAGACTGTCTGCCGACAATGCCGTCATCTCGCTGCTGCCTTCCATCAGATTGGTCACTTCTGCCTTCATGTGGGCTTCCATGAAATCTATCATATCCAGACGATTGTTCTTGGAGAGATAGGGCAACAGCGAGTCAGGCATAGCCTTGAACACATCAGCCATCGGCGGGACGTCCTGAGCCAGCAACGGCAACGAGGAGCATATCAGCAGAACACTTACGAAAAATCTATTCATAATTGCAGGGTAAAATCATAATTCATCGGCAGGGGTTTTCCAATGCTTGTCGCAATCACAGAAGCACCCTGCCGGTCGGCCTCTTCATTCAGCAGGCTGGCCATCGCCTGGGCATTGCGGTCGTCGAGGTGACTGATGGGTTCATCGGCCAGCAGGAAGTCGAAAGGCTGCACCAATGCACGGATAAGCGCCACCCGCTGTTGCTGACCAAACGACATTCGCCCAATCTTTTCCATCATCTTATCGGCAATACCCAACCGTTCAAACCAAGCCTCCACTTGCTTTCGGCTGACATGATTGGTCAGGCGGTTCTTGATGTCTACATTCTCATAGGCCGTCAATTCGGGAAAGAGACGCAGCTCCTGAAACACACATGCCACCTGGTTTCTACGCAACTGGCTCCAGTCTGAAATATGGAATTGGCGCACGTCCTTTCCGTCGATGAGGATATTCCCACTATAGTCATGGCGATAGCCCAGAATATAGCTGCAAAAAGTGCTCTTTCCCTTTCCGCTGTCAGCTTCAATCAGATAGTGACGGCCACGTTCGAAACAGACCGATTTCTTCCAGATGTCAGAGGCAACGACAGTCGTTTCGAAGACCTGCGGCAAAACGTTCCTTAGCTCAATCTTATTCATAGCTGCGAAAGTTGCATCATCATCACTGCTGCCAGTCCTGCGGTCTCGGTGCGAAGGCGGCTTTGCCCCAAATCAACAGAGGCGAATCCGGCCTCCACGGCACGGTGCACCTCATCGATGGAGAAATCGCCTTCGGGTCCTACCAGCACCAGCACTTCCTTCCCGTCGAGCTGGACGGCATTAAGTTCTTCATACAAATTCTTTCTGGGAATCTCCTCGTAACAGTGCGCTATATAGCGTAACCCTTCTGTATGTTTATGGAGGAAAGTATCGAATTTCAACATCTCGTTCACCACAGGCTTCCATGCCTTGCGGCTCTGCTTCACGGCAGCGATGACAATCTTTTTCAGCCTTGGCGTTTTCACGACACGCCGCTCTGAGAACTGACAATCGAGCAGCGACAACTCGTCGAAACCGATTTCCGTAGCCTTCTCTGCGAGCCACTCGATGCGTTCCATCATCTTCGTCGGAGCAATCGCCAAGTGCAGATGTCCCTTCCACGGCCGTTTCTGCTCCAGGGCTTCCTCAATGCGATACTCACAATGCTTCCCTGTTGCAAGAGTCACAGAAGCGCGATAGAAGAAGCCCTCACCATCGAGGAGGACAATGGCATCGCCAGCTTGCAGACGGAGCACACGCACTGCATGAACCGCTTCCTCTTCGGGCAGTTCATGTTGTTCTGCAGCATGAGGCACATAAAAGTAACGTTCTTCTTTCATTCCCGTCGGCGTTTTATTTCATCACGCAATTGCGAGGCCAGCTCATAGTTCTCGTCCTCCACCGCAGACTTCAGTGCCAACTTCAGTCGTGCCGTGTCCATCGTATTGATGGGAATCGACACACCAGAAGCATGCTCATCGAACGGTACGCTCTGCCGTTCCATCAGGCGGTCTTCAATATAGAGGGGCACCTTTGAGATAAGGCTTAGCAAGATAGCGTCGCTGATCCTTATCCTCTGGCTCTCACCACTCTGCGTGTCCATCAGCATCACTTGGTACTGCCCATCGTAGATGCCGACTATCATCATCTCATAAGTAGACGGAAGCAGCTTGACCAAGACCTCCGGCAACAGCGTCCGGCACACCTCGCGCTTGCCGTTCAGCCGCATCATCATCTGCTTCGTCATGTCATGGTCGCACACCACTGACAGCGTCCGTCGCTGTTCCAAATCAGTGAGCAGCACTACAGACAATTCATCTGTGCCGACAATCTGCCGTATGTTTTCAAATCTCAGCAGTGTGCGTTTCATGTTCTCTATTTCTTTTCGGGTTTGAACACCAGTGCAAAGGCTACGCCCACGGCGAGTGCAAATGCTGCAAAGATGAACCAGCAAGCCTGCCAGTTGCCCAGCAGATAGCCGTTGTCCCACTGGCAATAGTGGTTCACAATCTCGCCAGCTATCAGCGTTCCCACAGTAGCACCGATTCCGTTAGTCATCATCATGAACAAGCCCTGTGCCGACGCCTTCACCGACGACTCGCATTCCTGGTCTACGAAGATGCCGCCCGACACATTGAAGAAGTCGAAGGCCACTCCGTAGACGATGCACGACAGCACGAAGAGCAGCACGCCCGGCATTGCGGGATTGCCCACGCCGAAGGAGCCAAAGCGGAACACCCATGCGAACATCGACATGAGCATCACCACCTTGATGCCATAACGTTTCAGGAAGAACGGAATCAACAGGATGCACAGGGCCTCGCTAATCTGAGACAAGGAGGTGAGCAGCGTAGCATTATTGGCGGCAAAGGTATCGGCAAAGGCTGCATCACCCTTAAAGCTCGTGATGAAAGGACCGGCATAGCCGTTGGTCACCTGCAGGCACATGCCCAGCAATGCCGAGAAGATAAAGAACAGCGCCATCTTCTTGCGCTTGAACAGCTTGAAGGCGTTCAGACCCAGCGTCTCGGCCAGCGAGGCAGCCTTCTCGCTCTTGTTCAACCTGCATTCCGGCAACGTGAAGCAATAGGCGCAGAGCACGAAGCTGAGGAAGCCCGACACGAAGAACTGCATATACGTGTACTGGAACTTATGCGGATTGTCTGCCAGTGTGAACGAGAAGCCTCCATCGTCCCACACTGCGCAATTGACGAACCACATCGTAGCGATGAAGCCCACCGTTCCGAGCACGCGAATGGGCGGGAAGTCCTTCACCGTGTCCAGCCCATTATCCTTCAGAATGGTAAAGGCCGTAGTATTTGCCAGCGCAATCGTAGGCATGAAGAACGCCACGCTAAGCGTGTACATGGCAATGAAAGCCGACTTATTGGGCAGTTCATTCCCGAAGCCTGCCGACATGCCCATCCACCAGCAGCAGAGCATGGCCACCCCGGCTACCAGATGGCAGAGTCCCAGCAAGCGCTGCGGCTGAATGTACTTGTCGGCCACGATGCCCATCAGCGTAGGCATGAAGATGGACACGATGCCCTGAATGGCATAGAACCAGGAAATCTCGCTACCCAGACCAGCCACGCCCAGGTAGTTTCCCATACACGTAAGATAAGCTCCCCAAACGGCAAACTCGAGGAAGTTCATCACAGACAGACGTACTTTCAAATTCATATCTTCAGATGTTTTTAGTTAATCAGTACATTATTATAATATGCGCGCAAGCATCCTTCACTGTCTCGGCGCAACACCACCTCTCCTGGCATCCACTCGGTGCAGGGCAATTCCTGAGTCAGGGCGTAGCACTTCACCACCACTCCTGAGTGAATCTCCACCACCGATAGAGTCCTTCGGGAGTTGTCCTCCAATACTATCTCGTGCGAGGCTATCCGTCGGTTCATAATCAGCAGGTTTTGTATGGAAACGAATCAGTTGCACATTGTTCAGGAACAGCAGTCGCGTGGTCGTCGTTTTCTCGCTTCCGCCGTCTAAGTAGAAGAAGCCTTTAATCGTCTTGATGGTGCGCGTTGTGTCCTCGTTCAGCCTAAGCTGGTTCACCCCCGACGTTGAGAAGTGTTGGTTGCTGCTCACCACGGTGTCACCATAGTCAACAGCCATATAGGCGATGCCTGTTTTCGCTCCCGACTGATACATGTAGTCGCTCACGTACATCAGCATCAGGCGGTCGCCCTTTCTGAAGGTGGAGTCACCTTCGATATTGAACTCCCAGCGATTGTACGGAGGTGCTGGCAACAGCAAGGCCACAGGCCTGTCCTGCCAGATGTTGGCCGTGTCACCCGTAGCGCTGTAAGAGGCATACTTTCCAATCTCTCCTTCCGAGGCGCCCAGCACGAGCGCCTGCTCGTCGAGGCGGTCGCTCACCCGCTCGAACACGGCATCGAAGCGGTCGGCACGCGTATAGTAGTAGACCAGCGACGAGTCGAACAACTCCTGGGTCACGCCATGCTTCTTCAGCACGGCCTCCAGGTAGAGGGCAGTCCGGTATTCCCGCTCGCTATAGGGCACGCTCCCCTGTTGCGCAAGCGCCTTGGCCATATAGTAGTCCACCAGTATATCCTCCATATCGTCGGGCTGGATATACTGCTTCGGCGTGCCTGGCACACATGCTGCCACGAATGCCAGCAGGCCGGCCACTATCATCGCGCGGGCTTTATTCACGTTTCAGCGATATTTTTGTCAGTTCCTTTCTATAGAAGAGTAGCAGCGCCACCACCCCCACGGAGATGCTTGAATCAGCGAAGTTGAACACCGGGCTGAAGAAGATGAACTCCTCGCCACCGCAGAAGGGCATCCACGAGGGCCATGTGGTCTGAATGATGGGGAAGTAGAACATGTCCACCACCCTGCCAAAGAGGAACGGCGCATAGCCGTTGCCCAGTCCTACCCACTGGCTGACGTGACTGGGCGTAGAGGCATCGAAGCCCAGCCCGTAGAACATGCAGTCGATGAGGTTGCCTGCCGCACCGGCGAGCACCATCGAGAGGCAGACGATGTAGCCCCAGCGGGCTTTCCTGCCGGCCTCAAGCCAGATGTAGTAGCTGAGGAAGCAGATGGCCACCACGCGGAACAGCGACAGCGCCAGTTTCGAGCCTATCTGCATGCCCCATGCCATGCCGTTGTTCTCAATGAAGGTAATGTAGAACCAGTCGGTCACCCGGATGCTTTCGTGCAGTTCCATGCCGGTCTTCACCCAGATTTTGATGAGCTGGTCAATGAGCAGGATGGCGGCAACGATTACTGCCGCCATCCATCCTCTTGTCAAGAAATGCTGCTGTTTCACTTCCGTTTCTTCTCCAGTTCTTTCGACTCCACACTCAGTGTGGCGTGCGGCACGGCACGCAGCCGCTCAGCGGGAATCAGTTTTCCGGTAATGCGGTCGATGCCGTAGGTCTTGTTATCGATGCGCACGAGTGCAGCCTTCAGCCCCTGGATGAACTTCTGCTGTCTGGAAGCGAACTTCATGAGGTCTTCCTTCGACTGCGCCTCGCTGCCCTCCTCCAATGCCTTGTAGGTTGGCGACGTGTCGTCCACGTCGTTCGAGTCGCGGTTCGTCAGCGTGTCCATCATCTGGTCGTAGTCACGCTTGGCCAGGGCCAGTTTGTCGAGAATAATCTGACGGAACTCCTCGAGTTCCTCATCAGTGTAACGTGTTTTCTCTGCCATAATCAATCTAGCTTTTAGTTATCTGGATGTTTAGTGTATAGTCGTCGAGCGTCACCTCCTGCCCGTCGTTGGTTTCCACACGGATGTCGTCGGCCAGCACCTGCGACTTGATGTAGTCGCCGAAGGCGGCAACGGCCTTCTCCACCTCGTCGCGTGGCGAGATGCTCACGCCGATGCGGTCGGTGATGGCCAGTCCGCTGTCCTTGCGCAGGTTCTGGATGCGGTTCACCAGCTCGCGTGCCAGGCCTTCCTGTCGCAGCTCGTCGGTGAGTTCTATCTCCAGTGCCACGGTCAGCGAGCCTTCGTTGGCCACGAGCCATCCGGGCATGTCCTCGCTGATGATGTCCACGTCGGCAGCCTCCACGGTCAGCTCCTGTCCTTCCACGCTGATGCCGATGGTGCCATTGGCCTCCAGCTGGGCAATCTGCTCCTGGCTGAGGGCATCCACGGCTGCGGCCACGCTCTTCATGAGCTTGCCGAACTTCTTGCCCATCACGCGGAAGTTGCACTTCACCTTCTTCACCAGGAGTCCCTGTCCTTCCACGAACTTCAGTTCCTTCACGTTCACCTCGTTCAGCACCAGGTTGCGCACCTGCTCAATGGCCTCGCGCTGGGCGTCGTCCACGGCAGGAATCATGAGGCACTGCAGGGGCTGCTTCACCTTGATGTTCACCTTGCGGCGCAGGGCGAGCACCATCGACGTAATCTTCTGTGCCATCTCCATGCGCATCTCCAGCTGAGCGTCGAAGGCAGCCTCGTCGGCCACGGGGAAGTCGTCCAGATGCACGCTGTCCTTCTGGCCGCCCAGGTCACGATAGAGCTGGTCGGCATAGAAGGGGGCGAAGGGTGCGAGCAGCTTGGCCACCGTCATCAGGCAGGTGTAGAGGGTGTCGAAGGCCGAGCGCTTGTCGGCATCCATCTCCTTGCCCCAGAAGCGCTTGCGGTTCAGGCGGACATACCAGTTGGAGAGGTCGTCGTTGACGAAGGTGTCAATCAGTCGGCCAGCGCGTGTGGGGTCGAAATTGTCCATCTCCTCGGTCACCCGCTTCACGAGGGTGTTCAGGCAGGAGAGAATCCAGCGGTCGATCTCGGGGCGGTCGGTGGGTTGCGACAGAGTCGCAACAGACGGTGAATAGTCGTCGACGTTGGCGTAGAGGGCGAAGAAGGAGTAGGTGTTGTAGAGGGTGCCGAAGAACTTGCGGCGCACCTCAGCGACGCCCTCGGGGTCGAACTTCAGGTTGTCCCAGGGCTCCGAGTTGGTCATCATGTAGAAGCGCACGGCGTCGGAGCCGTACTTCTCGATCATGTCAAAGGGATTCACCACGTTGCCCTTCGTCTTCGACATCTTCTCGCCCTTGGCGTCGAGCACCAGTCCGGTGGAGACGACGTTTCGGAAGGCCACGGAGTCGAAGATCATCGTGGCGATGGCGTGCAGGGTGAAGAACCAGCCGCGCGTCTGATCCACGCCCTCGTTGATGTAGTCGGCGGGATAGAACTTCCGCTCGTCGATGAGCTCGCGGTTCTCGAAGGGGTAGTGCAGCTGTGCGTAGGGCATGGCGCCGCTGTCGAACCAGACGTCCATCAGGTCGCTCTCGCGCTGCATGGGCTTCCCGCTGGGCGAGACGAGCACGATGCGGTCCACGTAGGGCCGGTGCAGGTCTATGCGGTCGTAGTTCTCCTGGCTCATGTCGCCGGGCACGAAGCCCTGCTCCTTCAGCGGGTTGCTGGCCATGATGCCGGCGCTGACGGCTTTCTCTATCTCGTTGTAGAGCTCCTCGACGCTGCCGATGCAGAGCTCCTCGCGCGTCTCGCGGTTGCGCCAGATGGGCAGCGGCGTGCCCCAGAAGCGCGAGCGCGAGAGGTTCCAGTCGTTCAGGTTCTCCAGCCAGTTGCCGAAGCGTCCGCTGCCCGTCGACTCCGGGTGCCAGCAGATGGTGCGGTTCAGCTCGCTCATGCGCTCCTTCATGGCGGTGCTGCGGATGAACCACGAGTCGAGGGGATAGTAGAGCACGGGGTAGTTGGTGCGCCAGCAGTGGGGGTAGTTGTGCACGTGCTTCTCCACCTTGATGGTCGTTCCCTCCTGCTTCATCTCCATGGCGATGACCACGTTCAGGTCCTCCTTCGGCTGCCAGTCGGGCTCGTCCTTGTGGTTCTCCTTCTCGTAGGTGATCTCGTAGCCGGGCTTCACGTAGTCGCCGGCATGGCGGCTATATTGCTCCACATTGACGCAGCGGGCCACGAACTCGTCGGCAGCCTCGTCCACCTTATAATATTTACCCAGCAGGTCGACCATCGGTCGGGTCTCGCCCTGACGGGTGATGATGAACAGCGAGGGAACGCCGGCATCGCGGGCCACCTTGGCATCGTCGGCACCGAAAGTGGGTGCGATGTGCACGATGCCCGTACCGTCCTCGGTGGTCACGTAGTCACCGGGAATCACGCGGAAGGCCTCGTCGCCCATCTCCACGAAGCGGTCGCCGCCCACGGCGAACACCTTTTCGGGGTGCTGCTGGGCATAGGCCTGCACGAAGGGTGCAGCCAGGTCGTCGACCTTCTCGGTGGGCAGCACCCAGGGCATCAGCTGCTGGTACTTCTGCCCAACCAGCTCACTGCCCATATACTCGCCGACCACACGCCAGGGCACCACCTTGTCGCCTTGCTTGTAGTCTTCGAGCGCCTTGTCGCGGCCCTCGGGCTTCAGGTAGGCTTCCAGACGGCTCTCGGCCATGACGATGGTAAGAGGCTCAGCGTTATAGGGATTATAGGTCTCCACAGCCACATACTTAATCTTCGGCCCCACGCAGAGCGCGGTGTTCGAGGGCAGCGTCCAGGGCGTGGTGGTCCAGGCCACGAAACAGGGGCGGCCCCAGCGGGTCCACTCCGGTCGCGGTTCCCTGATGAGGAACAGCGCCGTGCAGGTGGTGTCCTTCACGTCGCGGTAGCAGCCGGGCTGGTTCAGCTCATGGCTCGACAGGCCCGTACCGGCGGCCGGGCTATAGGGCTGGATGGTGTAGCCCTTGTAGAGCAGACCCTTCTGGTAGAACTGCTTCAGCAGCCACCAGAGCGTCTCAATATACTTATTATCGTAGGTGATATAGGGGTTGTCGAGGTCGACGAAGTAGCCCATGCGCTCGGTCAGGTCGCGCCACTCCTGGGTGTACATCATCACGTTCTCGCGGCACTTCTTGTTGTAATTCTCAGTGGAGATATAGCGGGGCGACGACGGGTTGTCGATGTCGGCCTTGGTGATGCCCAGGCTCTTCTCTACGCTCAGCTCCACGGGCAGTCCGTGGGTGTCCCAGCCGGCCTTGCGCTTCACCTGGAAGCCCTTCATGGTGCGATAGCGGTTGAAGGCATCCTTCAGCGCACGGCCCAGTACATGGTGAATGCCGGGGTGGCCGTTGGCCGAGGGAGGTCCCTCGAAGAACACAAACTGCGGACAGCCCTCGCGCTCGTCGATTGAGCGGTGGAAGATGTCCTCCTTCATCCACTTCTCCAGCATCTCGTTGTTCACCTGTGTCAGGTCCAAGCCGTTGTATTCGGCGAATCTTTTTGCCATTTTCTTTATTATAATATGTAGTTTTTCTTTTTTGAGGTGCAAAGGTACGCATTTTTTTTCTTTCAGCCAAAAATGTTTTCAAAAATATATGATGGACCCCGATAAGCAGTTCGTCAAACAGAAAAAGAATGTTAAATCTGTGGCAAGAATGAGCACTCGGCCCTCGTCATATTTCGAAAAAGAGGCAGTAATTTTTTATGTCAAATGTCAAAATCTTTCACAGAAAATTTTGTTCACGGAGACGAAGCAATTTTGAGTGGAAAATGGCCATTTTGGGCCCTCATCTTGCCCTCGTCCGATGAAAAAACGAGGCGCAGAAGGCCGAAATTTGCACACTTGACATGCTTTTGTGCACGTTTTTTGCTCAAATTTTGCTACTTTTCGCGTTTTTGTAAGCACGCCAAAATTTCAAAAGTCAACGCCAAATTTTCAAAAGTCGTTGACTTTTTTTTTCGCAACGAAGCCCATTTTTTGCTAAAACCGAACCAACCTACTGAAAACCAGTCATTTGCAAAACCCTCAAAAAACACGCGTTTTTTCGTCCAAAAGTTTTTTCGTGGAGAATTTTTGAAATATGGAGGCCAAAAACGGCCATTTTGTCAATTTTGTTCAAAAAAAAGAGCGATGCAAATCGGTGTCACAAGGTGGGTTTCTATTACCCGTTCACCAACCCCACCCCTGCCCCTTTCCCGAACTGAGCTCGACCACCCGCAACCTTTCCCCCACATGGGAGGGGAGAAGACGATGCGCAAATAGGTCAACCGCTATAAAATATTTTTTCGGAAAAAGTCCTTGTTCTCTTGCTTTTCTCGCAAATAATCACTAACTTTGCAGGCAAAATAACTTCAACAAAACAATCAACAAAGAAAACACCTTTTTATGGAAAGAACGTGGAGATGGTTTGGCAAGAAAGACAATATTACACTTGCCATGCTGAGACAAATTGGCGTGGAGGGCATCGTCACCGCCCTGCACGACGTGCCCCTGGGCCAGGTGTGGACGCGCGAGAAGATACGCGACCTGCGTGAGTACATCGAGAGCTACGGCATGCGCTGGAGCGTGGTGGAGAGCCTGCCCGTGGTGGAGACCATCAAATACGGCGGACCCGACCGCGACGAGCAGATTGAGGTGTACAAGGAGAGCCTGCGCAACCTGTCGGCCGAGGGCATCCACTGCATCTGCTACAACTTCATGCCCGTGCTCGACTGGGCCCGCACCGACCTGCTGCACCTGAACCCCAACGGTTCCACGAACCTCTACTTCAACTACGCCGAGTTTGCCTACTTCGACATCTACATCCTGAAACGCGAAGGCGCCCGCGAGGAGTGGGCACAGTTCCGCTTCCCCGAAGGCGTGGGCGAGGGCCGCAACGTGCTGGCCGAATGCGACGAGCTGGCCAAGACGATGACGCCCGAGAAGGACCACAAGCTGGTGGAGAACATCGTCATCAAGACGCAGGGCTTCGTCAGCGGCAACTTCAGCGAGAACGACGAGGCTCCCATCCAGAAGTTCCGCGAGTTCCTCGACCTCTATAAAGGCATCGACAAGAAGCAGTTGCGCGAAAACATGAAATATTTCCTCGAGGCCATCATGCCCGTCTGCGAGGAGTGCAACATGAACATGTGCGTGCACCCCGACGACCCACCCATCGAGATTCTGGGCCTGCCCCGCATCGTGCGCACCGAGGAGGACATCGAGTGGTTCCTCAACGCCGTGCCCAACAAGCACAACGGCCTGACCTTCTGCGCCGGAAGCCTCTCAGCAGGAGCCTACAACAACGTGGTGGAGATGGCCCGCAAGTTCGCCTCGCGCACCCACTTCGTCCACCTGCGCTCGTGCCACATCTTCCCCAATGGCGACTTCACCGAGGCATCGCATCTGGGCGGTCGCGCCGACATCATCGAGCTGTGCCGTATTTTCGAGAAAGAGAATCCGCAGCTGCCCATGCGCGTCGACCACGGCATGACCTTCACCGACCAGCCAGGCGGCATCATGGACGAGTCGAGCCACGGCCATAATGCCGGCTACACACTGCTGGGCCGCATGTTCGCCCTCGGACAGGTGCAGGGCATCCTCGCCACCGTAGACCGCGAGCTTGGCATTGAATACAAACAACCCGGATTCTTCGACTGAGAATCTGCACTGAGATACAGAGAATAATTGACTATGAAACTTACCGACATACTGAGCGGCCAGTTTAACGCCGCAGCGTGGGAGCAGAAAGGCTATGAGCTCCCCAAGTTTGACATCAAGGCCGTGCGCGAGAAGACCGCCAAGGAACCCACGTGGGTACACTTCGGCGGAGGCAATATCTTCCGAGCCTTCCCCGCCGCCATTCTGAACGACGCGCTGAACACGGGCAAGTACGACCGTGGCGTCATCGTGGCCGAGACGTTCGACTACGAGGTCATCGACAAGGCATACGCCCCCTACGACAACCTGTCGCTGGCCGTGTCGCTCTGCTCCGACGGCAATATCGAGAAGAAGGTCATCGCCAGCGTCACCGAGGCGTTAAAGGCTGATTACCAGTTTGATGACTGGAAACGCCTCATGGAAATATTCAGGAATCCCAGCCTGCAGATGATTTCGTTCACCATCACCGAGAAAGGCTACACCTGGAACGAGGCCGACCTGCAGCGCGGCCTGGAGCCCGTCTTCGCCATGGGCAAGGTGGCGCGACTGCTGCTGGAGCGTTTCCTGAACGGCGAACTGCCCCTCACCGTGCAGTCGATGGACAACTGCTCGCACAACGGCGACCGCGTGAAGGCCGGTGTCATGGCCTACGCCGAGCGCTGGGTGAAGGAGGAACTGGTGCCACAGGCCTTCCTCGACTACCTGAAGGACGAGTCGAAGATTACCTTCCCCTGGTCGATGATAGACAAGATTACACCGCGTCCGCACGAGAAGGTGAAGGAGCTGCTGGCTGCCGACGGCTTCGAGGACAACAACTACATCGAGACCGAGAAGCACACGTTCACTGCCCCGTTCGTGAATGCCGAGGAGGTGCAGTATCTCGTCATCGAGGACAACTACACCAACGGCCGTCCCCCACTCCACCTGGGCGGTGCCCTCTACACCACCCGCGAGACCGTGGACAAGGTGGAGACGATGAAGGTGACCACCTGCCTGAACCCGCTGCACACCGCCATGAGCATCTATGGCTGCATGCTGGGCTACACGCTCATCTCTGCCGAGATGGCCGACGAGGACCTGCGACCCTTCGTGCAGAAGCTGGGCTACATCGAGGCCATGCCCGTCGTCGTAGACCCCGGCGTGCTGAATCCATACGAGTTCATCGGCGCCGTCATCAACCGACGTCTGCCCAACCCCTTCATGCCCGACGCACCGCAGCGCATCGCCATGGACACCTCGCAGAAGCTGCCCATCCGCTTCGGCGAGACCATCAAGAAGTATATCAGCCGTGGACTCGACATGTCGAACCTGGTGCTCATCCCGCTGACGCTGGCTGGCTATGCCCGCTACCTGAAGGGCATCAAGGACGACGGTACGCCCTTCGAGCCATCGCCCGACCCCATGCTGCAGGAGCTGCAGGCCATCGTGGCTCCGCTCGAGGTGGGCAAGGCCGACCAGGACTACTCGTGCCTGAAGCAGCTCTACTGCCGCAAGGACATCTTCGGACTCGACCTCTACGAAGCCGGACTCGGCGAGCAGATAGAGGGCATGGTGCGCGAGCTGTATGCAGGCCCCGGCGCCGTGAGGGCTACACTGCACAAGTATGTAGCCGCCAGATAACACACCTCAAAAGCACATAACCCTTGCATCGTAATACCCCCAGAAACCATGAATAAAAGCGACAGCATCGTCATCATTCCTACTTACAACGAGAAGGAAAACATCGAGAAAATCATCCGGGCCGTGTTCGGGCTGGAGAAGTATTTCCACATTCTCATCATTGACGACGGTTCGCCCGACGGTACGGCCAACATCGTGAAAGGGCTGATGGCCAACGAGTTTGCTGACCGTCTGTTCATTCTGGAGCGCGCCGGAAAACAGGGATTGGGCACTGCCTACATCACCGGCTTTAAGTGGGCGTTGGAGCGTGACTATGAATACGTGTTCGAGATGGACGCCGACTTCAGTCACGACCCCAACGACCTGCCACGGCTCTATGCCGCCTGCCACGACGAGGGCTTCGACGTGAGCGTGGGCTCGCGCTATGTGAGCGGGGTGAACGTGGTGAACTGGCCCATGGGGCGCGTGCTGATGAGCTACTATGCCTCGAAATACGTGCGCATGGTGACTGGCATCAAGGTGCGCGACACCACGGCGGGCTTCGTGTGCTATCGGAGGGAAGTGCTGCAGACCATTGAGCTGGACAAGATTCGCTTCAAGGGCTACGCCTTCCAGATAGAGATGAAGTTCACGGCCTACAAGATTGGCTTCAGAATCCGCGAGGTGCCCGTCATCTTCGTCAACCGCCGCGAAGGCACGTCGAAGATGTCGGGAGGAATCTTCTCAGAGGCCCTCTTCGGCGTGATGCGCCTGCGATGGGACGGATGGACAAGGAAATACCCAAAGAAGCCACAGCATTGACACAGAAAGAACTACTACCGAAAGAATTATGAAGCACTATTTACTAACTTTACTTTTATCATTAGCGGCAACCACTACCTATAGTCAGGAGCCTGTCTGGTATGACCTGACGAGCGAATATCTGGTGAACGCCGACTTCTCGCAGGGCATCAAGCACGGCCTGGACGACACCGAGAACTCGGCCAACAAAGTGGAGGCGGTGACAGGATGGAAAGCCGACGTGGCAGAGAACGTCAGCGTCAGCGGTGCCACCTTCGCCTACGGCACGCAGGCCACCTTCATCAGTCAGAAACTGCCACAGGTCGGCCCCGACGGCAACGCCGAGGGTGGATGTCTGGCACTGAGCGCCACACTGAAAGCCGCCATCGTGTACTATCAGGACGTGAAACTGCCTGCGGGCAACTATATGCTGGTGGTGACATCGCAGAACCTCAATGAGAAGTCGCAGAAGGGTACCAGCCCGTCGGGATGGTGGGCATCAGAGACGGAAAACTTCCTGTCGGTTCGTGACAGCTTCCCCACAGGCGAATGGATCAACGACACCATCCGCTTCGAGCTGAGCGAAGTGACGAAGGGCCGCCTGCAAGTGGGCCTGAAGAGCGACCGCGGCACGGCACTGCGGTCTGCCGTTCAGGCCATCGACTGCGTGCGGCTGCTGCGCGACACACCTTTTAGTGACGATGATGAGATGACGCTCACTCCTGAAGTGGCCAACGACATGCGCTTTGCACGCGGTGCCACCATGGCCTTCGGACGCATCCTAAGCGTAGAAGGCAGCGATGTCGAGGAGCAGGGATTCTGCTGGGCCACCCACCCCGCACCCACCATTGAGGACAACCACACCACTGAGCACCTCAGCAATAGCGGATATATCTACTGGCTGAAAGACCTTCAACCTGCCACCATGTATTATATGCGGGCCTATGCCAAGACGAAGACCGGTCGCGTGGGCTACGGTGAGGACATCAAGTTCTGCACCATTCCCAAGGGAAACATCACCTACTGGTATAACAACGGAGGCGACGAGGCCGCCAACAACCGCGTGAACAAGGCCGCTGCCGAGGCTTGTGACATTTTCAGCAACCTGATGAACGTGAGCAAGCACTTCAACATTGGCTACAGCGCCGGCACGCCTACCGCCGACTGCTACTACGCCGACGAGCCCTGGATGAACATGGGAGCCAACGCCAGCTACCAGCGCACGGGAACCATCATGCACGAGATGCAGCACGGACTGGGCGTCATTCCCTACTCCACCCAGTGGAACAAGAACAACCTGCGCGAACGGCTTGATGGCGAAGGACGCGGCACAGGCCATTGGCTCGGCGACCGTGTGTCGGAATTCCTCGACTTCTGGGACAACACCACGGGCTCGCAGCTCAACGGCGATTACCAGCACATGTGGCCCTACGGCATCAACGGTGCCAACGAGGACAACGGCAAGAAAGAACTGTACTTTGCCAACGCGCTCATCGGCCAGGCCCTGGGTGAGGACGGACTGGAGCATCACAGCCAGACCTTTGCCAATCCGTGCTATATCTTTACACAGGAGGATGACGTGAAGTATTATCTGACGAACGAGGCCGAAGACCGTGGACGCGACGCTGCCTTCCTGGCGCCTGACGCCACGGGAAAACTGTCGTGGCGCAACATGACGGTAGAAGAGGCTTTGCAGGACGACAATGCCGCCTGGTACATCAGCTTCACGCCGTCGAACCAGTATTATCAGCTGCGCAATGTCGCCACCGGGCAGTACCTCACCTACTCTTCCGGAGCCTTCCGTGCACAAAAACGTACCACGCTGACCAGCAACGAGGACATTCACTTGATGAAAGGACGCGTTGACGTGGGCAAAGGAGCCATGAAGCGGCGTGGCTTCTGGCTGGTTCATCCCTCGCCGGGTAACTGGACACCACCATGCATGACAGCCAACGCCAACAATGTGGTGGGACCTTCGACGTTCAACATTGCCAACTCGAGCACTCGCCAGCGCTGGATCATCATGACTGCCGAGGACCTGACAGCCATTCAAGTGCAGACAGGCATCAGCGAACCAGCCGTCTGCGAGGAGCCTGCAAAAGCCGATGCAAACGCCATCTACACGCTCGACGGCCGCCGTCTGCAGACTGCCCCGTCGGCCCTGCGCCCCGGCATCTACATCGTGAACGGAAAGAAAACAGTGGTGAAATAACCGCCGGGCGCTACTGGCCAACTGAATGCAAAAACGGCAGACATCCCTCAGAAGGCTGTCTGCCGTTTCCTTTATGCGCTATCGCCATCACGATGCGATGACCTTGAACCTTACGCGGAAGCTCCGCTCGTGCTCGTCCCAGTTGGTGCCGAGCAGCTCGAAACGCCCTATCTGACTCGTGCTTCTGACGTGTTTTCCAATGCAGGGGCACACATCGTAGTCGCCGATTCGCACCAGGCGGATAGTGTCACTGGCATCATCGGGCAGGCGGTCCAGCTCTACGCCCTCGGGCAAGTCATAACGGCTGACGAACTCGAAAGTAACAGGCAAGTCTTCATCAATCAGCTCGTTCATGCGCCGTTCTATCTCGCGCTCTTCCTTACGGTCGGGCTTATGGTCCAAGTGGAAGCTCATCTTACTCTTTTTCCGTTCCACATGGGCATTGTAACTGCGCCCACAACCGAACATACGAATCATCGTCTGGTTCAGCAGGTGCTCGGCGGTGTGCGCAGGGGGAAACTCTTCCTTGTTGTGGTCGTTCAAAACAAAATCATCAGTCATAACTACCTAATAATATATCCTTGTTTACATGTTTTATATTCACTCCTATTTGACCGGCATAGTAATACTCTCGGAGTTCAGCCCGTCTGCCGTAGCCGTCAGCGTAACGGGCCCTGCCTGTCGCTGTGAACGCAGGATGACGGTGCAGGTGCCATTGTAGAGATTACGGACATTCCCCACGGTCATCTCGTCGGAATTGATGTTGCCATTGATAACGCCGACGATGCTGGCCGGACCACTGACGCTAAATGTCACCTTTTGGTCGGCGGTCTGAACGTGGCGTCCCTTCGCATCGAGGGCCACGATGCGCACATGCTGCAAGTCCTGCCCATCGGCATTCCAGTCGGCGTTATCGGACTGAGCCTGCAGCTTCACCGCCGGCCCAGTAGTCTCAATCTTGTGGCGAGCCACCTCTTTGCCGTCCTTATATGCCACGGCCTCCAGCGTTCCTGGCTGGTAGTCAATATTGCTCCAGCGAATCTGATTCCGCACTCTCGCATCTTGAACGGGATTCTGCTTCTTGCCCAGGCTTTTGCCGTTGAGCCGTAGTTCCACCTCGTCGGCATTAGTATAGACAATGAGTAAAAGCGCCGAACCTTCGTCGTGGTTCCAGTGGTCGCACATCTTGCTGCTTCCCTTCTTCCCAACAACGGCAATGTGCACTACTGGTATGTCAGGGCAGAAGAAACTCTTCATGTAATAGGCTTTCGGCTTCGGCTCCAATGCGATGTCAAAGACGCCTTGCGCCCAGCCTTTGGCAGGCCACCCTTCGCTCTCTCCCAAGTAGTCAATAGCTCCCCAGTAAGCCAGTCCGATAACTTTGTCGAGGTTCATCTCGAAAAAGTTCTGCCCCATGGCCAAGACGCTGGCCTCGCTCTGGTAGAAAGTCATCCAGGGGAAGCGACGACCATCGCCAGGAAAGTACATATAGCGGTAATTATAGGACTGCACATCGGTAATCATGGCCAAGTCACTGGGCAGCGAGTCGGTCTGCACATTGCGATAGCGAGGGTGCATGGCCACGGTGGTGAGACGCGTGGAGTCATAACGGTTGACGAGCGTACGCATCAGGCGGTACATCGTCACGCCGAAGTCGTTGAACGGCTGGTTGGGGTCCTGCTGAAGCTCATTGCCCAGGCTCCACAGCACCACCGATGGCGAGTTGCGGTCACGCTTCACCCATTCGGGAATGTCGCGCTGCCACAGCTTCTCAAACGGCACCCGCCCTCCTGAATGCTGACGCGTCCATTTGTCATAAAGTTCATTGACGACAAGAATGCCATACTTGTCGCAGAGTTCAATGAACTCACGGCTATAGGGGTTATGCGACGTGCGGATGTGGTTGATGCCAAACTGCTTCATCAACAGGATGCGCTTCTCGATGGCCCGCGGATAGGCGGCAGCACCCAGTGCCCCCAGCGTGTGGTGGTTGGCATAGCCTTTGAGCAGCAGTTTACGCCCATTCAGCTTCAGGCCAAATTCGGGGCCAATCTCCACGGTGCGCAGGCCAAAGTGGTCGCTCGTCTCATCGATGACGCTACCATCCTGACCAATCAGCCGGGCCACAAGAGCGTAGAGTTGCGGCGAGTCGACATCCCATACACAGGGGTCTGGCAATTCGACCTCCTCTATCAACTTAGCCTCTTGCGTGCGGGCCATGGGGTGGCGGACAATCTCCCGTCTGTCCTCATAGACCACCTTGCCATTGGGTGCTATCACCTGAACGTTCACCAAAGCCGGCTGAGCGGTTCGGTTAGTCAGTTCTACAGTAGCATTCAAGAACCTGTTATCGTGGGTAGTAATGTAAAGCGGATGACGCCCAAAGTACAAATTCTTCGATGTGTTCACCAGACGTACGCTACGGAACAGCCCGCCCCCGGTATACCAGCGCGAGTTGCCCGGCTCGCGGGTGTCGGCCATCACGGCAATGACATTCTCCTTTCCTACTTTCAGCTTATCGGTCACGTCAATTTCAAAGCCTACGTAGCCATAATCCGTACCCCCGATGAGCTCACCGTTCAGGTAGACATCGGCGGCGTACATGATGCCGTCGAACTGTAGCAGCAGGCGCCTGTCGCGCAACGAGTCAGCAGGCGTCAGGTGCAGCCTATACCAACCCTTGCCCGTCTTCTTGTAGCCGCGACTGCGCAGCATCCTGTTGTTTCCCTTCTCGTTCGTCTCAGGATTAGCCCAAGGCTGCTCTATCTGGAAGTCGTGTGGCACGTCGATTATTCGCCATTCCGAGTCATCCAATTCCGGAGCAGCTCCATCTTCCAGATTGCCCAGATAGAAGCGCCAGCCAAAGTTTAGACATTGTGATTCCGCGGAACTCGACGAGAGCTGGAACAACACAACGGATAATGAAAGAAGGAACAGTCTCGGCCACATCATCGCACTAATTTGGTTTGTAATCGCACTTTCACAGGCTTCAATTCGTCGGCCGTGGCCGTCAGCGTAACGGGGCCTGCCTGCCGCTGCGAACGCAGGATGACGGTGCAGGTGCCATTGTAGAGTTTGCGGGTATTCCCCACGGTCATTTCATCGGAATTGATGTCGCCGTTGATGACGCCGACGATGCTGGCCGGGCCATCGACGCTGAACGTCACCATTTGGTCTGTAGTCTGCGCCCTACGGCCCTTCTTGTCTACAGCCTCTATGCGCACGTGCTGCAGGTCCAGCCCATCAGCCTTCCAGTTGGCGTTGTCGGGCTGTGCCAGCAGCTTCGTGGCCTGCCCGGTGGTCTCTATCTTGTGTCGGGCCACCACCTTTCCGTTGCTACGCGCCACGGCCTCCAGCTTTCCGGGCTGATAGGCAATGTCGTTCCATCGAATCTGGTTGCGCATCTTCGCGTCGTCTACGGGATTCTGCTTCTTGCCCAGGCTCTTGCCGTTGAGCAGCAGCTCCACCTCATCGGCATTTGTATAGGTAATGAGCGAGAGCTTCGAGCCTTCGGCGCGGTTCCAGTGGTCGCTCATGCCGTCGTTGCCCGTCTGCACGCCGTTCCACATCATGTCGCCCTTCTTCTCAACGACGGCAATGTGCACCACTGGCTCGTCGGGGCAGAAGAAGCTCTTCATATAGTAGGCCTTCGGCTTCGGCTCCAGCGCGATGTCGAACACGCCCTGGCTCCAGCCCTTGGCAGGCCATCCCTGGCTCTCGCCTAAGTAGTCGATGGCTCCCCAGTAGGCCAGTCCGATGACCTTGTCGCGGTTCATCTCAAAGAAGTTCTGGCCCATAGCCGAGACGCTGGCCTCGCTCTGGTAGAAAGTCATCCAGGGGAAGCGGCGGCCATCGCCGGGGAAGTACATATAGCGATAGTTATAGGCCTGAATGTCGGTAATCATCGCCAGGTCGCAGGGCAGCGAGTCAGTCTGCCAGTTGCGGTAGTGTGGATGCATGGCCACGGTGACCAGGCGCGTGGAGTCATAGCGGCTGACGAGCGGCCGCATCAGGCGGTACATCGTCACGCCGAAGTCGTTGAACGGCTGGTTGGGATCCTGCTGCAACTCATTGCCAAGACTCCACAGCACCACCGATGGCGAGTTGCGGTCGCGCTTCACCCATTCGGGAATGTCGCGCTGCCACAGATTCTCAAAGTCAGTACGTCCGCCCGTATGCTGACGCGTCCACTTGTCGTAGAGCTCATCCACGACGAGGATGCCATACTTGTCGCAGAGTTCAATGAACTCGCGGCTGTAGGGGTTGTGCGATGTGCGGATGTGGTTGATGCCGAATCGTTTCATCAGCTGTAGGCGTTTCTCGATGGCCCGCGGATAGGCGGCAGCGCCCAGTGCCCCCAGCGAGTGGTGGTTGGCATAGCCTTGCAGCAGCACCTTACGGCCATTTAGCTTCAGACCGAAGTCGGGGCCTATCTCCACGGTGCGCAGTCCGAAGTGGTCGCTCACCTCATGGGCGATGGTTCCGTCCTGGCGCAGCAGACGGGCTACGACGGTGTAGAGCTGCGGCGAGTCTACATCCCAGACGCGAGGTTCCTTGATTTCCACGTCGGTGGCGAGCCGTGCCTCCTGTGTCCGGGTCAAGGGATGGCGAGCCACGTCGGCAGTCTGTTCCCACACCTGCTTGCCATCGGGATCTATCAGCAGCAGTTGCACCCGAGCCGGCTGGCGGGTGCGGTTGGTCAGCTCAGCCGAGATGCTGACGTAGCGGTTATCGCGGGTGGTGATGTAGAGCGGATTGCGGCCGAAGTGCATGTCCTTCGGCGTGCTCACCAGGCGGACGCTGCGGAAGAGTCCGCCACCGGTGTACCAGCGCGAGTTGCCCGGCTCACGTGTGTCGGCCATCACGGCCAGGACATTTTCACGCCCTATGCGGATCTTATCGGTCACGTCGATTTCGAAGCCCACATAGCCATAGTCGGTGCCACCGATGCGCACGCCGTTCAGATAGACATCGGCGGTGTACATGATGCCGTCGAACTGCAGCAGCAGGCGCCGGTCGCGCAACGAGTCAGCAGGCGTCAGGTGCAGTCTGTACCAGGCCTTGCCCATTTCCTTGAATCCACGGCTGCTAAGGCGGCTCTTGATGTTGGCGGCCACGTCAGTGTTGTCGGCCTTCTCATCGGCTGAAGGTGCCACCCAGGGCTGCTCAATCTGGAAGTCGTGGGGCACGTCGACCGTTCGCCAGCCAGCATCGTCGAGCTTCACGGCAGCGCCGTCGGCCACGTCGCCAAGGTGGAAGCGCCAACCGAAGTCGAGCGACTGCGCCCCTGCTGGGCTAAATGATAAATGACAAATGATAAATGATGCGAGAAGAAGGCTCAGGTTTCTCATTTTCTTTATTATTTAATCGATTATTATTTTTACGTTGTCCTTGGTGATATTCTTGCTGTACTGGAAGGTTGCATCGTGCTTGGCACGGATGACGATGTCCTTCAGCCTGATGCCATCTATGGGCATCTCGGGCAGTCCGTTGAACTCCATGGCGAAGCCGGCATTTGAGCAGATGACATTGCGGATGTCGATATTGCGGAAAATGGGTGTCTCCTCTGTCACGGGCACTGCGGCCACCTCCGTGGGCTGGCCACCCTCAGCCAGCACCTCGGCCACCGACTTGCCGCCGTAGTACATGTTGAACGTCAGGGCGTAGGTCTTGATGTCGTTCATCGAAATGCCGTCTATATAGATGTTCTCCACAATGCCTCCGCGGCCACGGGTGGACTTGAAGCGCAGGCCCACGTCGGTGCCCAGGAACTGGCAGTCGCGCACCATAATGTTCTTCACGCCGCCGCTCATCTCCGAACCGACGACGAAGCCGCCATGCCCGGCGAAGACGGTGCATCCGCTCACCACGACGTTCTCGCAGGGCCGGCCGCGGCGCCGTCCGTCGGCGTCCTTGCCGCTCTTGAGGCAGATGCCATCGTCGCCGGCATCGAAGCGTGAGTTCACGATGAGCGCGTTGCGGCACGACTCCAGGTCGAGTGCATCGCCGTTCTGGGCGTAGGCCGGATTGCGCACCAGCACCTCGTCGATGATGATGTTCTCACACATCAGTGGATGGAGGTTCCAGGCCGGCGAGTTCTGGAAGATAACGCCCTGCAGGAGCACGTTCTTGCAGCCCACCAGACTGACCATCACGGGGCGCAGGAAGCGCTTCATCTGCTGCCACTCCTCCTCCGTCTGTGCGTCGGGCACGTTCATGTTTGCCTTGGCCTCGCCGCGTACATAGCTCTCCGAGGGCACCCAGTAGCCCTTGCGCAGTTCCCGGCTGCCGGGTACCTCCAGCAGGCTCTTCCAGTGGCTGTCGGTCACCTTCGAGCGCTTCACGGGTCGCCAGTACTGGCCGTTGCCGTCGATGGCCCCATGGCCGGTGATGGCGATGTTCTCCTGTCCTACTGCCGAGATGGGCGACTGGCAGCGTCGCGTCTCCAGCCCCTCGAACGAGGTCTTCACCAGCGGATAGAGCGCCTCGTCGGCAGCAAACTGTATGACGGCACCGTGCTCCAGGTGCAGCTCGGTGTTCGACCGCAGCACGATGGGTCCCGTCAGCCACACGCCGCGAGGCACCACCAGCCGACCGCCACCACGGGCGCTCAGCGCCTTGAAGGCACGCTCGAAGGCATCGGTGCACAGCTGTTGGCCCGTACCGTCGGCCCCGAAGTCGGCCAGGTTCACCTCGCCGGAGGGAATCTGTGGGGCCTTCACCGTGGCCATCGTGAAGGGGAGTTCTTCCGTGTAGCGGCTGTAGGGATTGGCGCCAATGGAAACGGCAGAGGCCAGCAACAGCGCCAGAGTGAGTAGAGTTTTCTTCATGATTGTGTTTTAGTTTAAGTGAGTAGTTGTTTCGCAATTTTGTGCAAAGGTAGCGAAAAAAAACGGTCCTGCAAAATAATCTGCCGAAAATATCGTATCTTTGCATTGGTTATGGACAAAGGAACATTCGAAAGCCAGAAACCCTTTGCTGGCGAGAAGAAGCCGTCGATGAAACGGCGCTTCGTGGGGCATGACTATTCACGGCCAGGGCTCTACATGCTGACGATGGTGGTCGAGGGACGTCGACCGCTGTTCGCCCGAGTGTATGGAACAAGCGACGACCCGCTGATTGAGCTGTCGCCACTGGGGGCTGCCGTGCGCGATGAGTGGTGGGGCATCTCGAAGTACTATCCCCAGATAGAGGTGCTCGACTTGCAGATGATGCCCGACCATCTGCATGGCATCCTGTACGTCAGGGAGCAGCTGCCCTGCGACCTGAGCCGCGTGGTGCGCGGCTTCAAGACCGGGTGCGGGCGTGCCTACCGTCGGCTGGTGGCGCCGTTAGCGGGTTCACCGTATGTTGCGACTAAGTCGCAACATACCCTAAAGGAGGCGGCGGTGCAGCAAACGAAGAAAGGGGCGCACCCTGAGCATGGGCTGCTCTTTGAGCCGGGATTCAACGACCGAGTGCTCCGGGAGTACGGGCAGCTGCAGGTCTGGAGAAAATACCTGCGCGACAACCCCCGACGGCTGCTGATGAAGCGCGAGCATCCCGACCTCTTCCGCGTTCAGCGCGACCTGGCGTTCGGCCCGCTGCGCTTTTCTGCCATCGGCAACCGCTTCCTGCTGGAAAGGCCCGAGCGCGTGCAGGTGCAGTGCTCGCGCCGCCTCACCGCCGAAGAGATTGCAGCCAAGGCTGCCGACCTGCTATCGATGGCCCGCAACGGCGCTGTGCTGGTTTCGCCTTGCATATCTCCAGGTGAAAAGCTCATCATGAGGGCGGCCTTCGAAGAGCGCCTTCCACTGATTGTCCTACAGGAAAACGGCTTCACCGACCTGGCCAAGCCCTACGGACAATGCATGGAGGCCTGCGCCAGCGGCCAGCTGCTCCTCCTGGCTCCGTGGGAACACCATAACGAGCGCCTTGCCATTCGCCGCGACCAATGCATGGCCCTCAACGAAATGGCCCGGATGATTTGCGAGGGCAGTCTCTGAACTTTTCAAATACCATCAGTATATGTTGGTATATCGTGCATATACCTTTGGTATATCGCCTATATACCGATGGTATATCCACGATATACCGATTTTCAACCGCAGACAATAGCATTATTGGCTGCGGTTGAAAAAACTGATGGCTTTTGTAAGAAAAAAAAGTGACATTCCACTCCAACATATCAATTCTTTTCACTATCTTTGCACCATGATTGCCCGGAGGCCGACGCCGTCGGCGCCGATGCCTTGACACCTAAAACAAGCCCAATGATGAAACTTAGAAGCAAACTACTCGCCTGCCTAAGCCTGACAGCGGCCCCGCTCCTACTTCCGCACCTGAGCCAGCTGTCAGCGGCAGAGGCATCGCACATCTTTGCCACCGACACGCTGCCGACGGTGAAGATAGGCTACTCCAGCAGCACACAGAGCACGCTGACGGGAGCCGTGGACAAAGTGACCCAGGAGCGCATGAACAAGGGTCTCGTCACCTCGTCGCTTGATGCCCTCAGCGGCCAGGCCGCCGGTGTGCAGGTGACCGGCGGTGGCAACCAGGAGGCGATGGTCTCGGCCGTCCGCGTGCGCGGCACCACGTCGCTCACCGGCGGCAACGACCCGCTGGTCATCATCGACGGCGTGGCCAGCGACCTGTCGACCCTCTCCACCATCTATCCCGCCGACATCGAGAGCTTCACCATCCTGAAAGACGCATCGGAGACGGCACAGTACGGCAGCCGCGGCGCCGCCGGCGTCATCATGGTGGCCACGAAGAAAGGCAAGCAACAGCAGTTTCACATCAGCTACGACGGCACCGTGGGCTTCGAGTCGGCCTACAAGCACATGCAGATGCTCAGCGGCCCGCAGTTCCGCCAGGCGGCCCAGCGTCTGGGCGTCCCCTATATCGAAGGCGGCAGCGACACCGACTTCCACAACAGCATTGTCCGCACGGGCTTCGTGCAGAACCACCACGTGGCCTTCGGCGGCGGCAACGAGCTGGCCAACTACCGCGCCTCGGTGGGCATGATGGAGCACAACACCGTGGTGAAGACCAACAACTACAAGAACTACATTGCCAAGCTCGACATCTCGCAGCAGGCCTTCGACAACTGCCTGAAGGTAGACCTGGGCATTTTCGGCTCGCTGCAGCGGTCGGCCATGTTGCCCTTTAAGCAGAAACTCTTCTTCTCGGCCGATGCCTTCAACCCCACCCTGCCCGACGGCACCGACAGCCAGGGCAACTACCCCGGCGTGACAGAGGCGCTGTGGGCCAGCAACCCCAACGCCCTGCTGCAGATGAAACAGGACGAGGACAACGCCCACTTCAACGTGCACATGAACGCCCAGGCACAGCTGACGAAGGAGCTGGCGCTACGCGTCTTCGGCTCCTACAGCTACAACTCGGTGGACAACGCCCACTTCTACCCCACCTTCGTGTGGAGCCACGGCGAAGCCTACCGGAGCAACTCGAAGAGCGAAGAGCTGTTCGGTAACATCGCCCTCGACTACTCGCTCGCCACACGCAACGCCAAGCTCAACCTGATGGCCCTGGCCGAGGCGCAGATGCAGAAGGGCAATGGCTTCTACACCACGGTGATGAACTTCTCGACCAACGCCTTTGGCTACGACCAGCTGTCAGCTGGATCAGCCAGGCCCTGGGAGGGCACCAATTCCACCTACACCGACGCCAACATGCGGTCGCTGCTCTTCCGCGCACAATATACATTATATAATAAATACACGCTGACGGCCAACGCCCGCACCGACGGCTCGTCGAAGGTGGGCCGCAACCACCGCTGGGGCTTCTTTCCCTCGGTGAGCGGCGCCTGGATAGTGAGCAACGAGGAGTGGATGAAGCCCCTCACCTTCATCAGCGACGCCAAGCTGCGCCTGGGCTTCGGCCTGTCGGGCAACCTGGGCGGCATCGACTCCTACAACAGCATGCAGCTGGTGCAGCCCAACGGCGTGGCAGCCGTCAACGGAACCGCCGCCGTGACGCTGGGCATCATACGCAACGCCAACCCCGACCTGAAGTGGGAGCAGAAGCGCACGTTCAACGCCGGACTGGACCTGAGCCTCTGGCAAGGGCGCATCGCGCTGACCATCGACTACTACCGGTCGAAGACCACCGACATGCTCTACGTCTACGACGTGCCCGTGCCGCCCTTCACCTACGACAAGCTGCTGGCCAACCTCGGCTCGATGCAGAACAGCGGACTGGAGATAGGCTTCGGCATCACGCCGCTGCGCACACGCGACATGGAGCTGAGCGTGAGCATGAACTGGAGCTTCGAGCGCAACAAGCTGCTCTCGCTCGACGGCTATTACAACGGACAGCTGCTGACGGCACCCACGATGAAAGGCATAGCGGCACTATGGGGCCCGGGCTTCCACGGTGCCAGCGACGTGGTGATGCAGATGGTGGGCCGGCAGCTGGGGGTGTTCTACCTGCCCCACTGCTATGGCTTGAAGACCGATACCGACGGCTCGCAATACTACGACGTGAGCGACGAGAAGTACATCTGCGGACAGGCCACGCCAAAGGCTACCATGGGTTCGAGCATCGCCTTCCGCTACCGCAGCTGGGACGTGACAATGCAGGTGAACGGTGCCTTCGGACACAAAATCTACAACGGCACGGCCCTCACCTACATGAACATGCTCTCGCTGCCCAACTACAACGTGATGGAGGGAGCCCCCGAGGCGAACATCCAGGACCAGACCATCAGCGACTACTGGCTGGAGCGCGGTGACTACGTGAACATCGACTACCTGACGCTGGGCTGGACAGTGCCCATCCGCTCGCGCTTCGTGCAGGGCCTGCGCCTGTCGGCCTCGGTGAACAACCTGGCCACCATCACGGGCTATTCGGGACTGACGCCCATCATCAACTCGAGCGTCATCGACTCGTCGCTCGGCATCGACGACAAGCGCACCATGCCACTCTATCGCAGCTACACCATGGGCGTGAGCATCAAGTTCTGACCCAAGATTCTGGAACATCATCAAAGAAGACTATATGAAAAAGATAATACAACAATGGCTTATCGGCCTGTACGGCATCCTGATTCCCGCAGGAGCCGGAAGCGGACTGCTCACAGCCTGCTCGCTCGACGAGCACCCCAAGGACCAGGTGGAGGAAGAGCTCATCTACACCGACGCGCTATCGCTCTACCTGAACGCCGTGGCTACCCTCTACAGCTACATCGGCGGAAACACCGACGGTCAGGGCCTGCAGGGAACCTGCCGTGGCGTCTACGACCTGCAGACCTTCTGCACCGACGAGGCCATGCTGCCCATAAGGGGCGTCGACTGGTACGACGGCGGCCTGTGGGAACAGCTGCACCTGCACACCTGGAACAGCGGCCACGGGGTGCTGAAGAACGCCTGGCTGTACCTTTACAAGGTCATCACGCTCTGCAACCGCTCCATGGAGAAGCTGCACCAATACAACCACCTGCTCACCAACAGCCAGTACGAGGGGCTGAGGGCCGAAGTGCGCGCCCTCAGGGCCATCTACTACTGGTATCTCATTGACCTCTTCGGCCCCGTGCCGCTGGTCACCAGCACGGAGACGTCGATGCAGCAGGTGAAGCAGTCGAGCCGCGCCGAAGTATTCGACTTCATCGTCAGCGAGCTACAGCAGACGCTGCCACTACTCAGCTACGAAAACAGCGTGGAGCGCGGTGACTACTATGGCCGCGTGACGAAGTCAGTGGCACTCTTCGTGCTGGCTAAGCTCATGCTCAACGCCGAGGTTTACACCGGCGAGCCAAAATGGCAGGAAGCCATCGACTACTGCAACGACATCGAGGAATTGGGCTACAGGCTGGAAGAGGATTACATTTCCAACTTCATCGTCTACAACGAGCACTCAACGGAAAACATCTGGGTCATACCGATGGACAAAGACCTGTACACCAACCAGCAACAAAACATGTTCCGCAGCTACCACTACCGCCACGCTGCGGCCTACGGCTTCACCGGCGAGAACGGGTCGTGTGCCACACTGGCGGCGCTGCGCATCTTTGGCTATGGAACCGACGACGAAGACCTGCGCTTCAGGCTGAACTTCTGGGCCGACACTGTCACCGACATCGAGGGCAACTACGTGCTCGACCGCAGCGGGGTGCCACTCGTCTACTACCCTACCGAGGTGAGGCTCGACCTGAGCGGCAGCAAGTATGTGGAGACGGCTGGAGCACGCATGAAGAAATACGCAGTGGACTTGTTTGCCCCAAAAGACGGCAAGCTGATGGACAACGACATCGTGCTCTTCCGCTTTGCCGACGTGCTGCTGATGCGCGCTGAAGCAAAGGTGAGGCTCGGGCTAAGCGGACAGGAGGACTTCGACCTGGTGAGGCAACGCTCTTTCATGGACCCAAGGCCGTGCACACTGGAGAACCTGCTCGACGAGCGCATGATGGAGCTATGCTGGGAAGGCTGGCGCAGGCAGGACCTCGTGCGCTTCGGAAAGTTCCAGACGGTCACTGGCGACGGGGCCATGCCCCCAGGCTATACGGAGGACAGCCACACGTCTATCTACCCCATTCCTGCCGATGTGATAGCCGTCAACCAGAACTTGAAGCAAAACCCTGGATATTAAAAAAACTTAATACGTTGCCAGTTCGGAAAATTATTAGTACTTTTGCGAACCAAAAGAGAAAAGGACAATAGAAAAGCCTTATCTCTGCTTCGGAAGAATGACACATGGGTCGTGTCAGACAGATCGGGATACTCATCAAATAAAAACTTGAAAACCGGGATGCATTCCCCTGCCAATGGCGGGCCGCAATAAAAGCCTCTTCACGATGCCGGCGGATTACAACGGCGAGGAACACCCACAACCTGTCATAAGGGAGTTTTCATCACATCGCTGGCACGACCCTTCTCACTTTTCCCACTCATCACTTATCACTTATCACTTATCACTCATCACTTATCACTCATCACTTCTTATGTTCTCAGGCATCATCGAAGAGTTTGCTACCGTAGTAGCCATCAAGAAAGACAGGGAAAACATTGACTTCACCCTGAAGTGTTCGTTCACCAGCGAGCTGAAAATTGACCAAAGCGTGGCCCACAACGGCGTGTGCCTGACGGTGGTGGCCATCGACGGCGACTGCTATGTGGTGACGGCCATGAAGGAGACGCTGCTGCGCTCGAACCTGGGTCTGCTGCACGTGGGCGACAAGGTGAACGTGGAGCGGTCGATGCTGATGAACGGTCGGCTGGACGGCCACATCGTGCAGGGCCATGTAGACCAGACAGCAGTATGCACAGCCCGCGAGGATGCCGATGGCAGCACCTACTTCACCTTCGAATATGCAGAGAACAGGGAGATGGCCCGCCACGGCTACTTCACCGTAGATAAAGGTTCCGTCACCGTGAACGGCGTGTCGCTGACGGTCTGCAATCCCACCATCAACACGTTCCAGGTGGCTATTATCCCCTACACCATGGAGCACACGAACTTCCAGGACATCGAGGTGGGTTCAACGGTAAACATCGAGTTCGATATCCTTGGCAAGTACATCGCACGGCTCAGCCAGATTGAGAAATGAGAAATGAGGAATGAGAAATGATTAGACTCAAGGTGGAAATGGTGTGAAGAGTCTATTCATTTCTCATTCCTCATTTCTCATTTTCTCATTTCCTACTGGTCTGGGTTCTCCACAAACCCTTGATATTCGGGTGCCAAGGCCGACATGACGCTATCGTAGGCCTGGGTCATGGTAGTCTGAATGTTGTCGGGCCCCTGTCCCGAGGGGGGAATGGGCTGATGGATGGTGAGCGTGAGGCGATGCCATGTGGCGAAATGACCGTCACGCATGCGGGGCATGATGTCGAATGAGCCATTGATGGTGAGTGGCGCCACGGGCAATTGCAGCTCGTCGGCCAGGGCAAAGGCACCCTTCTTGAACGTCCCCATGTGGCCGGTGAATGTGCGTGAGCCTTCGGGGAACACCGTGACGCTGGTACCGCCCTGCAAGGTGCGACGCGCATCGTCGTAGGTCTTTTTAATCTTACTGGCACCGCGTTTGTCGACAAATATCTGCTTCGACTTCTCGCAGGCCCAGCCCACAAAGGGAATCTTGCGTAGCGACTGCTTCATCATCCATTTGAAGTTGCGACCCAGATAGCCATAAATGAGGAAGATGTCGAAGGCTCCCTGATGGTTGGACACAAAGACGTAGCTCTGACCCTTCGCCAGATGCTCACGCCCCTCGACTTTCACGGGAATGAGCAGAAGCCAAAGCACAACCCTGGACCACCATCGGCCTGGATAGTATCCCCAGAAATGGCCATTGCCAAGCGTACATCCCACGACGACGGTAAGGGCTGTAATGATGGTTGCGACGATGCCCAGCGGCAGAGCGATGAACAGCTGATAGACACGGTAAAGATATTTCATAATGTTATTGTTTATTTCTCATTTCGCTTCGTAGAGTGATGACGGTAATCTCGGGAGGAACGCCAAGGCGAAAGGGTATGACGCCACTCAGACCTGGCGAAACATAAAGGGCACGGTTGCCCATATAATACATGCCATTAGAGTAGCGCTTTGCCAGTGACACGGGCGACCACCCAAAGAGCGAGAACTGTCCGCCATGAGTGTGGCCGCTGAGCGTCAGCTGCACATGGCTGTGGGGCAGAATCTTGCGCCGCCAGGCAGAAGGGTCGTGCTCGAGCATCACCACGAATTCGTCGCGGGCAATACCGAAGAGGGCCGAATTAACATCGCCCAGCTGCGGGAAGCGTCCCTCGCCGTCGTTCTCCATACCGGCGATGACAATGCTGGCTGAATCGCGGCGGATGCGATGACGCCCATTAGTCAGCAGCACCCAGCCCATGTCGTCCTGATAGTTCTCTACCATCCCCTGGTCCAGCTCAAGCTCGTAGGGATGCTTGAAGTCTGAAATATACATGGGATAGTCGTGATTGCCCAGAACAGAAAAGACCCCATCGCGGGCCTTGATGCGGCGAAGTTGCGGCAGGTGTTCGGTAATCTCGTCGTAAGTCTTATTCTTCAGGTCGCCCGTGAAGACCACAGCATCGGCATGCTGGGCGTTGATGCTGTCGATGGCTTTTCGCAACAGGTCTTTCCTCCAGCCTGTGAACGTGCCCACATGGGCATCGCTGAACTGCACGATGCGATAACCGTCGAACTCCTTGGGCAAATCGGCACTGGTGAACTCCACGTGAACCACCCGCAACTGGCGTACACCCACATAGCTGCCCCAAAGGAATGCCCACCAGCACAGCAACAGGGTGACAAGCATTAGCACTCGCAGCCAGCGGCGACGGCGCAAACGGACAAGTCCGGCAACCACGATAAGTGTAAGCAAAAGGAGCAAGCCCCACCCTATGTAGATGTAGGTATCGGGCGAGAATAGGATGAAGAGGAGTATCGAGAGTGCATTCATAGGTTGGCAGAAAGAAATTTTTGCATGGTTTCCAATGACAGGCCACGACGACGTGCATAGTCGGAGAGCTGGTCATGACCAATTTTCCCCACGCCGAAATAGCACGCCGAGGGATGGGCTATCATCAGTCCGCTCACGCTGGCATGGGGGCGCATGGCTCCGCTCTCGGTGAGCGTGATGCCTATCTGGCGCATGTCGAGCAGACGGTCGAGCAGGAAGTTCAGGCTGGCATCGGGTAGCGAAGGATAGCCCACGGCTGGACGTATGCCCTGGAAATGCTCCTGCTGCATCTCGCCGATGCTAAGCTGTTCGTTGGGTGCATATCCCCACAACTGCTTGCGCACCTGCTCGTGCAGCCGCTCGGCAGTAGCCTCGGCCAGACGGTCGGCCAGCAGCTGGGCCATCATCTTCAGATAAGGGTCAGCGTCGAAATCGTGCTCCATACCTGCATCCGTACTGGTAGCAAAGAGCCCTATCTGATTATCGACCGAAGGAGCACATCGCTGGGGAGCAATGAAATCGGCCAGGCATCGGCACGTCTGCCCATGCTGCTGGCGTAGGCAGGGGAACGTTGTTTCAGTTCCATCAATGCTGAGCACGATGTCATCGCCGTCGGCATAAGCCTGAGCGATCATCAGCACGGCATGCGTGTGGTAACGCTCTTGCTGTGCTACCAGGAAGGCCTCAGCCTCTTCCCTCAGCCGGTGCCGTTCGTCAGACTGTTTCACCTGCCAGGCGTGATAGTAGTACGCCCAGTTGATGTAAGGAACCACTTCGGGAAGTTCGTAGCTGAGCGTCATCTGAAAAGAATGGGCTGTGCGATGTAGCCGCGGTCGACCACACCGTTATGATAGACAAGGTGACCATTGCAGAAGGTTTTCTCCACCCGCCAGTCGAAGGTGCGCCCTTCCAGTGGGCTCCATTTGCACTTGCTCAAGATGACGTCCTTCGTTACCGTCCAGGGAGAATGGGGACGAACGATAGTGATGTCGGCCTTATAGCCCTCTCGCAGGAAGCCTCGCTGTTGCACACCGAAAATGATGGCAGGATTATGCGCCATGAGTTCGACCATCCGCTCGATGGTGAGCACCTCCTCATCGACCAGCGAAAGCATGGCGGGCAACGAGAACTGCACCATAGGCATGCCGCTGGCTGCCTTGGCGCAGCCGCCCTGCTTCTGCTCCAGCAGATGGGGGGCATGGTCGGTGGCCACCACGCTGATGCGCCCGTCACGAAGTCCCTGACGGAGCGCCTCCTGGTCGATGACACTCTTGATGGAGGGATTCACCTTGATGCGCGCTCCAAGACGTTCATAGTCGACAAAAGAGAAGAGCAAATGCCCCACCGTTGCCTCAGCCGTGATAACATGCAGGCAGTCGGCAGGAATCATCTCCAGCTCCTCTTTGGTAGAAACATGTGCGATATGCATCTGAACGGAATGCGTCACAGCCAATTCTATGGCCTTCCTCGTAGACTCCATGCAGGCCTCCATGCTGCGAATCACCGAATGGAAGCGCACGTCGGGGTCATCGCCGAAGCGCTGCTTGATGGCTTCCATGTTACGGTTAATGATGGAGGTGTCCTCACAGTGCACCATAATGGGCAGTGGCGAGAGGCTGAATATACGCTCGAGAGCCTCGTCGCGGTCAACAAGCATGTTGCCCGTCGAACTTCCCATGAAAAGTTTGACGCCTGGAATGCTGTGCGGGTCAAGCTGCGCCAGGAGTTCCGCATTGTCATTAGTAGCACCAAAAAAGAAGGCATAGTTCACATGGCTCTTCGTGGCCGCAAGCAGCTGTTTCTCCTCCAATGCTTCCAGCGTAGTGGTCTGCGGCACCGTATTCGGCATGTCGAAGTAGCTGGTCACACCTCCTGCCGCAGCAGCACAGCTCTCGCTGTCGATGTCGGCCTTTGCGGTGAGTCCTGGTTCGCGGAAATGCACATGGTCGTCGATGATGCCCGGCAACACGTAGCAGCCCGTGGCATCAACGCGTTCTTCCCCTTCTATCGGAAAAGAAGAACCTTCTTGTTTGGGAATAACCGCAACGATACGGTCACCTTCTATAACAACAGAGCCAACGAAAGCCTTGCCTTCGTTGACTATTGTTCCTCCTTCGATGATGGTTCTCATGGCTGTTTTCCTCCTTCTGCCGGCGCAGCAGCCACAGCTGGTTCATCGTCAATCTCACCTCGCATTCTTGCCAGAATTTCCTTGGCCTTCGAGTAGTACACACTCACATAGTGGTCTTTCCTGAACTTATCGGTAGCCTTTCCCATGATTTCCTCTATCTGTGGCGTCAGCACGGGATACTGATAGCCCGACGTAAGCAGCTGGAAAGCGCAGGGGCCCAGCACGTTGTCCTGATTATCCAAGATGAAGCGCGTCTCCAGACTGTCTATCTGCCCCAGCAACAACTGATCTTCCACCGAGAGGCGCTGGGCAATGGTCTGCTCATCCATTCCCTCCAGCATCATCTGAATCTGCTTGTGTCCCAGCTCTGCCCGCTGGTTGTCCAGCTGCATCAGCTTGTCCAGATAGTCATAGAGCTGTTCGTTGAGGGGCGTGCCTGTCACCTTGTGACCCATTCTGTCTATCTTCACCAGGATATCGCCTTTCTCAATGACCAGCAGTGGAGGCACGTTGTCACTGATGGAGAGCAGGGCGATGTGCGTGCTGTCCATCTTGCCGGTAAAGCCAAAGCTGCCGTGCACCACCTCGCAAGAGTCGATGTTCTTCAGTTCATCGTTCATCAATGCCTTCAGATAGAGCTTGCTGCCATCAAGCACCGACACAGAGGAGGAACCTTGGATGTTGTACGTCTCCGAGTATTGCTCAGCACACGAAATGAGTGTGGCGAGCACGATTACCGGATACAGGAATTTGTTCTTAGACATGGTCTTTCGATTTGCTTTCACCTGCAAATGTACAACGTTATCTTGAAGTACGGAAAAAAATTAGCGCAATTTAATCAATTGCGCGCTCCTTTTAGCGTTTTTTTGCCTCTTTTTGCAACTCTGCATCAATTCTATACACCGTATAGAGCTGAATGACTGCTGCGATAAGCAGGACGACGACCCAGTTGTTGTGAACATAATTCAGCCACGTCAGCTGGTCAAGTCCAAAAGGATTACCATGGTCAGCGAACATCAGGGCAGCCACCACGATGAGCAGCACATCGCTGAAAAGCATGATGCGGCGCAGTCGCTGAATAGTGAAGTTCTCCCCCTCATATCGCTGCAGCACCTGCATGGCCACGAATGCCAGCGCACCTATGGCAAAGACGTAAGGCGCCACGCCTCGTGCAATCATTCCCATTGCAGCCCCAATCACCATGAGCACGGCTCCTACTATGAACACCGTGCTCTGCAATCTATTCAATGGTTTCATCCTCAACAGTCAGTTCTTCTACCTTTGGATCGTCACTCAGCACGAACACGTCCTCATCGTCGTGCTTCATGAAATGCTGCTCTCGTCCCACACGCTCCACGGCTTTCGGGTCGGTCTGCAGCAGATGCACCTGCTCCTGGTTAGCCTTCGTCTGAGCCACCTTGACGGCAATCTCTTTCCGCAACTCGTTTTTCCGCATATTGTTCTGCAGATGGGCCACCACGCTATTGTCGCCCAGGAAGCCCACGATGAGTATGCCCACGGCCAGCACAATAATGTACTTATTGTACTTCATGCCGAGGAAGCGCCCCACGCCTTTCATCACCTTCTTTAGTTTATCTTTCATAACTTAACACTTATCACTACCTTCATGCCAGCTCCAAGTCGAAAGCCTGCTTCAGCATCTCTACCGACTTGTTCTGCGTGCTCATTAGCTCAAATTGCTCTTTACGGGAGAGCACTTTCTGTATGGTTCCCTGTTCGGCCACTTGCAGCGACAGGGTGATGTTCTTGTTCTTCAGATACAGCCTCAGCGTGGCCAAGATACTTCCACGTATGGTCTCCACTTCAGCCTTGATAATCTCATTGGGCACCACCACCTCCACCTCGGGCATCGCCTTGATGACGGGGTTCATGTTCTTCATGCGTGCAGCAATGCCACTGAGCTTTTGCGGCATGCGGTTGCACATTGACATCCACTGCAGTTCCAGCTCTTCCTGAGTGAACTCCGACTGCCCGTCTGTAGTGTTATCGCTGATGCCAGGCGTACCAGGAAGGATGCTCATCTTCTGGGGCTGGGCCTGCCGACGCAGATTGCCCCATGAGCTGGTGATACCCGACAGCTTCAGCTGGGGTGTTGCGCCCGTAGCCTTTTCAGTGCCCGACGGTGCCGTGGCAGGGCTATGGCCGGGCCTACCTGATGCCGCATCCCCCTCGGGTGCCATAACGGGAGCCATATTAATCGCAACCGCGGCCACCTGCTGAGCCAACTTCACTTCGGGCTGCGACGACGGCCTGACCTCCTGCGTCTTCTTCGCAGGGGCAGCCATCAGTTGCTTAAACAGGGATTTCAGTCGCTTGGGGCGACGCCCCGCGCCTGCAGCCCCCTCCTCGGGCTGCGTAATCTGTGCCACCTCGATGAGCGTCAGCTCCACGAGCAGGCGCTTGTTGCTCGACTGCCGATAGCCCAGGTCGCACTGGTTCATCAGCCGCAGGGCCTGATAGAGGAACTGCGTTGGGGCTTTCCTGGCCTGGTCGGCATAGCGCTGACGCTGCTGGTCGCTCACTTCGAGCAGCGGCAGCGTCTGAGGGTCCTTGGCCATGAGCACGTTGCGCACGTGCTTGGCCAGCCCCTGCACCAGCAGACCGCCATCGAAGCCCTTGCCAATGATGCTGTTGAGCAGCACCATCACCTCGGCCACCTTGTTCTGCAGCGAAAGCTCCACAAGGTTGAAATAGTTCTCCGAGTCGAGCACGTTCAAGTCTTCAATCACCTTCTGATAGGTGATGTTTCCCTGACAGAACGACGCTGCCTGGTCGAAGATGGAAAGTGCATCGCGCATGCCGCCGTCGGCCTTCTCGGCAATCACGGCAAGCGCCTCCTCCTCGAACTGTATGCCCTCTTTCTGCGCCACATGCTTTAGATGCTCAATGGTGTTCTGCACCGTCATGCGCTCGAAGTCATAAATCTGGCAACGGCTCAGGATGGTGGGCAGAATCTTGTGCTTCTCGGTGGTGGCAAGGATGAAGATGACGTGTGCAGGCGGCTCCTCGAGCGTCTTCAGGAAGGCGTTGAAGGCCGACGACGACAGCATGTGCACCTCGTCGATGATAAACACCTTGTATTTGCCCACCTGCGGCGGAATGCGCGTCTGCTCCATGAGCGACTTGATGTGCTCCACCGAGTTGTTCGAGGCGGCGTCGAGCTCAAAAATGTTCAGCGAGCGCTGCTCGTTGAAGGCCTGACAGCTCTCGCACTCGCCGCAGGCCTCGCCCTCAGCCGTAGGGTTCTGGCAGTTGATGGCCTTGGCGAAGATGCGTGCGCAAGTGGTCTTGCCCACGCCTCGCGGCCCGCAGAACAGGTAGGCATGTGCCAGCTTTCCGCTCTTCACCGCGTTCTTCAGCGTGGTCGTCAGCGCCCCCTGCCCCACCACCGTGTCAAAGGTCATAGGACGGTACTTGCGTGCCGATACGATATATTCCATAGAAAATAGTGATGCTTTTGTTTCAGCCTACAAAGGTAAGCAATTCTGCGCTCATTTGCAAATAAAAAGCGAGAATAAATGCCGTTAAAGGGAGTTAAAGGCCCACGGATTATTCATATCGCATGGAGCGTGCGGGATGGATGCGCGACACCAGATAGCTGGGGCCCACGAGCACGAGGGTGCTGATAATCAGCGTGGCCACATTGAGCAACAGCACCAGCGGCAGGTTCAGTTCCACGGGTGCCTCGCTCACATAGTAGGTCTGCGCATCGAGGCGAACGATGCCCGTCAGCTTCTGCAGCATCACGATGCCAATGCCCAGCAGGTTGCCCCAGAGCAGCCCGCGCCCGATGATGAACACGGCAAACCAGAGGAACGTGTGGCGGATGGAGTCGTTGCGTGCGCCAAGGGCCTTCAGCACGCCAATCATCTGGGTGCGTTCCAGGATGATGATGAGCAGTCCGCTGATCATGGTGAAGCCCGCCAGCGCCACCATCAGCCCCAGGATGATCCAGACGTTGATGTCGAGCAGGTCGAGCCACTGGAACACGGTGGGATAGCTCTGGTGGATGGTGAGCGAGGTGAGCGTGTTGCCCTGGCTGTCCAGTCGTCCGCTGTCGAGGAAGTGGCTGATGAGGCGGTCGTCGGTCTGTTCCAGCTTGTCGAAGTCGTCGACCAGCAGCTCCGCCCCGCTGCACTGCCGTCCCTTGAAGCCGTTGCGGCGGTTGGCCACGTAGAGGTCGGTGATGCAGAAGAGGTCGTCGAAGCGCTTCATGTTCGTCTCGTAGATGCCACTGACGTGGAAGGCCAGGCGCGACACATGGTCGCCGATGAAGTAGGCATAGATGATGTTGCCCACCTGCAGGCTCAGCTTTCGGGCCATGGTGCGCGAAATGACCACCTCGTAGGGGTGTGCGTCGCTGTTGGCCTCGCCCTGCAGCGGGTTGCTGTCGTGGAAGGCGGGCAACGCTCCCTCCACCAGGCTCTCCTTCAGGAACGACGTGTCATATTCCGGGCCTATGCCCTTGAACATCACGCCGAGGAAGTCGCGGTCGGTCTTCAGGATGCCCTGCGCCATGGTGTAGCGCTCCACATGGCTGATGCCCGGCACGGCCTTCAGCGCCTGCATCAGGCTGTCGTCCATGCAGACGGGCAGGCCCACGTCGGTTCCCACGGAGCGCACGTTGAGCACCTGGATGTGGCTACCGAAGCCCACCACCTTGTCGCGGATGGTGTGCTTGAACCCCAGCACCACCGCCACCGTGACAATCATCACGGCCAGGCCGATGGCCACGCCCGCCGTGGCGATATGGATGGCCGGACGGCTCACCTTCTGGCGGTCGTCGGTCTGTCCATTGATGCGGCGGGCAACGAAGAGGGGAAAATTCATGCTACGGAATTAGTAACCACGCTTACTAATTACACCTTATTTGTTATTATAGGCCTCGAGTGCCTTCTGCAGCACCACGAGTGCGCGCTCCAGATCCTCCTTCTTCAGCACGTAGGCTATGCGCACCTGGTCGCGTCCGGCACCGGGAGTGGTGTAGAAGCCCGCAGCAGGCGCCATCATCACCGTCTCACCCTCGTAGGTGAAGTCGCTCAGACACCAGCGGCAGAACTCCTCGGCATCGTCGACGGGCAGCTTGGCCACCGTGTAGAAGGCTCCCATGGGGATGGGCGAATAGACACCGGGTATACGGTTCAGCCCATCGATGAGGCACTTGCGGCGCTCCACATACTCGTCGTAGACGTCGCGCATGTACTCCTCGGGCGTGTCTAAAGAGGCCTCGGCCACAATCTGGCCGATGAGGGGCGGCGACAGGCGTGCCTGGCAGAACTTCATCACGGCCTTGCGCACCTCGGGATTCTTCGTGATGAGGGCGCCCACGCGGATGCCGCACTCCGAATAGCGCTTGGAAACGGAGTCGATGAGAATGACGTTCTGCTCGATGCCTTCCAGATGGCATGCCGAGATATAGGGCGAGCCGGTGTAGATGTATTCACGGTAGACCTCGTCGCTGAACAGGTAGAGGTCATACTTCTTCACCAGGTCGCGTATCTGGTTCATTTCGCGGCGCGTGTAAAGGTAGCCCGTGGGGTTGTTGGGGTTACAAATCATTATCGCGCGCGTGCGTTCATTTATTAATTCTTCAAACTTCTCCACCTTCGGCAGCGAGAAGCCCTCGTCGATGGTGGTGGCAATGGTGCGAATCTTTGCCCCGGCGCTGATGGCGAAGGCCATGTAGTTGGCGTAGGCCGGCTCGGGCACGATAATCTCGTCGCCGGGGTTCAGACAGCTCAGGAAGGCGAAGAGCACGGCCTCGGAGCCACCGCTGGTGATGATGATGTCGTCGGCAGTGACCTGTATATTATATTTCGCGTAGTAGCCCACCAGCTTCTCGCGGTAGCTCTGGTAGCCCTGCGAGGGTGAGTACTCCAGGATGTTGCGGTCGATGTGCTTCAGCGCGTCGAGTGCCACCTGCGGCGTGGGCAGGTCGGGCTGTCCAATGTTCAGGTGATACACGTGGGTTCCGCGCTGCTTGGCGGCAGCGGCCAGCGGAGCCAGCTTGCGAATAGGGCTCTCGGGCATTTCATGTCCGCGGACTGATATTTCGGGCATCTTTCTACTTCTTGTTTGTCTGTTTGTTTTCTTTTCGCGTGCAAAGTTACGCTTTTTTTTTCATATCGCCGCTTAAAAGTGCAGGAAATTAGCAGTCAACCGATTAGAAATTGTCCGCCGGAATCCGCCGACGGCGTATTTTTGTCCGCCCATGTCGGACGAAAATACGCCGTCGGCGGATTCCGGCGAACGGGTCGGCCATCCTTAATAAAGGTTAATTTTAAGGAAATATTGAACACTCAACCCTCGAAAATACGCGAAAATTTCGCGCAAGAAAACTATTGGCTGAAAATAAGCGAATTTTGAGAGGGTTTACCAAATGATTAATAGTCAAGTGGTTGCGATGATTTCGGAAAAATTTGGCACCTTTTCGCTTTCAAAAGTCAACGCCAAATTTTCAAAAGGCGTTGACTTTTGAAAATTTGGCGTGCTTAAAACTGAGCGAAACGAGCAAAAAAATGCGAAAAATGAGTCGAAAAAAGCGAGAAAAGCTGCACAGAGCACCCCTCTTTGTGCAAAAATCGACCCTCCCAAGCCTTCTCCTCCCGCTCACGATTCTCTGTCAACGGCTCAAAACGCCCATTTTTCACTCCAGAATGCTTCCGAATCGTGAACTTTTCATTTAAGAGATTTTAAGGAAATATTGAGCACTAAGAACAAGGTTACAACTTGCAAGAACCCCAAATCCAAAGAACAAGAAACGCAGCGTCTCGACGCTCAAAATAGTATACCTGGAATGTGAATAGATTGACTATTCACCGAACTGTCACATCGGAACGGGATAATTAAAAAGAATGTTAATATGACTGCTGAGCACAAAATACTGCACAAAAAATTTTGAAATGTGCAAAAAAGAATGTATCTTTGCACAAAATTTTCGCAATTGTGCAATGAACACATGCCAAAGCTTTAACGAATACATTCGCCAGGCCATCATAAAAAACTGGAACCAGAACGCACTCTCCGACTATCAGGGACAGACACTTCAGTTCCACGACGTGGCTCGCAAAATAGCCAAGCTGCACATCGCTTTCCAGAATTGCGGCATCAAGCCAGGCGATAAAATAGCCATCTGCGGGCGCAACTCGGCCCACTGGGCAGTAACGTTTCTGGCTACGCTCACCTATGGAGCCGTAGCCGTGCCCATCCTGCACGAGTTCAATGCCGAACAGGTGCACAACATTGTGAACCACTCTGAGGCTCGCCTGCTCTTCGTGGGCGACTACATGGTCAAGGAAATCAATCCAGACATGATGCCTGGGCTGGAGGGCATTCTCAATCTGCCCGATTTTTCACTGATGCTCTCGCGCTCTGAGCAGCTCACCTACGCCCGCGAACATCTTAACATGATGTTCGGGTCGAAATATCCCAGGGCCTTCACCCCCCAGGACGTGGTCTACCACATAGACCAGCCCGAGGAGCTGGCGCTCATCAACTACACCAGCGGCACCACGGGGTTCTCAAAAGGCGTCATGCTGCCCTATCGCGGACTAACGGGCAACGTCAGCTTCTGCCTGAACCGCCTTGGGAAGCACGTGCCGCCGGGTTCTGCCGTGCTCGACATCCTGCCCATGGCCCACATGTACGGCCTCAGCATTGAGTTCCTCTTCGGCTTCTGCAACGGCAGCCATCTCTTCTTCCTGAACCGCCTGCCGTCGCCGACGCTCATCGCCAAGGCCTTCACCGAGATTCAGCCTGCGCTGGTCATCAGCGTGCCGCTCATCGTTGAGAAGATTATCCGCAAGCGTGTATTCCCCATCATGCAGACTCCGCGCATGAAGCTGCTCATGGCCATGCCAGTGGTGTCGAAGAAGGTGAAGGAGAAGGTGTGCGAGCAGGTGTATGCCGCTTTCGGCGGCAAGGCCTATGAGGTTATCGTGGGCGGTGCGGCATTGTCGAAGGAGGTGGAGCAGTTCCTCCTGTCAATAGGGTTCCCCGTCACCGTGGGCTACGGCGCCACGGAGTGCGCACCCCTCATCAGCTACCGCGACTGGCACGAGTTTGCCCCCGGCAGCTGCGGATGCGCCATCGACGGCATGGAAGTGCGCATCGACAGCAACGACCCGCAGAACGTGGCCGGCGAGATTCTCGCCCGTGGCGTGAACGTCATGCTGGGCTACTACAAGAACGAGGAGGCCACCCGGCAGGCCATCGACAAGGACGGATGGTACCACACCGGCGACCTGGGCACCATCGACGAGGACGGAAACATCTACATCCGAGGCCGCATCAAGAACATGCTGCTTGGAGCCAACGGACAGAACATCTACCCCGAGGAGATTGAGGACCAGCTGAACTCTATGCCGATGGTGAGCGAGTGCATCGTGGTGCAGCGCGACCAGAAGCTGGTGGCACTGGTCTATCCCGATCAGGACGAAATGATGAACTTCAGCCGCGAGGACCTGCAGAACATCATGGAGCAGAACCGACAGGAGCTGAACCTGCGCCTGCCAGCCTACTGCCGGCTGTCGCAGATGGAAATACACGACACGGAGTTCCAGAAAACGCCCAAGAAGAGCATTAAGCGCTACCTATACCAATAACAGACGAACAGAAAACTAAAGGCAATGGAAAGAATACCCAGCTATAACGCACTCATACAGAAGAGCATCATTGACCACTGGGACATGGATGCCCTGACCGACTTCAAAGGACAGACGCTGCAATACCACGACGTGGCACGCAAGATTGAGAAGGTGCACATCCTCTTCGAGAACAGCGGCGTACAGCGCGGCGACAAGATAGCCCTCTGCGGACGCAACAGCAGCCAGTGGACGGTGGCCTTCCTGGCCACGCTCACCTACGGTGCCATCGCCGTGCCCATCCTGCACGAGTTCACCGCCGACCAGGTGCACAACATCGTGAACCACAGCGACGCCAAGCTGCTCTTCGCCGGCGACCACATCTGCGGCATCATCGACGCACAGCAGATGCCAAAGCTGGAAGGCATCATCCGCAACAGCGACTACTCGCTGCTGCTCTCACGAACCGACAAGCTCACCTATGCCCGCGAACACCTGAACGAGCTCTACGGTAAGAAGTTCCCTAAATATTTCCGCAAGGAGCACGTCAGCTACTATCATGAGCAGTCGCCCGACGAGCTGGCTCTCATCAACTACACCAGCGGAACGACAGGCTTCTCGAAGGGCGTGATGATTCCCTACCGCGCCCTCTGGTCGAACTATGACTTCGCCTGCTCCGCCATGGGCAGCGAGCTGAAGGCCGGCCACAGCGTCATCTCCATCCTCCCCATGGCCCACATGTACAGCATGGCCTTCGAGTTCAGCATGGAGTTCATCACCGGATGCCATGTCTACTACCTGAACCGCGTGCCGTCGCCAGCCATCATCGCCCAGGCATTTGCCGACATCAAGCCCCGCATCATCATCGCCGTGCCGCTGGTCATCGAGAAAATCATCCGCAAGAAGGTGTTCCCCAAGATTCAGACGCCACGCATGCAGCTGCTGCTGCAACTGCCCGTCATCGCCCAGAAGGTGCGCGAGACCATCTGCCAGGAGGTGAAGAAAGCCTTCGGCGGCAACTTCTTCGAGATTATCATCGGCGGAGCAGCCTTCAATCAGGAGGTGGAGCAGTTCCTGCACCGCATCAACTTCCCTTATACCGTGGGCTACGGTGCCACGGAGTGCGCCCCCATCATCTGCTACTCCGACTGGCGCAGCTTCGCCCCCGGTTCGTGCGGAAGGGCTGCCAAGAACATGGAAGTGCGCATCGACAGCCGCGACCCGGAGAACATTCCCGGCGAGATTCTCACCCGCGGACTGAACGTCATGCTGGGCTACTACAAGAACGAGGAGGCCACCCGCGAGACCATCGACGCACAGGGATGGTATCACACAGGCGATCTGGGCACGATGGACGAGTATGGCAACGTGTTCATCAACGGTCGCTCGAAGAACATGCTCCTCTCGGCCAACGGGCAGAACATCTATCCCGAGGAGATTGAGGACAAGCTCAACTCGATGACACTGGTCGTGGAGAGTATCGTGGTGCAGCGCGACACGAAGCTCGTAGCGCTCGTGCATCCCGACCTCGACGAGGCCCGTTCACTCGGCTTCACGAAAGAAGACCTGCAGGGCATCATGGAGCAGAACCGCAACGGACTGAACCAGTCGCTGCCCGCCTATGAGAAAATCAGCGAGATAGAAATCTACGAGGAGGAGTTCGCCAAAACGCCCAAGAAGAGTATCAAACGCTATCTCTATCACTAAGACCCTTCATGGCCAGAAAGCTCACCATCCTCTTGCTGCTGCTCTGCTGCACCTTCGCACTGAAGGCGCAGGAGCGGCCGTTCCCCTACCCCGCCATTCCCGAGACGATGCGCCAACCGCAAGAGCGGCTGGTGTTCCTGCTCGAACGCTACTGGAGCCTGTTCTGCTTCGACGACTCCACTGCCGTGAACAGGGCCACGGAGGAGCAGGGATTCGTGGACTATATCGACCTGCTGCAATACGCTGATTCCGCCGTGGCAGCGAAGAGTGTGCGCATCTTTGCCGACAGCATTGGGAAGACACCCCAGCGACAGCAACACTTCGACGGGCTGATAGACCACTACCTGGGTAATCCTGAATCGCCCATGCGCAACGACGTGACCTACGCCCACCTGCTTCGTGTATTGCCCACGACACCACAGCGGACATTCCTGCTCGGTGAGGTGACGCGCAACCAGCCTGGAAAGCAGGCCGCTGATATCAAGTTCGTTGCCGACGGAGCCACCCAGCCACTACAGCTGAGCGGCGTGGAAAGCTCGTTGACGCTGCTGGTATTCCACGACCCTGACTGCGAACACTGCCAGCAGATGCTGCCACAAATCAAGCAAAGCAGCGTGCTGAGCGGCAAAGCCCAGCAGCTGAAAATTTTCTATATCAACATTGAAGCGGAGGAAAACCGTGCCATCAGGGATAGCTATTACCTGCCGGCACTGCCGTCGCTCTATCTGCTCGATGCCGAAAAGCGGGTCGTCATCAAGGACGGCTCACTACAGCGCATCGAGGCTTTCCTCCAACAATAAACAACTCTTTTCATTTCGCATCCCACCAAGGATACTTCTTGCTAATGCGTTTCCCGCTGACGGACAGCCTCGAAAAGGAGGATGGCCGCCGAGACAGAGACGTTGAGCGAGTCGAGCTGTCCCAGCATCGGTATGCGTATGTGGGCATCGGCAGCCTGACGCCACTGCTGCGTCAGCCCCGTGTCTTCCGTACCCATGACGATGGCGGTGGGACAGCGCATATCGGTGTCGTAATAGAGGCTGGAGTCTTGCAGCTGAGCGGTGAGGATGCGGATGCCCCACTGCTTCAGGAAGGCGATGCACTCCTCGCTGCTGCACGCCACGGTGGGCACCGTGAAGATGGCCCCGATGGAGGAGCGGATGAGATTAGGATTAAACAGGTCGGTGAGTGGGTCGCAGACGATGACGGCATCGGCCTGGGCGGCATCGGCAGAGCGCAGTACGGCCCCCAGATTGCCCGGTTTCTCCACGCTCTCGAGCACGATGAGCAGCGGCGCACGGCCATCCTCATCGGCCACGGGCAACCGAAGGTCGCCGAGGGTGAGACGGCGCTCGCGCACAATGGCGATGACGCCCTCGGTGCTGCCCCGATAGGCCACCTTGGCATAAAGCGAAGCGGGAAGGGTGAAAAGAGAAGGGCTTTCCACGCTGAAACCGTCGCTCAGCTCCGGGCAGAGGAACAGGCTGTCCACTTCATAGCCTGCACTGAGGCAATGCTGCAGCTCGCGGCGGCCCTCCACCACGAAGAGGCCTTCGCTACGGCGAAGCTGCGACTTCTGCTGAAGGGCCAGCAGATGTTTTATCCTTGGATTCTGTGCGCTTGTTATCTCCATATATTCAGGCAATATCATAGAATTCCTTATACCACTCAGCAAAGCGGCGCAGCCCCTCGCGGAGCGGTGTCGACGGGCAGTAGCCGTAGTCGCGCTCCAGCGCACTGGTGTCGGCAAAGGTGACGGGTACGTCGCCTGGCTGCATCGGCACCAGCTGCTTGTGGGCCTCGAAGTCATAGTCCTGCGGCAGCACACCAGCACGAATCAGCTCCTGCTGCAGGATGTCGACGAAATCGAGCAGGTTCTCTGGCGACGAGTTGCCGATGTTATAGACGTTATAGGGAGGCAGGGGCAGGCCGTCCTCGCCTTGCAGTTTCTCGGGAGCACCCTGCATGATGCGCACCACACCCTCCACGATGTCATCGACGTAGGTGAAGTCGCGCTGGCAGTTGCCATAGTTGTAAATCTGAATGGTCTCGCCACGGAGCAGTTTGTTGGTGAAGCCGAAGTAGGCCATGTCAGGGCGTCCGGCGGGACCGTAGACGGTGAAGAAGCGGAGCCCGGTGGAGGGGATGTTGTAGAGCTTCGCGTAGGCGTGGGCCATCAGTTCGTTGCTTTTCTTCGTGGCGGCGTAGAGCGACACGGGGTTGTCCACCTTGTCGTCGGTGCTGTAGGGCACCTTCTTGTTCGAACCGTAGACGCTCGACGAGCTGGCATAGACCAGGTGTTCCACGCCCGTCAGCCCGTTGTCGTAGCTGTGGCGGCAGGCTTCGAGAATGTTGTAGAAGCCAATGAGATTCGACTGTATGTAGGCATCGGGGTTGGTGATGCTGTAGCGCACGCCAGCCTGTGCAGCCAGGTTCACCACGACGGCAGGCCGGTGCTCGGCAAAGAGGCGGTCGATGAATGAGCGGTCGGCAATGTCGCCACGTATAAAGACGAAGCGCTCGTCCCGAAGCTCCTTCAGCCGGTATTCCTTCAGCGACACGTCGTAGTAGTCGTTCATATTGTCAACGCCCACGATGCGTGCCGTCCTGGTGTCCTTTAGCAGGCGCTTCACCAGGTTCGAACCGATGAAGCCTGCGGTGCCTGTGACCAGGAGGGTTTTATGTTCTAAATCTATCTTTTGCATTGCCTTGCTCGTTGACCGCCAATAGTGGTTGCCGCCACTGACTGCTGGCCGTTCAGACCGCAAAATTACTCATTTCTGCCCAATCCTCCAAAGAATCTGAAAGAAAAACCATTTTTGCGCATGAAAAAGCTCTCCCTGTTCTCAGCAGGGAAGGCAGCGGGCGCTGCCATTGTTTTCCCCGCCCGCTGCCATTATTGGCAGCGGCCGCTGCCAATATCGTCCCCGTCCGCTGCCAACGGAAAAGGCGTGACTTTTTCCCGCTCCGGTGTGGCCTGGTCCCCATTTGTCGCCGCCTTTTTCCTCCCATCCCTGCGGCTGTGGGCAACGGGTAGGCAACCAAAGGTCGGGAATGGGCCATGCGGATACCTTTTTTTGGCCTTTTGGCCTCAAAGTCAGTGAAAAAGGAACCGATTCATTCGCTTATTAGTGAGAAAATGCTTAATTTTGCAGGAAAATACGGAAACTTATGAACCGAAGAATAGATTTTTTCCTGCCGCTTGGCGACGAGCAGGCCATCAACAGCTTGAAAGAACAACTGCGGGGCTGTCCCGCCGTGAGAAGCATCACCCCACTGAAGATTGAGAACCTGCCTTCGACCGAGACCGTGAGGTCGATAGCTGCGCTGGCCAAGGCCGACTATAGTGCCATCGTGACCAAGAGCACATCGCTGCTGCTGGGCGAGGGCGCGCTGGAGCGCATGGTCCGCGTGGCCGACGACAGTGGCGCTGCCTTGGTCTATGCCGACCGGACAGGCCATCCCGTCATCGACTATCAGGGCGGTTCCATCCGCGACGACTTCGACTTCGGGTCGCTGCTGCTCGTGCGCACCAGCCTGCTACGGCAATGGGCACAAGAGGCTGCCGACACACATTATTTATATGGGGGGCTCTACGACCTGCGCCTCTTCCTGAGTCGCCACGGCCAGTTGCTCCACCTGAACGAGACGCTCTACACCGAGGTGGAGACCGACCAGCGTGCTTCGGGCGTGAAGCAGTTCGACTACGTCAACCCCGCCAATCGCGCCGTACAGATAGAGATGGAGCAGGTGGCCACCCGCCACCTGAAGGCCATCGGCGCCACCATCGACACCACGGCCTATGCCAGCATCGACTTCGACGAGCAGCCCTTCCCCGTGGAGGCATCGGTCGTCATTCCCGTCTTCAACCGCGTGCGCACCATCAAGGACGCCGTGGAGAGTGCCCTCAGCCAGCAAACTGCCTTCCCCTTCAACGTCATCGTGGTCGACAACCACTCCACCGACGGCACCAGCGCCCTTCTGTCCAGTATGTCGCAATGCCATTGCGACAAACCGAACGCCCTCGTGGTGCTCACCCCCGAACGCACCGACCTGGGCATCGGCGGCTGCTGGAACATGGCCATCAACGACCCACGCTGCGGGCGCTTCGCCGTGCAGCTCGACAGCGACGACCTCTACTCATCAGAACAGACGCTGCAGCGCGTCGTCGACGCCTTCCGTCAGCAGCAGGCTGCCATGGTGGTGGGCAGCTACCGCATCTGCAACTTCCAGCTGGAGACGCTGCCCCCAGGACTCATCGACCACCGTGAATGGACCGACGAGAATGGCCCCAACAACGCCCTGCGCATCAACGGACTCGGTGCGCCGCGTGCCTTCTTCACCCCGTTGCTGCGCCAGCTGCAGCTGCCCAACACGTCCTACGGCGAGGACTACGCCATGGGCCTCGCCTTCTCACGGCGCTACCGCATCGGACGCATCTATGAGGAGCTTTACCTCTGCCGCCGCTGGGAGGGCAACAGCGACGCTGCCCTGAGCGTAGAGCGCGTGAACCGCAACAATCTCTACAAAGACCGTCTGCGCACCATGGAGATACTGGCCCGCCAGCGCATGAACCGCGAGGAACACGGACAGACCGCCGAGGAGAGCACGCCGCTGCAGCGATTCTTCGACCGCCAGCTGGCGCTCTGGCCCGAGGCACTGCTGCGCTACCGCGACCTGACCGACGCACAGACGAAGGAGCTGCATGTGGGTCAGCTGACGTTGCTGGCCCAGTGGAACCCCGCTCGCATTCGCTCCACTGGTGCCGACATCACCAAACAGGCGCTGCAGGAGCGTCCCTGCTTCCTTTGCCAGAAGAACCGGCCCAAGGAGCAGATGAGCATCGCCAGCGGCGACTACGAACTGCTGGTGAACCCCTTCCCCATCCTGCCCATGCACTTCACGCTGCCCACACGCCGCCACCAGCCACAGCGCATCCAACCCATGTACGGCCAGATGCTCGCCCTGCTGATGAAGCATCCTGAGCTGACGGTGTTCTACAATGGTCCGCGATGCGGTGCATCGGCTCCCGACCATGCCCATCTGCAGGCAGGCACCACAGGACTGCTGCCCCTGCAACGGGAGTGGCAGCACCTCGCCCGCCAGCTGATGCCCATCGCACAGCCAGCCGCCGATGCCACGCTGGCCGTCATTGAAGACTACCCCTGCCCTGCCCTCGTCATACGCACCAAAGGGAAGAAAGCCAGCGAGCGGCTTTTCGCACAGCTCTATGAGGCCATGCCTGTACCTGAGGGCGACGAAGAGCCGATGATGAACATCGTGGCCTGGCGACAGGGCGACGAATACCTCTCGGTGGTGTTCCCACGGGAGAAGCACCGTCCCGACTGCTACTACCAAACGGGCGACGGGCAGCTACTCGTCAGCCCCGGAGCCCTCGACATGGCGGGATTGCTCATCACCCCACGCGAGGAAGACTATGAGAAGCTCACCGCCTCGCAGGCAGAAGCCATTCTGCGCGAGTGCGCCATCAGCGACGAAGGGCTTGCCGCCATCGTCGAACGGCTCTCGCCAGTGCCGCAGAACGAGACGGAAGTCAAGGGCGAGGTGCCCACGGTGACGGTGGGCATCGTCAGTGCACAGCGCATCGACTTCCAGCTGAACGGTCTCTACCAGGCTAAGGGCGAGAGCATCGAAGGCCCGCAAGCCGTAGAGCTGACCGAAGGCGGCCTGCTGTGGCGGGGCCAGCAGTACCGCGAGCTGCGCTTCACCCCGCTGGCCGGCGATGCCACGTTCACGCTGAACGACGTCACCATTGGTTCTGGCTTCCACTGGGAGCGCCATCAGGCGCAGACCTTCGCCGGAGCCCTCCGACTGCTGGTGGAGGCCGACAAGGTGCTGGCCATCAACGAATTGCCAGTGGAGCAATACCTCGAGAGCGTCATCGCCAGCGAGATGAGCGCCACATCGTCGCTCGAACTGCTCAAGGCTCACGCCGTCATCTCGCGTTCATGGCTGCTATATCAGAAAAAGAGGAAAGAGGAAAGCGGAGAGCGCAGAGAGGGCAGCGCCTTCTTCTCGTTCGTAAAGAAGGAAGACGAGCTGCTACGCTGGTACGACCGCGAGGAGCACACCCTCTTCGACGTCTGTGCCGACGACCACTGCCAGCGCTATCAAGGCATTGCATTAAAGGAGAAAGGGACTGAGAAAAGCGAACAGTTTGCGGCCGCCGAGGAGGCCGTGCGCCAGACACGCGGCGAGGTGCTCGTCTACGGCGGCGAACTCTGCGACGCCCGCTTCTCGAAATGCTGCGGAGGCCACACCGAGGAGTATCAGTACTGCTGGGAAGACACGCCGAAGCCCTACCTGCAGAGCGTGGAGTGCCCCTGGTGTAACACCAGTGACAAGGGCATCCTGCAACAGGTGCTGAACGACTACGACCAGGAGACACCCGACTTCCACGACTGGACGGTAGCATACACGCAGCAGGAGCTGACCGACCTCATCAGCCGCAAGACCAAGCTCGACCTTGGCGACATCGTTGACCTCGTGCCCCTGAGCCGCGGAAAGAGCGGCCGCATCTGGCGCCTGCAGCTTGTGGGCACGAAGCGCTCCTACATCATCGGCAAGGAGCTGGAGATTCGCCGCGCGCTGAGCGAGACCCACCTCTACAGCTCGTGCTTCGAGGTGGAGAAGGTTGTGGAAAAGGGAAAGGATGGCCACATCCGCTTCGTCCTCCACGGCCACGGCTGGGGCCACGGCGTAGGCCTATGCCAGATTGGCGCCGCCGTCATGGGCCATGAGGGCCACGACTACCGCAAAATATTGCTCTACTACTATCCTGGAGCCGAAATAAAAAGTGTTTATTAGTTTTCGGTGTGCTGCATATTCTTTCTATACAACAAGACATCAAACCTTCTTTTGAGATGAATCTCCACAAGAACTATAAATCTTCCTATATAATTAAGGAAGATATTATCAACCTGATTGAAATGCATAACAAAGATAAAGCCTCTCTGTGTTTTGTTAACGAAAGACAAACTGGGTATGATGACCAAAGATGGGTTGAGAAAAGTAATATAATCAAAGCCCGCGATAATTATACTTGCCAACTTTGCCTCGCTTTCAATCCAATGGCAGAAGGAGGAATGTTCATCAAACAAGGCGAATTTTACACACTTCACTATTATGATTGGGAAAAAAATAAATACATAATAGGTGTTCAAGATTATGACCTGAGTATCAATTTTGACTTCACTTATGGCTTTCATTTAGCAATGCCACGTTTTAACGTTCATCATAAGATATACTACAGGAATCGCAAAATATGGGATTACCAAGATGATTGTTTAGTGACCCTATGTGAATACTGCCACCATTATATTCACTCTCTGACTGACGTAGGTATTCCTATTGTTGAAGAGAGAAAAGACGGAACAACAAAACTTATTGGGAAAACACGACCAAAACCATATGAACTAAATCATACAGATTTAGGAACATTTCAACCTTTTGCCTTAGTTAAAGAAAACAAATGGGGGATAGGATTGAAAGGTCAAGATTTGAAAGATTTTTGGCGAGCAAAGAATGAGAATAAAAAATGGTTTGACTACTACGATTTATTAAATGATAATGTCGTACATATAGCAGTTTTCAATGACCCTAATAATATGCATGAGTATGAAGAGACAAAAGTAGTTATTGATTTCATAATCACGGACTTTTTTGAAAGAATTTTAGGTTTTAGTAAAATGCAACAATGATGGGGAAAAAAGGTTACGAAGAATTAAATTCTGTAATTATTTCAATTCATTCTTAGATTTGCAACAACAAAAACACTACCAAAACCATGAGAGTGATGAAACAAAAGCAAAGGAACCCGTGGGCATGGGTGCCCACACTCTATATCGCCGAAGGCCTGCCCAACGTCATCGTGACCAGCGTGGCCGTAGTGCTCTACATGCAGATGGGGCTGAGCGATGCCCAGATAGGCCTCTACACCGGATGGCTGGGCCTGCCATGGATTATCAAACCGCTGTGGAGCCCGTTCGTTGACCTCTACAAGACGAAGCGATGGTGGGTGTTGCTGACGCAGTTGCTGCTCGGCTCGTCGCTGGCGGGCATCGCGTTCACGCTGGAGACCGACTTCTGGCTGCAGGGCACGCTGTTCCTGTTCTTCCTGATGGCCTTCAGCAGCGCCACCCACGACATCGCCGCCGACGGCTACTACATGCTCGAGCTGAGCGAGCACCAGCAGGCCTGGTTCGTGGGCATCCGCAACACGTTCTACCGTCTGGCCGTCATCTTCGGCAACGGTGCCCTGGTTCCCATTGCCGGACTGCTGCAGAAAGCCTACCCAGGCCGCGAGGCCTACACGTGGAGCCTCGTCTTCTATGGCACCGCCGCCCTCTTCCTCGCCATCTGGCTCTACCACACCCGGATGATGCCACGCGCCGAGGCCGACGTGAAGCGCCAGGCCACCGCTGCCGACATCGCCCACGGCCTGAAGGAGATGCTGGTGGCCTTCGTCCACAAGATGCCGTGGAAGCAATTGCTCGCCGCCATCCTGTTCATTCTGTTCTACCGTTTCCCCGAAGCCTTGCTGAACGCCATGAGCAAGACCTTTCTCACCCGTCCGCAGGCCGATGGCGGCCTGGGGCTGTCGCTGGAGCAATACGGTCTGAGCTATGGCACCGTGGGCCTCATCGGCCTGCTGTTAGGCGGCATCGTTGGCGGATGGCTGGCCAGCCGCGACGGCCTGAAGCGCTGGCTCTGGCCCATGGTGTGCGCCATCACCCTGCCCGACGTGGTCTACGTCTACATGAGCCTGGCAATGCCCAGCAACATGCTGCTCGTCAGCAGCTGCATCTTCATCGAGCAGTTCGGCTACGGCCTCGGCTTCACCGCCCTAACGCTCTACATGCTCTACTTTGCCATGGGCGAGTTCAAGACCTCGCACTACGCCATCTGCACCGGCATCAGCTATCTGGGCCTGCAGGTGCCGGCCATGTTCAGCGGCTTCCTGAAGGACGCCGTGGGCTACAGCACCTTCTTCATCATCGTCATGGCACTCTGCTCAGTCACCTTCCTCGTGGCGGCCTTCATCAAGGTCGACCCGCAGTTCGGAAGGAAAGATTCCACGCAGAAATAGCGCTTTTCCTTTGGCAGAACAAAGAAAAACAATTATCTTTGCAACGCAATTATGAACAAAAACTTTGAGAACATGAAAAAGATTCTATCAACCGTCATGTTGCTGGCCATGACGATGGCTGTCATGACATCGTTCACCAGCTGCGAAGAGGAAGACGACTACATTGCCCAGAAGCTGCGCGAAGGCGACTGGCAGGGCTATATTGGCGCCTACTACGCCGACCGCTGGGGCATCAGCGGCAGCACCTACGCCACGGTGATGCGCTTCGAGTCGAGGGGCAGCTACTACACCAGCGGACGCGGCTACGAGCTGAACTACAACGTCAACTCGCCCTACCGCGACTACGCCTGCTCGTCGTTCAAGTGGTTCATCGTCGACGGCGAAATCACCCTGCTCTACGACGACGATGTGTGGACGCCCATCTACATCATCGACTACTCCCTCGGCAGCAGCTGGTTCCGTGGAAAAATCTACACCCCGACCAAGCAGCGCATCCAGTTCGACTTCGAAAATGCCGCCTTCTCCGACTGGGACTACTACCGCAATGGCGGTCACTACGGCAACTACGGCGACTTCGACGACCCGCGCTACTTCCGCGCCCGCACCAACTCGAACACTGCCGACGAGGTGCCTTTCATCGACCGCACCGAACAGGCCCGTCAGCAGAGCGGCGAGCAAGATGCCGTCAGCGTGGCCAGCGGCGAGTTTGCCAAGGCCATGATGAAGCAGCAAAGGGAGCAGGAATAGGGATTTTTGCCATATTCCCCATTACAAATAGGTTTTCCCCTAACGACGTTTAGGGGAAAACCTTTTTTCACGTCCATGGAAAGCCGTATCTTTGCATCATCAAAAGAACCATTAAAACGCTACAATCATGAAAAAGATGTATACCTACCTCCTGATGGTGCTGATGCTCAGCATGGCAACCACAACCTTCACCAGCTGCGAGACTGAAGACCAGTACGAAGCCAACATCCTGATTGAGGGCGACTGGCAGGGCTACCTCGGTACCTACTACTACGACCGCTGGGGACTGACGGGCAACACCTACGAGACGACCATCCGCTTCTGCGGCAACGGCAGCTGGGCCACCAGCGGGCGTGGCTATGAAGTAGACTACGACACGCGCTCGCCCTTCAACGACTATGCCTACTGCGAGTTCTCGTGGTCCATCGTCAACGGCGTCATCACGCTCATCTACGACGACAGCATGTGGAACCCAGTCTACATCACCAACTACACGCTGTACAACGACTATTTCTCGGGCACCATCAACGATGGCACACGCCGCGACATCCGCTTCAGGCTCAAGAACGTGAACTTCGGCTACTGGAGCACCTACAGCAGCTACTACGACGGCTATTACGACGGGTACTACGATGATTACTACTATTCGCGCACCCGCTCCGCCGAAGCCGACAGCACCGTGGCGGCTCCTGCCGACAGCCTGCCCGCCGCCGGCAACGGGAAGAGCATCGCCAAGGGCGCCTTCAAGAAATGAGGAGCGAGGAGTGAGAAATGAGAAATGTTCACAAAAAAACCGCGATTGTCGTATTTTTATCCGATGACCGCGGTTTTTCGTCCGCCCACATCGGATTAATCACTTATCACTCATCACTTATCACTCATCACTTATCACTCATCACTCAAATGCCCAGTCCCCCCTGGAACGACACGTCGACCGCCTTGCTCTGCAAGATGCGCGAGCCAGGCGGTACGTCGTGTGTGAGCCAGATGTTGCCGCCGATGACCGAGTCGTGGCCGATGGTGATGCGCCCCAGCACCGAGGCATTCGAGTAGATGGTGACGCGGTCTTCGATGATGGGGTGGCGCGGCACGTTGAGCATGTTGCCTTCGGCGTCATACTTGAAGCTCTTGGCCCCCAGCGTCACGCCCTGATAGAGCGTCACGTGCGAACCAATGATGCACGTCTCGCCGATGACGACGCCCGTGCCGTGGTCGATGGCGAAGTATTCGCCAATCTGTGCACCAGGATGAATGTCGATGCCGGTGCGCGAGTGGGCCTGCTCGGTGATGATGCGCGGAATGACGGGCACCTGCATCTGGTGGAGCACGTGGGCCAGTCGGTAGTGCGTCATCGTGTTCACTATCGGATAGCAGTAGATGACCTCACCATAGTTCGTGGCGGCGGGGTCGTTCTGGAACATCGCCTCCACGTCGGTATAGAGCAGGCGCTTCACCTCGGGCAGCTGGTCGATGAAGCGCAAGGCCAGCTCCTCGGCCGTGGGCAGCACGTCCTCCTCGGAGCACTCCTCGCAGAACTGCAGGCCACGCGCTATCTGGCGGCGCAGCAAGGCATAGAGCTCCTCCATGTTCACGCCGATGTAGTGCTGGCGAATCTGCTCCTCGGGCTGGCGCTTGTAGAAATAGTCGGTGAAGATGATGCTCTTGGCCAGGCTCACCAGCCGGCGCACCTCCTCCACCGAAGGCAGCGGTGCCGAACCCGTAGGCATCATCGACTCTTCTTTCTCGTTCAGCCTCGACAGCAGCGCCACGTTGCGCAGCAGCACTTCATTGATTCGTTTCTGGTCCATAAGCTATGACAATTTTCGCTGCAAAGGTACGAAATAAATCAACATTCATCGTATTTATTCGCATTTATTTTTTACCTTTGCAGCACAAAAACTCGCAGACAAGCACAAAAATGATAGGAACCATCGTCAACACATGTGCCATCGTCATGGGCACCATCGTCGGAACGGTGCTGAACCGTGGCATCAAGGAGAAGTACAAGACCGGACTTTACGACGCGCTGGGCCTGGCCTCGCTGGCCATCGGCCTCAACGCCACCATCACGAACCTGCCGAAGAGCCAGTATCCCGTCCTCTTCATCGTGGCTCTGGCCATCGGCACGGTCGTAGGCACCCGCCTCGACATCGACGGGCGCTTCCACAGGTTGGTAAACAAGACCCAACAACAGAAGACCCACCCCCAGCCCCTCCCTACAGGGAGGGGAGTAGTTACTTCTGCCCATGACAATAGCAGCGACGAGTCTATATACTCCCCTCCCTATAGGGTGGGGCCGGAGGTGGGTCTTGAGGGGCATTCGGGGCGTTCTTTAGCCGACGGTCTCTCCACCGCCACACTGCTCTACTGCATCGGGCCACTCAGCATGCTGGGGCCCGTCATCGCGGCACTACAGGGCGACAACACCTTCCTCTTCACCAATGCCACGCTCGACTTCGTCTCCTCCACCATCTTCGCCGCCACCTACGGCATCGGCATGATGCTGGCAGCGCCCGTGCTCTTCCTCTGGCAGGGATTCTTCTACATGGTGGCCAAGCTGAGTAGCCAGGCCGTGAGCGATGCCCTGATGGCCGAACTGCTCATCGTGGGCGGGCTGATGATTCTGGGCAGCGGCCTCAACCTGCTGAAGCTGAAAGAGCTGAAAACGCTCAACCTGCTGCCTGCACTGCTCGTGCCGCCGCTATGGTTCCTGCTGAAGTATTGGATGGGATGAAATAGTCAACACCTTTCTAAAATTCCCTTTTGGTATACATTGGTATATCGTGCATATACCTTTGGTATATCGCCTATATACCGATGGTATATCGCCCATATACCGATTCTCAACCACACGAAAAAGCGGTGGTGCCTTTTGCCCGGAATCAATTCATCCAAGCAAAAGGCACCACCGCATGATAATTCTTCATCAGATGATCTGATGGTTCTTCAGGCGCTCCTCGGCCATCTGCTCATACTTAGTGCCCGGACGACCATAGTTGGCATAGGGATAGATGCTGATGCCGCCACGGGGCAGGAAGAGTCCTGTCACCTCGATGTACTTCGGATTCATCAGGCGAACAAGGTCTTTCATGATGACGTTGACGCAGTCCTCGTGGAAGTCGCCGTGGTTGCGGAAGGAGAAGAGGTAGAGCTTCAGACTCTTCGACTCCACCATGCGCTCACCCGGCAGATAGAGGATTTTGAGCTCGGCAAAGTCGGGCTGGCCGGTGATGGGGCACAGTGTGGTAAACTCTGGGCAGTTGAACTGCACCCAGTAGTCGTTCTCGGGATGCTGGTTCTCGAAAGTCTCTAAAAGCGAGGGGTCGTAGTTGGCAGCATAGTGGGTCTCTCGGCCCAGCAGCTGCAAGTGTTCTTTATCTCTTGACATTTCTATTAGTAATCAAAGGTGTATTCCAAGGGGATATCGGGCAGCACCATTCCCCCACTCTTCTGCTTCACGGTCATGCTGCTCACGCTGCGGTCGCTGTTCAGGCTGACCTCCACCACGCAGCCATTGCCTTTCTCGTCGGAGGTTTCGCTGAGGATGCTGGTCTGGCGGGCATAGCGGAAGAGGGAAAGCAGCTGATAGGGGTCGCACTGCTGCACGCCGAAGACGAGCTGGTTGACGTCGACCGACTGACAGCGGTTGTCAGTCTTCGAATAGGCCAGTTTCAGCTTGCTGACGACAGCTCCCTCAGCATTCGCGGTGGCAATGCGCAAGCTGTCGGCACAGTGCAGGCTGTCGGGCTGCAGGCTCTGGCCGTTGAGCAGGAATGCGTAGTAGGTGTTCTGCCCGTTCAGCGTATGGTGCTCCACGTTGAAGGCATTTGTGGCCGAGACGGGAATGCCGTTGGTGTAATACTGCGAATAGTAGCCGATGGTGTCGCCACCGCCGATGAGACGCTGCGGCTGGTAGTCCTTGCCATAGACCGAGGTGAGCACCTTCATGTTGTCGGTGACGGTGATGATGCTGTCGCGGTCGTTATAGGCAAGCGTCAGCTGGCGGCTGCCAGTGGCATCGGGTCCTGTCATGCGCAGCAGCGTGGGGCGATGCTGCTCGTCGTAAGCCAGCTCTATCAGCGAGCCGTCGCTGCCATGAATGGCCTTCACGTCGGCGGCACTGCCCAGGGCACCATCGCCACGGGTGGCAAACTGCCAGTAGAGGAGCGAGGCACGGGCATCGTCGGGATGCTCGCTGTCGATGAAGTTCAGCTGCACACCGCGACCACTACCCGTGGTGTTCTGCTCGAACGTGACGGGCAGGGTGTAGTAGGTGTTTCCATTACCCTTGGAAAGGTTCAGCTGCAGCCAGTCCATATTGCCTGTGGCCGAACGGGTGACATTCCATTTACCATAGCTGAAGAAGGACAGCGAGTCGTTCACGTTGTTGGCATAGAGCGTCGTAACCCTATTGGTAGGACGGCTGAAGAAAAAGCCTGCATTGTAGGGATCGTCATTGTTAAGGCACGAGGCAGTGAGCAACAGCACCACGGCCGAGGCCATCATCATCCTGATTGTTTTCATTCTCATTGTTCTATATTGTGTTTTAGTCATCGTCTTCATCATCATCCCAGTCCTCAAAGCTGAAGTCGCCGAAGCTCTCCAGCGAGGGTCCCACGAAGGCATCCATCTGCCGACGGTCCTTCTTCGTGGGCCGGCCTGTGCCACGGGCACGGTCGACGAACCCGCTGATGCGGTTCATCTCCAGCAGGTCGTACTGGTCCTGCGGAGTGACGTTCTCATAGATGTCGGGCAGCAGCTTGGCCCCGACGCGCTGCTCAATGGGCTTGAGCAGTCGGAAGCTAAAGGTGACGGGCGGCTTGCGCACACTGATGACATCGCCTACCTTCACCATCCGCGAAGGCTTCACGTTAACGCCGTTCACTGCCACACGACCGTTCTTGCAGGCATCGGCGGCAATGGTGCGAGTCTTGAAGATGCGGGCAGACCACAGCCACTTGTCCAAGCGGGCCTCTCCTGCACCGGTTCCACCGGCAGGGCTGGGAGTTTGCTTACTCTTGTCCTTGTTGTTAGCCATCTGTAAGTCTTTTTAGATTTTCTTCTCCTGGGGAGCGGTCGGAGCGGGCTTCTTCCCCAGCTTGTTAAACTGGTTCATCGTGATGTCGATGCCAGCCAGAACAAAGCTTTCAATCATCTTCACGGCGGTGTCGATGGCGGGCTGCAGCTGCCGTAGCTCCTCCTCAGAATAGCGCCCCAGCACCCAGTCTATCTGTCCACCCAAGGGATAGTCGCTGCCGATGCCCATGCGCAGCCGGGCATACTGCTGGCCGATGAGCTGCTGGATATGCCCCAGCCCGTTGTGCCCCCCATTAGAGCCATTGCCCTTCAGGCGGAAAGCGCCCAAGGGCAGGGCCACGTCGTCGCTCACCACGAGCAGACGGCTCTGGTCGATGTGCTCCTGGTTCAGCCAGTAGCGCACGGCATTCCCACTAAGGTTCATGTAGGTTGTAGGCTTCAGCAGAAAAACTTTGCGACCGCGCAGCGAAGCCTCGGCGACATAGCCATAGCATCGGTCGCTGAAAACGGTGTTGGATGCCTTCGCAAAAGCATCCAACACCATGAATCCTGTATTGTGGCGGGTCTGGGCGTACTCGTCGCCCGGATTTCCCAGCCCAACAATTAAGTACTTGTCCATATAAGCGTTTACTCAGCAGCAGCGGCGGCAGCCTTCGAGGCACGCGTCTCCTTCACGGAGCAGACCACCACCTGAGCAGGTGTCGTCAGGGTGATGCCGTCGAACTTCAGCTCGCCCACCTTGATGGCTTTGCCCAGACCGAGGTTCGTGACGTCAATTTCCAGAATCTCAGGAATGTTCTTATAGGGAGCGGTGACGTCGATCTTGCGGATGCTGAGGTTCAGCTTGCCACCATCGCGCACACCCTGTGCCAGACCGTTGAGCTTCACGGGGATACCGACGGTGATGTCCTTCGTCTCGTTCACCTCGTAGAAGTCGGCGTGCAGCAGAGCGTCCGTCGTGGGATGGAACTGCAGCTCCTTGACGATAGCCTTGTGAGCCTCACCATCGATATTCAGCACGACCACGTAGACATGGGGAGTGTAGACAATCTTGCGCAGTTCGGTGAAATCAGCGGCAAACGAAAGAGCCTCGGGCAGACCGTTCTCGCCCCTCTTCTCACCATACAGATTGCAGGGAACCAAGCCCTCCTTGCGCAGTTCTTTCGTGGCCTTCTTGCCAGTGGTCTCGCGCTTCTGACCTTTTACTTCAATTTCTTTCATAACTGTTGTGTTACTCTAAATTAAGTGTTTAATGAATGAATATTTTTTCGACTTAATTCGCCATCACACGAAAAAAGCGGGTGCAAAGGTACGAAATAAAATGATAAATGATAAATGTTGAATGATAAAATTTCAAAAAAAACGCGTTTTTCTTGTGTAATAGGAGAAAAATACCTAATTTTGCAGTCGATATAACCCATATAAGCACTAAATGATTAACAGAGAAATCATAAGAATCAAGATTGTTCAGTTAACCTACGCCTACTATCAAAACGGTAACAAGAACATCGAGGCAGCAGAAAAGGAACTTTTTTTCAGTCTCTCAAAGGCTTATGACCTTTACAATCATCTGCTGGCGCTCATTGTCGCCGTTACGAAGGAATCGCGCCGCAGGCTGGAGGTCTTCCAGTCCAAGGCTCTCAGAGAGGGGAAACCTGAACCATCGCAGAAGTTTGCCTTCAACCGCTTTGCCCTTCAGCTTGAGAACAACAAACAGCTATGCGACTTCGTTGAGACGCAGAAGCGCACATGGAACGACAACCCTGAGTTCGTGGGCAAGCTGCTGGAGCTGATTGAGCAGACACAGATGTACAAGGAATACATGGAAAGCAGCGAAGACAGCTACGATGCCGACCGCGAGATATGGAGGCGCATTTACCGCACCCTCATTCAGGACAACGAAGACCTGGACCAGCTGCTGGAAGAAATCAGCCTCTACTGGAACGACGACAAAGAAGTGGTCGACACCTTCGTGCTGAAGACCATCAAGCGCTTCGAGGAGAAGAACGGCTCCAAGCAGGAACTGCTGCCCGAATATGACACTGAGGAGGAGAAGGACTTCGCACGCAAGCTGTTCAGAGCAACCATCATGAACGCCGACGAGTATCAGCGCTACATGAGCGAGGCTTCGTTCAACTGGGATTTCACACGCCTGGCCTACATGGACGTCATCATCATGCAGATTGCCATCGCCGAGATGCTCACCTTCCCGTCCATTCCCATCTCTGTAACCATCAATGAGTATGTAGAATTGGCAAAAGCCTACTCCACCATGCGTAGCCCTGGCTACATCAACGGCATGCTCGACGCCATCGCGCGCCACCTGATACGCTCGCGCCGCCTGCTGAAGCAGATTGACCCGCCCAAGGGAGCAAAGCCCAAAGACGACGAAGAAGCACCTGAGGCATAATCACGACAACAACATATTTATATATTAACAATGACAAACATCCTTTTACAGGCTCAGGGCGGTGGTAGCGCCATGCCCATGCTACTGATGATGGTGGCCATCTTCGCCATCATGTATTTCTTCATGATTCGTCCGCAGCAGAAGCGGCAGAAAGCAATCCAGCAGTTCCAGAACCAGCTCACCGAGGGCACACAGGTGGTCACCGGCGGCGGCATCTATGGAACGGTGAAGAGCGTAGACCTGGCCAAGAACACCGTCGAGGTGAAAATTGCCCGCGACGTGGTCATCACTGTCGACAAGAGCTACGTCTTCAAGGACATGGCCAACACCCCGCTGCAGAAATAAGCCTCACCACACGATTCCGAAATGGGCGACTTCCTTAACAGGGCATGGCACTTCCTGTTCAGTTGGGTCAACAGGGAGTTTTTCATCTTTCTGTTCTTCCTCGCCGTGGCAGGCATCTTCTGGCTCCTGACGACGCTCAACGAGAACTTTGAGCAGGAGGTGAAGATTCCTGTCAAGTTCGTCCATGTACCAAAGAACGTGGTGCTTACATCGGGCGAGGATGACACGCTGCGCTTCACCGTGCGTGACAAGGGAATCAGCCTCATCACCTATTTCTACAAGAAGGAACAGCAGCCCATCGAAATCGACTTCTCACGCTATGCCAACAGCAACGGCCAGGGCTCAGTGCCTACGGCCGACTTGCTCCGGCTGGCCAGCTTGCGCCTGCCGGCATCGGCAAAAGCCATCAGCGTGAAGCCCGAGAAAGAGCTGTTCTACTTCAACAACGGCGAGAAGAAGATGGTGCCCGTGCGCTATCAGGGAAAGGTGGAGCCCGACATGCTCTACTTCATCTCGTCCATCACCTACTCTTCCGACAGCATCACCATCTATGCCTCTGAGGACAAGCTCGACAGCATCACCACGGCCTACACCGAGCCCATTGTCAACAAGGGCTTCCGCGACTCGCTCACCATCACGGCCCGACTGCAGCAGATTGAGGGCGTGAAGATGGTGCCAAACCAAGTGACCATCCACTTCCAGACCGACATGCTGACCGAAGGGACCATCGAAGGCATTCCTGTGGTAGGCATCAACATGCCCGAGGGAAAGGTGCTTCGCACGTTCCCTGCCAAGCTCGCCGTCAGCTTCGTCACGGGCATGAAGAACTACCAGACCCTGCAACCCAGCGACTTCCTCATCGTGGCCGACTACAACGAGCTGACTGCCGACACCACGGCACGCTGCAACGTCTACCTGCGCCAGCAGCCCGACGGCATACAACGTGTGAAAATGGCCACCGAGCAGGTGGACTACCTCATTGAGGAACACAACGGGGAGAAACTATAGAGTGAAGATGAAAGACTTGCGAATGGCCATCACCGGAGGCATAGGCAGCGGAAAGAGCTACGTGTGCCGACTGCTGGAGCAACAGGGCATCACGGTCTACGACTGCGATGCTGCGGCCAAGCGACTCATGCGCACATCGGCGACGCTACGCCAGCAGCTCTGTCAGCTCATCGGCAACGACGCCTATAACAGTGACGGGCTCAACAAAGCCGCTGTGGCACGCTTCCTGCTGGCCTCCGACGACAATGCCCGTGCCATCGACGCCATCGTGCATCCCGCCGTGGCCGCCGACTTCATCAACAGCGGAGCACGATGGATGGAGTGCGCCATCCTCTTCGAGTCGGGCTTCAACCGCTTGGTAGACCGCACCATCGTTGTCACAGCCCCAGAGCAGCTTCGCATAGAGCGCATCATGCAGCGCGACGGCATCACTGCCGAGAAAGCGCGGCAATGGCTCGGCAAGCAATGGCCCCAAGACGAAGTGCGCCGGCTGGCCGACTACGAAATCGTGAACGACGGCCAGCAGCCGCTGCTTCCACAGATAGAAACTATTATTCAAAGTATAACCATTTGAAAGCCAAAAGCAAAAAAACATGCAACAGACAATCCTATCCATTGCCGGTAAGCCCGGCCTTTACAAACTTCTTTCACGCGGTAAGAACAACCTCATCGTCGAGGCACTCGACGCCAGCCACAAGCGCATGCCCGCCTTCGGCACCGACCGCATCACATCGCTGGCCGACATCGCCATGTTCACCGACACCGACGACGTGCCCCTGATGGACGTGCTTGAGAGCCTGAAGACGCTGGAAGAAGGAAAGAAATCGGGAATCGACTATAAGAAGGCCAGCGGTGCCGAACTTGCAGAATACTTCGCCAAGGTGCTACCCAACTTCGACCGTGAGCGCGTGCACGCCAGCGACATCAAGAAGCTCATCCAGTGGTACAACATCCTCATCGAGGCTGGCATCACCGACTTCAAGGAGGAGATGAAACCCACCGAAGGCGACAACGTCGACGACCGCAAGGAGACGGAAGAATAGCCTTTTCGACAACGAAAGAAGACGAATCACACGAATCAGACGAATATATACGAATTGCACGAATGATGGCTCCTCAATGAAGCATCATCCGTGCAATTCGCTTTTTTATTAAGTAACCATGCAAAAATAGTTTATACCCTCTGTTTTATTATTTGTTAGAAAAACAGATAAAAACTTTTGGTGCCTTGATCTGCTCGGCAAAGCCAGGGCGGTCGTCGCCCCATGCACTGCCCGCCACGAGCATCAGCGCCAGTGCCACAAGAATTGTCTTTGCATTCATTTTCTTATTCTTGGATAACAGCAAAAAAAACAAGAAAAACAGATAGAAACACGCTCTTTTTTTGACAGGATGATGTTCTTATCTGTTTTCCTTGTTTTTGTCTTTATTAAATCAAAGTCTTAGAAGCGTCCGGGGCCACCGAAGCCACCTCCGCCGAAGCCACCGCCACCGCGGTTACCACCACCACGGTTGCCGCCACCGAAGCCACCCATGCCACCCATGCCCATGCGCATGCCCTGGCGAGCCTCGCGGGTGCCAAAGAGGTTGAGTCTGTAGCTGGCGCGGAACATCACGTAGCTGTTGACGGCGTTGTACTCGTTATCAGTGCGGGCCATGGCCGAGATAGTGCGCGAGAAGTTCGACTGCTGGCCCAGGATGTCGAAGAACTGCAGGCTGAGCGTGAGCGGCTTGCCGCGCAGCAGGCTGTGCGAGATCTGAGCATTCCAGAGCAGCTCGTTGGTGTTCATCGAGTTGTCGCTGTAGCCACGACGGCTGTTCATGCCCAGGTCGGTGGCAATCTGCGTGCCCCAGGGCAGATAGATGGTGGTGTTGAATCCATAGGCGAAGCTCCAGGTGTCCAGGTTCGACTGCGGCTGCAGCTCGTTGCGGGTGTGGGTGTAGTTCAACGAGCCGTTCAGCTCCACCTCTAACCACGAGTTGCGGTAGGACAGGCCCAGACGGCTGCCGATGGTGTTCGAGTTCGTGGCGTTCTTCACGGCCTCGCGGTTCTGGTCCACATAGCTCACGTGGTGGCTATAGTTGTCGCTCAGCTGGAGGCTGTAGCTGAAGAGGCCGAGCGAGTCGATGGCCGAGCCGAACATGACGTTGGCGCGTGCGTTCCAGTTGCCGTTGATGTTCTCGGGGCGCGAAGTCCGTCCACCAGTCACGGGGTCGTAGGTCACCTTGCTGGCAATGCTGTTGGCCGTGGTCGAGAAGTTGGCATCGGCGTTGATGTAGCGCTGGTAGCGCTGGAAGAAGTTGTTGTAGCGCAGGTTGAAACTCTGGGTGAACGAGGGCTTCAGCGAGGCGTTACCCGTGGTCTTGTTCAGCGGGTCGGTATCGTCGTTGATCACCAGCAGGTTCTCCATCGAAGGCTGGCTGGTGCTGCCGCGGTACTCGAAGCGCAGGTTGCCCTGCTGCGAGAAGCGCCAGCGGAAGTTGGCCGTAGGGCTCCAGTTGATGACGTTGCGGTTCACCAGCGTGTCGATGCCGAGATAGCGCTGCGTGTACTCCGACGACTGCGGGATGACCTGCACGCCCACGTTGAAGTCGTAGGTGTTGCGGATGAAGCGCAGCATCACCTCGCCCGTGTGAATGTAGTTCTTATACGATGAGTAGCGGCTCTGGTCCTGGCTGTAGTAGCTGTCGCCGCTCTGCGGGCTGTAGCTGCCGCTGATGAGGTTGAAGTAGTCGTCCCAGCTGCGGTAGCGGGGGCCTACACCGTTGAAGTCGTAGCCATAGGGAGGATTGGAGTAGTCGAAGGTGGCACGGTCGTTCTCGTTGTAGCGATACTGGAACGTGTAGCTCAGCTGCAGGAACGTGCCGTAGCCAACGGGCTCGCTGTAGGTGGTGCGCACGCTGTAGTCCCACGACTTGCTGGGCGTCAGGTTGTAGCGGTTCGTCTGATAGTCCGAGAGGCCATCGACGCCGTTGAACTTCGTCGTGCCCTGGAACAGCTTCGTCTGGTTGCTCGACAGCTGGCGGTTCTCGTTCTTGCTCCAGTTGCCGTTCAGCTGCAGGGTGATGTTGCGGCCCTTGCCGTTGAGCAGGCGGTTCACCATCAGCGTACCGCCTAAGCGCTTGTTCTCGCCATAGCTCAGCGAGCGGCTCGAGCTGCTGTTCACGATGATGTCGCTCAGGTCGCCACCCGTCCTGGCAATCTCCTGCAGGATGGCAGCGTCCAGCTGGTAGTTGATGCGTCCGTAGGGGTCGGCGTTGAACGTGGCCGACGTGTTGCCGCCGCGGCCGTCGTTGGTGCCGTAGCTCCAGCTGGGGCGGAAGCTGATGTTCCACAGCGTGTCGGGCGTCCACTCGATGCGGCCCTGGGCACTCCAGTTGTTCGAGCGCGAGTAGTTCTGGTTCACCGAGTTCTGGAACGACGACGTGTTGCCCACGAAGTTCTCGCTGGCACGGCGCGACCAGGTGTCGCCGTCGCGGTGGTTATAGTTCACGCTGGCCTGGGCGATGATGCGGTCGGTCTTGTCATAGTTCAGGTTCACCATGCCCATCTTCGACGAGTTCAGGCCACCACCGCCCATGCCGCCGCGGAAGCCACGGCCACCACCGCCGCCGAAGCCCATGTCGTTGGTGTTGTTGCCATTCAGCATGGCCATCACGCGGTAGTCGCCCTGCATCATCATGCCGAAGATGCGGCTCGAATAGCGGTCCTTCGTGCCCACGCCCAGGTCGACGTTCACCATCTGGCCACGGTTCATGCCCTGTCGCAGGCCGAAGTCGAGCACCGTCTGCTCATTGCCGTCATCGATGCCGGTGATGCGGCTCAGGTCGCTCTTCTCGTCGTAGGCACGGATGCGCTCCACGATGTTGGCGGGCAGGTTCTTCAGCGCAGTCTTCGCGTCGCCGAACTCCTTGTTGTCCACCTTAATCTTACTCACCGACTTACCGTTGATCTTGATGTTGCCGTCGTCGTCCACCTCGGCACCGGGCAGGCGCTTCACCAGCTCCTCCACCACAGAGCCCTCGGGAGTCTTGAAGGCATCGGCATTATATATCAGCGTGTCGCCCTTCGTCTGCACGCGGGCAATGTTCTTCACCACCTCGACGCCCTTCAGCATCTTGGCGTCGACGTCAATCTGCAGCGTGCCCAGCTTCACGGGGCTGCCGCTCACCGTCACGGGGCGGAACAGCGTCTTGTAGCCCACGTAGGTGACGCGCAGCAGGAAGCTGCCGTCGCGCGGGGCCGTCATCTGGAACACACCGTTCAGGTTGGTCACGGCGTTGGCCACCAGCGCGCTGTCCTTCTGCTGCAGCAGGGCCACCGTGGCCTGAATAACAGGTTCTTGACCGTCTTTGTCAACCACCGTGCCGCTCAACGTTCGCTGAGCACTGGCTGAGAGGGCCGCCATCAGCACTGCGGCCATCGAGAGTAGAAATCTTTTCATTCTGATCGTGTATTTATTCATAACTACTCTTTCAGACGCTCATATTAAGTGAAAGTTTAACACCAGCACAAAAATATTTTCGAAACGTGCGGCCAAAAGACCCTTTTCACTATTCACCACAGAGACACCGAGGCACAGAGTTTTGTCTCTGCATAGCACAAAATACTCTGTGTCTCTGCGCCTCTGTGGTGAGTTTATATAAGATAATTTTGAGTAGTTATTTATCCCAATTCGTGAACAATATTAAGACCAGCGCGGTTCCTTTTTTTCATCTCAAATGTCAAAATATTTCACAGAAAATTTTGTTCACGGCGACGAAGCATTCTGGAGCGAAAAATATCTTTCAAAAAAAACAACCACATCCTGGCTGGTCTTTTCATGGTCATTACACGTAGCGCACAAAGAAAAGTAATGAGCAAGAATTACCAACAATTTGCTCCAACAATTGAAAACAATTGTCTCTAATTTTTGGCCCTAATTATTTCTAATTCTTTCCAATTATTTTCCAGAGTCAGTTCGACCGTCATACCCTATTCCATGAATGTCCACTGCTCCCCCAAACAACTTCCGATTCTTTCACGTAAAAAGAGAAGACAACCGAAACAACCTTAGACAATTCTTTTCTTTGCCTGCGGCGCTACATATAATAAACACAAATGACCCACGCGCTCGACCTATGGTCGCTTGCTACCAACGGGACGCAAGAATGATTCATAAATAGTATTCATGAGCCATTCGTGGGTCATTCACGGTCATTCTTGCGTCCCTTCGGTAGCAAGCGGCAGAGCCGAGCGCGCGTTGCGCCGCAGGCAATAAGCCGCTCGCGGCCCATTCATGTCTTCGGTATCAGGGGGCAACGATCTTGCGCGTAGCGCGGTCCTTCTCCGTCTTGGCCTCGATAATGTAGACACCACTGGTGGGCAGCGCGAAGCTGAAGGTGCTCACCTGCGGCTCAGCGGTGTAGACCAGTCGTCCGGCGGCATCGGTGCAGCGGATGCTGACGATAGGCTCCTCGGTGGAGGCCACGACGGTGACCTGGCGCTGTCGACCGAATATCTGCACGTTGCTCTCCACGGCGGCCTCCTCTAACGAGAGACCACGCACAAGGTAGTAGCGGTTCTGCGTCTGTCCGCTCACGGTGAGCTGGTGCCCAGACTCTAAGGGCGTCAGCGTCTGCTCCACGGCATCGTAAATAGCCACCGAGTCGCCCAGCGACTCCACGCCCTCGAAGGTCAGCGTGCACGGAGCCTCGCTGGCACTCTCCACGCCAAGCGGCAGGCAACGGAAGTCGTGGATGCTGTTGATTGTCGTAGCCAAGCGACCGCAGAGCGTATAAACCGTGGGCACTGCCGGCGACACCAACTCTCCTCCTATGAGGAACGTCTCCGTGTCCTCAGAGGGCAAGAAGTCATCGCTGGCGCTCTCGCGCTGCATCACCAACGCACTGCTCTGCAGGGTGTCGCGACGGGCAGTGACCAACAGGCCGTGTGCTTTGCCACCGGCACCACGCGTGCGAGCCTTCAGCGGGAACTCATAGCCATCGCCCTTCTTCTGCTTGTACTTGTAGATGGTCACAGTTTCTTTAATATCGTCCACAACATAGTTGCCTTGATCGTCCACTTTAGGAACCTCTACCATAATGTCATCGCCATTCTCATCGACGAGGCCATTGCCCTCTTCATCTACAGCCTGTACAGTCTCCATCACCTGCTTTGTTCCCACTACAATCTCAAACTCCTCACCTTCATCCGGCTCACCATAGCGGGTCTGCGCTTGCATGTCGGCAGTGAAGGTGATAGTGGTAGCTTCGCCTGGTGTAGTAGCCTGCACGAAGAATCCTTGTCCTGGGGCAACCTTGGCATTGGCAGCAGTGAAATGATAGGTCGTTTCTGTATTGGGTTCTTCACCTGTAACAACTTCTTCAGTGGGGCTGACCCAATCACCCTCGGCAACACGCTGCACCAACTGCTGACCATTAGGAGTCATTATCCAGTATTTCTTCTCCAATCCAGTGTTCGCAGCAAAGAATTTCTCCATGTCAAGGCCCGCAACGAACGGGTTCTCCACCAGATAGAAGCCCAAGTTGGAGACACCTGCCGAGACAGCCTCGGTGAACGGCCGCAGCGGATTGCTGTTTTCCGCCGTCATGGGCAGGGCGTTAGCCCCCACCGTCCATGGCACGCGGGTATAGGTCCTCACGTCGCCGTAGCGGCTGGCGGTGGCCTCGGTGCGCTGTATCTGCTTGTGCATAGGCAGATTGTCTACATCCTGCGTAGAAGGCAGCAGCAGGTCCGTCTTCAGACGGCCACGGTTCAAGGCTCGGTTGAGATTGGTCTGCACATCGTCGTAGTTGTTTTCGTCAGTATCGCTCAGATAGGTGTCAGTGCCGCCATCGGCCGAGCCATCCTCTTCGAACTTATAATAGTCGTACATCGTATCTTCCTTTGGCAGACGGATGATAGACTTGCCTTTGCTGGCGTCATTGTTCTTCAGGTGGTTCATCACCATCACCGAGAAGCCGCCCTTGGCGTAGTCAACAGTGGCATCGTTGTAGGTGTTGCTCCAGATGCCCTTCATGGCCACATTCACCTTCTTGTCGCCAAACGGCTTGTAACCCAAGCGGTCGAGGTAATCGTCGGCATTTGTTGTACTCCAACTGTTGCCATTCCACGATCCTTGCTGGGGAGAGCCAGGCAAATTTCCATCTACGAGTGCTAAATCATCGGGATTGTCATTTGTAGAATAGTTTGCCCCCACCTCGTAGAGCACGGCCTTGGCCTTGTCCCAGCTGCGCTGGTAGATAGCAGGGCTATAGCGGTCGTAGCCCTCACCAAAGGTCACCGGCTCATAGTAGGTGGTCTTCTGCTGAGCCGAACCAGTAGGCGCATACCACTCGCCGGAGATGGTGCCCTGCAAGGGTGAGCCGAGCAGGTACCAACGCTTGTTATCAAGCTGATACTCCACCCACGCATTGTTGTAGTTCAGCAGGTGGGCGTTCAGCAGCTCCGCACCGGGCTGGAAGGCTATCTCGTCGCAGCTGTTAATCTGGTACATTTCGGCGATGAGGTCGCCCTTGCGGCCCTTGTTGGAGGGCTCACCATAGGTCTCTTCCCACAGCTCAAAATGGCGGGCCTGCATGTCGTAGCGAAGGATGGGCGTGGCCGTGGCCTTGGTGGCCACGGTGCCTGTCTCCTCGTTTGTCACAGAGCCGTCCCACCCCTCCTTGTCGCGCAGGTTGGGGAAGGGCGAGGCATCGAGGGCATCTTTGCCTGCGAGGGCATCGTAGAGCTGCGGGGCGTCACCCCATTCATTGCTCTTGATGAGCACATGCGTGCAGTAGAGCGGCGCGAAGCCCTTGCGGAGCAGGCGGTCCTTGGCCGTGCGATAGTTCGTGTAGTTGGTGACGTAGTCCTTCAGTGGCGACGTGTCGGGAAGGTCGTCCGTGCGATACAGCTCATTGCTGTTCTTGCCGGCTCCGTTTTTCGGCTCCTCGGTCGTTTTGCCAAGGTTGCCGTCGGCGCGGCGCCAGTTCTCGTCGTTGTTCCAGTCGGTGTTGCCGGCACCGCCCGTCCACACCTCGTAGTCGGGGACAATCTTCAGGTTGATGAGGATGGTACCATCGCAGGTGTTCTCGCCTGGGCTCTCCTGGAACGGAAGGCTGAGCGTATAGTTGTAGCCTTCGCGCACCTCGAAGTTGCTTGTGAAGTAGACGCACAGGCGGTTATAGTCGTTCTCGCTCAGTCCCCCGCTCTTCGTCACGTCGATGGCGTTCAGCTGCACAATCTTTCCCACCACGGGCAGCGAGCCTTTCTTCGAGCTTTTATAGATTTCCTTATCCCACACTGGGTCGTTGGTAGAAGCCAAGTAGATGTTCTCATCCTCAGACTTCTGTATGACCTTGTCCGACTCGTTGGTCTGCACTGATGCATTGCGCAGTGGCAGCCAGAGGTAGTGTGTGGTCTCGGCATTAGCAGCGGTGGGCATGTCGATGGTGGCAGCATCGGGTTCACCGTGCTTCACGGTCTCAAACTGCTGGCGCTTGGCCAGACGGACGCTGAGCACAGCATCGCCGGCACCTTCATAGTTATAGCTGTCAAAGCCGTTCTCACCCGACACGAAGCCGGTCTTCAGCGTCGGAGCCTTCTCGCCCACTTTTACACGTAAGCCCTGCGGCTCGTCGCAGAAGAAGGCGATGTAGTGGTTCTTGTCAACGGTCAGCACGACATTGTCGAAGAAGTAGTCGATGGACGACTGCGTCTCCCAGAGATTGAAGGCGACGGACTGGAAGCCGGGGCCCATCTCAGTGGTGACTGTCACGTCGGCGCTGAAGTGCTGCCACTCCGTGGAGAAGCTCAGGTTGGCGCCAAGAACACCGTGCATGAGATATTCGCCGGGAGCGGCATGGGCCTGTGTGGACACCGTGGCAGCAGCACTGGCCTTATAATCAAACTCTATGTGGAAGACATCGCCCACGGGAATCACCTCATTGGCGCGAATGAAGAACTGAGTATCATAATTATTATTGGCAGTAGTACCGCTGCTGGTCACCTTGACGCCCCTCGAGCTGTTCTTGCCCACGCCAGCGGTGATGACAGCCGCCACCTTTCCGGCAGTGCCGGGATCGCTCATGCGGAAGCTGACATCCTCATAGCTCTCCATATCACCATTTTCAATCAAGCTGGCCGGACCACGTGGGTTGAGGGCCTGGTCGTACTGCTCGTCGTGGATGGGGCAGGCGACGAGGTAGAAGTAGGGATCGTCGGCTGCTGCGGGCGCGGCGGGCACGCTGATGGACTTCTGGTGCAGCACCAGCTGTCCGGCATCGACCAGCTCCTGCAGGTAGCTCACCATTGCCAGGGTCAGCTCGGGATTGGCGCCTGTGGCTGCATGGCCGGTGATGCCGTCGAGCGACGTCACCTCGGGATAGTAGATGCGCAGGGTGGAGAGGGCGCGGTCGAGCCTCACGCCGTCCTTCTCCTGGGCGTGATAGGTGGCCAGCGTGGGCAGCAGCGGTTCGGGCGTAGCCTTGGGGTCGCCGAGCCACCAGTCGTAGTTGATGTCGTTCATCGGCACCTCGACACCGTTGAAGTCGAAGCCCTTCAGGTCGGTGACCAACGTGGGGATCTGTCCCTCGCAGACCATGTAGTCGTTGGCCTCTTCCGACTTGTCCAGGCCTACCAGCTCGTAGGGCGGGTTGATGCGGAACACAGTCGACTTGGTGCACGACGAGCAGAGGTTGAAGATCTTGAACTGGTCACCGGTCTGACTGATCAGGTCGTTGGTGCTCACCAGGTAATAGTCGGTGTCGGCCTTCCAGCGCAGGCGTGGGAAGTTGCCGTTCATCACCAAATACTTCACGCCGTTGACGGTCTCGCCGTAGACGGGGCTGGTCTTGCTGACGGCGTTGGCAAACGAGTAGGTGGGCATATTCTCGAAGACGGGGTCCCACTCGAAGTACATCAGCGAGGGGTTGTCGGCGTTCTTCGTCGGGTCCTTGGAGTACCAGGTCTTCTTCTCGCCCAGGATGGCGGCGTCGAAAGCCGTCGTGTAGGCTTCGAAGCCCTTCTGGTAGGCCTGGTATTGCTCATGGGTGATACCGTCTTCCACGCCCTCCCTGATCTCGATGAACTCATCGTCCTCGATGGCGTCCGACAGCTCGTCGAGGGTGATGGTGTTGAAGTTGAAGTGCTCTAAGCGCAACGCTGTCTTCTCTGCTTCAGAAAGGGTCTGCAGCCCGGCCCTGAAGGTACGGAGGAACACCTCCTTGTCCAGGAAGGCAAAGCCTAACTGCGGCTTCACCGTGGCGCTCTCATTGACATTGGCCGACGACTTCAGCTTGCTGTACTCTACGTTCAGCTTCAGCAGGCTCATGTCGGTGATGACCTCGCCGTTCTCGTCGACGCTGACGCAGAGCGGGGTGTTCACCTCGGCCTTCACCTCGGGCACGATGGCATAGACGGCGATGTTGTCGAGCATGAAGTCGCCGCCCTGCGACGACACGCAGTTGTTGTTCACCTCAATCCAGTGGCGGTCGTACTTGTCGGTGGCGGTGAACTCGAAGTAGAACTGCTGCCATACGACGTGCTGTGCGCCGGTGCTGCCGTCGGGGCCCGTTCCGTCGTCCAGCTCGTAGATCTGTCCCGGGCAGAAGCGGTAGAGCGTCACGGTCTCCTTCTTCGGCTCGCCGTGTTCGTCGTAGATGATGCGTCCGTCGGCGTCGTGCATGTTGTGCTCGCCCTTCACGGTAAGGGTGATGCCGCCGGGGCAGCGGTGGTCGTCGCCGCCCGCTCTGTTCGAGCCGGAAATCCAGCCGGAGAACATCAGCTTGTCGCCGGCGCAGAAATCACCCACGAAGGGTGCGGAGCAGATGTCGCCCGGCTGCTCGGAGGCGTCGATGTAGAGGAAGCCCTTCTGCAGCCCCTCGTCGGCCTGCAGGGCGGGGCCGATGAGTTGGTCGGCAGTGTCAAGCAGCTTGCCATAGCCCCATTCGCTGTCGTTGGCGGGCAGGGCCGGGATTTTGTTACCGTAGTTGGTGGTCATGCTCGATACCATGGCGTAGGAACCCCAGTTGCACTCGAAGCCGCTGAACGAGTAGTTGGTCTTGTCGAAGGTCAGGGGAATGGGGCTGCAGCCGTCAATCTCGCCGCCTGTCCTCCAGCCCTGGATGGACTCTCCCTTATCGGGGAAGTGGTACTTGCTGCCGGCAGGATAGTCGAAGGTGACCTTGGCGATGGGTGCGCCGGCTTTCTCAATGAGCTTCTTCGGGCCGCGGTCGGCAAACTGGTGGTCAGTGCCGTCCTTCTTCACATAGTCGGAGCCGTTAATGGAGGAATAGGGCAGGGTGACGGTGCCAGCGTCGAAGATGATGGTGAACTGGGCCAGCTGGTATCTGACGCCCTCGTTGTTCAGGTAGACATTGACGTAGGCGGGGTGGTCGGGCCCGGTGGCCAGCGCCCGCACCTTCCCGTCGGTGTCGGGGGCCGGATAGCGGAAGCAGACGAAGCGGCTGTCGCCATACTGCGTCTTGCCCACATTAGCGTTATGGCCCGACATCTTGTCGTAGAAGTAGAAGCCGCGGAAGTCGGCCTCGATGCCGGCATCGTAGGTATCGACATCGTCTACGAACTTCAGCGTGCCCCCGTGGAGCGCGGCCAGCGACGGGTTCCATCCGCCCAGGCGGATGCCCGTGCCGTGGGGGTCGTCGATGACCACCTCAATCTTGCCGCCCTGGTTGTTGTCCACGGCCGAAACGAGGTACTGGTTGAGCGAGGAGAGGTCGGTAATGCCAGCTTCCAGGGCTGCGTTGTATTCATCCATACGGCTGGGGTCATCAAAGACCCAGTAGTCGGAGAACACATGTCGCAGGCCGATGAACTCGCCTCGGTAGCCCACCTCCTTCTGCTTCTCGTAGAAAATCTGGCGCACGGGGAAGTGGAACACCTTCGTCTCTAACCACTTGTTGCTGCCCTCGGTGCAGGCGGTCAGCTTGGCGGCCATCTCCTTGGCATCCTTCATATAATAGATGTAGCGCATGGTGAGCGACGGCTCCTCCAGGTTGCCGTCCAAATGGGCCGAGGGGTTGGCGTAGGTCTTGTCGTCATAGCGCGACACGTCGACGGCCACGGTGAAGGGTTTGCCGTCGCTGTTGGTGAAGTTGAAGCGTCGCTGCTCGTTGCGGCGGTAGCCGCCGTCGTCGATGGCGGTGCCGTCGTTCCAGGTCCAGTCGAGCTTCCGGCCGGTCACCATGCCGTTCCGGTAGAGGAAGTACTGCACGTTGCCGTCGTCGCGGTCATCTAAGCTGACGTGGGCCTTCAGGTTCTCCAGGTCCATGGCTTCGTCCACCTCGTCGTAGTTGTAGAAGCGCTGGAAGAAGATGTGGTCGTTGCTGTTGTTCAGCACCGTGGGGAAGTCGATCACCTTCGTGTCGTTGCGCTTGACGTAGTGGGTAATCTCGAAGTGGTTCACCTTCTGCGTGAAACCGCCCAGGTTGCCGTTCCAGTTCTTCCACTCCGAGTCAGCATCGGTGGTCAGGCCCTGCTTGTCAAGGTGCAGGCTGGCATACTCCTCGGCATACTCTTTGAGGTACGACTCGCGGTGGGTGACATAGTGGTAGACGGGAATCTCCTTCTGAACGGGGTTGACGTAGTACCAGGTCAGCGCGAAGTCCCTGTCATCATCAAGGAAGAACTTTGCATTGTCCATAATTTCCGCCCCTTCGGGGTTGTTGGGTTCGGTCATGCCCGCGCCGTTAGGTTTAAGGTAGCGGCCGTTGGGAGCCTTCAGACGGAAATGGCCATAGTCGTCTATCTGCTCCAGCTGCCACAGGTCGTAGTCGGCCTCGTTGGCAGGCAAGGCGGATACTCCACCATTATGGTTAATCATGTTGTCGCCCCATTTCACCAGCACCTGGTAGAACTCATCCTTGTTGGGCACGGGTACCTCGACGGGCCGGAAGCCCGCGTTCCACAGGTCGGCATATTTGGTTCCCCACTGCGGGACGCGCTTGCCGTCGCCATTATCATGGTGGAAATAGCGTGCGCCGGCCGAAGTGATGTTGTTCTCGTTTACCAGCTCAACGGAGCTGATGGTGCCGGCAGCACCGCCCCACCCCGTCTTGATGGCGTTCAGGTGGGCGTAGGAAACGGGGGTGTTGAGCGAATACTGCACTTCCACCGTCGGGTTCTTGATGTAGCCGCCGGCAGCCGCTGTCTCATATACCAGAATCGTCACCTTCTTGTCTGCATCACCGTTAAGCGCAGCTGTTATGTCGAAAGTCTTCGACTCAAAGGTGGTTGAAGAGTTGGTTGCTGTCCATTGCGTTCCGCCCAGCAGGGTAATGCTCTTGTTGGCAGTGTCATACGTCATGTCTGCCGACCATGTGGAACTGTTGTAGCCTACGCCCCAGCTAGTGGTACGCATGTTATCGGAAGAGCCCGACACATCGGCCTTCAGCGTGACCCTGGTAATGGTGCCGGGCACAGCCGACGCATCGACCTGCAGATAGGTGATGTGGTTCACCCCCCAGCCTGTGTTGGCCATTTCCACCCGGCCGTCAGCAATGGTGTTATATCCAGCCCGGGCCGTGGCTCCCGTTGCTATCTCGCCAAATGATGTGTTGGGCTGATTATAGTCCACGTAGGTCATCTTCACCGGGGCAGAGGTGATGGCGTAGTTCAGCACCAGGTTCTCCAGGTCTACCACGGCCTTGCTCTCAGCGCCAATGGTGACTTGTTTTTCTACCATCGGTCCGCTGTTGCTCTCCTGTCTGCTCATCAGCACGCGCAGCGACATGCCCGGCGTGCCGTTGATGATCATCTTCGTGTAGTTGCTCAGGTCGGCGTAGATCTGATAGTTCACCTCACCGGTACCGGCCACCGTGGCTCCTCCGCCCAGCGTAGCGTTGTTACCAATGTTGAAGGCAACAGTGGCCTGCGACCCCTGCGTGGCATCGGCACCGTAGCCGTTCCAGTTGTGGAACATGTTGGCGGCCAGCGTCGTCGTCTCGTACTGGACGGTCTGAACAGGGGTATAGCGGTTGGCGTCGAAGTCCTCGACGCGGTACACGCCGTTCACTTCATCCTTCACGCCCAGCACGCTTATATTGTCGCTATTGCGCACCAGGTATTCCTCCGTGCCGTACTTCTTGACGTAGAACTCGCCGTTGTTGCCGGCACTCTCCAGCGCCCACAGACCGTCCTGATGATAGGCGGCAGCGGTGGGCAGCGTCCAAGCTGCCTTGCTGTTGAGTATGGACCGGCGGGAAGAGACCTCCGACGTGCCGTTGTCCATGCCCGAATAGGTCATATAGTGGTAGGTGGTGGAGGCGTTGGGATCGTTATTGTCCATGCCCTCACCCCTATAATAAATAAGGAAGGCGGCCGAGCTCTTCAGCTTGGCGAAACGGAGGCGGGTTTTGTCATAATAACTACCTCGCCGGGTTACATTATAGGGAAATTCTGCCCATTCGTTACCAGGACCTTCCGTTGGACCGCCTCTGAACATCGGATAGTTAGGAGCTGTTACAGATGAAATGTCATAACCGTCACCCACGTTATTACCCAGGCTGGTAGCAGTCAGCACCGATGCCGACGCAACATCATTTACACAGATTACTCTCTGTTGGCTTCCATAACTTCCGAAACATAAATACAATCCGGCTTTATCTCTCAGCCTGAACTGTCCGTTCTCGCCGGTCGCCTCCAGCGTCCACAGGCGGTTATTTGCATAGGGCAGGAAGTCCTTTGCCAGTGCTTTCTGGTTGGGTCCACATTCAGTCAGATAGCTGCAGATATTGTTGGCATAATTATAGAACTGTATATAGTAATACTGTCCGTCGCCGATGATGGTGGCCGGGTCCATCGTCTCGAAGGCATCGGGCATCTCGGCCCGCTGCACTGCTGTCTGCGCCTGGGTCTGCTGTGGGGTTACGAATGCCAATGTTCCGAGCAGCAGGGCTGTACGGATCAGGGTGGTGGTATGTCTGAAAAGCTGTTTCATTTTCATCGCTTATATCGTTTTTATTTTGTCAATTCTTCAATGCGGCAGCTGTGCTGCTTGGTGTCGCGGTCGTAGCTGATGCCCACGAGCAGCATTCGGTCGGCATCATCGCGCAGCTTGGCGGGATAGTCCTTGCGGTGTATCTGGTTGATAGCGCTGTCGGCATCATGGTTGTATTTCAGCTCAAGCAGGATGGCAGGACTGTCAACACCCTTGCGAGGCACCAACACCAGGTCAGCAAAGCCCTTACCCGTAGCCAGCTCACGGTGCATCACATAGTTGTTGCGTGCATAGTAGAAGGCAATGGTGAGCACACAGGCCAGCGAGTTCTCGTCGTTGTAGCTCAGTATGCTGGTGTTGTCGTCGTGGGCAGCATCAACGCCGCGTGCCACCGCCTCCTCGTCGCCTCGGAGCGTGGCTTGGAGCAGTTGTTCCGACTTCTCAATAGCGGAGATTACAACACTCCATTTACTGGTCTTAACAGCGTTCACCATTTCGCCAGCCACCTCTCGATTGGGGATATAGCACTCATTGCATGACCAATCATACGAAAGGTAGCCTAAGTGTATGAGCACCGTCAGCACGTCGTCCTTGCCGTGAATGACCGACATGTCGTTCTGAAATCCCGTTGGCTCAACAGGGCAGCGTCCTTCAGCCAACATGCTGATGATGTCGTCCTTCAGTCCTTCATAGTTCATCTGGATATAGCTGGCCACGGCATCGTAGGCACCTGTGGCAGCCCAGTAGCTGGTACAGTGGCCATTCTCTATGGCTTGCATCACCGAGTTGGGGTTGAACATCGAATGCTCGTCGCCTATCTGATAGCCGTCGTACCATTTCTCCAGTTCGTCGAAGTCCATGCCGTGCTTCCCGGCAAGTCTCCTGACCTCTTCTTTTGTGAAGCCGAAATAGCGCGACATCTTGCCAGACACTATCATGGAGTACTCCCTGAAGTTGTTGAGCGCCGACTCGGTCTTATATTTCTTGATGGGCAGGATGCCCGTCATATACACGGCAGCGAACGCCCTGGCACCATCAACGCTCTTGAACATGCGGCGCAGCCATGCCACATAGCGGTCCATGGCGGGCGTGGCAGGGTTGAACTCACGACAGATGGCATCCCACTCGTCGATGATGAAGATGAACTTTTGCCCTGTCTGCTCGCTGATGGCAAGAAGGGTCTGCATGAAGTCGGCAGCAGCATCCACCGTCTCGTCGGGATAAGCCTTGAGCACGTCTCTCTTCAGCTCAAGTTCCAGATTGTCAACTATGCGTTCATCGTGGAAGCGTGTGGTGAAGGATGTCATGTCAAGGTAAATGACAGGATATTTGTTCAGGTGCTTCTCAAACGAGGCATCTTGGGCTATCATCAGGTCGGTGAACAGCTCGCGCGAGTCGCACGACTGGTCGTAGTAGGCACACAGCATCTTGGCCGCCACCGACTTGCCGAAACGGCGGCAGCGGCTGACACAACTGTACCGGCGCTCCGAAAAAAGCGTATTGTTGACAACGGCTATCAAGCCTGACTTGTCAACATATTCGCCGTTCCGCACGCTCTGGAATGCCGCGTTGCCTATATTGATGTAATAACCCATCTAAGCCAAAATCATTAAAGTCCGACGGGCGGTGCCCGCCGGTTATTAATTGGTGGTGTTACGCCTTGATTTCATCAGTATCATTGAATTTCATCAAATTCTACAGACTGTTCCATCATGCTCGTTTTGTGGGCACTTCTTACTATTTCTGCAGGACCACATTGAACGTGAAGGAGTGATAGTATTTCGTATCAGGCACCCCAGGGGCTTCCGACTTCTTGCCGAATAGTTCCACGTTGAGGGTGATAGAGGACTTGTATGTGCCTGCAGCGAGATTGTTGTTAAGCACTCCTACAATGCAACCACTGGCAGGGTCGTAGGTGGGTGCCATCTCAAATATCTTGCCGGTGCCGAAGACATCGGTCCCATTGCTGTTTTTCCATGTGAGCGACAGGAACGTCACTTCGGGGTCGTTGAAGTCGCGCCAAATGCCATCGTGGGCTTTCTGTGCGAATGGCTGCAAGATGATGGAACCTCCTGTGCTGAACGTAGTGGTAAGACCGTCGCTGCTGACAGTCGTTGCTGGGTATCCAGCGATAGGCACGTAGGCAAGCGGCTCCACACGGAACTGCCAGTCGGTGATGTGTATGGGTATATGTATCCAGTCGTTGCGCCGTATGACGTTGAAGCCGCCCTTGGTGCCACCATAGATGCCATTGGTGGTCAGGTCGTGCTGAGTGGTCATGCCGTAGCGAAGCTCTCCTTCGTAGTCACCACGCTTAATCTTGAGGCGAATGGACATCTGGTTGTTGACTGTGGTGAACGAGGCATCGGTCTCGTTGACATAGAAATAGAGGTCGCGTGTGCCTCCGTTGGCTGCGATGGTCTGGTTGGCATCAGCAGGTGTATATTCAACTACTCCCACGTCAGTCCTTGCGCCATCGGGCAGGGTAATCATCTCCCTTGTTGTCACCGTTTCGGTGCTTTTCACAGCGCCTGAGATGACGACGTCGCTGAAGGCATAAGCTTGGTCATTTTTTTCAAGTTCATAAATATAAATCTTCACAACATACTCATCAGTTGTAGCTGAACCATTGATTGCGTAAGTGTATTCCCCAAAGAAAGGAGGTTCACGTTTAGCGTTGTCTCCATTTCTTCTCGGAGGTGTTACGCCTTCTACCAACAGATCGCCGCCCGCTTCTACGTCGAATTTGCCACCTTCTGTGCCCACTCTACAAGCCTTGAACTTGATGCTCCCAGGTGTGAAGGAAAACCCCTCAGCAGGCTTCACCTTAAAGATAATGACGGCTTGACCATCCTTGGAATTAACATTCTCTGTGGTTTGGAATCTCTGTAGCTTTTGAACTTCATCTTGCGTGTTAACAGGACCACCCCAGGGTTGAACTTTTTCGCCCCATGAAATATGTGACTCCAACACATCATCTATCGACACGTTAGCCGCTTTACCATCTGTTGGTTTCACGTCATTCAGCGGCCATGCAGCGGTGATGCCAACTTCTCTGTCAACATCGCTGTAGTTTTGCGGCGACAGGTTGGCTTCCGACTCGAGGTTATCCTTGCTGAAGAGGTAGATACCAGGGCCTGAGGTGGAAGCTTGGTTGATGGGGTCGACCTCGATGCCCAGGATCTTCACCTCTTCGGTGGTCTCGTTGACGAACTCGAACGAGAGCTTGCCCACCACACGCCAGACGGCGAGGGTGCCGGCATCGGTCTCCACGCCATTGCTAACGCTGACGGACTTCAGCGAGCCGTCAGTATTCATCAACTTGCCCGTCATGGGGATGTTACTCGTCTCGGCAGAACCAGGTACCACGTTTCCTTTGTCTAAGCCGTTAGTGAGCCGGATAGTCCTGTCTGGGTCTATGATTGAGCCTACATTGTAGCCATCGGCATAGTTGGCTGTGGCAAACACATGATAGCTGCCTGCGGGCAGCGGGTCGGAGGTGTACTCGGCCCACTTATGGGTGCTGTTTTCCGAATCCGTTTCGGTTGGAGAGGTGCCCTCATGTGTTTGCTCCGTGAAGTCGTCTTTTGTTCCACTGATGATTTGCACCACCTCGTTGTTAGCAGCCTTGCAGATCAGGATGCGGAGGGTCTGCAACCATTCCCATTCGTGGTCGGGGTCTTCCCATGCGTTGGGCTGCCTGACGGCACGTGTGGTCATGGCACTTTCAGGAGCCGTGATGGTGATACGTATGCGCCCCATGCCTTCGGGCAGGGGCTGCTCACTGTCGTTGACATCGTCGCTGGCACAGGCGGTCATCAGCACGGCTGCCAGCAGGGCCATATAGTGGAATAGGTGTTTCATCGTCAATGGTCAATTATCAATTCACAAATAAATGGCAGGGTTGTCCACGTGGCGCCAGTGTTTCTCCTCAATCCTTATCTTGAGGTTGCCCTCCACGGGGCTGAAGCTCTCTACCGACACGCGATAGATATTGTTGCGAACGATGCCGAAGTTCATGGGTTTAGCCTCTCCTGTACTGGGGTCTGACGCAAAGTCATTTATATCCTTTGCTTCGTACACTCCTTCGGTCTTTTCACCCTGATGGCGCAGAAAATAGTAATACTGCCGGGTTACTGGTGTAGTAGCATCTTCGCTGACATAGTATTTGGTTTCAAACACCAGCCCCGTGGCGTACTGCCTCAGCAGCGATGTCGGGAGGAGCGTGTTCTCCTTGGGGTAGCCTATGATGATGTTGTCGGAGCCACCAACCTTAAACTTCTGGTCTGCATCCATTGAGGCATTCATGTTCACAGTGTAAGTGGCATCCAAGGTGGTGCTGATTTGGCTAAGATAATTGTACGACGTATGGCTGGCATCTTTATTGGGCGTATTGGGGTCAACGACATAATTCGTCGTGGTTTCATCACCCAGGTAGCTGACGACAGGGGGCGTGGCAGTCCAACTGTCCTGCACGCGCTTGAAAAGATATTCCTGCTCGTTGTAGAGGTTGAACGGTGTCACCTTCGTCACCACCACAAATTCGCCGCTTGTGCCTACCGTGTACTTGTAGCCGCCACGTTCCGAGTCGAAAGTGCCGTTCTTTGTCCAGAAGTCGACACGGGCGGCAAGTCGCTCGATGTGGATGCATTCGAATTTGTAAGTGTATTTATTCTCTGTAACGCTCACCTCAGGATTTTCCAGCTTCACCGTGGCATCTGCCGAGCTGGTCATCACGAAGTCACTGGCGTCAGGACCAATGCCGCTGCCAGTATAGGCCAGCAAAGACACCTTATCGCGTACCTCGGAAATAGGCTCACCAGAAACAACCATCGGGTCGGCATTGGCTACCACCAGCACATGATAGGTTTTCCCAAGCTCAAGCGAGGTTTCGTCTAAGCGTCGGTCACCAGTAGTATAAACCACCTCTTCATTATTATAACCTTCAGGGGCATCTGTATGAGGAGCCGTGTGATTATGGTTGTCAGCAGGATGGACGTCGTATTTCTTCACGAATGACACCGTGGCTGTCCCAGGGTTATCAAGTGTAGCACCAGCAGCCAGTTCGTAGAAAATCAATGTAATATCCTTCACCGCGTTCTCCCGCTCCAGTCCTTTCTCCACACCGTCGCCATATTCGCCGCCCAGCGGGGCACGCGTCACGGGGTTGCTGCCGGCGCTCACCGAAACGGTGATGTTGATATACCGGGCGGCATCAGCGTCAGGGAACTCGTCTTCGTCATAGTCTTCTGTCATCCACTGGCACGCAGCGAGTGCGGGCAGCAGGAGGAGTAAAAAGCATAGTCGCTTCATATCTGTATTTTGTTGTTTACAATACGTTAAAAAAATCAATCTGCCCCACCGTGATGGGGCTATCGTCAGTATGGCAAGCTAATGCTTTTTCAAGCATTTAGCGGTACACACACGGTAGTTTTTGTGCTGTGGTGTGCGTTTAGTCGTAGTAGTAGCGAGTGCAAAGGTACTAAAAAATCTTATTCAAACGTTCATTAATTCCGCAATTTTCCATCAACGATAACAAATCTTAACAACTTTTAATCTATCTATACAAGAAAGAAAATCCGCGAATGTAGAAGAAGGAGAAGACGACCAAAACAACCTGGACAACTCTTTTATTCACGATTCATTCGCGTTTCATTCACGGTCATTACACGTTGCGCACAAAGAAAAGTAATGAGCAAGAATTACCAACAATTACGTCCAACAATTACAAAAAAGGGTTCTGCGAGGTTTTGTGTTGATGGAGTTCTTGCTTAGTTACAGACCCCACCCCCTCCCCTTGATGGGAGGGGAAAGGCTACGGGTAGGCGACCAAAGGTCGGGAATGCGGCTGCGCATGAGTTCCCGCCAAGTAACTGACTTGTTCAAGTAGACTCAAAAAAATATTTTTTCTAATTTTTGGCTCAAATTCTTTCCAATTCTTTCCAATTGTTTTCCAGAACCAGATTGACTAGCGCCGCAGGCAAAAAAAAACAATCATGCCCATTCACGTGAGAAAGAGAGAAGACAACCAAAACAACTTGGACAACTTTCTGGTTAGCCGTAAGACGCAGGGCTTTGCCAAAGAGTTGTCCAAGTTGTTCAAGTTGTCTTCTTCTTAACACGAATGCCCGCAGGCAAGGAAGAAGCGATCAACGTCGGTTCATGTGCGTCAGTTGACGACAACCTTCATGCGGCGGTTGATGCCGCCAGCAGTGCTGGCATCGATGACATAGATGCCTGGCGACAACTGGAAGGTGCAGGTGTTGCCCACGTTAGACTGACGGAAGACGTTGGCACCGCCAAGGGTGACAGCGCTGACGGCAGTGAGGTTCGAAGTGGCCGTCACCGTCACCTGGTGCTGACGCACGCTGATGACGATCGCCTCCTGCGACGGGAGCGCGTCGATGCCCAGACCAGTGGTAGTGAGGAAATAGCGGCCATAGTCGTTGGGCTGCACACGGATGGTGCTCTCCTGCCCTACCTCGGTCTGCTCGCCTGTGAGGGCGTCGACGAAGTAGAGGTGAGAAGCGAGAGACGAGAGGTGAGAGGTCACCTGCACCTCAACCGGTTCGCTGCTGCTGCAGGTGACGCCGAAGGGCACCACGTCGAGCTGCGGCCGCTGGTCGATGCTCACAGCCTGTCCGCTGGCCACTGTATAAACCATCGGCACATCGGCAAGGTTCGAGTCGAAGAGCGTCTCCACATCCTCGCCCTCGCGGTAGCCGTCGCTGGCGTTACCGCCAACGCGCACCGTGGCGCTGCTGCCGCCCAGGCTGGTAGCCGCCCGGAAGGTGACTCCCAAGAAGCGCGAGCCACCACCAGTGGAACCACCATCGTTGCCATCGCCAGAAGAAACTGCCATGGGGAAGTTGCCATCGATGGTCATGTCGCGGGTGAAGAAAATCTTGTCGGCAGTGCCCTTCTTCACGAAGAAGGCCTGCAAGGGGCGGATGATGCCCACTTCATTGTTTCCTCCACTGGTGATAGCATAGGTTATCGTCTTCTGCTCAACATCGCCGTCGACGGTAGACACCACATGCGTCTCGGTGGTCTTATCAACGAGGAAAGCTTTGACCTCGCCGCCCTCGTAGGTCCAATAGCTGTAATTGACCGTTCCGTCGGCCAATGGGTCGCCACCCGAGGGGTCGTCCTCGGGGAATGTATGTGCGAGGTTCGGGTTGCCCCCAAAGAACTCGCCCATGTTGAGCGATGCCACATGCGGGTTGCCCACCAGCACATAGTCGCCCTGCTCCTGCAGGTCGCTGATGTTGAACTCCATGGCGCCCTGCGTACCGCTCTCCTTCGACGCGTCGTCGGTGACGAAGCGGTATTGCATGGGCTGCGTGTAGTTCCACGTCGTGCCGTTGATGCTGTTCGTCAGCTGGGCGTCGGGCTTGCTCACCGTCTGCGTGCCACCGGCGGGCGTGCTGCCAGCGTCGCTCCAATCGTAGTACTGGTAGGTTTCGTCGGCCTTGGGCAGACGGATGAGGGCGGGCACGTCGTTGTCGCTGCCGTCCTTCTGCACCTTGCGGTGGGCACGGATGCTGAAGCCCATGGGTACGGAGACCTTGTCCACGGTGGTGGCGCTGCTGTAGGGCACCTGCACATCATTATACGTGTGGCTCCACTCCAGGAACTGCTCGGTGACGCCGGTGTAGCCCAGGCTGGCGCTGTAGTCGGTGGCGCGGGCATCGTTCTCCTTGGTGTAGACGTGTGTGTCGCTGGCTTTCCACGACCGCTGGTAGATGGGGTACTTCGTGCGGCTGTAGACCGGCGTGGAGGTGGCGGTGCCGTCGGTCACGCTGTTGGCCGTCAGGCTGAACGTGATGGGCTGGAAGGCCTCGGTCATCTGTCGGCCGGCCTTCTCGGCGGGCGTCTCCATCGAGAGGTCGTTCATCGACGTGGGCACGTACATATCGCCGGCGTAGGTGCTCTTCAGCGGCGAGGAGGCCAGGTACCACGTGTTGGCCACGAGTTCCTTCTCCACCCAAGCCTTCTCGTAGGTCAGTCGCTGCTGGCGCAGCAGCTCGGCCTCGGGCTTGAAGTAAATCTCCTTACAGATGTTGCCGTAGAACTTCTCCACGTCGAATGCCTTGCGGTCAGTGTTGAACTGTGCCATCTGCTCGGCGGTGCGCTTATCGTTGCGCCAGCCCCACACACCGTCGATCCTGGTCTTGCTGCGGTGGCCGAAGCAGCCCTCGCCGCCGTGGGCGTGGGGTCCGTAGCGCACGAGCATGTCGTAGCGGATGTCGTCGGTGGCCTTGCTCGACTCCTTGTTGTCCACGGGGCTGGTGTCGGTCATCAGCTCCGTCTGGTTCGGGTCGATGAGGTAGCCGCCCGTCTGCACGCTGCCCGCCGTGCGTGCCTCGTTGATGAGGCTGGGGGCGTGGTTGCCGGTGAGCAGGGTGACGTAGGTGAACTTCATGGGTACGTAGCCAGGGTTGGGATTCGCGTTGTAGAGGTCGCCGGTGAGCATCGAGAGCGAGCCCTCGCCGTCGTTGTCGTAACCAGCGGGGTGGCCGGCGGTGTTCGTGTTCTGCGTGCGGCCCTCCTGGTTCATGTCCTTGTAGAGGTCGCGGCGCACAGAGCGCTTCCAGTTCTGGTCGTTGTGCCAGCTGACGTTGTAGAGGTGGGTGGAGCCGATGGCCTGGGCATCCCACGTGGCGAACTCGGGCACCACCTTGAACACAATGTAGAGGTCGGCGTAGCAGTAGTCGTTCGTATCGCCGTGATACTCAGCGATATCTCCGGCATCAAAGTAGCGGGTGGTCACCTCGTACCAATAGCCCTCCTTAAACGTGACATAGTTTTCAGGATGCTCGCTGTCCTGAGTGAAGCTCAGCGGCAGGTACATGCGCTTGTTGCTGACGTAGACCCCCGCTCCGTCGTCCTCCTCGTTGGAAGAGCCGTCGGCTCCCGGTGCATTGATCGTGGTGACGATGAGCTGGGCAGCCTCGGCGGTCAGCTTGCCGTCGGCATCGAGATACGACGGGTCGTTGGTGCCGGAGAGTGTCAGCGAAGGATTGGCGAAGTAGAGGGCGTTGGGCGTGTAGGTCGAAGGATCGTCTGCCTCTGCCAGTTTCTTCTCGTGGTTCTTCTCGTGGTAGTTGCTGATGGGGATGTGGAGCATGTAGCCCTGGTCGCGCATCTTCGCTATCTGCTCCAGGCCGAGGCGGACGCCGCGCTTGGTGTAGTCGGCGGGGTACTTCACGTCGTCGAAGCCCAGCTCCATGAGCGGTGCGGCACCCGTGGGGTCGAGGTGGAACTGCATGGTGATGGGCGAGCAGATCTCCTTGTCCTCGTCAATCTTCGGATAGAGCGGCACAGCGAGATAGGCGATGTCAAGGGGCTCACTGAGCGGCTCTTCCACGGTGAATTTGTTGTGGAAGGTGCTGGAGCACTCAAGGCGGAGCAGCTTCTTTGTCTCCACATACTCTTTCAGTAGCTGGTAGTAGTAGCCGTTGTGCTCATCCTCGGTCATGTAGGAAGCGGGCACGGTGGTGTAGGCATCAGGATACTTGTAACTGCCGCCGACCATCAGGCTGCGGAAATGGGCCAGGGCATCGGCCAAATAAATATTTGTCTGCTGCGCTTGCCCCTCAGTGTCGGTATAAGTCCATATAACGGGTTGCTCTTCCTCACCGACGATCTGCTTCAGGTAGGCAGCATCGAAGTCGCTCTTCGTGCCGAGGAAGAAGTCGAATTCCAGGTTTTCAATGGTCTGGTAGCCACCACTCTCCAACGGGTAGCGCACGCGGACGCCAAAATCCTTCTCGGCCTCTACGCGGCTACAGCTGAAGTCGACCACGCCGTCGCTGGTCTCGGTGTCCTCGGTCAGCTCGATGAACATATTGCGCGGCATGATGGTGTTACTGTAGGCCGTACAGGTGTGGCTGCCGTAGGGGTTGCCCCAGCCTTCCAGGCTGCCGGGCTTGTAGGAGCCGAGGGTGTAGAGGGACACGAAGTACTCCTGTCCGGGCGTCAGCTCGAAGTAACGCTCGTCGAGCAGGTAGTACACATCGTCGCCTTCCTTATAGAAGCCATAGCGGGGAAGGTACTCGGGCTGGCCGGCGTATGTGGCAAGCAGGTCGTCGAGGCTGTCATAGAGCGTGTGGTTGTAGTCGCTGGCGTAAGCGTCGTTGTAGCCCACGTGGAAGGGCACGGCACCGTAGAGGTTGCCGCGGTCGCCGTCGTCAGTGGCATGCTCGTGGCAATAGACGTTCTGTCCGGTGATGGCTTCGTCAGCCTCTAAGCCGACCTTATTGGGGTCATCGCTGTAAGGATAGATACGGTAGAAGATCTCGCGGTCCTGACCCTGTCCGAAGTGTGGCAGCAGGGCGCTGGCCAGAGCGGTGATGCGCAGCTTCACACCCTTCTCGTCGTCGCAGACGTCGCTGGCCTGGGCGATGCGCACACGGGCCGAGTTGGTGTAGAACGTGATCTGGTCGACAGCATAGTCGGCACCGTAGGTATTCTCACAATAGTTGTCCACCTCCACATAATAGTGGCGTGAATCGCCCTCGAGGAAGGTACGGTCCTCGGGCGGCAGGTTACTGTAGCCGTAGACCTGGTACCACTTAGCCTTGTCGGTAGCGCCCTCGGTGGCGATATCGCCAGTCAGGAAGCTGATGACAGGCATGGTAGCAGAGCTTTCGTAGCCAGGAAGCAGCTTGGTGGTGTAGCCGTCGACGACGGTGCCCACGGGGTAGCCGGTGTCGGTGTTGTAGGTATAGACGCGGAAACGCACCTGCGGGGTGGTGTTGGGAATGCTGGTTCCATACCTCACGGCATCAGTCATGTCGGCGATATAGGCAGTGAAGTAAATCTCCGCACCGGCGCAGAGCTGGGCGTCGAACTCCAGACGGCCGATGGTACGGGCCTGCTCGGCGGCATCGACGTAGAGGAAGGAACCATAGTCCTTCGTGTCGCCGGTGGCCTTCTGGCTGGCGCGCTCGTGGGTGACGTCGTAGAGCGGCCCATGCTCATACCACAGAGCGTACATCGACTGCGAGTTAAGGGCGGTGTTAACCTCGTCACCATCGCCACGCGTGGTGGAGATGCCGGGCATGTTCATCGACTTGAGCAGGGTGTAGTCGCCGTGCAGGGGAGCGAAGCCGAAGCCGTCCCACGAGGGTGCGGTGAGCAGATGCCAGTCGGTGGCGCACTGGCCATAAAGGCGCGGATAGCAGAAGCCGTACTGGGCATCGGCGAACAGCATGGGAATCTTGGCGTAGTTGTCGAACGAAGTGAGCGGCTTGTCGTAGCGCGTCGTCGGGTCGTCGAAGAAGTCATCGAAGTTCAGCTCGGCGGCTTTCTTGTACTGCGACGACATGGTGTAGTCAGTGCGCTCGATGCCCTCGCTGCCCAACGGCTTCGGGGCGGCATCGACAATGAAGAACTCGGTGCTCACCGTGGGCACCTCGGTGATAGTAGTACCGTCGTCGTAGCCGAGGCAGCCCACGAGATGTAGGAACTGTCCGGGCTGGATGTTGAATTCCATCTTCTCGTTGGAGTCGCGCACACGCTCATATTCGCCCCATAAGTCCTTCGTCTCAAAGATGGCCAGACGGGCATCCTCGCGGTGATATTCCGTGCCATACTTCTGCTCGCTTATCGAGCTGACGCCATCGGTCCAGGCGTTGCCAGCGGTGGAACCCTTCACCATGGGAATCTTGCGGCGGTAGAGCTTGCCCTCGTACTCGTAATAGGCATACCACTGCAGGTTGTTGCAGGGCTTCAGCTCACCGTTGACGTAGACGTAGTAGTGGTCAATCTCGGTGAGTGAGGTACGCAGCGAGAAGTTACCCTGAGCGGGCTTGGCGGCATCGCCGGAACCCATCACTGAGACGACGGTACGACCGTTGTACTCCATGAGGTGGAAGGTCTTGTCGTAGTCGGTGATGTCGGCGAAGGTCATGGTCTGTTCAGGCTGTAAGCCCTCCAGTGTGCTGATGACGTTGTTGAAGTGCTGGGCATCGGCCACCATCTCGTCGGCCACCACCTTGGCGGGCAGGATGTGGTAGATGTAGCGGATGGAGAGCGTAGGCTCGTGGACGAGGTAGCGCTTCGAGTCGTCGAGGCCGTCCATATAGCGGCTGACGTCGCAGGCGATGGTGATCTCCTCATAGTCATCGCTGTTGAAGTTGTCAGGGGCCTTGAAGTCGATACCGATGTTGTTCACCGTAGGATTGGCACCGGTCATGACCTTGTACCAGCCGCGGTCCACTTGGTTGCCACCGGCCTCGGTGCTCATCAGCTGGGTGAGCTGCGAGTCGGTGCCGCCGTGGGGCACCAGGCAGGAGTGGTTCTTGTCGGTCTTCCAGTCATACCAGCGTATGTAGCCCATCGGCTCGGTGTCGTTGCCGCCGCCCAGATATTCCTGGAAGGGCAGCTTCAGTGTCTCCTGCTGGCCAGGCTGCAGCAGCAGGTAGTAGTTGTACTCCTTGGTGTGCACCTTCTGGCGGATATTACGCGTGGCGTAGTCGGGCGAATTGGCCAGCAGCGATGCTGGGTCGTTGGGGTTTACCTGTGGGCCGTTGTGGCTCTTGTTGTAGGTGCGGCCGGCGGCATAGCTGTTGTCGGCGGGGTCGTAGATGGCGTTCTTGCCGTAGTCCCATACGCGCTGGATGAGGTCGGCAGCAGCGGTGCCTGCGTCAGGCAGGTCCTGCGGCTGGCCCGGGCCGATGAACTCACGCGAGTCCTCAAAGCTGCGGTGGTAGAGCGGGTAGTGGATGCCGTGGTAGTGAATGAAGGGCTGGGCGGCCAGCTGCGGCTCGGTCATCAGGTCGTAGATGTACTTCACCTGCATCTGGCGAGGCTCCTTCGTCAGCACGTCGGGGGATTCGGCGATGTCGTCGGTCAGCGTAGTGACGACGCACACCACACGCACTTCATCATAGCTCTTGTCAGCGGGCAGCTTGATGGTGGGGTCGTACTCATGGTGCTGGTTATCACGATACGGCAGGTTATCGGCATTGAAGTTACGGAAGTAGTAGCCGTACTCGTTGCCGAGGCTGACGTAGGGTGCCGTCGCCTCGAACTCGAGCATCTCGATAGGCTCGTTGGTGGCCTTGTCGACGAGGTACCAGCGCACGTAGGCCTTCTGGGCGAACTCCGTACGGTTGCTGGTCACGTCGGCCACCACCTCGGGCCAGTTATGCAGGATGGTGGGCGTGCAGCTGTTCGATGCCGGGTCGTAGATAAGGGTCTTATACTTCGTCTTCAGCTCGGGAGAGTTGATGTTCGTGGCCTCGAAGGCGGTGCGGAACTTGAAGGTGTAGACGTAGTCGTAGTTAGGCTCATGGGCCTCGGGCTGAGTCCACCACCCATATCCATTTTGATCATTGGAGAACTCCCAACGGCTGTTAGTGCCATTCCAAGCAATGGCATCAGGATAGGTAGCCCTGGGATCATCGGTGGAGAGTGCCACATGCACCTGATAACGCGGATGTGTGCCTGCTTCCAGGGTGAGCGTGCCATCTTCAAGCTCGGTGACACCAACGTGATGATCGCCAACGTCGAAGGAACCAAAGTAGTAGCCGTAGTCACCCCAGTTGAAGTTGGTGTGATAGCTGAAGGGCACCACCTGGTCGTGGGTGTTGTACATCTGGCTCCAGCTCAGGGGACTGGGGCTGACGAGCGTGCCGTCGTTGGTGGTGAGCCAAGTACGCACATAGACCACCTTAGCATCAGGATGCTCCTTATGATACTCATCAAGGGCATGTTCGAGGGGCACGGTGACCGCCGTAGCAGTCTCTTCCACATGGATGACTTCAGTGCCCGTGCCGCCGGTAGCCTTCAGCTCGCCAAGGATGTTGTTCAAGAAACCGAAAGTATAGCGGGCGTAGGGTGTGGCATCGGCAGTGGCGGCCACCTCGCAGATGAGGCGGTAGCGCAGAGCCTGATTATATGTCATGTCAGTGGGCGCATAGAGGTCGGGCTGTCCCCAGCGGTGCCAGCTGTTTTCGCTGACGGTGGTCTGGCCGGTGGCCACTACAGTGTTGTTGTTCACCACCTCAAAGGGCAGGCCACGCAGGTCGAGCGTCCATGTGCCGTCCTGGCGGCTGTTGCCGATGGCTACGGGCTGGCGCTGGCCAAGGTTGCCCATCATGTCAACAGGTGCAACATACCAGCTGACGTAATGGCTGGCCGAGAGTTCCTCCCAGCTGATGTTCCAGTCCAGGTCGGGGTCGTTGTTGGGCAGATCGGCCATGACGTCCATCGGGTTGTAGTCCATCCAGTCGATGGTGCGGTTGAACTGCGCCGTCTCTACATTATAGGCGAAGCTGTAGGTGTACTTCAGGTCGTAGTCCGGCTCGCGCTGCAGCGGGAGGGTCCGCTCCTCGGGGATGATGTCCTCCAGCTCGTTGCTGAACAGGCACACCACCTTATAGAGCATGTACTTCTTGGGAGCAGCAAGGGAGACGTGGATCTCAGGCGGATCAAGAGGTCCGCCATTCGTGCCGAAGATGTAGAAGCCATGCTCCGGTATGCTGCACGTGGTGACAGTACCATTGTCATGGCCGTAGGTCACGGTGAGCTTGCCGGTAGGATCAACAGGATTGCCATCAAGGTCGGTGAGGTAGAAACGAGCGTAGCGAGGATGATTCTGCGGCCCTCGCAGCTTCTCATGCTCCAAGGCCCAGGTGGTAGTGGCTGGAGCACCTTGCAGCGTCAGGTTGATGCTCGCATCATCGCGCGTCACGGTCTGCGTCACCTCATCCTCGGCGCCGTCGGTGTTCCTGTTGCCCTCAAAGTCGCTGGGGTCAGTAATCGTCCAGATGTAGCGCAGCTTGTAACCCGGGTCAGTGCCGCCGGTCGACGTGTCGTACTCGTCGGAAAGCTCAAAGACAATCTGATAGCCGGGATAGTCAAGCGTGTGCATCTCCTTGTCATCAGGACAGGGCACATAGATAGCCGTGGCCTTGGCAATTTGTTTGTTCCATAAGCCGTTTTGGTCATTCTGCGCTATCGTTTGGCTACTGACATTTTGGTTCATGTCGGTATAGAGGGTGAACACATTGCTCACGTTCTGCCAGGTACCGCTACCATCACCTGCGAGGTTAAAGCCCCAGTTACTATTCCAGGATGCCACAACGCCGCGGCCATCGACCGTCTGCACCGTGGAACCGTCGGGAGCCAGGACGTACCACTTCGCATAGAGGGAACCGGCGATGTCGGCGACCTCGGCATGAAGCTTGGCCAGGACATCAGCCTGCAAGGTGTTGGATCCTATGTTGAGTTCTGTGCCAGCAACTGAACGGTTGGTGTCGTTGCCAAAGACGCGGTTCTTGATGTCTTTCTGGAAACTGATGACGGTCATCTTCTCCCATGCGGGCTCCTGAGTGCCCGTCATCTCATTGGCCGAAGAGACCACGACAAGCTGATACTGCAACATATCGTCGGCAGAAATGCCATTGGTGGACACAACAAGGTTGGTCGGGTCGATGCCGCCGGCTTCAGAGAGGTAATGACCAAAACGGCTGTAGGGCGACTCACAGTCGGTGGCAGGGTTGCCGTTGTAAGTGACAGTGAGGTCCTCGCTCGCAGCATTGACCGAGCCTCGCTTCATCAGGTAGAAGCGGGCGTACTTGGCATTGGCCACCAGGGCATCCGTCATGTCGAAGACGGGGGCGGCGGCATTGAGCGTCTTTACGTTGACCATCTTCTTCGTAGCAGCGATGTCGGTCTCGTTGAGCAAGGGGTAAGGAGGATTACCGTCCTCGGTGAAGTGGACTTCCACCTTCACCTTGTAGCCATCGGCAGGGTCGGCGGCGGTTTGGTTGTTCTCGTTGGTCACCCAAAGTTCGATGACCTTGCCCAACTGGTAAACACCATTGGCGAAGGTCAGTGTGGCGTTCAGCTTGCCATTGATTGCGCTAGTATCCCAACTCTGGTTCTTATAGGCATAGACAGCCTTGTTATCGGATGCGCTGTGGTAGCAAGCACCTTCGATGCCACCTAACTGAATACCGCCAGTCGGTGGATTGTGTTGGCCCAGTGTCAGCGGGTCGCCGTTTTCATCAAGCACAACCCATTTAGCGAAGCAGTTGTCGGTGTTCAGTGTCTCACTCATATCCGTAAAGGCGGCGTTTATGCGTTGCAGTAAACTTCTCGTGTCAGAATCTGTTGAGCCTGGAATATTTGTGGAAGTCGAGAAAGCATTACCGTTGCTAGCACCTTCGCTTGCCTGCACATAGATCTTAATGACCTTCATCGAGTTGTCCTGGTAGGAAATAGTGTACTCATAATCGTAGTCAGGCTCGTAGGCGGTGAGTGACGTAGCGCGGCGCGGCGCGTCGGCACGGGCAAAAGCATTGTAGCCGAAAGGCGCATCGACGGAAAGGGCCACATGCACCTGATAGTCGGTATAGCTGCCGGGAGCCGACAGGGTGACATCGCCGAGGGTGATGCCATTCTCGTCGTAGAGGTAATAGCCGTAAGTGGCATCATGGTTCGTGCCAAAGGCGTTCATGCCTGTGGGCACAGAGAGCTTGCCGGCTGGGCTGACCATCGTGCCACCCTGCGTAAGCCATACACGGGCGTACTTGGCTCCGCTGAGCGTGGCGTGGCTCAGGGGAACATCGACCGTTGCAGCGCTGCCATCTTCGAGCGTCACCGTCTCGCTATCCGTGTTGCCGGTGCCCTTCAGCGTGCCGAGGAACTCCGTGCGGGTGATGCTGACGGTGTAGGTGAGGCTCTTGTCGGCATCATTCTCGCCGGTGGCCGTCTCGTAGAGGCGGGCGACGATGTTCATGTTCTGCACGTCGGCGAAGGGGGTATCGGAGGGGGCATAGAAGGTGGCAGTGGTGCCGCTGACACTATAGGTCCAGGTGCCGGCCTGACGCTCGGTGCCCGTGGTAAGGGCCTGGGCGTTACCGCTGCCGTCCTCCACCGTCCACACGACGTGGTAGTCGGTGAGGGTGGAGAGATAGCCGCTACCCTTGTGGGTATCGATGTTGAGGGGCACGGTCATGGAGACGGGACTCCACTCCACGGTGCCCGTGGCCTCGGTATGGCTGACGGGGTACTTGAAGGTCCACGTGGTCTGCGCGTCCCAGTCCGGCTCGTTGACGACGGCTCCACCCTCGGTGACGGCGTTGTCGGCCGAGGCGACCATCACCACGCGGTACTGGTTGAGCGTGGCATCGGTGAGGGTCAGCGTGACGGTGGGAGTAGTGATGCCGCTCTCATTATATATATAATAGCCGTAGTCGGCATGTCCGCTGACGGTGCTGGTCGTGCCGCTAACGGTGAGCTTTCCCGTGGGGTCAACAGGCGTGCCGGTGCCGTCGGTGAGGTAGAAACGGGCATACTTAGCCCCGGAGGGCAGGGTGATGCCAGTCAGCTCGTAGCTCGTGGCGCTGGCATCGGCCAGGACGACGGGCACGGTGGTGGCCGTCACGCCGCTCTTCAGCTCGCCGAGGAAGTCCTTGGTGAAGAAGAAGGTGTAGCGCACGTTGGGCGTAGTACCCGTGGCTGACTCGTACACCTCGCAAACCACTTGATAGCTGTGGCCATCGGCGAAGGTCATACCCGTGGGGGCATAGATGGTGGGCTTTCCCCATATGGCCCACTCTGTGGCGGTGAAGGAGGTCTGCCCGGTGAGCACTGCCTCGTTGCTGGTGATGCTGAACACATTAGGCAGATTCAGTGTCCATGTGTTGGCTTGTGCCGCTGTACCGATTGACAACTGCTGCTTTGTAGTGCCGTCAGTGATGTACCAGACGACGCGCTGTTCCCGTGACAGCTCTGCCCACGTGGTGCCCCAGTCAGCAGGGGCACCAGCAGTGGCATCGGCCTGCATCGAGGCTCCCCAAGCGATGGTGCCCGTCTTGTAGACAGTCTCAGTCAGTGCAGGTTTCACGAAACTATATGTATAGCTCACGTCAATGTCAGGCTCCTCAGCCACATCGTTGCCCGTAGCATTGATGTTGTCAGTGGTGGTGGCTAACCAGCAAACGACACTGTAGTCACGCACGTCACCTCCAGTGCAGGACAGTGTCACCGTGGGTAGGGTGATGTCGCTGCCGCCATTATAGACATAATAGCCGCTGGTGGCTTTAACGCAAGCAGTTCCACCATTGACTGTCAACTTATGGGCATTGTCAGTGGGCGACACGGGCGTACCGCTCTGGTCTACCACATAGAAACGGGCATACTTATAGCCTGTCGAAGTAATAGCAGGAGAGGTCTTTGTGCCTGTCCAGTCAAGCGTAACAGTGCTTACGTCTGTACGGCTGTCAAGCGTCTGAGTGATAGCGGTATTAGTAGGCGTGCCGTTGAACTCAAAGATACTGGCCGAGGGTATGGGTATGTACCAGATAACCTTCGGCGTGGCTGTCGTTCCGTCGTAGCTGTCTGAAGCCTCCAGGACAAATTTTGATTTCTGGTAATCTTCAAAGGTTTTACCAGAAGGTGCATAGAAAGAAATAACTCCAACATTGTTTTGATCCCAATACCAACCTTCATTATGAGTAGAGGAACTCATAAACGTCTCGTTGTTACTGGTAGTATAATCTTGCCTACTATGAACCCATGTGCCAGAAAGCGGACGATTATTAGCATCGCTATATTGCAAAGTATGCTTATTGCCATTATTGTCCGCAACATACCACTTGTTGAACCACGACTGCATAAAAGTAGCACCAGTGGTGTTGAACTTCTGTAAGATAGCACTACGCAAATCCAAATCAACTGATGCGTTGGACAGGTCGGACTGAGTTATCAGCTCATTGAGCGTTACCAATTCGGTGAAGGAGAATGTGTACTCCAAATCCCAGTCGGGTTCTTTGGTGAGTGGTCCTGCTGCAGGTGTTCCTTCACTGGTAGATAAGAGACAAACAACTTTATACTTAAAATATGGAGTACCCGAAGCGGGGGTAAGCGTAGCTGAAATATCAGATAAAGTCAAATTATTACCTCCATCATATATATATACTCCATTTCGGATATCACTACCTGCTGCCGAAGCAGGTGTTCCATTATAAGAAACTGCCAGCGGTGACTGGTCGGTATAAGGACTCCCGTTTTCGTCGGCAAGATATACACGAGCATATTTCACCGAAGAAAGGCCTACAGAAGAAAAGTCTATATCCTTTGGAGAGCCCTCAGCTGCAAACAGATTGGTTCCTGAAGAAGTGGCTCCAGATTTGGCAGAGCCAAGGAATGAATCTTCAATAGGTTCTAAACCATCGGAATTGAAAATCAGCCTATAAAGAACTTGATAAGTATTATCATTGGGATCGCTATTCTCTTTGCGGCCATTATTGCTCACATAACACTCAATAACACTGCCGAGCTGATAAGCAGCATTTCCAAAAGTGACGTTGGGCTTAAAACCAAGGTCAAGAGGATTTGACTGCCAATCAAAACCTTTATAAAAGAAATACTTGGTATTGTCACTTGACATAGTAAAATGGTTATTACCATATGCTGTGATAGTGACATTACTATTCCACTGATTAAGTGTTTCAAGTGCATCGTTCTTTTTTACATCCCACCGAGCGAAGAGGTTGTCACCTGTCAACGTCAAGCCCGCTTCAGTAAATGCCGCCTGTATGGCAGAGGTCCAGTCAGACTCATAAGTTGCAGATTCTCCAGCTTTTTTATATTTCGTAATGGTTTTTACCGTTACATTCTGTCCCACGGCTCTGCTCCCCCAACCCATGAGGAGGGCGAGGACGAGCAAGGCTCGGCAGGCGAGGCCTGTCGTGGCTGTTGTGGTTTTAGCGAACCTGTGCTTTTGCCGCCCTGCCAGCGGGTCGGCGGTTGCGGTGTGTTGCACTTCGCTGTTGTTTATCTTAAAAATCTGTTTCATGACTTATGTTGTTTTTCTATCGTTAATTCTCAATCTTACCGTGTACAACGCAGAAAGCCCGGCAGGGGAGTCCTGTCGGGCGATGGGAGGGGTTAGTATTTTCTGAAACAGTTCGGTAGTGAACTGTCGATGTATGGGTTTTCATATCAATATGCCTATTTTGTTTTCTATTATTCATCTATATATGGACGCTCTGCGCTGTCGGCGCTGCCCAGCAGCAAATCCGGCCAAGCGGTATAGCGGTAGTTTTTTATTGAGGGTTGCGCCGTGACTGCCTATCCCCACAACGAGCAGGCAATGACGACATGCCAACGTCCGAGGATGTCAGCATTCTGCAAGACATAGCCTTTGTCGACGAGCGACTTCACGGTTTTCTGCACCGCCGTCCTGCTGACCCCCGCGGTCTCGGCCAACTGCGTGACGGTGACATCGGGATTGTCGTGCATAGCCTGAAGGATGTTGCCCACGGTAGGGCTGTTAAAGGTGATGCGCTCGCCGTCGAACCACCAGGTGGTCTGCTCGCGTGCCGTCAGGAAGTCGATGGTAAACTTAATCTCGCTTGTCACCAGACGGGTGAAATAGCTGTGGAACGGCTTTATCTGCTCAAGTGTGGCATGAGCGCCATCTGAAGGCACAGGGCCTACGCGGAGGTCGGCCTGATGGAGGGCTTCGAGATATTCCTTCTTTTTGCGCGACCGGACCACGACCATGGGATAGCCATGACGCGAGAGAATGTAGTTCACCAGCAGACGGGCTATCCGACCATTGCCATCCTCGAAGGGATGAATACGGATGTAGCGGTAGTGGAACAGCGTGGCCAGTTCAACGGGGTGCATGGAGCCTTCACGCTCTGTTTCGTTGTACCAGTTGACAAGGTCGGTCATCAGCGCTGGGGTCTCTTCGGGCGAGGCATACTCGAAGCGATCTCCATAACGGGTAATGACGGAGTTGGGGCGTGTCTTGTATTGTCCGGCATGAATGGTGAAAGAAGTGTAGGCACCTCCTGGAAGAGTGCGATGCTCCTCATAGTCCTGGCGCAGCAGTGTCTTGTGCAGCTGGCGGATGAAGGTTCCCGTTAGGGGATAGTCGCCGACACTGGCCTCTTGTTTCATCATCAGCAGACCGACGTTACTGGCTTTCATCTCTTCCAGATCGCGCATCCTGGCTGTCTGCACAACCTGGTCGAACATGAGAAGAAGTTCGGTCTGTCCGTATGTGAGTGTGTTGCCTTCGATATGGTTTGAATTGTAGTTAAAGTCAACAGTGAAACGCTGGCTGAGCCGCATCTGATCACGCTCACTGAGTGGCTGCATGGCTTGCCACTGCGATAATACTTGCTGTAATTGACTGTTCATGGCTTCAAACATGATGGTTTTGCGCTGCAAAATTAATGTTTCTTTTCAAATCGGCCAAGGAAAAAGCCAAAAAAGGTTTACAGTGATAACCTTTTTGGGGTTACAGCAATAGGTTGTACCACCAAATTTGGTGGCCTTGTACCACTTTTCTTAATGTTAAGGTCGTTACAGAATGTCAAAGAACGATGGTTGATCTATGTATGATTAGAGGACCGTTCTAATCATTAAAAAAAGTACTCCGACTCTTCATTTTGCCTAAGCCGGAGTGCAGGGGTAATCATTCGTGGCAGTGCAGACGACAGGTGGGCCGAGCTGCAGCATAGCGACGCGCCAAACCAAAGTCCTGCTTCAGATGCATGTAGAAGCGGTAGATGAGCAGGCGGGCGACACTCTCCCCCTCCACGTAGACGTTGACGCGGAACTCGTGGTAGACGGTCTTGTCTGCGTTGTCGTCCTGCGGCGCTATCTGCCCGAAGATGTAGGGCCGGTAGCTGTCCGTCGACTTGGGCTTCCACTTCGTCTCGGTGTCGAGCATGGGGAAGTCGCCCTGGGAGTAGGTTATGTTTTCTTCGTCAATGGTTTTGTAATGTGTCACCTCGGCATCGAAGTTCGTGCCGTAGACGGGGAGAGCTGTGGGATAGACATTGTTAGCGGGCAGGCCAGTGGTGCCTGGAGCACCATAGAACTTAGTGGTGCCACTATTCAATTCTATTGTCAATTCAGCGTCTTTTGCCAGAGTCGCGCCTGTTCCTGTTGTGGTGAAGGATGAGAAGGCGTTGGTCCAGTCGGCTGGAGCAGCTGCGGTGCTTGCCTTGTCGAGCGTCCAGACGGTGCTGCTGAAATCACCCTGCTTGTCAGAGAAGTTGATTTCCTTGCCTGCCCAGGGGTAGGCTGCGGTGTTATTTTCCGTTCCTGCCCAGGCTGCACCACGATAGACGTGGGGCACGAGGTGGAAGTGTCCGTAGTCGTGGAAGAGGATTTCGTGGAGGTTGGTGTTCGCGTCGAGGGTCTTCACGCTGGCGGGATAGACGCCGATGGCGGGGAAGTCGTAGGGCACGAGCTCCAGACGATAGTTGTCGAGCACGATGGGGATGATGCGGTAGTCGTTGCGGGCGATGTAGGTCCAGTCGTCCGAGCGCTTGGTCTCGGTGACGGGCGTGGTCGTCGCATTCTCGTTGCCGCCGGGGTTGGCAGGGTCTTTGGTGACGGTGAGACCTGCATCGGTGCCTGTGCTGACGAGGGCGTAGCGGTAGTCACCATTATTCAGCTCCACATTCAGCTCGAACTGCTTACCTGAGGCCAACTGGGTCTCGTTGACGTAAAACACGAGCTTCTTGGCATAGGTGCTGTAGCCAGAGTTACCAGGAAGTTTCAAGTAATCATAAGTATCGGTCGATGCCACCGTGAGCGCCGTTGTGGGAGCATATTTCACCTCCTCGGTCGTTACGCCCGTATTGAGGTTCGGCTTGATGTCGCCGTGGGTGAACGTCATCTCGTTCTCGTGCCCCGTGCCGTTATTGTTCAGGTTGGGCAGCAGCTTCAGGTTGTTAGCAGTGCCCTTGGTGATGTCGCTGATGGTGACCGACTTCACGTTGAAGTCCTCTGCCGCTCCGCCGTCGGCAGCGGTGCGGTTGAAGAAGATGAACTCCAGCTTGGCCACCATGCGTACGACGATGAGGTCGATAATCTGCGGGTTGTTCTGGTCTTGGGTGCCCGTGACGGTGATGGTCTGCTTGTTGCTCATGGGGATGCCTTTGGAGCCCAAACCAAAGGGGCCATTAGCATTAGTTCCAGTCAGTTCGGCGGTCAAATCGGCAGTGGTCTTAGCGTTGGCGTTGATGGTGACGGTCTTGTCATCGATATTGCTAATGGTTTGTCCAGCCAACAGAGAAGGAACGCCGAGCAGGGTAGCCAGGTTCGTGCTGCTGATATTGGCAAAAGAATAAGCGGTATAAACACCTGCAGCAATGGCAGAGCCAACCTTTATTACGCCCGTCACCTCGTCAATCTCGGCATTGTGGTTGTTGACGGTGTGTCCATCTGGAGGAGTGCCTGTATATACATATTTGATGACGCCAGAGGCATCGCAGAGCAGCACCGTCCAGTTGTACATCATCTCGGAGCGGTCGGTAGTGCTCTCCGCGTTATCGTCGTTCCAGGTAGCGCGGGTGCTGGCGGTACGTGTGGCAGCAACATCGTCGGCCACGCCGATGCGCAGCATCACGTAGCCTCCGGCGGCGCTGTCGGCCATGCCCTGCTCGTCGTCGTCGCTCAGGCAGGCGGTAAGCGTCGCTAAGGAAAAGAGCGTCGTCACCGTTGCAGCAAAAAGAGTATGTAGGCGTTTCATCGTTATCATCAGTATATCTGGTTATTTATCCTGTTACATGTAGATGGGCGTATGCACGAACTTGTCCCACTTCTTCACCTTGATGAGCAGCTTGACGTAGAGCTCCTCGTTCACATCGGGCGTGATGCTCTCGATGCTGACGCGGTAGATGTTGTTGCGCACGATGCCGTAGTTCATGGCGGGTGATGAGAGACAGGGCGCCTTGGTGGTGGTGAGCGTCTCGCCGGTGAGCGCCTGGTAGGCCGCTGCCTGCTCGCCCTGGTGGCGCAGGTAGTGGTAAAACACCTTGCGCTCGCCTCCGGTCACCTTTCCGCTGGCATCCGTGGCGGCATCCTTCTTGTAGTAGTAGCCCTCGAAGGCCAGTCCCGTGGCGTAGTAGTAGAGCGGCGTGATGCCGCCCCTGAGCGTGTTCTCCCTGGGATAGTTGATGATGATGTTGTCGGCTTTGAGGGTGCCCTCCTCGATGGAGAACTTCGTTCCCTCGGCCGTTGCGGTGGAAGCCGTCTGCCGGGTGGAGAGCTTGACGTTGAAGGCGTTGGCCATGTTGGTGCTGACGCTGGCGAGCGTGCTGACGAGATAGGCGGGATGAGCGGTGGTGGAGTTTTTTCCTTCGCTCTGTGCCGAATAGGGGTCGAGCACCCAGTTCGACGTCGTCTCGCTGGCGAGATAGGGGTTGGTGGCGTCGTTGGTGCGCTTGAGCATGTACTCGTCGCCGTTCATGAGGTTGAAGGGCGTGATGCTGGTGAGCACGAAGTGATCCTGATTGTTGTCGGCATCCTTCGCTCCCACTTTGTAGACGTAGCCGGCGTGGTCATAGGTGGTGCCGTCGTATCCGGCAGCGATGTAGGTGTCCGTTGCCACGTCGGGGTCCTTGGTCTTGGCCCAGTAGTCGATGCGTGCGGCGAGTCGCTCGATGTGGATGCAGTCGAGGTAGTAGATGAACTTGTTCTCGCCATCGGGAATGGTGGGGTTGGTCAGCTTGACGGTGGCGTCGGTCTCGCTGGTCATGACGAACTTGGTGGCGTCGGTGCCCACGCCGGTACCCTGGTAGACGGTGTTCATGACGGCGTCGCGTGCTGCCGCGAGCGTCATGTCCTTCCATACGGCGGGGTCGGCATTGGCCACGACGATGACGCGATAGTCGGTATTGGTCTGGAAGACCTCGAGGTCGGCTTCGCTGAGCAGCTGGTCGCCGGTGGTGTAGATGACCTCTGCGTCGGCGTAGCCGGCAGGAGTGGCAGGCTCGGCAGGGGTATGCGTATGGTAATGCGTATAGTCGTCGGGCAGGTCGCCCTCGCCGAGCTTATGCACGTCGTATTTCTTCACGGCGAGAATCTTCGTCACGTCGGGATTGTCGGAGTTGACGCCTTTGGCATCCTGATAGAATATGAGGGTGATGTTTTCCACCTCGTTCTCGCGGTCAAAGCCTTTCTCCCATCCGTCACCATACTCGCCTCCCGTGGGGTTGGCTCGTGTGACGTGGTCGGTGCTGGCGCTGACGCTGACGCTGACGTTGATGTAGCGTGTAGCGGCCTGCTCGGCGACGTCTTCGTCGAAATCCTCCTTCATCCACTGACATGACGCAACCGAGCAGGCCGCCAGCAGTGCTGCTGTGGTCCTTGCCACGGTCCGGATTGACTTGTTGACTGTCATCATCATGTAGTTATGGTTTGTGATATATTATAGTTAGTAAAAAACGGTCAGTCAGGATGAAGCTATTCTAAAACCTCGTGCTGTGTGCGCACTGCCCAGGGGATGATGTGCACCTCGGCGCCGATGAAGTACTGAATTTCCACGACGCGTCCGCCACGGATGATGAACTGCAGGCGGTAGTCGTACTCACGGTCGAGATACTCCTGATAGTGGTAGTAGCGCTCCTGGTAGGTGCGTGCGCTGGAGAGCACGTAGGGCAGGTTGATACCGAAGACGATGCTTCCGTCGGTGGCGTTGCGGATGAGGAGCGTGGCGTTCTTCTGCTTTGTCACCTCGGTGGGAGTCATAATGGCATACTGGTCGTCGCTGACGCTGGCGTTCTTGTAGAGCAGTCGGTTGAACATCAGGTCATACTGTGCTGCGGTGTGCTGCGTGACGCCATCGGTGCCGATGAACGAGGTGGTATTCTGGAAGAAGGGGCGGTAGACGACGGTGTCGTTGAGGGCGGCGAGGTCGTTCTGATAGTCCACGACGGTGTTGTTGTCGATGATCTCAACGGTGAAGTCCTCGTCCTTGACGATGTTGTCAGCGGGGTCGGCGTTGTCGGCCTGCAGGGTGATGTGCAGCTGCTTGGTGTCGCGGATGAGCGACATGGTGGCGTAGGTGGGCTCACCGGCGACGAGGCTGATGGTCTGCACGCCGTTCTGCTGGATGCTGCCGTCGCGCTGCCAGGTGTAGTCGGTCTTGGCGGGCGTGAGCATGGCGGGGGCGAGCTGCAGGGGGAACTGGTCAGCGGGGGTGACGAGGGTGGTCAGCGTGTGCCAGAGGGTGTCGAGGGGAGCCGTGGTGAGGGTGGCACGAGTGACGGGCTGCGTTGGCAACGCATCATACCCAGCGGCGGGTGCTGCGGCAGAAACGGCGGCGCGAGCAGCGGCGGGGGTGCTGTAGCGCTCGTGGTCGAGGGCGACGGTGAGGGCACTGCGGGGGCTTCCGACGGTGTTTCCGCTGATGCGGTACTTGTAGCCGGGCTGAGCGAGGGCGTCGTTGTAGTCCTTCTGCATGGCGAGAGCCAGCAGGCGGTAGGTGTGACCGGGAGCGAGCTCATCCTCAGAGAAGTGGATGTAGCTGCCGTAGCGGCTGACGAGTGCTCCTCCCATGGTCTTGGTAGCGACGAGCTGGTCGGCCTCGTCGTAGACGTAGAGCATCACGGTGCCTGCATGGTCCTTGAACATGTCGGCTTGCTGCATGTTGTAGTCGTAGACAAAGCTGACGTAGAGTCCTGTGGGACAGTCGTCGAGGTCTTCCTTCATCATGTCGCATGCTGTGAACATGGGCAGCGCGAGGGCTACGAGGAGCCAATTCTTCAGATTGAGTGGTTTCATTATATGTTTCTTTTTTATTATTCGCTTCGTTTCGTTCCTCGAGTGGGTTTTCTGCCTTTCAGCAAGAGTTGCGATGCAGGTTCAATGCCTGTGTACTCGAAGATTTTCTGTGGGTCTTCCCCGTTGTTGACCATCTTGATGGCCATGTCCATATAGGCATCGTCGTAGGCAGTGCTGATGGCATCCTTCTCGAGCATCAGGTTTTGCAGGTGGTGTTCATAGGCCAGCCGCTCATCGTCGGGCATGGTCATCACTTCGAGCCGCTGGCGAGCCTCCTGCAGTCCCGGTGCCTTGGTGTCGGGGCTTATGTGCTGGTTCTTCAAGTAGTCGAGCCACTCTTCGAGCGGAGTAGTAGCCACTTGGTTGAACTCGTAGACGCGTATGATGAAATACTCCGGGAAGATGTCAGCGGGAGTGGTAAGCGTTACTACGCTGTTCTCGCGTGAGCTGATGGACAGCGTGTCGTGCGTATGCACGCCGGTGAACTGCGTAGTGCCGTGGTAGAGATAGTCGCTGCCCTCTCCGAAGTTGAAGTAGAGGATATTGATGCTATAGACTTTCTTCACCTTTTCATAGTCGTCGCCGAGTGCGATGTGCTCTGTGATAGCCTTACTCACTCCGTAGAGGATACGCTCGAGGTAATGTATCTGGCGTGTCACCTGCACTTCGACGATGATGATGTCGCCGTTCTGGTCCTTGGCCATGACGTCAACGCGATTGAACTTATCGGTGGCATCTTGCTGGTTGCCTTCGCTCTCAAGTATTTCTTCGATGCGCATATCCCGCCCTATCAGGACTTTGAACAGTCCCTCAAGCACGGCAAAGTTTGCCTTGTTGCGGAGCATTCGCTTCACAACCCAGTCAAAACTGATGATGCGCTTGTCGTCCATTTGTTGCCTGTCTTATATATTGTTTGTGCAGAAGCAGTGCTGCACTATGTTGTTGTCGCTTTTGGTGGACGCCCCTGCTGGGGCATCGGGGTGTTTTCCCGCGCTGAGGCGCGGAGGGCGCAGAGCCTGCGCCAAGGGGTGTTGTTGGTGCACGCGTTACTGTGCGGTGCGTTTTTTCTCGTTGCGGTCGGCGAGGAGTGTCCAGACGATTCCGATGAGAGCCACAAAGGACACAAATGCGAGGAAATAAACAGTTGCCATGCTCAAAACAGTTTCATATTACACTTTTCTTTAACAGAATGCTTCTTTCGGTTTCTCGCTGCGGTCATCGTCGGTCAATCATCATATTATTTTTGGTAATCTCCGCCGGGGTGGTGGCCTCGCGGGGCTTGCGCCCCGGCGGAGAGAGGGTTAGCGATTCTCAGAAGAGAATGCTAAGAGAGGATGATCAGATTAGAAGTTCACGCTCTGGTAACGGAGCACCCAAGGAATGATGTGCACGTGAACGGCGATGTAGTTCTCGATCTGGTCGTCGGGAATGTCCTTTTTGCCCTCAGCGGAAACGTCGATAGGCTCGGCGGTACCGATGTGCATCACCTTGTCGATGGTCAGCTTATACCAGTTGTCGCGGACGACGCCATAACGGCCGAGGAAGCGCTGGGTAGCCTCGGGGTCAGTTCCGTAGATCTGGGCGATGGTCGTTCCGGGGATGACAGTCTGGAAGGGCTTCGAGATGCTCCAAGGAGTCTCGTACTCACCGAAGTGCTGGATGCGGGCATTGTAGTAAGCCACGCCACCCTTGTGGAAGCTGACAACGTAGCTGGGCAGAGCGGCAGCAAGAGCAGCCTTAATAGCAGCATCATCAGTAGCACTTGCTGCAGTAGCGTGACTGTCAGTAGCACCATCTTTAGGAGCAATGGTATATGTAGCCTGCAGTTCAACGTTGTCCTTAGATGCAGTGGGAGCGCCATCCTTAAAGGTAACAGATACAGAAGCGGTGTAACCAAATTTACCTTCAACACCAGTAGTTGTCCAAGCGTCCTTATCAGCCTGCACCAGATTGTCGATAGCTGTCTGCAAGGCGTTCTTCACAGCGGGAAGACCAGAAACCAAGTTAGTCACAGTGGTCTGGGGGTCAGCAACGAAGGTGTCACCACCATTGAGGGTGTAGAAGTCAGAGCCATCAGCGATGGTAGCCTTGAAGCACACCTGGGTGGTGTTGCCCCACTTCTGACGCTGCACGTCGAAGGTATTCTCGATGGTGTAGCCAGGAATGTTCATGGCAATCCAGTGGTTAGCCACGTCAGCCTGAGGACGGTTCAGCAGGACGTCAGCATTGTAGGTGGGGTCTTCTGCGAAGTAGGTGCGGAAGGGACCCGTGTGAGGTTGGGGAAGCTGCGGTGCAAAAGCAGTGCCGGAAACGAAGCGGAACTTGTTGGCATCTTTCCACAGCGAGAAATCAGTAGCTGTTGCATCGGAAGCGAGGTCGCCCCAAGCAGCCTGGACCTTACGGGTGTTGTAGTAATTGTCAGGGAAGTTGACAATCTGCCAGTTGTTGAACGCGATAGCAGGAGCATCGGAAGCCGTACCAACCTTATTTGCGCCAGTAGCGGTCTCAACAGAAATCTTCACAGCGGCACGCTCCACAAAGATGCAAGCAGCGGGAGCAGCAATAGCTGCAGCGCGGGTAGCGAAGATCTTTGTCTTGTCAAGCTCCACCAGCGTGCTGTATTTGTCGTCAGTGGTGGGAGCAGCAGCAGCGCCACCAGCCTCAGCCGACACAGGCGAGTTGGTCATCAGCAGACCATTGGGGAATGCGCCTTCAGCAGTGGGGTCAGCACCCTCGGCGACGGGAGTACCGATCTTATTCCACTGACGAGCCTTGAAGTCAGCAAAAGTAGTGCTGGCATCGCACACGGCGTCAACGCCGTTGTTGTTCAGAATCACATAGCCATAGTACTTGACAGTGGCAGCTGACTTGGTAATCTGCTCAGCCAGCTCATTGGAAATCTGAGTGGCATCGTTCATGGTGCTGGTAACGTTGTTGCCGCCATCCTCCACGAAGGTTGTGCCAATCTGATACTGAGCCACATACTTAGCAGAAGCCTCATCGGCACCAGAGAAGATGTAGAGATTAGCGTCCTTCACTGCATACTCAGATGCAACACCATCGTCGAAGTCCTCGTTGGCACGAGTCGGAGCCATTGCAGAGGGCATCTGAATCGACACGCCGATGAAAGCGCCGTCGGTGAAGTCCTGTGCGTTCTGAGCGGCTTCGTTCACCGAGTCATCGTTCGAGCAGGCGCCGAGGAAGAGCCCGGCAGCTGCAAGTGCAAATAAACTTAGTTTTTTCATAAACTTTTTGTTTTTAAAGAGTTAATAATAAAGTTGATAATTAAATGATTAATGTTTTTTGTTGTTCTCTGTTTTTTTTGTTTCTTCCTTTCTTTTATGATTTTTGGGGGTTATTGATGTTGTTATTATTTTTTTGTTTTAATGGTATGTTTCAGTTTGGATAGCAATAGTGGTCTGCACGGCCTGCTGGCTTTTCAATATGGTTGCCAGCATGTATAGTCCCTTTTCAGTAAATGCCTTCGGGGTTACTTGTTGTCGAGGATCTCGATGGCGCGTAGGTTGCGGGATACGTCGAGTCCCTGCTGGCGGGCGCTGTCGAGGAGTCGTCGTGCGAGGTCGTAGTTGCCCTTGACGATGGCGATGACGGCGCGTGCGTTCTGCGCTGCTGCGCCGGTGCCGGCGTGCTGGAGGAGCGTCTCGGCCTTGAGGATGTCGTGCTGCGAGAGAGCTACGTTAGCCAGGTTGACGTTGACGGACTCGTCGTCGGGGTAGAAGTTGAGTGCCGTCTGCATGACGCGGTTGTAGTCGTCGCTGAACATCGGCATGGTCTGTGCCACCTGCCAGAGCTCGTGACGAGAGAGCTGGTGGGGCTTGGTGCGGTAGATCTGTAGGCACTCCTCGATGGTGTTGAACTGCTTGATGTTGAACGTGATCTCGTAGTCGGAGCGGCGCAGTCCGGGATAGATGTTCTTGAGCAGATACATATAGTCCTGCGGGTAGCGTGCCTTCATGCGTGCCTCGGTGGCGTCGGCAGTGCGAGCGATGGTGATGCTGTCCTGGAGGAGGAGGTTGCGCACGATGTCGTAGACCTCGTCCTTGTGCTGCAGCTCGCCGAAGGTCATCTGCTCGATGGCCTCGCGCAGTCCTATCCAGTTCTCAGGCGTAGCCTCGGCGGGAGCGAAGGCGCTGGCAGGCAGCTGGTAGTTCTGTCGGAGCCACTCGGTGAGGCTCTTGGCACGGTTGGTGGCCAGCATGTGGTTGTGGTTGTAGGGCGACTCCGGCGAAGCCCAGCCATGAATCTTGATGGTGTTGACGGTGATGTTCGGGTCGGCCACCATGATGTCGAGCGTGTCGGTGATCTTGCGGAGCTCGCGGCGGTTGTTCATGTAGTCGGGCTTCATCTCCCAGCGGTCCACGACGAAGGTGATGTATGCCGAGCCGTGGAGCTCGCGCATGGGCTTGTAGGTGTCGGGCTCCTGGTTAGCCAGCTCTATGAGCTTCCAGGGGTCGGGTTTCTCGAGCTTTGCGAGCGTGTAGAGCTTGTTCTTCAGCAGGTCACCGCATCCGCAGAGGTCGGCCTCGAGCTTGACGGTGGCATCCTGGTGCCAGGGCTCGCTGACGACGGCGTCGGTGTAGTTGAAGGTCTGCAGCTCTCCGTTGTCGCGGCGCACCTTGACGTAGTTCTGTCGGTAGGCGTCGTCGATGCCGTCGCGCTCGAAGATGATGTCCTGCACGCGTCCCGAGACGATGAGCGTCTTCAGTCGGGTGACCTTGGTGCTGTCAGCCGAGACGAGGATGGGCGTGAAGGCGCGGTAGCGGTTGGAAGGCACGCGCAGCGAGTCGAGGACGACGTCGAGGGATACGACGGTTCGGTCGGCCGTTGGCGTGACGTTGAGGTTGGTAGCCCGCACGACGTTGTTGCCGTTGTCATCGGTGAGGCGGGCGTTGGTCTGCGCGAGTGCCGAGGTGGCGATGAGCGCTGACAGGGATATGAGGAGGTGTTTCATGCTGTTATTTTGTAGGTGGGGTAGGTACTGTAGGTACTGTAGGTGGGGTAGGTACTGTAGGTACTGTAGGTGTTAGAACATATATACTAATGAGAGGGCGGCCTTGGTGGGTCCCACGTAGGTTTTGTGTCCGTCGCCCTCTTTCTTTCCGCAGAGTCCGCACTTGAACTTCTGGTAGTCGATGTAGGCAGCTCCGATGCCGATGGAAGCCTCGAAGTTCCAGTGCTGCGAGAGCACCCACTGGTAGCCATAGCTGAGACCGGCCCCTACGTACCATCCCTCGAAGCGGTGGTCGCGTAGGTCTTTCCAGTAGCCGAAGGGCAGCTTGATGTTGGCAGCGTCGTATTCGCCTCCGAAGGCATGTATGCCGACGAAGGAGCCGTTGAACCGGTGGCAGAACCAGTAGCGGTATTCAGGGTTGACGAGCCAGTGCTTGAGGTACTTGCGGTCGGCGCCGTGGTTGAACTTCCAGGGGTTGAGTCCATAGAAGACCTGGAAAGAGTGCTTCTTTCCCACGCCCATTTCGAGTCCGAGGTTAGGGGTCGTAGTGGCGTCGTAGAGTAGATTCGTCTTCAATGCCACCTGTTGTGCATGGCACTCTGTGGTGGGTGCGAGTCCGCAAAGGAGTACGGCAATAAACGCCACGAGGCCAGTCTTAATACGCTTCATATCGTAATGTTTTATATTTATACTAGTTGTGTGTTCACATTGTCATATAAGTTCGTTTCTCAACAACTTAACTGGTTTTGAATTACGAATTGTTCTAAAAACGCTCGCAAAGTTAATAAATTTTCAACTAACTTGAAGCGTTTTCGGGAATTAGTTAACAAGATATATCAGTTATTAACAAGTATTAACAAGAAAAAATGGAGAGCGGAAGCAGGGTGACGGTACAAACGGGACGCAAGAATGATTCGTAAAAAAAGAAAGCAGCTCGAAATGCCTCTCGTTTTCCCACGGCAACAGGGATGAGGGGAAAAAGGCGGCGACAAATTGGGAAAAGGCCACGCCGGAGCGGGAAAAAGTCAACGCCATTTCTGTTGGCAGCGGGCGGGGAAATTATTGGCAGCGGCCGCTGCCAATAATGGCAGCGGGCGGGAAAATTAATGGCAGCGCCCGCTGCCTTCCTTTCAATCTTTTCAATCTTTTATCTTTAGACAAACTGGGGGGCATGGATGAGTTGTTGCGCGCGCACGGGAATAAATTATTGTTAAAAAGGAGGAAAAGCTTGGGGATGTGGGGAAAAAGTCGTACCTTTGGACGTGAAAAGCAAGAAGCCTGAAACTGCTGAGAAACTAACGAAGCGAAAGAAAACCATTATTAACAACCAAACCTAATAAAAAAACCTGAAGAGTAACTATGAGTTATTTGCGATTTGAAAAAGCCGTGATGACGAACCTTGAAGAGAGCCTTCGCCGCGAGCTGCTTCGCACGAACCGTAGTGGTGCGTACAGTGCATCGACGCTGGTTGACTGCAACACGCGCAAGTACCACGGTCTGCTTGTAGTGCCCGTGCCCGAGCTTGACGACGAGAACCACGTGTTGCTGTCGTCGCTCGACTGCACGGTCATCCAGCATGGTGCGGAGTTCAACCTTGGCCTCCACAAGTATCAGGGCAACAACTTCAGTCCGAAAGGACACAAGTACATCCGTGAGTTCGACGCGAGCCTTGTTCCGACGACGACGTACCGCGTGGGTGGTGTGATTCTGAAGCGCGAGACGATTTTCCAGGCCTACGAGGACCGCATCCTCATCCGCTACACGCTGGAGGATGCCCACTCGGCTACGACGCTTCGCTTCCGCCCGTTCCTGGCCTTCCGCTCGGTGCGCCAGTTCACGCACGAGAACATGGTGGCGAGCCGTGAGTACCAGGAGATCGACGGCGGCATCAAGACGTGCATGTACCAGGGCTATCCCGACCTGTACATGCAGTTCTCGAAGAAGAACGCGTTTGTGTTCCAGCCCGACTGGTACCGTGGCATAGAATATCCGAAGGAGCAGGAGCGCGGCTACGCCTCGAACGAGGACCTGTACGTTCCCGGCTACTTCGAGATGAGCATCAAGAAGGGCGAGAGCATCGTGTTCGCCGCCTCGACGAGCCAGACGAAGACGCGTGAGCTGAAGAAGCTGTTCGACGAGGAGATCAGCCTTCGCGTGCCGCGCGACAACTTCTACCACTGTCTGGTGACCGCTGCCCACCAGTTCCACAACCGCGAGGCCGACGACACACGCTACCTGCTGGCCGGCTACCCGTGGTTCAAGTGCCGCGCGAGGGACACGTTCATCGCCCTGCCGGGCCTGACGCTGGCCATCGACGAGCAGGACTACTTCGAGCTGGTGATGCAGACGGCGGAGAAGGGTCTGCGCGAGTTCATGGCCGGGGAGCCGCTGACGGTGAAGATCTACGAGATGGAGCAGCCCGACGTGCCCCTGTGGGCCATCTGGGCCATCCAGCAGTATGCTAAGCATGCCGGGCGCGACAAGGCGTTCGAGATGTACGGCGGGCTGGTGAAGGACATCGTGGAATACATCGAGGAGGGCGGTCACCCGAACCTGCGCCTTGACGACAACGGGCTGCTCTACTCGAACGGCAGGGACCACGCCGTGACGTGGATGAACTCGACGGCGAACGGAAGGCCCGTGGTGCCGAGGAGCGGATATATCGTGGAGTTCAACGCGCTGTGGTATAACGCCCTGAAGTTCTGCGCCTCGATGGCCAACGACCAGGGCGACCAGGAGGCCGCCGAGCACCTGGAGGCACTGGCGGGGAAGACGAAGGCGTCGTTCGTGGACACGTTCGTGAACGAATATGGCTATCTGCTGGACTACGTGGACGGGACGATGATGGACTGGAGCGTGAGGCCGAACCAGATCTTCGCCGTGGCGCTGGACTACTCGCCGCTGAGTCAGCAGCAGATGAAGAGCGTGGTGGACATCTGCACCCGCGAGCTGCTGACGCCAAAGGGCCTGCGGAGCCTGTCGCCGAAGAGCGGTGGCTACAACCCGATGTATGTGGGTCCGCAGACGCAGCGCGACTATGCCTACCACCAGGGCACGGCGTGGCCGTGGCTGGGCGGCTTCTACATGGAGGCCTGCCTGAAGCTGTACAAGCGGACGAGGCTGAGCTTCGTGGAGCGCCAGATGGTGGGCTACGAGGACGAGATCGACTACCACGCCATCGGCACCATCTCGGAGCTGTTCGACGGCAACCCGCCGTTCCACGGCCGCGGTGCGATGTCGTTTGCGATGAACGTGGCCGAGATCCTGAGGACGATGAAGCTGCTGGAGAAATATTCGTATCAGAAGTGATCATAAGTGAAGAATGAAGAGTGAAGAGTGAAGAATTTGCTACCGCACATAGGTATGCATTCACACTGGACAGTCTAAGTTCTTCATGGAATAGTCAAATTAAAAAGAGTTTAACGATATAATAAATGAGTGATGTTTTGAAGTAAGAAAAGAATGCGCGGTAGCCAATTCTTCACTCTTCACTCTTCACTCTTCACTTGAAAGATATGAAAGTATTAATGTTTGGATGGGAGTATCCCCCGCACGTGTTCGGAGGACTCGCCACAGCCAATTACGGAATCTCAGAGGGTCTGAAAGCCCAGGGAGATATTGAGACGGTGCTCTGTCTGCCCCACCCCTTCGGCGACGAGAGCCAGCACGCCGCACGCATCGTGGCGATGAACGCCGTGCCCATTGCCTGGCGCGACGTGAACCGCGACTACGTGCAGAGCCGGGTGGGCCAGACGATGGACCCGGACTACTACTTCAAGCTGCGCGAGCACATCTACGCCGACTTCAACTACATGAACGTGAACGACCTGGGCGCGATGGAGTTTGCCGGAGGCTATCCGCAGAACCTGCACGAGGAGATTAACAACTACTCGATCATCGCCGGCGTGGTGGCCAGGACGGAGGAGTTTGACATCATCCACGCCCACGACTGGCTGACGTTCCCCGCCGGCATCCACGCCAAGCAGGTGAGCGGCAAGCCGCTGTGCATCCACGTGCACGCCACGGACTTCGACCGCAGTCGCGGAAAGGTGAACCCCACGGTGTACTCGATAGAGAAGAACGGCATGGACTGGGCCGACTGCATCATGTGCGTGAGCGAGCTGACGCGGCAGACGGTGATCAACCAGTACCACCAGGACCCGCGGAAGTGCTTCACGGTGCACAACGCCGTGTATCCGCTGCCGGAGGAGTATCAGGCCATCCCTCGCCCCGACCACACGGGGAAGGACAAGGTGGTGACGTTCCTGGGCCGCATCACGATGCAGAAGGGTCCGGAATACTTCGTGGAGGCCGCCAACATGGTGCTGCACCGCACGCGGAACGTGCGCTTCTGCATGGCTGGCAGCGGCGACATGATGGACCAGATGATCTACTTAGCCGCCGAGCGGGGCATCGCCGACCGGTTCCACTTCCCCGGCTTCATGAGGGGGAAGCAGGTGTATGAGTGCCTGAAGGACTCCGACGTGTACGTGATGCCGTCGGTGAGCGAGCCGTTCGGCATCTCGCCCCTGGAGGCCATGCAGTGCGGCACGCCGAGCATCATCTCGAAGCAGAGCGGCTGCGCCGAGATCCTGGAGAACTGCATCAAGGTGGACTACTGGGACATCCACGCCCTGGCCGACGCCATCTACTCCATCTGCACCAACGAGAGCCTCTTCCAGTACCTGAAGGAAGAAGGCAAGAAGGAGGTGGACCAGATCACCTGGGAGAAGGTGGGCACGTGGATTCGCACGCTCTACCGGAGAACCCTGGGCTGGGAAAATGCGTGATAACGTGATAACGGAATAACGAAACAAAACGAAATAACGAAAGAAAATATGAAAACAATTTGCTTATATTTTGAAATACATCAGATTATCCATCTGAAGCGCTACCGTTTCTTCGACATCGGTACCGACCACTATTACTATGATGACTATGAGAACGAGCGGAGCATCAGCGACATCGCCGAGCGCTCGTACATGCCCGCGCTGAACACGCTGGAGCAAATGATCAAGGACAACGGGAAGTACTTCAAGGTGGCGTTCTCGCTGAGCGGCACGGGCATCGAGCAGCTGGAGATGCACGCCCCGCAGGTGCTGGAGAAGCTGCAGCAGCTGAACGAGACGGGCTGCGTGGAGTTCCTGGCGGAGCCGTACAGCCACGGCCTGAGCTCGCTGGCGAACCCCGACAGCTTCGCCCGCGACATGAAGAAGCAGGTGGCGAAGATCAAGGAGTACTTCGGCCAGACGCCGAAGGTGGCCCGCAACTCGTCGCTCATCTACAGCGACGACATCGGCGCACAGATTGCCGCCCTGGGCTTCAAGGGCATGCTGACCGAGGGTGCGAAGCACGTGCTGGGCTGGAAGAGTCCGCACTATGTGTACCACTGCAACCAGGCTCCGAACCTGAAGCTGCTGCTGCGCGACGTGGAGCTGAGCGACGACATCTCGCTGCGCTTCAACAACCCGGAGTGGGACGGCTATCCGCTGTTCGCCGACACGTACATAGAGCGCATCGCCCGTCTGCCGGAGGAAGAGCAGATTATCAACATCTTCATGGAGCTGTCGGCACTGGGCATCGCCCAGCCGCTGTCGAGCAACATCCTCGACTTCCTGAAGGCACTGCCTATATGCGCCAAGCAGAAGGGCATCGACTTCGCCACGCCGGGTGAGATATGCGCAAAGGTGAAGAGCGTGAGCCAGCTGGACGTGCCCGACACGCTGAGCTGGGTGGACGAGGAGCGCGACGTGAGCTGCTGGCTGGGTAACGCCATGCAGCGCGAGGCCTTCCAGAAGCTCTACTCGGTGGCCGACCGTCTGCTGATAGCCGACGACCCGCGCATCATGCAGGACTGGGACTACCTGCAGGCCTCGAACAACTTCCGCTTCATGACGACGAAGCCCAGCAACGTGGGACTGGACCGCGGCATCTACAGCGGACCCTTCGACGCCTTCACGAACTACATGAACATTCTGGGCGACTTCATCAACAGGGTGAACGAGCTCTATCCCTTGGAGATTGAGAACGAGGAGCTGAACTCGCTGCTGACGACCATCCGCAACCAGGACGACGAGATTGAGCTGAAGGACAAGGAGATTACGCGTCTGAAGGCGAAACTGGAGAAGCTGGAGGCCAAGGAGGCCAAGGCCGAGAAGAAACCCGCCACGAGGAAGAAGGCTGCCCCGAAGAAGGCCGCGGAGTGACGACAACAAATCTTAACGGACAACGAATTTAGACGAATTAAACGAATTGGACGAATTAAGACGGGCAATGGATTTGACGAATTGAACAAATTGGACGTTAGGATGGATACCGCTGGACGGTCTTAAGAAAACAAAGGAAAACCAAGAAAAACAAAGTAGGAACTGTTTTTCTTGGTTTTTTCGTTATATCTTATCATAAAAACGATGATGACGGTAATATGGAAAAAAGAATGATGACAAAGGGGGTGATGGCAGTGGCTGCGCTGATGCTGATGACGACTGAGGCTGACGGACAGAAACGGGAGCGATGGGAGTTCGAGAGGAACCTGCCCGTGTATGCCGACTCGCTGCTGAAGGACCTCACCTACCCCATGGCGTGGGAGAACAGCGGGATGACGGACTTCGACGAGTGGCGACGCGTGGCACGGGAGAAGGTGCTCGACTGCATGCTGATGCCGCCACCGCCCCCCTCCAACCTCCCCCAACTGGGGGAGTCTTTCCCTGCGGATGACTCAGGCGCAGCAGCCTCCCACAGTTGGGGGAGGCTGGAGGGGGCCGAGCAGCGGGATGGCTACCGGGCAATGAAGATAGCGGTGAGGCTGAGCCGCTACTACAGCGTGCCGGCCTATCTGCTGATTCCCGACGGCAAGGGGCCGTTCCCTGCCGTGAACCTGCTGCACGACCACGGGGCACACCTGTTCATTGGCAAGGAGAAGATGATTCGTCCATTAGCGTGCGAGAGCGAGGAGGTGAAGAAGGACGCCGAGGAGTGGCTGGCAGGCTACGAGGGGCAGTTTTTCGGCGACTATCTGGCGCAGCACGGCTACGTGGTGTTCTCGGCGGATGCTCCGATGTGGGGCGAAAGAGGACAGAAGGAGGGTCCACGGCGTGACAAATACGACATGATAGCGGGGAACATGATGATGTATGGCATCGACCTGAGCGCCTGGATGACCTACGACGACATGAGCGGTACGGAGTTCCTGGCACAGCTGCCGGAGGTGGACAGCACGAGGATTGGCTGTGCAGGGTGGTCGATGGGTGCCTACCGGGCGTGGATGCTCGCGGCACTGAGCGACCGCATCAAGGCGGGGGCTGCCATCTGCTGGATGGTGACGACGGACGAGCAGATGTCGTTCAAATACAGCAGGACGGAGAACGGCGGCTTCGCCAACTGCATCCCCGGACTGCGGCGCTGGATGGACTATCCGCACATTGCGAGCATGGCCTGTCCGAAGGCGATGCTGTTCATCAACGGGTCGCAGGACAAGTTGTTCCCCGTGGCAGGCGTGGAGAAGGCGTTTGCCACCATGCACAACACATGGAAGAGCCAGGGCGCCGACGAACGATTGGAGACGGAGCTGTGGGACATGCCGCACAGCTGCGGACTGCGGGCGCAGGAACGGGTGCTGGAGTTCTTCAAGAAAAACCTATAACCTACAACGTTTCTTTAACAACGAATGAAGACGAATTGCACGTTACAAGGTTTCTTTAACAACGAATGAAGACTAATTACACGAATTATACGAATTGATAATTATTTCACGAATAAGATGGGAGCATTCGTGTAATTCGCCTTCATTCGTTGTTAAAAAACTATTGGACTATGACTTTGTGGCCGTTGCGGATGTAGACACCCTTGCGGCTGAGAGCGGGAACGTGTCGGCCATCGAGGGAGTAGACAGAGGCGTCGGGAGAGGTCTGCGAGACCGTGCGGATGGCCGACGTGGCAGCGCTGTGGAGCGTAATCTTGAAACAGGCCTGCGCCCCCTGTGGCGTGAAAGCCAGAGAGCGGGTCACGGGAGCGGGGAGCTGGATGGTGTAGGTGGCCCGGTTGTCGGAGGCAGCACGCGAGGGATAGACATAGTCGGTGGCGGCAAAGTCCTGTCCGGCGAGCGAGGCCAAATAGCAGGTGCTGTTGTCGTCGTTGCTATAGCCATAGAATGTGGCGGAGGCTATCTGGATGCCATCGGGGATGTTGATGGTATAGGTCTGTCCGCGTGAATACTTGATGCAGCCGTCGGTGCCGTTGGCATAGCCCTTCGACGTGGAAATAGAAAAGCCGTTGCTGAAGGTCCAGTCGCCATTGGACGTCTGCTGCGAGAGCTCGTAGCTGGTGACCGCAGGCTCGTCGCCCTTGTACTGCACGCTGCCCATCGGGGTGCCACCGACATACTGCGCCTCGGTGATGTCGGCCACGAGCGAGTTCATGTAGACCTCGACATTAGTGTAGCCCTCAGCGTTGAGCAGGTTGCCATCGACAGCATTGCTGGGATTGAGGCCGTGAGCCACCTCCCAGGCGTCGGGCATGCCGTCGCCGTCGGTGTCGACGGGAGCCTCGCTGCTGTTGAGCACAGGCCAGGCGCTCCAGTCGCCATCGGCATTGGAAGGCTTGTTGTCATCCTGCGAGTTGACGAAGCCCTTGCTAAGGCCCTTGCCCGTGTAGGTGGCAGCGTTGTTGCGCGTGTCGGAGACCATCAGCTCGTCGAAGCTGTCGCGGTGGAGCGAGGCGCCGGCGAAGTCGAGCACCCGCTGGTAGGCAACAGCAGCAGAGTGAGTGGTGGTATAGACGAAGGGCATGGGCTCGTCGAGGCGGATGCTGTCGCGGGTGGCCTGGGTGAAGGTGCCGTCGCAGCCGTTGGCATCAATCTGGTCGATGATGCCGAGCGTCCAGTTGTTGCTGTTCACGTCGGAATACTTTGAGTTGACATTGCCCACGACATAGTATTTGCCCCAGAGATGAAGCGCAGGGGCATAGGCAGGATAGGTCTCGATGTAGGAGTTGGTGCGGATGCCGATGCCGGCGATGCGCTTGCCCTTCTTGTCGGTGGGCGAGCCGGGGCCGGGCTTGTAGTAGTTGTTGACGATGTTCACCGTCATGCCCTCGCCACCGTAGCAGCCGTTGCTGCCGAAGTTGTAGATGACGTTGTTGCGCATGTCCATGCGCTCGTCGAGCTGCGTGGTGGGACGGGGGCCAAGGCGCGGGGTACGGCTGGTGTGGTGGGCGATGAGGTTATGATGGAACGAGGCACCGCTGCCGCCCCAGTTGCCGCCGTAGCCGTGGGCACCCTTGGAGTGGCCGCTGTTGACGAGACTCTGCGCCACGAGGCACCACTGCACGGTGGTGTTCTTGTTGCCCAGGACGGAGAGGCACTCGTCGATGCTCCACGAGACGGAGCAGTGGTCGATCATCCAGTCCTGACGGTCGAAGCCGCCGAAGCCGTCCCAGCCGTCGGCACCGTTGACGAGGACGTTCTTATTGCCCAGACGGAAGCGCATATAGCGCACGATGACGTTGTTGCCCCCGATGGAGCAGGGATAGTCGGCCACGCAGATGCCGTCGCCCGGGGCCGTCTGCCCCGCAATGGTGGTGTTGCTGGGGATGGTGAGCGCCGACTTGAGGTGGATGGTGCCAGAGACATCGAAGACGATGGTCTTGACACCCGTGCGGCCCAGCGCCCAACGGAGGGAGCCATTGCCAGAGTCATCGAGGTTGGTGACGTGATAGACATTGCCGCCACGGCCGCCAGTGACATAGCGTCCGAAACCCTCGGCACCGGGGAAGGCGGGTGTTTTCTCTTGCTGCTGAGCAGCGGCGAAAAGGCTCAATGCCAACAGCGAAAGGGTAAGAAATACAGTTTTCATGAACGTAGTTTGTTGACGCTGGCAAAGTTACGAAGAATCTTTCATATAGCCAAGGAAAAAACAAGAAAAATCCCCACCCGACGGAGAGGCGGATGGGGTTTTTTAGGTTGTTCGCAAAAGCAATGATTACTTCTGGAGCATCTTCTTGCCGTTGACGATGACCACGCCACGATAGTTGGCGTCGACCTTCTGACCGGCGAGGTTGTAGATGACGTTGCTCTGACGGTTGATGGTCTGGATGTTCTGGATGCTGCTTGCACCACCCTGAACGAGGGACACCTTCGTCACGGTGAGGTTACCGTCGCCATTGAGCAGGAACGTGCCACCCCAACCAGCAGCAGTAGTAGCAGCAGTAAAGAACTCTTCAGTCATGACGAAGTCGAAGTAGCCCTGAGCAGCCAAGTCAACAACCGTTGACTCACGGACAGAACCGTCCTCATTGGTCATGGGAAGGCCAGAGAAGCGTCCACGCATGCCGCCCCAGTGGCCGTCGAACACCTCGACCTGCCAGGTGTTGTCAGGAGCAGAGGCATAGAAACGGAGCCTATCGCCAACCTTTCCGCCAGCAGCAAGGAGTTCAGCTCCACCATCGCTCAAGAACTGAGGCTGATCGCCCCAACCATTCACAAGGGCTTCGCCTTCCCACAGCACGGTCTCAGTCTCAGCGGGAGCAGCAGCAACGGGAGTAATCTCGATGCTGGAGATGAGGATGTTACCAGTGCCGGAGTACTTCTGGAAGGTGTAGGTACCTGCGGGGAGACCGAAGGTGAACTCATTGGCCTCGGGATAGAGTTTGAGGTCGTTGGTCTCGTTGCCCTCAGCGTCCTTCAGACAGTAGTTGGTACCGCTGACGTTGACATAGCACTTGCGGTCGTTGACCTGCGAGCCATCCTCGGCGTCGGCAGCGTCGATGTTCTTACAAGCGTTCTTCGAGCAGATGACGTGAACGTTGACAGAGTCGCCCTCAGCCACCTGGAAGGTGATGTTGGTGTTGCTCATCTGGATGTAAGCCTCCTGACCGGCAGGCACCTGATACTTGGCGTTAGCCTCGTCGGCATTGGCCAGAGCCTTGAAGGTGAGGTTCTTCACGAAGAAGTCCTTCTTGTCGGCGGTGATGGCACCGTTCTCAATCATGTAGATGGTGTTACCGTTCTGGTCGGCAGCAGTAGCCTCAGCATCGACAACAGCGTTACCGCTGACGGTGATGAGCTTCTTCTCCTTGATGGGGTTGAGCACATAGACGTCCTTGGAAACGCTCTTGGTCTCGAAGGTGGCGTAGGTGCCATTGAAGATCTTCGAGAAGGCGGTCACGGTAGCCGACTCCTCAAGCGTGAAGTCGCTCTGTTCCTCGGCGCTGTTCAGGTTGCCATCGAGCGTCACGTAGTTGCGGGCACCCTCGTAAGGCGAGGTGATGGTGACATGGCCACCCTCAGCGTTAATCGTGGGAGCGTCGAACACGAAGTTCACGTTAGCCTCGTTGTCAGCACCGTCGCAGATGAGGTCGTCGTTGGGCTGGTGGTCGCCGAAGTCCATGAATGCCTGGAACTTCACGGTCTGGTTGGCATAGCACTTGATGGGAGCGGTGTAGAGGGGGCTGGCAGCAGTGGGAGCCGAGCCGTCGGTGGTGTAGGTCACAACAGTGGGAACGGGCTCTGCGCCACCTTCCTCAACCATGTCGTTGGCCTTGCAGCTCACCTCGCGGAACCAGAGGCCTCCCTCGTAGGTCTGATCGCCCACCTTCACGGTCGGGGTACCAGGAGCCTCGTTAGCCTCGATGATGATGAAGCTGACGAACATATCGCCGTTGTAGGAACCGAGGTAGTAGAGACCGTCGTCGTCAACGGTGAACTCCCAACGGTAGCCACTGACGGTTGCGGGGTGATCCTCACCGGGAGCGGGGTTCAGCGAGTTCGACTGCCCCGGGTCGGTAGAGATGCGGGGGATGCGTGCGTCCTTACCGGTCTTGTTGTTTCCCTGCTCGAAGATGATGATCTTCGACTTGGCAGTCAGCTTCAGGGCAATCATGTCCTGCTGGTTCTTCAGACGCAGCCAATTGTAGTGGGGACCGGCATAGTCCTCGCCATACTTGGCAGCAATCTCCTCGGTGACATAGCCTTCGTTGCCACCGGCCACGGAGAGGTCGACACTACCCTTGTTGGTAGCTGTAGTACCACCCTTCAGGTCAAGGAAGTGGTTAGCGCCAAAGAGGACGCCAGAACCGGGACGTGCGCCCAGCTCATCGCAAACGAGCACATAGCTGTGCTTCAGCACCTCAAGGTCATCGACGGTTGCAGCCTTGGCCACACCCATGAATGCCACGAGGGCAAGAGCGAAAGTAAATAATTTTTTCATAAAAAAATTTGTTAGTTAATAATTAAAAGTTAGAAAAAAGTTGTTTAGTTCATCATGTCTGAGAGAGAGCCAGCCGAAGCCCCCTCCCCCACCAGGAAGATGGGGAAGGAAGCTCGATGGCGGCTTATTGCTTCACGAGATAGGTCTGCACGGGCGTATCTCCATAGTGTACCACCGTGAGAATCTCCCGGTCAGTAGAGGTGGCTATACCAACGAAGACGGCAGACTTAGAGATATTTCCCTTGTCGTCCCTGACCAGCTTCAGGATTTCCAGATTGCCTGTCTTGGCAGAATAACTGTACTCATAGTAGGGCTGGGCGTCAGTGTTCGACTCATCAGTCCAAGTTCCCTCCGTTGCTCCCTGGCTCATCTTCACGCTGACAGAGTCGGCAGTGGCGAAGTTGAGGCTCTCGACGAAGCCCTGCACCTCTTCCCCATAGGCATTTGCCTTGAAGCCCGATGCGCGCACCCACTTCGTGTTAGCCAGCGACTCAGGATGAGCCACCTGCAGCGAGTCGTTGTAGCCTTTCACCCACGAAGGATTGTCGGTGCTGGCATCCTCGTACTCGTTGGCATCGCTGCAAGCAGTGGTCAGGCTAAGGCCTGCCACCACTGCCATTGCAGCAAATATAGTTTTTCTGAAAGATATCATATTCTCCTTGGATTAATTAAAATTCTTGAATCTTACTTGTTGCGCCAACGAGCAGCACCCACGTTATTGCGGTAGATGTCGTTGTCAGTGTTCTTGAAGTAGAGGTTCACGTTGAACTCTGTAGAAGCTGTTCCATCGAGGGCGTCGGCACGGTGCATGTTCTGGTCGCTGGCCGTAGATGCGACGTGAGGCGGACAGGGTTGCTCCATGAGGTCGGTAGCCGAGATGTTGGCCACCTCCACCTCCAGGGTTCCATTCAGCGTGGCGTTGGCATCCTTCACCAGCTTACCGAAGTTATTGCTGGTCGAGGTCCACGGCGTGTTGCTGAAGATGGTACCGTTGGTCAGGTCGTTATTGGTCGACCAGTTGTTCTCGAAGTTCAGCGTCACCTTACCGGCAGAGCCGTCGGGCTGGGTCTGCGTGTTACGGATATCAGCACCCCACTGAGCCAGTACACGCTGGTCACCCTGCTTCTTGCAGAGAACGATAAGGTTGTTCTTCACATTGAAGACAGAGCCATGAGGCAGACCGCGCATCTTGAAGATGGCGCCATCGGCACGGGTATTGAAGTTAATCAGCGTATTATTCGAGAACGTGATGTTCCACTTCGTTCCTGGCACCCACGCCACTTCACTCTGCTCGGCGAAGAAAGCTGGGAAGGGGCTGTCGTAGAAGGTATTCTCCGTGACCTTCATGTCCTCATAAAGGTTAGAAGCGGTATTGGCACCCGAACCGTGAATCCAGCAGTAGCCGCCAGCACCCTGGTTGTAATAGCCGCAGTCCATGAAAAGATTGTTCTTGACGACCACATGACGCCAGATCTTGTAGTTCACGCCCTGCTCGCGGATGAAACCACGGACGAGACGCTTGAACGAACAGTTCTCGATAACGAGTGAATCGAGCGAGATGGCCATACCGTTGGAGAACATATTGAAGAAATAGTTACCCGTGGGGCTGCCCTTTCCGGCCTGCTGGTCACCATAGTTGTAGCACTTGGGGTTGTCGAAGTCGATGTCATAGAAGGCGAGCTTCTTCATATAGATTTCACCACCCTCACCAGCCTCAGGCTGACGGCCGAAGGTGAACATCGAATAGGGACAACCGTTCCACTGCTCACCGTCTACAGCCTGGTCGTACATGTCGTCCTTACCAAGCCCGCAAAGCACACGGGCACGCTTGCCCTGTGCCACGTCAGCGGGGTCAGTGCGGAGCACGAAGCCCTTACAGGTGATGTCGTTACCGTCCAGATAGTAGGTCTTTCCACCTTCGAGCAGGAAGGTCTGCCCCTCGGCGTAGTCGGTGTTCTCGATGAAGTTATAGAGTGTCGGGGTAATCGGTGCTGCGTCGAACTCGTCGGCAGCAGCAAACACCTGTGTGCGCACCTTGTTGTCGCGGTTGGGGATAGGCAGCGTTGAGGCCTGTGCCTTCAGCTCATCGTGCTTCAGCAAGACAGGCTCGCCCGGCTTACCGTCGGAGCGCGAGGTGCAAGTGTTATACTTGGCGTCGATGGCCACAGAAACACGCGGGTCGATGACGTCGATGACGTACACGGAGTTGGCCGTCAGGCCGTCGACGACCACATAGCCACGCTCACGGTCTTCCTGCGTAATCTGATAGTGCTTCCACTTCTCGCCCACCTTGGAGTTGGGGTTGTTGGGCGAGGGCGAGACGGTCAGAATCTGGTAGCCCAGCTCTCCGTTGGCACCAATGTTGAAGTTCTCGTAGTAAGCTTCCAGCTTGTCCAGGTCGTCCGGGTTTGTGATTTCTTCATCCTCGGCATAGCCCAGGGCCTGCTTCACCGTATTGTTCAGGTAGACGTGCATGGTCTCCTCGGTGGTCTCAGCCTGGTTCACGTAGATGGCATTCGGCGTAGGATAGCGGTCGTTGGTGGCAATGCCTACATACTCCTGCCACTGGCGTCCGTTACCATGACCATACCAGTTGGAGGCGTGCGAGAAGTCGGTCACATTGTTGTCCTTCTTCGACAGGCAACGGATGGCGAAGCGGAAGTCGGTAGAATACTGCTGGTCGGGGATGAGCAGGTCGAGCACCTTGGGGCCGACGATGGTGTCGAGCAGCAAGTCGCTCGTTCCCTGAATCTTGGCCCATGCGTCGGCACCGCCAGAGACCTTTGGCTGCAAGGCCATCTGAATCTGGTAGCCGGCGCAGTCGTCCACGCCATACCAATAGAGGTGGATGGTGTTACCATGTGGATAGCGTGCGTCGAGTCCGCAGTTATAAGGATAGTCCGTTCCCTTACCACGGGTATTATCGACGATGAACATGGTCATAAACTCTCTGTCGGTGGCCTCCGATGTCTTGTCATCGTCATTACACGAGACGGTGAGTGCCGAGGTGCCTGCCAACAGGAGCAGCATCATGCTATTCAGTATCTTTTTCATATCAATAGTCATTCAAGTGATTAATAGCCGTAGTAATTCTTGTATTCGCCCGAAGAGCGCTGGATGACCGTGCCGGGATAAGGCAGGATGTAGCGCACGGGGGGCAGGTCGTTGAGAGCTGCCAGGCCAGAGAACTGAGTGAGCGCACCGTCGCGGATGATCCAGAGGTTGCCACTGTCGTCACAGCGGATATAGCCATAGTAAGAATACTTACACTGGTCAACAGGCTGTCCGTTGGCATCGTTGCCCCACTTGTAGAAGTCGGCATAGAGCCAGCTCTTGGCCTTGAATCCGCCACGTGTGATGGCGCTGGTTATGGGGGCGCTCATCGGCCTGTAGGCATTGTAGATACGCAGGCTCTGCATGGTCTGGTTAGGATAGTTCTGCAGCACCGTTCCGTTGCCATCGACCAGATAGCCATAGAGCTGGTTACGATACTGGTGCAGACCGTAGGTGTTCACCTCGTCAATATTATAGGTATGATAGTACACACGCGATGGGAGGTTGTCGATGTAGCCAGCGTCTGTGGTATAGCCGTCGTGTTCATTGATGGCGTCCTCGAAGCCCGTGAAGCTACCCACGTTCTGCATGCCGGCAGAGTAGTAGCGCAGGAAGCTGTAGACCAGTTCCTCGCCATAGGTATTGGTGCGCACGAGGTCGCGCCAACGCGAGTTCTCACCGGCGAACTCCCATTTACGCTCGTCGAGTACAGCCTTCAGGAAAGCCTCCTTCGATGCTGCTGCCTCGGTGTAGAAGGCGGCGTCGCCATCCTCCACATTGCGGAAAGCGCGGCTGTGCACCTGTCGCAGGCAGTCCATAGCCTCGTCGGTGGGCCCGTTGTTCACTTCATTGGCAGCCTCGGCATACATCAGCAGCACGTCGGCATAGCGCATGTAGGGGAAGTTGATGCCCGTAGAACCCGTGGTGGTATTGCCTAAAGCCTGTCCAGCACTCGTCCACAGCTTCGACCACTTGTTGTTATGAACCGAATAGTCGTTGCGGATATAGACCGAGTCGGCCAGATTGCCTTCAGCGTTGGTGTAGTAGCTATAGTACCACAGACCATTGACGAACTCACGGCGAGCATCTCCATTGCGGAACTGGAAGCGATAGAAAGCATTCAGACGGGCACCGCCGTCGCACTTGCCCCATACGCCTACCGTGGCTCCCTCGTAGTCGGAGTAGGTGGGGCCTTGGACATAACCCGTATTACCCGTAGACTCACGTGCGAAAGGAATTTCGAAGATGGGGTCGTCGTTGTTCACCACCTGATAGTTGCACTCGTTGACGAACACATCCTGATAACTGTTAGACAGCTTGTGCGTGCCGGCCTTGATAACGTTGTCGGCATAGGTCATGGCAGTGCGATAGTAGTCCTGATAGTTAGCCGGGCGCTGCATCGAGCCGTAGGCACGAGGATTGCTCTTGTCGGGACGCAGCGAGTAGCCGCCAGCGGTGAGGGCGATGCGTGCAATGAGTGCCTGGGCATACTCCTTGGAGCAGCGCTCCACGGTGGTGCTGGTGGTCGACGCCATGCCTGCTGCAGCCTGCTGCAGGTCGGCGATGAGCGTTTTCTGAATTTCCTCGCGGTCGGTGACGGGCAGCATCTCCTTGACGCCACGGTCGTTGGTGGGCTCGAAGGAGAAGGGCACGTCGCCGAACATCACCACGAGGTCGTGGTAGACCATGGCGCGGAGGCACTTGGCCTCGCCCACCCACTGCAGCATCTCCGGGTCGGGCGTCGTCGTGGCGTTACCCTCGTCGTCAGTCAGATAGTACACGGGGCTGGCCTCAGCAGCCTTGACGAAGATGTTGGCATATTCAATGAGGCGATAGGCTGCCGTCCAGAACTTCAGGATTTCACCACCCTCATCGTCGCAGTCGAAGCGCTGATAGGTGGTGTGCGAATGGGCGCTCGACGAGCTGATGGCCATATCGACATCGCTGTTGAGGATGAAGCTCCTCTGATAGTTATTGCCGTAAAGGTCACCAACGAGCACTTGCGAGTAGACACCGTTGAGGGCACGCTCCACCTCCGACTTCTGGCTGTAGACGAAATCGAGGGTGTACTTCGACGGCGCATCAACATCCAGGTAGTCATTGCAGGAGGAGAGAAGCCCCACTCCTACTCCCCCGAGGGGGAGCGCAACTGCCGCATAAACCAAATATGATAATATATTCTTTTTCATGTTATTGCCATTTGAGATTAGAATGTGATGTTTGTACCGAAAGCGAACATGCGGTTACGCGGATAACGGTTGTAGTCGATGCCGCAAGCCAAGCCTGTCTGGATATCCACTTCGGGGTCGTAGCCCGAATAGCTGGTGATGATGAACAGGTTGCTGGTCGACACGTAGAAGCGGGCCTTCGAGATGCCCCATTTCTTGGTGAGCGTCTTGGGCAGGGTGTAGCCGATGGTGATGTCGTTACAGCGCAGGAACGAGCCGTCCTCAACGAAATAGCTGTTGCAGAGCTTGGTGCCCACGTCAGCAGGGTTCCAGAGCGTGCGGCCCTCGTTGGCCTCCTTGTAGATGTCAACGGCATTCTTGTCGGCCGAGTAGTACATCTTGTAGAGGATGTCGCCCTTCGTGCCGGTGATGCTGCCGTCGATGTCGTTGTACTGCCAGCCGTCCTTGAAGCGCGACAGGACGTTGAAGAACCTGTTCTTGTTGTCCTGCGAGGAAGAGAGGGTGTAGGCCGTGGCGTTGTTGATGTCGAAGTCAATCATGTAGACGAAGTTGGCGTTGAAGTCGAAGTTCTTCCACTGACCGTTCAGGCCAAAGCCACCCTGGATCTTCGGGTTGGTGTTACCGATGACGGTACGGTCTTTCTCGGTGATGCGTCCGTCGCCGTCGAGGTCCTTGAACTTAACCTTACCGGGCAGCGTGGCGATGCCGCTGTTCGAGGTGCCGCTGACGTCGTTGATGACGGTGACGTAGCCATCCTCACGCGGAGCCTGGTTCTTCGACGTGCCGTTGTCGGCAGCTGCCGAGCCCCAGGGCATGGCCTGGTAGTTGTTCAGCGGGTCGTAGTAGAACTCGTCGAAGCCATAGAGGCCGTCGTAGACGAAGCCGTAGATGAGGCCCACCTCATCGCCCACCTTCAGGTAGTAGTCGTACATGTCTTTCGTCTGCCAGCGGACGCTGCCCTCGAAGGGCTTCATGTCCACGCCGCCATCGAGCTTGTCGACCACCTTGCGGTTCCAGCCAAAGTTGATGTTGCCGGTGAGCACATAGTCCTTACCCTGCAGAATGTCGCCGCTGATGCTGAACTCGATACCCTTGTTGGTCACCTGACCAATGTTCTGCATCTGCGAGCCGTATCCTACGGTGGGGTTCAAGCCCGTGGCGTAGAGCAGGTCGCGCGTGGTGTTCCAGTAGAACTCCGGCGTGATGGTGACTCGTCCGTTGAACAGGGCGATGTCGGCTGCCAGGTTGCGGGTGATGGTGGTCTCCCACTTGATGTCGGGGTTGCGGGCTGCCGAAGGCAGGCTGTAATACTTCTCACCATAGCGTGTCACCTCGCCGAGACCAGGACCGCCGGTAGAGCTGACGCTGCTGAGCAGGCGCCACATGTCGTCGTTGATGTTGTTGTTACCAGCCAGACCGACGGCGGCACGCAGCTTCAGCTGGGTAATCCAGTCGATGTCCTTCATGAAAGGCTCCTCAGAGAGCACCCAGGCACCAGAGACCGAGGGGAAGTAGCCCCACTGGTTGCCGGGCGCAAACTTGGTGCTACCGTCGGCACGGAACGTAGCCGAGACGAGGTACTTGTGCATGTAGTTATAGCTCACCTGTCCGAAGAACGATGCCGTGCGGTTGGGCGTGGAGAGGCTCGACGAAGTCTCGTAGGGGGTTCCGAAGCCCATATTGTTCCAGGCCTGGCGGGCAGAGAACGAACGGGGGAACAGGTGGCTCGTCATGTCGTTAACACGGTCTTCTACATTGCTGATTTCCTGACCAATCAGGAACGACCAGTTGTGCTCGTCCTTCACAGACATGTTGTAGGCTGCGGTGTTGGTCCAGATGTAGCGCAGACGCTTGCTGTTGCTGACGGTGGCCACAGGCATCTTGTTATGCACGGTCTTCTGACCCTCACTGGTCAGGGCACCATAGAAGCGGTTCTGGTCAACCCAGCGCAGGCCGATGGTGGCCTCGGTGCGCAGCGTCAGGCCCTTGATGGGCTTCCAGTCGAAGGCAAGACCATTACTATAAGTATAGGAGTGCTTGATGAGCTGGTTGATGGCGATGTCGCTCTTCGGGTTGGTGTAGCTGAAGAGTTCCTCCTCATCGGGGTCGGCATAGCTGGGGTCAATGTATCCGTATTCGCGCAGACCGTTGGTGGGGCGATACTTCAGCACGTCGATGATACCGCCCGTACCCACATGCTCACCACCGGCACCCTCGTCGCGGCGGAAGGTGAACTTGGGGTTGAACGACATCTTCAGCTTGTCGGTAATCTGGATGTCGGTCTTCACGTTCAGGTTGGTGCGGCGCAGGCCCGAACCCAGGATGATACCCTTGTCCTCGCTCTGCGTCAGCGAGATGTTGAACTTCACCTTCTCCGAACCGCCACCGATGTTCACGTTGGCCGAGTAGTTGATGGGTGTCTCGCCCATCACCTCGTCCTGCCAGTCGTGCGTGGGCAGCGTGTTGTACATGTCGAGGTCGTAGGGGTTACCGAAGTTGGCCTTGAAGAACTTGGCGTTTGTCGAGCGCGTACCGTTGGCGGCATGCCACTGGTACTGGTAGGCAGCGAACTCGGCAGCATCCATCAGGTCGAGCTTCTTCGACAGGTGGCTGATGTTCAGGTTGCCGTTGAAGGTCACCTTCACGTCGCCGGCCTGGGCGCTCTTGGTGGTGACGATGACAACGCCGTTGCCACCCTTGGCACCATAGATGGCCGTCAGCGAGGCATCCTTCAGCACGTCAATCGATGCGATGTCCGAAGGAGGAATATCGTTGATGTTGTCCACCTGGAAGCCGTCCACAATATAAAGAGGTGCGTTCGACTGCGTCACCGAGGTACCTCCACGCACGCGAATGTTAACGTCGGCACCGGGCTGACCGTCGACGGTGGTCACCTGCACACCAGAGATTTTACCTTGCAGGGCGACGGCTGCCGACGTGACGGGCACGGCGGCCAGCTTCACACCACTGATGGAACCGACGGAACCCGTCAGGTCCTTACGGGCCTTGCTGGTGTAGCCCACGACGACCACCTCCTCCAGGGCGGCGTTGTCGTCTTCAAGGGTGATGGTCATGTTGGCGGAGGCCTTCACCTCCTTGGGCTTCATGCCTACGTAGGTGATGACGAGCGTCTTGCCCGGCTCCACTTTCAGCGTAAAGTTACCATCGAAGTCGGTCACGGCGGCATTCTTCGGGTTGCCTTTCTCTACAACAGTAGCACCGATGACCGATTCGCCCGTTGAATCAAATACCTGTCCTTTCAGTTGCGCCTGCGCCAGCACTTCGGGAGGTGCCAGCACAAAGAACGCAGCTAAAAGACATAGTTTACACAATAGTCGAATTGCGCACTTCATACGTTTGTTTTAGTTAATTATTAATATTGTAGTGTTAAATGCAACAAATAAGTAAGTTATAACTGTTAGTCTTGATTAATCGGGTGCAAATTTAGTAAAAATAATCGAATCGACAAAGATTTGGAACATTTTTTTAATGATTATCCACAAGAGGACCAGCATGAGCACCACCAAAGAACGTCATTCCTATGGTTGGCTTCCACAATTTTGTCCCGAGGAGCAACCTAAGGCAGATATACTGTGAAAGATAGTTTCGTACCATGTGGTTGGAAATCGGTATATCGTGGATATACCATCGGTATATAGGCGATATACCAAAGGTATATCCACGATATACCAAATTGTTTGAAGCCTGCAAATGTCGGCGTCGCAGCAGAAAAAACCGATATTTCTTGGCCAATTCCCAACTTTGTTGTACCTTTGCAGCCGCAAACACGTGGTTCGCTGAGTGCGAAGCAAAAGGGAACGGGGTGGAAATCCCCGGCTGTCCCGCAGCTGTGAGTCGCCTTACGAACGGAGCAAGCCCCGGAGGGTATCATCCGCCGGGAAGCGTCACTGAGATTATTGGGAAGATGCTTGCTGACCGAGCGACGAGCCAGAATACCTGCCACGCTGTTGACGACTCCCATGCGCCTCTGGGGTTAGGACGGGGGAGCCAGCACAGTCAAGAGGAATGAGCAGAAAACAATCCGTCATCCTTGTCATGCTGCTTTCGGTGGTGTCGCACGTCGTGCACGCTCAGGACAGCAACCAGCGCCCCCCTGCGCTGGCAGAGACCGACGTTTCCGGCATCGGGGCGGCACCCGCTGACACCACGCTGCACATCAGCGAGGTGGTGGTGACGTCGAAGCTGACGTTCCGCGAGGTCATCACCCCGCAGCGCCTCGATGGTGCCGCCCTGCAGCAGCTGTCGGCCCTCAGCGTGGCCGATGCGCTGCGCTATTTCTCCGGCGTACAGCTGAAAGACTATGGCGGCGTGGGCGGTGTGAAGACCGTCGACGTGCGCTCCATGGGCACGAACCACCTCGGCGTCAGCTACGACGGCATCCTGCTCGGCAACGCACAGAACGGACAGATTGACCTGGGGCAGTTCTCCTTAGAGAACGTCGACGAGATAGCCCTCTACAACGGACAGAAGAGTGCCATCTTCCAGGCCGCCGGCGACTTCGCCTCGGCCTCGTCGGTCTACATCCGCACCCGTCGGCCACATTTCGCCCCTGGGAAGAGCGAGAACTGGAAGGCTCGCCTGAAATACGGGGCCAGCGACCTGCTGCGCCTCTCGGCCCTCTATGAGCGGCAGCTGGGCGACAGCCTGTGCCTGAGCATCAACGGCGAGGCCCTTACCGCCAGCGGCAAATACCACTTCCGCTACAAACGCAAGAACCTCGACGGCACCACCGCCTGGGACACCACCGCCACGCGACAGAACGGCGACATCCATGCCGAACGCATAGAGGCCAACCTGCACGGCACGCTCCATCAGGGCACGTGGCAGCTGAAGGGCTATCTCTACAACTCGCAGCGCGGCATCCCCGGCGCCATCGTCAACAACGTTTGGCGGCGAGGCGAGCGCCAGGGCGACCTGAACACCTTCGTGCAGGGGCAGTGGCAGCGCACCATCGGCAACCTGTTCAGCACGAAGTGGCAGGCCAAGTATGCCTTCTACCGCACGCACTACGTGAACCGCGACTCCACGCTGCTGCCCGTCGACAACCTCTACCGCCAGCAGGAGGCCTTCGTCTCTACGGCCAACGTCGTGGAGCTGCTGCCCAACTGGAGCGCTTCGCTGAGCTACGACCTGCGCTGGAACAAGCTGGGTGCCGACACCTACCGCTTCCCCCACCCCACCCGTCTGGCCCATGCCCTGGCCGTTGCCACCGCCGTGGACTATCGCCACCTGAAGCTGCAGGCATCGCTCGTGGAAAGCTACATCCACGACCACACCGACGCTGGCAGCCGCCACATCAGCCGTCTCACCCCGGCATTCTTCGTCAGCGTCTACCCCCTGCGCCAGGCCCGCTGGCTGTCGCTGCGCGCCTTCGCCAAGCAGAGCTTCCGCATGCCTACGTTCAACGACCTCTACTATACCGAGATGGGCAACGCCAGTCTGAAGCCCGAGAAGGCAACGCAGTACGATGCCGGAGTGGTGCTGAGCCGCTCCTTCACCCGCGGACGCCTCAGCCATGTCGGCCTGCAGGCTGATATATATTATAATAAGGTACGCGATAAGATCATCGCCTACCCCAAGGGCCAGCAGTTCCGCTGGACGATGCTCAACTTGGGGCGTGTCGACATCCGTGGGCTCGACGTGGTGGCCGAGGCCAGTGGCAGGCTCAGCCGCGACGTGGAAGCCACCCTTCGCGCACAGTACACCTGGCAGCGGTCCATCGACGTGACCGACCGCTCGAAACCCTACTACCATCACCAGATTCCCTACATTCCCCGCCACAGCGGCTCGGCCATCGTCGGACTGCAGTGGCGGCAGCTCTCGGTGAACTACAGCTTCCTCTACACCGGCGAGCGCTGGAACGAACAGGAGAACACGGCCTACAACCACGTGCAGCCCTGGTACACCAGCGACCTCTCCGTGAGCTGGGAGACATCTTGCTGGGGAGCCGCATGGCGGCTGACAGCCGAGGTGAACAACCTCTTCGACCAGCAGTACGACGTCATCAGCAACTACCCCATGCCCGGCCGAAACGCCGCCATCACCATCGACCTCCGACTATAATCCCCCTCAACCGCCACCCCCATAATCCCCTGTCCCCCTATGCTGCGACACCGTCGCAGCCCCACCAAAAAAGAAAAAAAAATGAAAAGAAACACCCTGAGAACCGCCATGACCGTCGCAGCCCTGACCCTCCTGCTCTCCGCCTGCCGCGAAGACGACGACGTCATCCAGCCCACCATCGACGAGACGGGCGAGCAGGCTCAGACCGACTATCTGGGCATGTATGTGCTCTGCGAGGGAAACATGGGCCAGAACAAGGCCACGCTCGACTACCTCGACCTGCACACGGGCACCTACTACAAGAACATCTTCCCCTCGCGCAACCCCGGTCAGGTGCTGCAGCTGGGCGACGTGGGCAACGACTGCCAGATTTACGGCAGCCGGCTGTGGCTCGTCATCAACTGCTCGAACAAAGTGGAGGTGTGCACGGCTGACTCGGCCCACTCACTCGGCCACGTCGACGTGCCCAACTGCCGCTATCTGGCCTTCGACGGCGGTTTCGCCTATGTGTCCAGCTATGTGGGCCCCGTGGGCGGCTCGTCGGTGCTGGGCAGCGTCTACAAGATTGACACGCTGACGCTGAGCGTGGTGGGACAGACCACCGTGGGCTATCAGCCGGAGGAGATGGCCGTCGTCGACGGGAAGCTCTATGTGGCGAACAGCGGTGGTTACAATGCGCTGCACGGCCAGGACTACGACCGCACGGTGAGCGTCATCGACCTGGCGACGTTCCGCGAGGAGCGCAAGATTGACGTGGCACCCAACCTGTTCCGTCTGCGTGCCGACCGTCACGGACAACTATGGGTCAGCTCACGCGGCGAATATACTGGCGATTCGGCATCACGCCTCTACCTGCTCAGGAAGAACGCGCAGGGACTGATGGAGCGCGCCGACTCGGTAGATGTGCCCGTGAGCGACATCGCCTTCCGAGGCGACTCGCTCTGCTACGTGGGAAGTAGCTACGATGCTGACTGGACGCTGCGCACCAACTTCGGCGTAGTGGACACACGGAGCGGACAGCTCGTCAGCACCACGCTGGTGAAAGACGCCTCGCAGATAGAGACCGCCTACGGGCTGATGGTACATCCCGTGACAGGCGACATCTACGTGATGGACGCCACGAACTACGTCACCTCTGGCTGGCTCTTCTGCTACGATGCGCAGGGCAACTTCAAGTGGAAGACTTCCACGGGCGACATTCCCGGGCACGCCTGCTTTCTGGCGGGCTTCGCCCTAAATAACAAATAATAAATAATAGAGCTGAGACACATGCTCCTCTCCATGAAAATCTGACGTGGGCGGACAATAATCCGCTGTTAGGGGACAACAACCGACTTTTGCGGATAATGACAAATGACGACAAAGGACTACAACGAAAAGAGCGTAATGAACAAACGAATATGCAACAGCCGACGCCTGCTGGCGCCAGCCTTATCATTTATCATTTATCTTTTATCATTTTGCCCCGCAGGGGCGCAGTCAAAGTATATCCAGGCCGTTGACGAGTATGTGCCTGCTCCGGGACAGTTCGTCAACACCCTTCCAGCAGCCACCGCCGACGACACTCCCGCCACGATGGCGGCGAAGTGCACCGAACGGCTGGCGGGAGGGGCCGGGGAGATGATTACACTGGGGGCCTTCGGCGGCTACGTCACCTTCCACTTCGACCATCCCGTGGCCAACGTTGCCGGTGAGATGGACTTCTACATCAGCGGCAACTACACCAACAACGGCAGCGAGCCAGGCATCGTCATGGTGAGCCAGGACAGCAACCACAACCAGCTGCCCGACGACGCGTGGTACGAGCTGAGCGGCTCCGCCGACACCGACAGCGTGGGGAAGGTGGCCTACGGCTACTCCATCACCTATCGCCGCAACGGCGACCTCAGCGACGTGGCATGGACCGACAGCCGGGACGTCAGCGGCAGCGTGCCCCGCAACGGCTTCCACAAGCAGGAGTATTTCCCGCTGTGGCTCGGCACCGACGAGCTGACCTTCAGCGGCACCCTCCTGCCCCGCAACGGCTATAACAGCCAGGCTGGAGGACAGCTGTGGCTGCTCACGCCCCTGCGCTACGGCTACGTAGACAATGCCGCCAACAGCGACACCGTGGCTTGCAGCTTCAACATCGACTGGGCCGTTGACCCGCTGACGCGGCAGCCCGTCAGCCTCAGCCATGTCGACTTCATACGTGTCTATACAGCACAGAACCAGGTGTGCGGATGGATTGGCGAGACCAGCACGGAGGTGGCAGGGGCTGAAGACCTCCACCTCGAAGCATCGCTCCAGATAGCAGCAGGCATCGCCACGACAGCGGCAGCACCACGGCCAAAGGCCACCACCGACCTCACGGGGCGACGCATCGACAGCGCCTGCACACCAAAGAAAGGAATTTACATCATCAACGGAAAGAAAACCATTTTCAAATAACCCTTAATCATCAGCATTATGAAAAAAGTATTTTACTTTGCAGCGCTACTCGCCATGCCCGCCATGGCACAGCAGACAACCGTAGCCACGCTGGAGGACACCGGCGTGGAGTTCAACGACAAAGGCTACTGGAATGGTGGCATGATCGGTGAGCCCGAGGAGGGCGACTGGGGCGAGGACGTCTACCACTGCACGTGGCAGAGCGGACTCGTAAACAGCGTAGTGGACTTCAACGACATGGACGGCTACAGCTGGTGGGGAGGCATCGCCCTCTCGCAGAGCACCAGCACCGACTTCGTCGTCCTCGACGACCAGTACAACAACATCGTGGGCGGCGGTGCCAACGGCTCGCAGACCTACGGTGTCATCTACGGTGAAGGAACCATCGGTATCAACGTCGAGGGCGGAGCCTTGGTGAAGAGCATCTACGTGGCCAACAGCGCCTACGCCCACAACAACTTCACCATCAACACTGGCAGCTACGACACCAAGTTCACAGCCGAGGGCGACCACCTCTACCTGAACATCGAGGCCACCCACGCCGACGGCTCCAAGAAGTCTACCGTGGTGAAGCTGGCCGAATACGGCGAGGAGCTGACCTACATCGAGGGGTGGACACGCATTGCCCTCGACCAGCTGGGCAGCAACGTCGTCAGCCTCGCCTTCAGCTTCGACTGCAACAAGCCAATGGTGGCCACCTACGCCTGCATCGACGACATCGAGCTGGTGACCGGCACGGAGGGCCCCGCCACCTTCGAGAACCTGGACCTGGCCGAGGAGAGCTTCTGGAACGGCACCGACGGCACCGCCAGCTTCGTCAGCGGCGGATTCCTCTTCGAGAACGGCTACCAGGACTACGACGGCTACCCCTACTGCTACGGCTTCTTCTACACCAACCGCACCGCCACCACCTACGGCGGCTATGCGCCTACCGACCAGTACAACTCGGCAGTGGGCCACGGTGCAGAGGAGTCGAGCAACTACGCCACCTACAACCTCAACCTCTTCGATAATCCGAAGGGCGTCATCGTGCTCGGCGAGGCACAGGTCATCAGCGGCTGCTACCTGACGAACAACGCCTACGCCTACCTCTCGATGAAGAACGGCGAAAACGGCACGAAGAAATTCGCACAGGGCGACTGGTTCAAGCTCACCATCACCGGCACCGGTGCCGACGGCGAGACCACGGGCAGCGTGGACTTCTACCTGGCCGACCTGCGCTCGGAGAACGAGGCCGAGCAGTACATCCTCGACGAGTGGAAGTGGTGCGACCTCACGCCATTAGGCAAGGTGCAACGCCTCGACTTCACCATGAGCAGCACCGACAACGGCAACTGGGGCATGAACACGCCCGCCTACTTCTGCATGGACAACCTCGGCGGCGAGAAGCCCGTCACCACCAGCATCAAGACCGCTGTGGCACAAGGCACCAACCAGATTTACAACCTGAACGGACGCCAGCTCCGCTCAGCCCAGAAGGGCATCAACATCGTGCGCATGGCCGACGGCACTGTGCAGAAGGTTCTCACCCGATAGATGAAGCAACTGCTCTTCGCAATAGCACTCGTTCTGCTCACAGCCTGCGGGGGACACCGTTCCCCGCAGAGCTGGGCAGAACGCCTTTCCACGGGGCAGCCCGTCGACAGCGTGGCCTTCCGCTACGCCCGCCTCATCCACATTGAGCAGGCCGACGGCTACCGCGTGGTATATATCGACAACCCCTGGAAGCCGGGGCTGTCGCTCCACCGCTACGTGCTGGTTCCCTATGCTGCAACAATGTTGCAGCAAAGAGCGACAGACCTGCCGTCGGGCACCGTGGTGCGCGTGCCGCTGCGCCGCTCGGTCATTTTCACCAGCGTGCACTGTGCCTTGGCCGAGCAACTGGGCGCCACGGAGCAGGTGTCGGGCGTGGCCGACCTAAAGTACATCAAGGTGCCCTTTGTCCAGGAGGGCGTGAAGAGCGGGCGCCTGACCGACTGTGGCGATGGCATGAGCCCGCTCGTGGAGAAAATCATCGACACCGAGGCCGACGGCATCCTGCTCTCGCCTTTCGAGAACAGCGGTGGCTACGGTCGATTAGAGGAGGTGGACATCCCCATCATTGAATGCGCCGAATACATGGAGGCCTCGCCGCTGGCCCGTGCCGAGTGGATGCGCTTCTACGGCATGCTCTACGGACAGGAGGAGCGCGCCGACAGCTTGTTCAGCGAGGTGGAGAGCCACTACCGCGCCATGCAACAAGTGGCGCAGACGGCTCAGCAGAAGCCCAGCGTGGTGCTCGACAAGATGGCAGGCTCGGTGTGGTACGTGCCGGGCGGACGCAGCACCATCGGGCAGATGCTCAACGACGCACAGTGCAGCTATCCCTGGGCCGATGACCAGAGCAGCGGCTCGCTGCAGCTGCCCTACGAGACGGTGCTGGAGCGCGCCGGACAGTGCCAGCTGTGGCTGCTGCGCTACGACGCCCCCTCGCCACTGACGATGCAAAGCCTACTCAGCGAGAAAGACGGCTACCGCATGCTGGAGGCTGTCAGGAACGGCGAGGTCTACGGCTGCAACGTCTCCACTTCGATGTTCTACGAGGAGACGCCTTTCCGCCCCGATCTGTTGTTGCAGGATTTCATCACAATTCTTCACCCCGACATACCAAACCAGCCCGATTTGCGTTATTATCATAAGGTGCAATAGCCAAGAAATGAAGCTGAAGCTTGTCCTGCTACTATTGGTGCTGATCGTGGCGCTTTTTACCTTCAATCTTTTTGAAGGCTCCATCCGCATTCCCGCCTCCGACGTGCTCGACATCCTTCTGGGTAAGGGCGAAAGCCTGAAACCCTCATGGCGCTACATCGTCCTCGAGAACCGCCTGCCGCAGGCCATCACCGCCCTACTCTGCGGCGCCTCGCTGGCGGCCAGCGGCCTGCTGCTGCAGACGGCTTTCCGCAACCCGCTGGCCGACCCCTCCATCTTCGGCATCTCCAGCGGTGCCGGCGTGGGCGTGGCACTGGTCATGCTGCTTCTGGGCGGCTCGCTCTCACTGGGTTCGCTGCAGCTGACGGGCTTCGTTGCTGTCATCATGGCCGCCTTCGTGGGTGCCATGGCCGTCACCGCCGTCATCTTCTTCTTTTCAACGATGGTCAGGAACAGCGTCATGCTGCTCATCATCGGCATCATGACGGGCTACCTCGCCTCATCGGCCATCACGCTGCTTAATTTCTTTGCGACTGACGAGGGCGTGAAGTCCTACATGGTCTGGGGCATGGGCAGCTTCGGCGGCATCACCATGAGCCACCTGCCCATCTTCGCTACCGCCACGCTGGCAGGCCTCTTCGGTGCCCTGCTGCTCATCAAGCCGCTCAACGCGCTGATGCTTGGCGACCGCTACGCCGAGAACCTGGGCATCAGCATCCGCCGCACACGCAACTGGCTGCTCATCATCACCGGCGTGCTCACCGCCGTCACCACCGCCTTCTGCGGCCCCATCGCCTTCATCGGACTGGCCGTGCCTCATATCGCACGCCTCATCTTCCGCACCGACGACCACCGACTGCTGTTGCCCGCCACCATGCTTTGCGGAGCGGCCATTGCCCTGCTCTGCAACGCCATCTGCTATCTGCCCGGCGAAAGCGGCATCATTCCCCTGGGTGCCGTCACCCCGCTGATGGGTGCCCCCGTCATCATCTATATCATCGTAAAAGGAAAGTGAGGCGGCACCTTCTCAACAGAAGGCACCACCGCAAGAAACGAACATAAACGTTGTCAATTTGTTTGGCGATGATATAGCAGTTGACCTCTTTGTGCGTAGCTCCCCCTGTTCTCAGCAGGGAAGGCAGCGGGCGCTGCCATTGTTTTTCCCGCCCGCTGCCATTATTGGCAGCGGCCGCTGCCAATATCGTCCCCGCCCGCTGCCAACGGAAAAGGCGAGGCATTTTTCCCACTACGGTGTGGCCTGGTCCCCATTTGCCGCCGCCTTTTTCCTCTCATCCCTGCTGCTGTGGGAAAACAGTTGACCTATTTGTTCGTAGTCCATCCCCTTCTACATGGGAGGAGAGTGGCTACGCACAAACAGGTCAACTGCTATATCATTGCCTTTGTTTTCCCGTCAGTCGGGTATCATGAAATTGATGACCTCCTGCTCGACGCTGATGGTGTAGCTGCCCACAGGCTGCTGCATCAGGCGGCCATCGATGCCCACAAGGGCATGGCGGGCCTCCTCCACTTCGAGCAGGCGGGTGCGATAAGGATGAACCGAGCGATGGTTGAGGAAGCGGCCGGAGATGAGCAGCCACAGGCCGCTGAAAAGCTGCATGAGCTGCGGGTCGTAGACCACGGTGACGTCGAGCATGCCGTTATAGGGCACGGCACTGGGCGTCTGGCCATAGCCCCGTGCATTGCCTACGCAGACAGTCATCACGCGGCGGTCCACCGTCTCGTGGTTCACGTGCAACCGCATTTTATAGTCCTTGCGGTGGAAAAACTTCAGGAAGACGGACACGACGAACGAGAGCGTGCGCGACCAAAGGAGGCGACGCGTCTGCTGGCGCAAGTTCATGATGTCGGCCGTGGTGCCGATATTGATGCAGTTCAGGAAATAGCGGTGCTGGTGGTTGCCCTGCTTGTCGGTGAAACGGATGCAGCCCAGGTCGACACGGCGTACACGGCTCTTGGTAAGCCACTCCACGGTCTGCGCGTCGTCGTCGACATTGAAGCCCCAGAAGCGTGCAAAGTCGTTGAGTGCTCCGTTGGGCACCACGCCCAGCATCACCCCGTCGCGCACGCTGCGCTCCTCGCGCATCAGGCAGTTCACGGCATCGTTCAGCGCCGAGTCGCCACCAACGACGACGATGGTCTTGTAGCCGTTGCGGATGAGCATCGTCACCAGGCGCTCCACGCTGTCGCTGTTCTCGCTCTGCACCATGTCGTAGTGAACGCCATAGGCATCGAGCTCTTTCTGCAGGCGTTCCCAGCGCTTGCGCTTGCTCTTCAGGCCTTTACGTGGGCAATACAGGATGCCCCATCTGTCTGTCTCTACTGCCATATTCCAATTATTAATTTAGTAATGAACAATGAAGATTACTCCTTTCTCATGGTTCATTACTCATTAAAAGCATTATTCTCTCCACCTTCTCCTCTATTGGCAGCGTGGCATCGAGCCAGTGGATGGCGAATCCCCGTCGCTCCATGCCACGGAACCATGTCATCTGGCGCTTGGCAAACTGGTGGATGGCTATTTCGAGCTGGCTGAACATCGCGTCGTAGCTAAGACGGCCCAGCACATACTCGGTCACGAACTTATATTCCAGCCCGTAATAAAGAATGTCCTCGGGAGCAATGCCCTCGCTGAGCAGGCCGCGCACCTCATCGACCATGCCCTCGTCGAGGCGGACCTTCAGTCGGCGGGTTATCTTCTGACGCCTCAGTTCGCGGTCGATGTCGACGCCCACGATGAGCGACGGAACAGGCGGCAGCTCGCGCGGCGGCAGAGGATGCTCGGCGTTGTAGGTCTCTATCTCTATCGCCCGTATGGCGCGCTGCGCCGAGTCCACATCGGTGGTATTGTGCATAGTGGAGCCGTTGCGTGCCTTCAGCTCCTGGAGCATGAGCGTCAGCTCGGCAAGCGACTTTCCCTCCAGACGGGCACGCAGAGCAGCGTTCTGCGGCACCGGCGACAACTGATAGCCACGGAGCACCGCCTCGATATAGAGACCCGTGCCGCCACAAAGAATGGGCAAGGCCCTCCGCTGGCGAATCTGCTCGTAGGCATCATAAAAGTCTTGCTGATATTGGAAAAGATTATACTTGGTGCCCGGCTCACAGATGTCGATGAGATGATAAGGCACCTGCTGGCCGTCGACAACGTAGTCGGCAAGGTCTTTACCTGTTCCGATGTCCATGCGACGATACACCTGACGCGAGTCGGCGGAGATGATTTCTCCCCCCACCCTCCTGGCCAGGGCTGCTGCCAAGGGTGTCTTCCCGCTGGCCGTCGGTCCAAGTATGGTTATCATGCGCTGCATGCTTGACGAATGAACGATTTTCGTGCAAAGGTAGCAAATTTCAAGGAAAACGACATCAAAAGCAGAAAGAATCAGAGGGCGCGTTAGCAATTTTTATCTATTGCCTACACTGGGTACCCATAAACGACAGCCGTCCGCGAAATGTTGACGGACGGCTGAACTGGCAGCAAGTCACCTGCCAGCATTATCATTTTCCAAATCGCTATTATCTCGTTTATCGTCTGCAAAGTTACGATGGAACGGGGCTAAAAGCGTTATCATTTCGTGGAAAATGCTTATCATTTAATGCAAAACGAGTGAAAAGTCTCACTTTTCATCCCTCACCTCTCATTTTTCACTTCTCTGGTACTGAGTAGGGGTGATACCAAAGGTGCGCTTGAAAGCACGGGTGAAGTTGGGCGTATCATTGTAGGCACATTGCTGAGCCACCTCACTGATGTTCAGTTCGGGGTGATAGTCGAGCAAATGGCGGGCCCGCCGCATGCGCACGATAGTGATGAATGCCTGCGGCGTCTCACCGGTTACAGACGTCAGTCGCTGGCGGAACTGGAACAGGCTCATGTTCATCTGGCTGGCCACGGTGTCGGCATCCAGCTGTCCTTTCGACAAGCAATCGTCGATGACGCTGAGGGCCTTTGCCAGAAACTCGCGGTCGGCTGAGGCCATGTCCTCCTGACTGTCGTTATTGCCCTTCGTCTGCAAGGCGTGGTCATAGCGCACGCTCAGTTCGTCGTATTTCGCCTGCAGGCTTTCTATCATCTCGTTCAGTTTTTTGTTGATGGCCATCTGCCTACGGTGGCGACGACGCATCAGCCACCACACGGCGGTGGTGAGCAGGAGCAACGCCAGCGCGATGCCCACGGCAGCCCAGATGGCACGGCGCTTGGCAGCCCGCTCAGCATCGTTCTCCTCTCGGAGCCAGTCGTTGCCGAACTCGGCCTGATAGCGTGCCAGACTTTGTGCCGAGGCGTGATTGAAGAGCGTGTCGCGCAACGCATTGAAGCGCAGCAGCTCCTGACGGGCGCTGTCGGGCTGCAAGTCCCATAGGCTCTCGTAGAGTCCCTTGCGCGAATGCATCTCGTTGTACTTATCGCCAATCTGATGAAGTATAGCAGCTGCCTCGCGGAAACAGGGCACCGCCTCGGCATTGCGGTTGAGGCCGAGAAGGGCCATGCCACGCTGGTTCAGACAGATGGCCTGCGACTGCTGATCGCCCAGGGCGCGAAAATAGGGGATGGCAGCATCGAGCAATTCGAGTGCCTGTTCATAGCGGTGAAGGCCTATCAGCGCCGAAGCACGCTGCGACTGGCGGAGCATGGCCTTGTACTCACGCCCCAGTTGCACCTCCAGATGGTAGGCCTTCTCGGCATAGTCGAGCGCCTGCTCGTTGTTGCCCATGGCGTGGTAGGTCTCCGATGCCGTTCCCAGCAGCACGGCAAGGCGCAAGGGAATGTCGGCATCGGTGGCTACCTGAAGACCCTTCAGCACGTACTGTTCGGCATCTCCAGGCATATCCATGCTCAGATAGATAGCCGCAATGACGTTGAGACTGGCAGCAATGCGCTCGGCATCGCCGCTGGCCTTGTCGAGGCGATAGCACTGCTGGGCATACTCCAGCGCCTCCACGAAATCGCTCTGGCGGATGCAGCTGATGGAAAGGATGTTCAGGCAGTCGGACTCGCCCGTGCGGTCGTTGCCCTGCTTGAACAGCGCCAGCGACTGGCGACCGTAATGGCGTGCCTGCTCATACTGCTGGCGGTCGTAGAAATACTCTGCGGCCCAGTACCACACCAGCTCGCACAATGTATCGGCTGGGGTGGACGACGTATAGACATATAATGTATCGAGAAATTCTGCCTCCTTCAGCTGACGGAAGAATTCGTTAGCGTTCGTCAGCATCGTGCTCTCACGCACAGAATGGTTGAAACGTGTCAGCGCTTCAACCACGTCGGCCTTTGCCGACACAGTGAAGACGATGGCGGAAAGCGCCACCAGCAGTATGCAAAGGGAACGCCTCCTCACTTTTTAGTCACTTTAATCCGACGTATGCCTTGATAGTTCACGCTCGGCTGCCGCTCCAGATAAGCGATGATAAGGTCGGCAGTCTTTCGGTTGATGCTGCGTCCCTGGTCACGGCGCGGTGAATCGGCGATAGAGGCAACGTAGCTATTGGTCACCACCTTATACGTCCGCTTCAAGTCGAACTTGCTGCCGTCGGGCTTCGTCAGTTTCAGGTCCTTTATGAGAAGGGAATCTTTCTTATCCCGAACGTAATTGCACTGGACGCCGCTGACGAAAGGAGAGCCGTAGCCATCGTTGTTACTGCATGCCACGAGCATCTGCCGCAATTCCTCTCCCGTGAGCTCCATCACAACGGCATCATTGCCGAAAGGGTCGAGACGCAGCACGTCGCTCACGGTGAAAGGACCAGCCTCGTGGTTGCCATAGCGCACGCCGCCGGCGTTCTCAATACCCACGTCAGCACCAGTCTCTGCGGCAAAAGCATCGCACATCATGCTGCCCAGTTCCTCCTCTATGGTGAAAGGAGCCTCCACCTGCGTCAGCACGCGGCGGAAGGCGGGATTGTCGCTGAAGAAGCGCACCATGTCGGCCACCACCTTGTCCTGGCCCGTCCGCTGGCGCACATCGATGTTTTCAGCCCGTTTCTCCACCACCTTGCCGTCCTCAACGACCAGCGTGATGTGCGTCACCTTCTTCAAGCGGTTCACGTTCTGCGTGATGAGGATGCCGTTGTGCATCTCGCCGCCGTTAAGCTGCGTATGGGTGTGACCACCGATAATGAGGTCAATCCACGGGAACTTGGCCGAGGTCTCCACGTCGGCCTCGAAGCCGTTGTGCGACAGCAGGATGACCACGTCACACTGCTGGCGCAGCCACTTATACTGCGCCACGATCTCATCAACGGGCTTGAAGCTCATGCCCACGCAGTTGTCGGGGTGCGTGTCGGGCTTGCCATGGGTGCCCAGCTGCACGGCTCCCACTACCCCTACGCGGACGCCCTCCACATCGAACACCTTGCAGGGCAGCAAATGGATGCCCAGCGAGTCATCGGGAAAGACATTGGCACAGAGATAGCTGAAATGCGATAGTCCGATGAGACGTGCAAGCCCCGACGGCCCGGAGTCGAACTCGTGGTTGCCCAGCGTGGTGGCATCGAAGCCCACCTGGTTCATCAGTGCCACCATGGGATAGGCCGGAATCTCGTACATATCGTTCAGCGGGTCGCCAGTGCGGTTGTCGCCTGCCGAGAACACCAGCAGGCCGGGATAGAGTGCACGCAGGGAGTCGGCGGCATCGGCCAGCGCGGGGAAGGCCTCCAGCGCAGCGTGCATGTCGTTGGCCGAAAGGATGTGCACCTCGTGCTTCTGCGCAAAGGCGATGCACCACGACAGGTGACAAAGGAGCAACGACAGGATTAGATGTTTTCTTCTCATGCGTCAGTCCTCCTCAGCCTTTGGTTCGTCAAACACTATCTGCTGACCGTCGCTGAGGGGCGCATCGTGGTCGAGCACATGGCCGAAGGCATCGTGCACCTCTACCATGTCGATGAGGCACTTGTCGAGTTTCTTCACCGTGAAATACCGCAAGAGGGCATTCCCTACCTTCGCTCCCTCAAAGAGGGACAGCGTCCTTTTGTTCACTCTTACTTTCATAGCTCTCGATAATAGGTGTTACTTATAAACAAACATGTTGCCCATCCACTGCAGCCAGTGCATGGTTTTTCCACTGGCAGCACTGACATCCACGCGGATATTCTTGCCTACACGAGGAAGGGCAATGATGGTGCTCTCGCTGTTGGCGATGTCGAGGAATCCGCCACGGCAGACTTGGTCGATGGGCACCCACTTCATAGCGTGCTGGCTGTTGTCGTAGAGATGGAACGTGATGCCGTCGTACTGGCCCATGAGGCGGCGCCCATTCTGATAGGACACGATGTTCTCGGCCATCACCTTGTGCGTGCCGTCGGCGCAATTCCAGTAGCACAGCTCCACGACCGTGCTCTCCTTGCCCTCAGGGTAGGAGCGCTCATAGCGCACGTAGCCATTCTTGGTGTCTACGTCGAGCGTGGTATAGGCTGGGAGGGCCTTGCCCTGCTGCCGGCAAAGCCACGTATAGCGCAGGGCATTCATCACCTCACCCAAGTCACCCTCGGCGAGGCGGGCGCTGATGAAGTCGCTGATGGTGGGAGCGTTGCCCTTGAAGCTGACGGGAAGGTTGTACTCTCCGTCCACCTCGGTGGCATCAAAGTCGTAGTCATGGTGCTTCGTCTGGCTGTACACGGGCTTCATGCCATCCCATGTGAAGAGATGTTCAAACACACCATCCACACCATAGTCATTGACCGACATGTTCTTTCCCTCTTTCGGCAGGTTATAGAAGCGCTGTCCGCTCTTACGAGGTGGCAGCCCCTTGAGCAGTCCCGTCACAGGGGTGAGCGTGTGCTGCGCATCGTCGTAGTCATAGAAGAAGATGTCGGCCTCCTCCATGTCCACCGGCTGTCCGATGGTGATGGCCAGCAGGCGGTGCCCATCGGAACGACGCCAGTAGCAGGCCTGCATGAGGCTGTTGTCGGCACCGTCGTCGTAGGTCTCCACGTAGCCGTTCTTCGGCGAGTAGCTCACGCCGTAGCCGGTATTGTCGTCGAGCACTTTCTCGGTGAGCCCCTGCCGAATCACGCCGAGCACGTCGGCCACCTCCGACATCGGCCACTGGCGATGGAACGCCTCAAGCATGTCGGGCAGCGAACCGCTCTTCACCTGCTTGAGGGTCACGCTGGCCCAGCGACTGTCCACATTCTCGTTCGCTAACGCTTTCTGCGCCTGAGCCTGCATGGCCACGAGCAACAGCATGAGTGTCAGAATTTTCTTCATCGTCTTTATCTTTTTAATAAATAACTTTCTGCAAAGATAAACAAAAAAAGCCGTCCGACAAAATATCGGGCGGCATTTTTTTGTCTAATTCTACGGAGGGCACAGGATACCCGTACCCCTCCGCATGGAGAATCGGTATATTACTTCAGCTCAGCGAGGTACTTGATGGTGCGAACCATCTGGCTGGTGTACGAGTTCTCGTTGTCGTACCAAGCAACAACCTGAACGAGGGAGTTGCCATCGCCAATCTTGCTGACCATGGTCTGGTTAGCGTCGAAGAGCGAACCGAACTTCATGCCGATGATGTCGCTCGAAACGAGCTTCTCCTCGGTGTAGCCGAACGACTCGTTGGCAGCAGCCTTCATGGCGGCGTTGATGTCCTCAACGGTCACCTCACCCTTGACGACAGCGTGCAGGATGGTGGTAGAACCAGTGGGAGTGGGAACGCGCTGGGCAGCACCGATGAGCTTGCCGTTCAGTTCGGGAATCACGAGACCGATAGCCTTGGCAGCACCCGTTGAGTTAGGAACGATGTTCTGGGCACCGGCACGTGCACGCTGCACATCACCCTTGCGCTGAGGACCGTCGAGAATCATCTGGTCGCCAGTGTAAGCGTGAACGGTGGTCATGATACCGCTCTGGATAGCAGCGAAGTCGTTCAGGGCCTTCGTCATGGGAGCCAGGCAGTTGGTGGTGCACGAAGCAGCGCTGATCACGGTGTCGGCGGGAGTCAGGGTCTTGTGGTTCACGTTGTAGACGATGGTGGGCAGGTCGTTGCCGGCAGGAGCCGAGATGACAACCTTCTTGGCACCAGCCTTGATGTGGGCAGAAGCCTTCTCCTTCGAGGTGTAGAAACCAGTGCACTCCAGCACAACGTCAACGTTCAGCTCGCCCCAGGGCAGCTCAGCAGCGTTGGGAACAGCGTAGATGGTAATCTCCTTACCGTCGACGATGATAGAGTTGTCGGTGCAGTCCACCGTGTGCTTGTTCTCACCGAACTTGCCAGCGAAACCGCCCTGAGCGGTGTCGTACTTCAGCAGGTGAGCCAGCATCTTGGGGCTGGTCAGGTCGTTGATGGCGACCACTTCATAACCTTCAGCCTCGAACATCTGACGGAATGCGAGGCGACCGATACGGCCAAAGCCGTTAATAGCAACTTTTTTTTTATTGTTTTCGGGCACAAAGTTACGAAAAAATTCCTATATTTGCATCAAAATTCAGTATTAATTAAAGTGAAAAGTGAAAACAGCGCTCTGAAAAGTGAGATAAGTCAAGCCCCCGCAAAGCATATTGCAACGTTAAGTTAGCAATTCGCTCAACAATAAACATTAAACAATAAACACTCAACAATAAATAATAAACACTCAACCATTAACATTAAACATTTACAACTATGGGATTTATTAAAGAATTCAAGGAGTTTGCCATGAAGGGCAACGTAATGGACATGGCTGTCGGTGTGATCATCGGCGGCGCATTCGGCAAAATCGTCAGCTCGCTCGTCGACGACATCATCATGCCGCTCGTGGGCAAGGCTCTGGGCAATGCCGACTTCACCAACCTCTATGTAGCGCTCAGCGACGGCATCCCCGCCGGCACGCCTCTGGCCGATGCCAAGGGCATGGGCTCGGTGTTCGCCTATGGTTCGTTCCTGCAGAACGTGGTCGACTTCCTCATCATCGCCCTCTGTATCTTCATGATGATTAAGGGCATGAACAAGCTGACCAAGAAGAAGGAAGAGCCCGCACCCGCTCCCGAGGCACCGAAGGGTCCCACGCAGGAAGAGCTGCTGGCCGAAATCCGCGACCTGCTGAAGCAGAAGTAATCTTCTTCCCTTACACATTTATTTATATAGGGCAGCCCCGTCTGGGGTTGTCCTATTTTTTTATGAGAATCTTACGCCTGCCCCGACGGCTGTATAGAAATAAGTCAACGAAATGGGGGGAACAGAGAAAATAAGCAGCCAGGGAATTGTGTGCCCGCAAACAATTCGCTACCTTTGCACCGATTTTCAATAGGTATGATAAAAGTAATGCAAGTTTGAAAAAGAGGTAAAAAGATGATGAAAGCATTAGACTTCAGGCCGAAGCTGCTGTCGGCCATTCACAACTACAACAAACAGACATTCATGGCCGACCTCATGGCCGGCATCATCGTGGGCATCGTGGCCCTTCCGCTGGCCATTGCCTTTGCCATCGCCAGCGGCGTATCACCCGAGAAGGGCATCATCACCGCCATCGTGGCAGGCTTTGCCATTTCAGCCTTTGGCGGTAGCCGCGTGCAGATAGGCGGTCCCACGGGAGCCTTCATCGTTATCGTGGCAGGCATCATCAACGAGTTTGGCCTGCAGGGACTCACCATCGCCACGCTCATGGCGGGTGTCTTCCTCATTGGCTTCGGACTGCTCCGCCTGGGCACCATCATCAAGTATATCCCCTACCCCATCATCGTGGGCTTCACCAGCGGCATCGCCGTCACCATCTTCACCACGCAGGTGAAAGACCTGCTGGGCCTGCAGATGGCCGAGGTGCCGGGCGACTTCATCGAGAAGTGGATAGCCTACTTCCACAGTTTCGGCACCATCGACCCGTGGAGCGCCGCCATTGGCCTGCTCAGCGTGGCCATTATCGCCGCCATGCCGATGGTGAGCAAGAAGGTGCCCGGCTCGCTGGTGGCCATCATCGTGATGACCGTGGCAGCACTGCTGCTGAAGCAGTATGCCGGCATCACGTCGATAGAGACCATCGGCGACCGCTTCAGCATCTCGTCGCAGCTGCCCGATGCCGTGATGCCCGAGCTGTCGTGGGAGCGTATCAAGGAGCTGGTGCCCCCGGCCATGACCATCGCCGTGCTCGGCGCCATCGAGAGCCTCCTCTCGGCCACCGTGGCCGACGGCGTCATCGGCGACCACCACAACTCGAACACCGAGCTCGTGGGCCAGGGCATCGCCAACATCCTCTCGCCCATCTTCGGCGGCATACCGGCCACGGGAGCCATCGCCCGCACCATGACCAACATCAACAACGGCGGCCGCACACCCGTGGCTGGCATCATCCACGTCGTGGTGCTCTTGCTCATCTTCCTCTTCCTCATGCCGCTGGCACAATACATCCCCATGGCCTGCCTGGCCGGCGTGCTCGTCGTGGTGAGCTATGGCATGAGCGGCTGGCGCTCCTTCCGCGCCCTGCTGCGCAACCCCAAGAGCGACATCACCGTGCTGGTGCTCACCTTCCTGCTCACCATCATCTTCGACCTCACCGTAGCCATCGAGGTGGGCCTGCTCTGCGCCTGCCTGCTCTTCATGCGCCGCATGAGCGAGACCACCGACGTGCGTGCCGTCTACGACGAGATTGACCTGAACGAGGATGCCGACATGGAGCGCGGAAACCTGGAGCACCTCACCATTCCCAAGGGCGTAGAGGTCTACGAAATCAACGGCCCCTACTTCTTCGGCGCCGGCAACCGCTTCGAGGACATCATGGCCCGCTACGGCAACCGCCCGAAGGTGCGCATCATCCGCATGCGCAAGGTGCCGTTCATCGACTCCACGGGTCTGCACAACCTGGAGAACATGTGCCTGATGAGCCAGAAGGAGGGCATCACCGTGGTGCTCTCCGGCGTGAACGAGAAAGTGGAGACGGTGCTGCGCCGAAACGGCTTCGAGCAGCTGCTGGGGCAGGAGAACATCTGCAACCACATCGACCTGGCCCTGGCACGCGCCAGAGCGCTCGTCTGACACCCTACCCTCAAAAGGAAGAACAAAAACGGCTTGGGACAACTCTCTGCTCTTATTCAGCAAAAGAGTTGTCCCAAGTTGTCGTTGTTGTCTTCGTTTAGAAGCCTTTAGTCAGTTGTCTTAGAGGTTTTCCTTGCGGCAACGTAGGCATAGGCCAGCACCACGGCGAAGCCTGCCAGCGGAATCAGGAAAGGCACGAAGGGGTTAGTAGTGTCGGCCAAATAGCCCATCAGCAGGAAGCCACAGCCACCAATGGGGGTCATCATCAGCAGCGAGGCGGCGCTCTTCTTCTGCGCTGCTCCCAGCCCGCTGACAGCAAGCGAGAAGATGGTGGGGAACATGATGGCCTCGAACAGATAATTAGCTATCAGTGCCACGAGCGACAACGTGCCCAGGTTGAGCATCGTCAGCACCATGCAAAGCACCGTGCCAATGGCGCAGCCAAGCAGCATCACCTCGGCACGCACATAGCGCATCACCCAGCTACCCACGAAGCGGCCCACCATGAAAATGACCAGCGCCAGCGAGACAACCCGCGAGGCATCGAGCTTCGACATCCAGCCCGTGCCAGTGACGAAGTTCACAAAATAGCTGTTGATGCTGATTTCGGCCACCTCGTAGCAGAGCAGTGCCAGCAGTCCGAAGACGAACCAGCGGTTGGCGAGCACCATCCGCAGTCCCGACAGCCCACGCGTGGACTTGGCTGAAGCGGCATCGCCAGACGCATCGGAGGCAATCTCCGGCAGCTGCACACGGGTGAACACAAGGGCTATCAGCAGCACCACCACGCCCATGATGGCGTAGGGCACCGACACGTCGGCCGAACCGTCAGTACCCCCGAAGAGGAACTGCCCCACAAGCAGCGTAGCCATGAAGCAGCCCATGCCGTTGAACGTCTGCGAGAGGTTCAGGCGGCTCGACGCCGTCTCGCGGGGGCCAAGCTCGGTGACATAGGGGTTGGCGGCCGTCTCAAGAAACGTCAGGCCACAGCCGATGACAAAAAGAGCGGCGAGAAAGGCCGAGAAGGTGTGGCCAGGGATGAACGCCAGTGCGCCCAGGCCGAAGAGCGTCAGCCCGAACACCACACCACGGCGATAGCCATAGCGCGTGATGAACAGCCCCGCAGGGATGGCCATAAGGAAATAGCCCAGGTAGGTCGTTACCTGGATGAGCGACGACTGGGTGATGCTGATGTGCAGCTCGTCCTGGAAATGCTTGTTCAGCACATCGAGGATGGCGCGTGCGAATCCCCAGAGAAAGAACAACGTCGTGATGAGCACAAATGGCACCACGTAGCGTCCCTCGGTCAGTCTTGTTTTGCTTGCCATAGTCTGCTGATTAATTGTGGTTGCAAAGTTACAAACATTTTCCCACATAACGCCCAAAAAGGGCAGAAAAGTTTGCCACACTCTTCTGTCCACTTGTTCACGAAGAAAGAACCGTCCAAAGATAGCCCCTCCATAATTTTTTCCACAAGCCTGCTGTCATCTCGCAAAAAATGTGTAACTTTGCACCAAATTATTAACAAAGACACTACCAATGAAAAGGATTATACTGATGGCCGCAGCTGCCATGACGGCTGCAACGTTCACCCTGGCACAGACGAAGCGCTCCGACGACTTTCGGGCAAAGTATGAACTGAAAGAGGTGGTGGTGATGAGTCGCCACAACATCCGCTCCCCGCTGACATCGGGAGGGGCAGCCTACATGCGTGTGACGCCCCACGAGTGGTTCAAGTGGTCATCGCCCTCGAGCCAGCTGTCGCTGCGTGGCGGTGTGCTGGAAACGGAGATGGGCCAGTTCTTCCGCAAGTGGGTGGTTGACGAAGGCCTGCTGCCCGACAACTACCGCCCCGAAGGCGACGAGGTGCTCTTCTACGCTAACTCGCGCCAGCGCACGTTCGCCACGGCGAAGTATTTCTCTGCTGGTTTCCTGCCCTTCGCCAATGTGGAGATTACGCACAAACTGGCAGAAGACAAGATGGACCCCGTTTTCACGCCCAAGTTCACAAAGATGAACGATGCCTACCGCCAGCAGGTACTCAGCGAGATGCAAGCCCTGCACGGCGGGCCACAGGCGTGGATGCAGAGCATGCAGCCCACGCTGACACTTATGGAGCAGGTGCTTGACATGGCCGAGTCGCCTGCCGCACAGCAGGGCGACACGCTACACTTCCGCTATGACGACGTGCAATTCAAGATTGAAAATGGCGACGAGCCGCGCATGACAGGCGGCTACACACTGGCAAACAGCGTGGCCGATGCGATGGTGCTGCAATGCTACGAGAGCGAGAGCATGTCGGTCTTCGGCCACGAGCTGACCACCGAGCAGTGGCGCGCCATCGGCGCAGTGAAGGCTGTTTACGACGGGCTGCTCTTCACCACCCATGCCGCTGCCGTCAACCTGGCCTATCCGCTGGTGAGCCGTATCCGCGAGGAACTGAACCAGAGCAACCGCAAGTTTATGTTCCTCTGTGGGCACGACTCAAACCTGGCCAGCATCGGTGCCGCCCTGCGCTTCAACTACCCCGAGACGGCGAACGCCCTGGAGCTGCATACGCCCATCGGCTCGAAACTCGTCTTTGAAAAATGGAGCGACGGCAACGAGGAATACGTAGCCATCAACCTAGTCTATGCCGCCCTTAGCCAGTTGCAGGGGCGCACGCTGCTCTCTACCGACGTGCCGCCAATGGTGCTGCCCGTCACCGTCGAGGGGCTGACCGCCAATGAAGACGGCCTCTACCGACTGGCTGACATCGACGCCCGCTTTGCCGAGGCCATGGCCGAGTACGACGCCATTGAGGATGTCACGACCAGCGTCGGCGCTGCAGCCCGCATCGTGCCCATTGGAGAAGGACGTTCCTATACGCTCAACGGAACACCTGCCACCGACGCTACCCGTGGCATGGTCATCGAGAACAACAAGAAGGTGATGAGAGAGTAGTTCCTGCGCTTTGAAGTCAATCATTCACTCAACAATGCAAAAAAGATGAAAAGACTAATGAACCTATGTCTGCTCTGCAGCCTGTTCGCCGGAGCAGCAAGTGCCAAGGAGGTTCCACAGATAGGCAATGTGCTGTCGCGCGAGACATCATCGCTCAACGGACGGTGGAACTACATCGTGGATGTGCAGGAAGAGGGCTACTACGACTATCGCATGAACCCCACGCGATGGGGCTTCTTCCGCAATGCCAAGCCACAGCGCCCTGAGGACTTGATAGAATATGACTTCGACAAGGCGGCGTCGATGCAGGTGCCGGGCGACTGGAACACGCAGGACGAACGGCTGTTCTTCTACGAAGGCACGGTGTGGTTCAAGACCAGCTTCCCCGCTGCCGTCTCGAAGGACGACGACTACCGCACGCTGCTCTACTTCGGAGCTGTGAACTACGACTGCCGCGTGTGGGTCAATGGCCATGAGGCAGGCCACCACATCGGCGGCTTCACGGCCTTCAACTACGACGTCACCGACATGCTGCAGAACGGCGAGAACGTGGTGATCGTGAAGGTGGACAACAAGCGCAAGGCCGAGGCCGTGCCCACCCAGATTTTCGACTGGTGGAACTATGGCGGCATCACCCGCGATGTGATGCTTGTAAAAGTGCCAAAGACCTACATTGAGAACTACAAGCTGCAACTGGAGAAAGCCGACGCCAAGGCCAAGCAGCGCGAAATCAGCTTCTCGGCCAACCTCGACAAGGCGCTGGCAGGACAGACGGTGACGGTGAGCATCCCCGAACTGAAGCTGACAAAGCAACTGGTGACCGACGCAGAAGGACGGGTGAGCGGCTCGCTGAGCGTAGCCTCGAAGAAACTGGAGCTGTGGCGTCCGGAGAATCCCCGGCGCTATCGCGTTGACGTGAGCCTCGACGGGAAGACAGCAGAAGGGCTTACGGTCAGCGATTTCGTCAGCGACTCTATCGGCTTCCGCACCATCGAGACGCGTGGCAAGCAGCTGCTGCTCAATGGCCAGCCCATCTTCCTGAAGGGCATCAGCATCCACGAGGAGAAGCCCAACGGCGGCGGTCGCGCCAACTCTACTCAGGACGCCCACACGCTGCTGTCGTGGGCCAAGGAGCTGGGCTGCAACTTCGTGCGCCTGGCCCACTATCCACACAACGAGTATGCCGTGCGCGAGGCTGAGCGGATGGGCATCCTCGTTTGGTCGGAGATTCCTGTCTACTGGACCATCGCCTGGACCAACCCGCAGACCTACCAGAACGCCGAGCGACAGCTCACCGACATGATTCGCCGCGACCAGAACCGCGCCAACGTCATCATCTGGAGCATCGCCAACGAAACGCCCCACTCTGCCGAGCGCGACCAGTTCCTGAGCCGTCTGGCCCGGCACGCCCGCTCGCTCGACAATAGCCGTCTGATTTCGATGGCGATGGAGGTGACGGGGGCCTCGAACTACAAGAACCGCTTGCAGGACAACATGCACGAGTATGTCGATGTGGTGTCGTTCAATCAGTATATCGGCTGGTACCGCGACGTGAACGACGCCCCGAAGATGACGTGGGAGATTCCCTACGACAAGCCCGTCATCGTCAGCGAGTTTGGCGGCGGCGCCAAGCAGGGCCTGCACGGCGAGAAGAACCAGCGCTGGACCGAGGAATTCCAGGAGAACCTCTACCGCGAGAATTGCGCCATGCTCGACAAGATTGAGGGTCTGTCCGGCACCACGCCGTGGATTCTGAAGGACTTCCGCTCGCCCCGACGCGTGCTCGACGGCATCCAGGACTACTACAACAGAAAAGGCCTCTTCTCCGACGAGGGTCAGAAGAAGAGGGCCTTCTATGTGCTGCGCGATTGGTACAAGGGAAAGTAATGGTCAGGTTATCTGACCATTATTTTTTTGCCATCGACGACGTAGATGCCTGCGGGCAGTCCGCGTAGAGCCTCGCTGCGGAGCACGTTGTGGCGCAGCTGCTGACCGGCAAGCGTGTAGACGCTGACGGTCTCAGAGACTGGCTGCGCGACGAGGTCGGCAATGCCCGTCGGGGCATACTGGCTGTCGTTCGAGAGGAACATCGAGTTGACGGTCAGCTGCTTGTTGGCCACTGAGCCGGAGAGGGTGACCATGCGCACCTTCGTCAAGTCGAGGGAACGGCCCTTGCTGGACGTGGAGGTGTAGACGGCAGACTTCAGGTCCACGACGGTCTGCAGGTCGGTGGTGCTCAGGGGCACTGAGCAGCAGGCGCCCTTCAGATTGGTGCTGATATAGAGGTTCACCTGAGCGTTGGCTGCCTGCCGCTGGTTCAGCTTGATGACCAGATAGCGGTAGCCCGACATGTCGACGAAGTCGTCATAGACCCATCCTTGCTCATTGTCGGCACTGACGAACTTGAAGACGCTCGACGATGTATTCTGCTTGTAGGTTCCATTTCCCGTAATCGTATTCTGCACGAACTGCGCGTCAAAGGGGAAGTAGCTGGCCTTAGCAGTGAACGGTGTGGTGCAGACGTTGCCAAACAGGTCGGTATAGGAGGCGGTGACGAGTGTGCTCCCCTGCCCCACTCCGAGCATCTGCCCATTGTAGAACTCCACGATGCCCTCCTTCTCAGCCGTAAAGCTGGTCACTGCGGTCACGTTGGCCGTATGCTTGTCGGCGTAGGTGGCTGTGACGACGGGCAGGCGCCAGCTGCCAATCATGGTCTCGAGAGTACGCTGGGCGGTGGGTATGACGATCTTCGTGGCATTATAGGCCGTCTCTTGTGGAGCGGTGAACTCCTCGGGGCAGACGTCGGTTTCATCGAAATCGGCCTCAGTGGAGAACCAGTCGAAGTCGGCCATGCCGCCGGCCTTTTTCGTGGCGTAGCAGAAGAGCCCGAAGCGTGCACCGACGAAGACCGTCAGATTGAACGACATCGACGTCTCACCGCCAAGCTGTTTCCACTCTGCGTTATCGAGCGAATAGTAGAACTTAGCCTTGTTCTCGCCATATTTCATGGCTGCACGCAGGTAGACGATGCTGTCGGCACTGAGCTCCAGCGGCAGTGTTTTCTCGTCGGCCTTGAAGTTGCTGCCGGCATCGCGCACGATGTCCTGCTGCCAGAGCAGCTGGCACTTGCTGTCCTTCATCTCCACGGCAATCATGGCGTAGGGATCCTGCAGGATGCAGATGCCTGCGCGGTCGCCCTCAGTCAGCCGGTGCACGTCGAGGCGCACGGTGCCCGTAGAGGGTTTAGCCTTGTCAGCAAAGATGCGCTGGGTCAGCATGTTGCGGGCCTGCGGCAGGCGCTGAGTGACGTTCGACGTCTTCAGTCTGAGCCAGCCTGGTCGGTCGAAGAGGCTCCACGCCGTGTCGTTGGGGTTGTGGTTCCACTCCCACTGCATGCCGAGCGGATAGGTGCGGAACACGTCGGTGGTGGGCAGGCGCTTCACCCTTACGTCGCCAGCGGCCTTTGGCTTCGTAATCTTGTCCGTAAAGCTCCCGTAGGGTTTGCCGCTGTTGCCTACGCGAAGCCAGCCATCAGCCGTCCACACCACGGGCTGCAGGTTGGGCATGCGACCCATGGCGCCAAGGTCTTCCTGCATGACAGTCCACCATTTGCCTGCAACGTCTTCCACAAGTGCGCCCTGGTGGATGGTGTTGGGCACGTTATTGTACGATTTCTCCACCACAATCTTCTCCTCGTAAGGACCGAAGGGGCTGGTGGAGCGGAACACGGCCTGGCCAGAGGGCCATCCGCCATAGGTGGCATAGATGTAGTAGTAGTCGCCGCGCTTGTAGAAATGGCTACCCTCCAGGCCATCCTTACCCGTGATGACGGTCTTCTCCTGCTTGAAGTTGAAGTCCTCGTCGAGCTCGCAGACCGAGATGTTGCCGATGCCCTGCGCCACGTAGACCTTGCCATTGTCAAAGAGCATGCCGGGGTCGTAGTAGCTGCGCGACAGCTTTTTGGCCGTCCACTCGCCCTCGGGATTGGTGGCCGTCAGCAGCCAGCCTTGCAACTGCCAGCCGTCGACGGGCAGCTTCTCGTTGATGAGGATGTAGAATTTACCATTATGATACTTCATCGAGCAGGCCCACATGCCTGAGCCATAGGCGTTGGCCGTGGCGGTCTTCAAGTCGTAGCCAGCCTTGTTCGACAGCTGCTTCAGCGGGTGAGCGCAGTATTCCCAGTTCACCAGATCGTTCGACTTCAGGATGGTGGCACCGGGGAAATTGTGCATCGTGGTCGACACCATGTAGTAGGTTTCGCCTACGCGGATGACATCTGGGTCGGGGAAGTCAGCACGCACGATAGGGTTCTGGTACTTCGTGCCGAAGTCGCTGACGGGCACGCTGGTGAAGTCAGCCTTGGGCCAGTTCTGCTCGTAGTATTCGGCATACCAGTCCCAGCAGGCCTTACCGCAGGCCTCCTCCAGCCCTCCAAAAGCGGGTGTGACGTTGCCGTTGTTCACCAGCTCATCCACATCGAGCAGGCAGCCCGTGCCGGAGAGCGTCATCGAGATGTTGCCGTAGTAGTCGTGAACGGCCTTGGTGACGGTGCCCCACATCGACGTGCGACCCGTTGCCCACGTGCCATAGTTCGACTCCACCCACTCGCCGTGCTCGTTGTAGTGACCCGATCCGGGCTTCGTAGGGCTCCAGTCAATCTCGGTGATGATGATGGGGTTCGTGTCCACCACGGGCACCTGGTTGTGGAACTGGTTAATCTTGTTCTTCTTGGCCTGCTCCAGGTTGCTGGCCGTCAGGTTCTTGTCGGCGCAGCCATACCAGCCGTCGTAGTCGTGCACGGCATAGCCAATGTTGTAGCCCGTGATGGGATAGGTCTTGTAGTTGGCATAGTTCGACTGCCAGCCCGTACCGGGAACCCAGACGATGCCGGTGAAGCCGTTGGTGCGAATCTTGTCGACGATGGGCTGGAAGTAGTCGTGCATGGCCTTCGTGTCATCGACGTTCTGCGAATTCTTCAGGTTCACCGGCTCGTTGGCCAGCTCAATGCTGATTTGTCCGGAATACTTGCGGATGGAGTCGTTCTGCGTGAAGAGGTCCCAGACGGTCATCAGGTACTGCTGATAGTAGTCGCCCACATGCAGGTTGCCGGGGCAGACGCCCGGCGGGCGCACCACCACGTACATGCCATGCTTCATGGCCTTCTGCATCAGGGGGAAATAGAGCGTCTTCAGATAGTTCGTCAGTCGCGTGGGATTGAACTTCTTGATGTCGGCCTCACCCGTGGCATTGCTGGGCTGCGCGGCAGCTCCCTGCCAGGTGTAGGAGCTGGAGGGGTCGTTGGTCCACGCTGGCTCCAAGTGCAGGCGGAACACGGTGCAGTGGGCCGTCTCCAGTCCGGCGTAGAGCTTCTCGAAATAGTTCAGGCAGCGCTGGCGGCCGGCATCGTCGTAGCTCCAGCCCCAGCGGCCTCCGTTGAACCAGGCACTCGGCGTGTCCATCACGCCGTGAAGCACCACGTGGTTGCCGTGGGTGTCCACCAGCCACTTGCCCTCGACATGGAGCGACGGCAGCGGCTTCACGCCCTGCGCCCCCATCGTCAGCACAGACAGGGCAGCCAGGGCAAATGCTAATAGCAGTCTTTTCATTTCTTTTATAATTATTGTAGCGTTTTTTCGACTCAGTTCTTTAACTCCGCTAAAGCGGATTCTTCTCCACCATCAGCGGGGGATTGTCCGGCCACGCCAGGTTCTGCATGATTATCCGATTTTTCTCCTATATAACTATTGTTATTATGGCGTTTGCGTCGAGACGTCACGATGTGGCGTCTCTACTTGTAGCTGCAAAGGTACGAAAAGGCTCTACAATATGACTTGTCTGTCGTTCCAAATGCTTTCTTGTATGTACGCCTGCGCATAAATAGGCCCGAACACAAAAGGAATCGTCATTGAAAACGGAAAAAAGGGTTCTGCATGAATTAGAATGGGTGCTTAGTTCCAAGGACTGCATTGGCTAAGGATGTAAATTTGTCTAAGGATATAAAAGATATAAAAGATTGGTAATGAAATGGCGTTGACCTGTTTGTGCGCACAAAGAAAAGCCAAGCAGCCCGAAAGGCCTCTCGCTTCCCCACAGCAGCAGGGATGCGAGGAAAAAGACGGCGACAAATGGGGACCAGGCCCCGCCGGGTGGGGAAAAAGCCACGTCTTTTCCGTTGGCAGCGTACGCCGACGATATTGGCAGCGGCCGCTGCCAATAATGGCAGCGGGCGGGAAAAACAATGGCAGCGGCCGCTGCCTTCCTTGCTGAGAACAGGGGAAGCTACGAATAGGTCAACTGCCATATCATTACCAAAGGTTTTCCAATGTATTCTCTTTCAAATCGTTTATATCGTTAGACAAGTATATCCACACGAAATCTTGCAGAGCCAAAAAAGGTGCTGCACTAATGCAACACCTTCTTTCCTTCACTAATCACAAGACCACGGCGGGACGCCTTTCCCAGCAGCCTACCTTGCAGGTCATAGGCTTTATGGCCGACGGGGCTGTCGGACACCGTGCTGCCCACGTCGGCAGGCACCGTCGACACCACGTCGATATAGTCTATATCGGGCATCCATGCCGACGCATTCGACAGGCGGATGGTGTTGTAGCCCGGCAGCAGCTCCACGGTGAGCACCTTGCGCCCCACCTTGTCCCAGCCGCCGGAGTTGACGCTCACCGTCTGCACCCGTTTGCCATTGACGCTGACGGTGATGCTGCGGCTCTCGCCACAGAGGTAGCCGATGGTGAGCTGGTACTTGCCGCCCTGCCGACTGAAGACGTTGCGCCATTGCAGGTCGTTCTGCTCGCGAGAGCCCAGCCAGCCGGCCTTGTAGCCGCCTGAGCAGTTCGTGTTGGCATCATAGCTCCCCGTTTTCTCGCTCTGGTTGTTCTTGATTTCCTGATAGACGCTGTTGTAGCCAGCCTCGGCCTCATAGCGCACGCGCTCCAGACGGCGGTCGGCAGAAGCACGGTAGATGCGGGTGCCATGCTTGGGAACGGTCACGTCGTAGCTCTCGCTGAATGTGCCCAGGTCGCGCTTCTGGTACAGGTCGCGCAGCTGCACCTCACCTGCCAGGTCGATGGCGCTGAAGTCCACCTTGATGGTCTTCACCACATCAGTGGGATTATAGACGGCGAAGGCACGCAGCGTACTGTCGCGGCGCTCAAGATCTTTCACCAACAGGTAGCACCCGTCCTGATAGCCAGCCACGTAGGCCTGTTGGTAGAGCGTGTCCTGATTCAGGGCTATCAGTTCCTGGTTCTTCATGAGGTTAAGGGCCGTGGTGCCCACGGAGGCCACGTTGCAGCCGATGAGCAGCGGCGAGTTCATGATGCACCACATGCCGAAGTGCGTTTTGTCTTCCTCTGCGGTCAGTGTGCGGCCCACTTCGAGCATGTCCATGTCGTTGTAGTGGCCTCGGCTGCAGTAGGCACTCATATAGAGGTTCTCGGCCAAGATGTCCCTCACCGAGCCCCAGCTACAGTTGATGTCACCCGTGGTGCGCCAAGAAAAGGCCTGCCCGTCAATCCACGTACCAGGGTAGGCCCAGCGGCAGGCGTTCATGCGCACGTCGGTGCGCCCTGTGTTGCGGATGGCCTCGGCAATGGCGGTGTAACGCGCCTGCTCGTCGAGCACCAGATGGTCTTCATTGTGATAGTACGAGCCACCGCAGAAGTCTACTTTGATGAAGTCGAAGCCCAGCTCATTGAAGAACAGATCGGCATCCTGCTGGTCGTGCTCATACATGCCCACGCCCTTGCCGATGGCATCGCCGCCGAACATGCTGCCACAGGTGTTGCGGCCTGCATCGCTATAGATGCCCGCCTTCAGGCCCCGCTCGTGAATGTAGTCAACCACAACCTTCAGCCCGTTGGGGAAGCGCTGCGGATGAATCTTTAGCTTGCCCGTTGTTGCATCACGCCCACCGAAATAGCCGTCGTCGATGTTCACGTGGTCATAGCCCACAGCCAGCAGGCCACGCGTTACCATGGCGTTGGCCTGCTGCTTGATAAGCTGTTCGTTGATGTTCAGCCCGAAGGTGTTCCACGAGCTCCAGCCCATCGTGGGGCCGTCCTGGGCACTGGCAGTAAGCCACGTAGCGGCTGTGCAGGCCAGAAAAAGAAGTCTTTTGTGCATCATATTTTTGGTCTTTTTATTCTTCTGAACTGCAAAATTACTCATTTTTTACATTCCACACGCTACTGAATGTCACTTTTTCTTTTCAAAATGTATTAGGGGCGCTTTCTGCGACGCTGTTTTTGTTTTGTTTTCCGCATTTTTGGTAGTTTTTTCCGCAATCTATATTACATGGAAAATGGGAAAAAATCGTAACTTTGCACGCAAGAAAATGGAAAAAGTGATGAGAAAAGTTGTATTATCGGCCATGCTGGCAGCGGGAATGCTGACAGCATGCAACATAGGAGAGCGAAAAACCGTTGGTAAAAACAATAAAATTATGAACAAACTGACATTGGTAGAAGCGTGGGACAAGGTGTTCCCGCTAAGCAAGAATGTGAAACACCGGAAGGTGACGTTTGAAACACAGTACGGGCTGACACTGGCTGCCGACCTCTACGAACCAGCCGGCGAGGCTACCACTGGCACCCCCGAAGAGACCAAGCACGGTGCCATCGCCGTATGCGGCCCATTCGGTGCCGTAAAGGAGCAGTCGAGCGGACTCTATGCTATGCGGATAGCTGAGCGGGGCTTCGTGACGCTGGCCTTCGACCCGTCGTACACCGGTGAGAGCAGTGGAGAGCCACGGCGCACGGCCTCGCCCGACATCAACACCGAGGACTTCATGGCAGCCGTCGACTATCTGTCGACACTACCCAATGTCGATGCCGAAAAGATAGGCATCATCGGTATCTGCGGCTGGGGAGGTATCGCCCTGAACGCTGCTGCCGCCGACACACGCATCAAGGCCACCATGGCTTCTACGATGTACGACATGACGCGCGTCAGCGGCAATGGCTACTTCGACGCCTCCGACAACGAGGCCGACCGCCACGCTGCCCGCGAAGCAGTCAGCCGACAGCGAACCACTGACAGCCAGGCGATGGCAGGGGGCGTCATTGACCCTCTGCCGCAGGAGGCCCCACAGTTCGTAAAGGACTACTACGACTACTACAAGACGGGCAGAGGCTACCATCAGCGCAGTGGCAACTCCAACGACGGCTGGCGCACTATTGGCACTCAGGCCTACGCCAACGCCCGCTTTCTCTACTACACCAATGAGATACGCTCAGCCGTGCTCGTGATGCATGGTGAGAAAGCCCATTCGCGCTACTTCGGTGAAGATGCCTACAGGTACATGGTCGAGGGGCGCCCAGAAGCCGGCATCAAGCCTAATCCCTGTCCCCAGAACAAGCAGCTGCTTATCATCCCCGGAGCCTCGCATTGCGATCTCTACGATGGTGGATACTCACAGTCCGAGGGCCAAGGGGAACCGAAGAACCTCATCCCCTGGGACACGCTGGCAGCGTTTTTCAGTAAGAACCTGTAATAGTTTCCCGCTATTTAGCACATTGCTGTAGCGGAACTTGTCGCTGTTCATAGTAGCGCCGTTTAGAAGCCTTCTAATCAAATGTCTCTTGATTGAAAATTAGAAAATAGGAGAAAAGCTCAACGCCTAATTTTATAATTGCGCCTTATTTGGTGAGGGTGTGTCACAAAGAGGCACACCCTCATTCCTTGTTTTGTTCCGTTGCTATTTCCTGACTTCGTGAATGAGGCACCCTATAGAGCACTTTCCCAAACCGCGATAAGCCCCGGCCTTGCAATCTGTCCGAAAAAAGTCACAGCAAGGT
>CACYME010000002.1 GCA_902775475.1 uncultured Prevotellaceae bacterium
CCCCTGTTCTCAGCAGGGAAGGCAGCGGGCGCTGCCATTGTTTTTCCCGCCCGCTGCCAATATCGTCCCCGTCCGCTGCCAACGGAAAAGGCGTGGTCTTTTTCCCTCTCCGGTGTGCCCTGGTCCCAATTTGTCGCCACCTTTTTCCTCGCATCCCTGCGGCTGTGGGGAAGCGAGAGGTCTTTCGAGCTTTATCGGCAGGTACGACTACGCACAAATAGGTCAACTGCTATATCATTAGCTAAATTAAAGTCAACACAAAACGCTCAACAATTGTCTAACCGTAACCTCTCCGCAAAAATCCGACGTGGGCGGACAAAAAACCGCAGTCAGGAGAAAATCATCCTGAATTAACGGATTATCAGGAACTGCCCCCGTCGGGGAAAGGCGTCAGTAGGCTATTTCTGGCTGTCCTTGTTTCTGATTTCCACGCGGCGAATCTTTCCGCTGATGGTCTTCGGCAGCTCGTCGACGAACTCCACGATGCGGGGGTACTTGTAGGGTGCCGTCACCTTCTTGACATGCTGCTGCAATTCCTTCACGAGGTCGTCGCCAGCCTTGTCCTTCCACTCCTTGCCCAGCACCACGGTGGCCTTCACCACCATGCCGCGTATGTCGTCGGGCACGCCGGTGATGGCACACTCCACCACGGCGGGATGGGTCATCAGCGCGCTCTCCACCTCGAAGGGGCCGATGCGATAGCCCGAGGACTTGATGACATCGTCGATGCGTCCCTCGAACCAGTAGTAGCCGTCCTCGTCGCGCCAGGCCATATCGCCCGTGTGGTAGAGTCCGTCGTGCCAGGCCTCGCGGGTCTTCTCGTCGTCGCGGTAGTAGCCCTTGAAGAGGCCGATGGGTTTCTTGTCGCCCACGCGCACCACGATTTCGCCCTTCTCGCCGTCCTCGCAGGGGGTGCCGTCGGGCTTGATGAGGCCGATGTCGTACTGGGCGTTGGGCATGCCCATCGAGCCGGGCTTCGGCGTCATCCAGGGGAAGGTGCCCAGCGTCATGGTGGTCTCGGTCTGTCCGAAGCCCTCCATCATGCGGATGCCCGTCTTTTCAAGGAACTTGTCGTAGACGGCAGGGTTCAGTGCCTCGCCGGCGGTGCAGCAGTACTCCAGGCTGCTGAGGTCGTATTTCGACAAGTCCTCGCGTATCATGAAGCGATAGATGGTCGGCGGTGCGCAGAAGCTGGTCACCCTGTACTTCTCCATCTGTCGCAGCAGCGTGTCGGCGTTGAACTTCTCGTGGTCGAAGACGAAGACCGTAGCCCCGGCGAACCATTGTCCGTAGAACTTTCCCCACACAGCTTTTCCCCAGCCCGTGTCGGCCACGGTGAGGTGGAGGCTTCCCGGGTGCAGGTTGTGCCAGAAGACGCCTGTGGTGAGGTGTCCCATGGCGTAGAGATAGTCGTGGGCCACCATCTTCGGCTCGCCGCTTGTGCCGCTGGTGAAGTACATCAGCATCGTGTCGTCATTGGTGTTGACGAATGCCGGACGCTGAAACTTAGGTGCCAGCCTCCACTCTGCCTGCCAGTCGTGGCAAAGTGAGGGGTGAAGAGTGAAGAGTGAAGAATCAGCTGTCGCCATAGGCTTATGGTCGCCCACTACGACGACGCTTTTCAGCGTGGGACTCTCGTCGACGGACAGGCCTATCTGCTCGCAGACGTAGGCATCGTCCACGCAGACGATGGCCTTCACGCTGGCCCGCGTATTCCTATAGATAATGTCCTTCTTCGTCAGCATGTGGGTGGCGGGGATGACAACAGCGCCAATCTTGCACAGCGCCAGCATCACTATCCACCACTCGTAGCGGCGCTTCAGGATGAGCATCACGGGGTCGTTCTTGCCGATGCCCAGCGACTGCAGATAGCTGGCCGCCTGGTCGCTCTGCTCCTTCAGCTGTCCGAAGGTGGCACGAATCTCCTCGCCCTGGTCGTTGGTCCAGAGCAGGGCCAGCTTGTCGGGTGCCTCCTCGGCCCACTGGTCCATCACGTCGTAGGCGAAGTTGAAGTTCTCGGGGATGATGAACTCCAGGTTCTTGTTGTAGTCCTCCACTGAGGTGAAGCTTGTCTGCTTCAGAAATCTTTCTACCATAGTCTTTGTGTTATTCTACTGTAAATGCCAGGAATTTCACGGCCTTGTTGCCCACGGCGAGCATGCCGTGGGGCTTGGTGGAGTCGAAGTAGATGGAGTCGCCCTCCTCGAGCACAATGGTCTTGCCGGCGATGTAGAGTTCCATCTTGCCCTCGAGCACGAGGTTGAACTCCTGTCCGGGGTGGGAGTTCTTGTAGACCACGTGGGCCTCGGGCTTCGGCTCGACGGTGACGATGAACACGTCGGCCTTGTGGCCCACGAAGCCGCTCACCAGCGACTGATACTTGTAGGCCTTCGTGCGCTCGATGCTGACGCCCTGGCCGTTGCGCACGACGAAGTAGGACTTCATGTGCGGCGTCTCGGCGAATATCAGCTCCTCGGTGGAGATACCATACTTCTTCGCAATCTTCATCAGATTCGAGATGGTGATGTCGGCCTCACCCTGTTCTATCTTCTCATACTTCTCCACGCTGACGCCGATGGTCTCGGCCACCTCGTCGGCGGGAATGTCGAGCACGTCGCGCAGTCCGCGCAGACGCTCGCCAATCTGTCTTAACTGGTCGTCCATAGATGATTTATTTAGTTTTTGCGCGCAAAATTACGAAGAAATCCCCATACTCGCAAACAAAATGGCAACAAAAACGAGGGGAAACCAGCACTTCGACCAGTTTCCCCTCGTTTTTGCTTTCTTATCGTTCTATTCCAGACGGACCGCAGGCAGCGATTATCTGATGACCTTCTTCCCGCCAACGATGCTGATGCCCTTGCGCTGCTGGTTCACGCGCTGGCCCTGCAGGTTGTAGGCAGGCTTCTGGCCGTCGTCGGCCGACATCTCGTTGATGCCGCTGGGCACGGGCTTCTCCTTCACGATGAGCTTGCCCGGCTGGAAGGTTATCTCGTAGCTCTCGGCCTCGGCGCTCTTCACGAAGACGGTGTAGACGCCCGGCTTGGAGAACGACGTGGCCGAAGTGGCGAAAACGGGCTCCTGGAGCCACACGGGCTCGACGTCCTTGTTCACCAGTCCTTCGTACTGCAGCTTGAACTCCGGGTTGGGGTCGCCCACGAAGCGCTCGGCATCCTTCACGGTAGCCTTGGCTGCCACCTTCTGCACGATGAGGTAGCCGTCGGTGAAGTCGTAGGCCTCGGCATTTTCCATGGAGCCGGCACTGATGTGCACGACATAGCGGCCAGCCGGCGAATTGGGTCGGGCATCGGTGCTGAAGGCGGGCATTCCCTCCACGGGGAGCACGTTGTTGCCATTGACGGTGTAGGTGAAGACGGGGTTGCGCTCGCCATACTTGCGGATGGCGTTACGCACTTTCAGCGTGGTGCCCACCTGGATGATGTTGTTCTCGCCGAACTGGTTCCACTGCGCTGCCTGCACGAACTTGGTCTTCATGCTGCTACGCACGTAGAGCTTTGCCACGCCGAAGGGCAGTCCATCGAAGACGCCCATGCCGAGCAGCGTGGGCACGGTCTTGGTGGTGACACGCAGCTCGCCCAGGCCGCTACAGCCCTTGAAGGCCTCGGCACCGATGGCGCTGATGGTCTCCGGCAGGCGCACGAGGCGCAGCGAGGTGCAGTCGCGGAAGAGGCCCTCGGGCAGTGTGTTCTCCTCCAGTGTGGCCTTGGTCAGGTCGAGTAAGCGCAGGCGGCCCTCAGTGGCCTCGCCGTCGGCATTCCACCCAGCCAGGAACCGCAGGTACATCATGTCGTCCTTGTTCAGCGGACCTTCCACGGTGAGCGTGCCAATGACACCCTCAGCCTCCGTCTCCTCAAGCTTCTGCTGCAGCTGTCCGGCAGCGCTGACAGTCACCTTCTCGGTGCGCAGCAGCGAGTGGGTGCCGCTCTTCACGCCTATAATCATGTCCTGAGCGTAGTTCCAGTGATAGTAGGAAGGATTGAGCTGGCTCACGTGGTAGAAGCCATCGTCGTCGCCTGCCCATCCCCAGTTGACAGACACCTGTCCTTCGGCATTGTAGCCGTCGAAGAGGAAGGCATGACCACCATACATGTAGTCGCCGCCGCCATAGTAGAGGGGGCCGTTCTCCGACAGCTCGCGGTAGATGATGTCCATCCAGTCGGGCTCGCTGTAGTAGTCGCGTTCCAGGCACTGTGCTTCGTCGAAGCCGAAATAGGTGCGCAGGCCCTCGGCAGCATCCTGCGAATAGGCTCCGCTACCCTCGTCGGGACCGCCATACTCCATGTTGGCAGCCACGCCGCAGTCGCGCATCAGCAGTGCCACGGCATCGGCCTCCTCCTGCGTGTAGTTGCCGGGGATATAGATGTCGAGCATGTTGGCCCAGTCGTAGTAGTCTTCCTCGAAATTGGCCGAAACGGCCTGGCCGCGATAGTAGATGGTGCGCTGGCCGTAGCCGTGCTCTGGCGACTGGTGATAGTTCAGAATCTGTGCCATCGACGTGGCCACACAGCCGGTGAGGCAATGGGTATTGCCGCTGAAGATGGGGCACATGCCGTCGTAAGGCTCCATCTGATACCACTTCGTGGTGACCATCGGGGCCACTTCTTCAGGATACTTTGTGGGGTCGGGCTTGGTAACCTGCAGCGGTGCCTGGCTCTGCACCACATGCTTGGCAGCCTCGGCAGTGGCCGTCAGCCACCACTCGAAATTAGGGTTCTTGCCCTGGGAATAGCGGGCAGTAGAGACGCCTAATACGGCGGGCATCAGGTCATCGGCAGCAATGACGGCAAAGCCACCTTCTTCCGTGCCGATAATCTCTACTTGTTCAATACTGCGCAGCACCTTCACAGGCATTGCGCTGGGAGCCATGTGGCGCTGGCTGCGCTGATGGTTGATGGCCTGGCGGGCAGCCTGCTCCATCTGCGCCTTCGTGCGCGGAGCGGCCACAGCGGCTGAGGCTAAAAGCATCAGCAAAGCCAGTAAAGCGAAAGATTTTCTCATGCTTTGATAAATGATTTTTGGATAAAATTACAATTCGCGTGCAAAATTACTCATTTTTTCCCAAAAAAGAACAAAAGATTAAAACTTTTTCTATACCTTTGCACTCTAAATCTTAAATCCTTACATCAACATGAAGAATATTCTTGTGATTGGCTCTACTGGACAAATCGGTTCGGAACTAACTATGGAACTCAGACAGCGCTACGGCGGCGACCACGTGGTGGCTGGCTACATCAAGGGTGCTGAGCCCAAAGGGGCACTGGCCGAAAGCGGCCCCAAGGCATTGGCCGACGTGACCGACGGCGAGGCCATTGCCGCCGTGGTGAAGCAATATCACATCGACACCATTTACAATCTGGCAGCCCTGCTCTCGGTGGTAGCCGAGAGCAAGCCCCGCCTGGCCTGGCAGATTGGCATCGACGGGCTGTGGAACATCCTCGAGGTGGCCCGCCAGGAGCACTGCGCCGTGTTCACGCCCAGCTCGATAGGCTCCTTCGGGCTGGAGACGCCCCACGACATGACGCCCCAGGACACCATCCAGCGGCCGCGCACCATCTACGGCGTGTCGAAGGTGACGACGGAGCTCATCAGCGACTGGTATCACTACAAGTACGGCGTGGACACGCGCTCGGTGCGCTTCCCAGGCATCATCAGCTACGTCACGCCGCCAGGAGGCGGCACCACCGACTACGCCGTCGACATCTACTACTACGCCGTACGCGGCGAGCGCTTCACCTGCCCCATCAAGGCCGGCACGCGCATGGACATGATGTACATGCCCGACGCCCTGCACGCCGCCATACAGCTGATGGAGGCCGACCCCACCCGACTGGTTCACCACAACGGCTTTAACGTGGCCGCCATGAGCTTCGACCCCGACATGATCTACCACGCCATCAAGAAGCTGCGCCCGGAGTTCGAGATGGTCTACAACGTGGACCCGCTGAAGCAGTCGATTGCCGAATCCTGGCCCGACATGATGGACGACTCGTGTGCACGCCGCGAATGGGACTGGCAGCACCGCTACGGCCTGAAGGAGATGACTGCCGACATGCTCGACAAGCTGAGCCAGCGTCTGCTCTGAGCGCCTCTTTCCAGTACTTTCAAAGCAAAAGCGCCACCATTATTACGCCATCGCATGCAAATTGTTCATGCGATGGCGCTTTTTTATCACAAAGTGTCACCATCTGGCACTTTTTCTTTTGATTTGTAAGGCGGTTCGCTTTTTTTTGTGTATCTTTGCACCCTCAACTTTCTGACAATATGGAGAAACGAATAGTCATCAAGGTTGGCTCGAACGTGCTGACGCGGAAGGACGGCAAACTCGACGTCACCCGCATGTCGGCCATCGTCGACCAGATTGCGTGGCTGCGGCGACAGGGCTACGAGGTCATCCTCGTGTCGAGCGGTGCCGTGGCCTGCGGTCGGCGCGAGCTCACCGTGGAACACTCGCTCGACTCGGTGGAGCAGCGCCAACTCTTCAGTGCCGTGGGCCAGGTGAAGCTCGTGGGACTCTACTACGACCTGTTCCGCGAGTATGGCATCCACGTGGGCCAGGTGCTCACAATGAAAGAAAACTTCGAGCCCGGCGAGCAGTACCGCAACCAGCAGGCCTGCATGCAGGTGATGCTCGAGAACGAGGTGCTGCCCATCGTCAACGAGAACGATACCGTGAGCGTCACCGAGCTGATGTTCACCGATAACGACGAGCTTTCGGGCCTCATCGCCCAGATGATGGATGCCGAGACGCTGGTGCTGCTGAGCAACATCGACGGCATCTACGACGGCCACCCCGACAATCCTGCATCGCGCATCATCCCACGGGTGGAGCCAGGCTGCGACCTCTCGCAGTATATCAAGGAAGAGAAGAGTGCCTTTGGCCGCGGCGGCATGCACTCGAAGTACACCACGGCGCAGAAGGTGCAGCAGGCCGGCATCCGCGTCATCATCGCCAACGGCGAGCGCGACAACATCCTCGGCGACCTGCTGCAACGCCTCGACAGCACTCCTCACACCGAGTTCCTGCCAGCCTGAACGAAAAGAGATTTCCCATGAACAACAGACTGACAAGCTTACTGCTGATATGGATGTGGATGGCAACGGCAGCCAGCGCACAGACGACCACCGTAGAGGCCGTCGTCGTCGACGCGCTGACCAGCCAGCCCCTGCCCTACACCAGCATCTTCGTCAGCCGCACCAACTCTACCATCACCAACGCCGAGGGACAGTTCAGCATCAGCTGCCAGCTCTCCGACGTGCTGCGCATCAGTTATGTGGGCTACAAAACCATCAGACTGACGGCTGAACAGACGGACGGACTGGTGAAACTGATGCCAATGACCACGTCGCTGGGCGAGGTGACCGTCAGGCCCTACAACGCCTACCTGAAAGAAGCCATCAAAGAGACCGAACGGCAGCTGAAAAAGAACAAGAAGCAGAAGGCGAACTTCTTCTACCGCCAGACAGCCTATGCCGACTCCGTCTGCTATGAGTTCATGGAGGCCTTCCTCAGCGGGCGGTCAGCGGTGTGGCTGCGCGAACTTGCCCTCAACAAAGGACGCTTCGCAGGCATACAGCCCGACAGCACCCACTACTATTCCTTCTACGCCAACTTCTTCTCCACCTCGCAGCTTCAGCTCATGGCGATGCCTGGCCATTCCGTCAGTGCCAACGACCGCTATCCGCTGACGAAATACTACGACAGCTACTACGACCTGAGCTTCAGCATGATGGGCAGCGGCGACGACCGTCTGCTGGCTGTGCACTTCAGGCCCAAGCCCACCGACAAGCCCATTCTCGATGCCATTCTCTACTTCGATGCCACCACCTTCCGCCTGCGCAAGATGGAAGGCGACTTGCTGAACATGGTTATCCTGCACCGCGAACAACGGGGCGACCGCAACATGGAGAAGCTGAGGGAGGCCTTTAACCAAACGTCTTACGACGACGTTATCGACACCGAATATCACTTCGTGGTGACAATGACCGAAGAACGCAACTTCCTGGAAGTGGAGTCGGTGGTCATCGACGAAGAACACCAACTGCACGGAAAGACCATCCACACCCATTCGCTGCTCTTCAACATCGGCGACAGGGAGATAGGCCGTGGCAAACAGCTTGGCAGTCAGGCTAACCTGCACGATGTCATTGAGGCACAAGGCTACGACCCGACGTTCTGGGAGGAAAACGAAATCGTGCTCCGAACACCCGTGGAGCAGCAGGTGCTGGAGCTGTTCGAGGGCAAGAAGCTCTTCGGCATTTTCTAAGAGTAATCATTCACAAAAACAACATAAACAGAGAAAGAAAAGATGAACGAACAATTCGCAAGAACCAAGCAGGCCAGCCGCCAGCTGGCACTGCTCAGCGACCAGCAGCGCAACGACGTGCTACTCTCTGTGGCCGACGCTATTATATATAATAAGGAGGAAATCCTGCAGGCCAACGCCGAGGACCTGAGCCGCATGGAGCGCGAGAACCCGCTCTACGACCGTCTGCAGCTGACCAGCGCCCGTCTGGAGGCCATCGCCCAGGACATGCGCAATGTGACTACGCTGCCCTCGCCGCTGGGGCACATCACCAAGCAGAAGACGCTGCCCAACGGGCTGCGCCTCTGCCGCGTCAGCGTGCCCTTCGGCGTCATTGGCATCATCTACGAAGCCCGGCCCAACGTCACCTTCGACGTCTTCTCGCTCTGCTTCAAGAGTGGCAACGCGTGTGTGCTGAAGGGCGGCAAGGATGCCGACGCCAGCAACCGCAAAGGCGTGGCCATCATCCACGACGTACTGAAGAAGCACGGCATCAGCCCCGACGTCGTCGCCCTGCTGCCCGCCACCCATGAGGCCACGGGCGAGATGCTCTCCGCCGTGGGCTACATCGACCTCTGCATCCCCCGCGGTGGCCGCAGGCTCATCGACTTCGTGCGCGACACAGCCCGCGTGCCCGTCATCGAGACCGGCGCCGGCGTCGTCAACACCTATTTCGACCAGGAGGGCGACCTGGCGATGGGCCGCGCCATCATCCACAACGCCAAGACGCGCCGCGTCAGCGTCTGCAACGCCCTTGACTGCCTCATTGTCCACCGCAGCCGTCTCGGCGACCTGCCCTCGCTCGTGGCTCCGCTTCACCCCAGTGTATGTTGCGACTCAGTCGCAACAAACGGTGAAGCGAGCGCGGCAGCGACAAACGGGAAGCCTCCCGTGACCATCTATGCCGACGAGCAGGCCTACGCCGCCCTCGACGGCCACTACCCGCTGCTGCAGCATGCCACCGACGACAGCTTCGGCACGGAGTTCATGGACTACAAGCTGGCCGTGAAGACCGTAGCCTCGCTCGACGAGGCCCTCGCTCACATCGACCGCTACGGCTCGGGGCACAGCGAGGCCATCATCACCGAGAACAAGGAGGCCGCCCGTCGCTTCCAGCAGGAGGTCGATGCCGCCTGCGTCTACTGGAATGCCCCCACCTCGTTCACCGACGGTGCCCAGTTCGGCCTCGGCGCTGAGATTGGCATCAGCACGCAGAAGCTGGGTCCACGCGGTCCTATGGCCTTAGAGGAAATCACCACCTACAAATGGCTCATCGAGGGCGAAGGACAGACAAGACCCGCCTAACCCCAAAAAGCGATATAACGAAATAACGTTATAACGAAACAACGAAAAAAACGAAGAAAAAAAGCATGAAAACCTTTATCAACGTACAAGACATCGGCGACCTCCGTCAAGCACTCGCCGAGGCACAAGAGATTAAGAACGACCGCTTCAAGTATCAGCATCTGGGCCGCAACAAGACGCTCATGATGATATTCTTCAACAACTCACTGCGCACGCGCCTCAGCACGCAGAAGGCCGCCATGAACCTGGGCATGAACGTCATCGTGCTCGACGTGAACGCCGGCGCCTGGAAGCTGGAGACGGAGCGCGGCGTCATCATGGACGGCGACAAGAGCGAGCACCTGCTTGAGGCCATCCCCGTGATGGGCTGCTACTGCGACATCATCGGCGTGCGCTCCTTCGCCGGGCTCTCCGACCGCGACTACGACTACGCCGAGACGGTGCTCCACCAGTTCATCAAGTACTCCGGCCGTCCCGTCTTCGCCATGGAGACGGCCACCGTGCACCCGCTACAGGCCTTTGCCGACCTGATTACGATTAAGGAAAACCACCCCTCCCCAAGTGAGGGGCTCTTGAGGGCAGACTCTCCCCTCCCCTGTGGAGGGACTGGGGGTAGGCCCAAGGTCGTCCTTACCTGGGCTCCCCACTGCCGTGCGCTGCCCCAGGCCGTGCCCAACAGCTTCGCCCAGTGGATGCAGGCCGACCCAGATATCGACCTGGTCATCACCCATCCGAAGGGCTACGAGCTCGACCCGCGCTTCATCGGCAACGCCCGCGTGGAGTACGACCAGCGCAAGGCCTTCGAGGGTGCCGACTTCATCTACGCCAAGAACTGGTCGAACCCCGGCGTGACGAATCCTCAGGACTACGGCAAGATTACCTGCGAGGACCGCTCGTGGACGGTGGACAGCGAGCACATGTCGTGGACGAACAACGGCAAGTTCATGCACTGCCTGCCCGTGCGCCGCAACCTCATCGTCACCGACGACGTCATCGAGAGCCCCAACTCGCTCGTCATCCCCGAAGCCGCCAACCGCGAAATCAGCTGCTCGGTGGTGCTGAAGCGCATGCTCGAAGATTTGTAACAACTTTGTCATGCCTTTCTGGGGTGCAAATGGAAAATTATCCGTACCTTTGCACCCCAAAAAGCAAACAAAGTAACTGTAAACGCAAAATCTATGTTGATGGGAATGCCCGTCTGGGCCTGGATTGTATTCTATATTCTTGTAATCATCATGCTCGTTGCCGACCTGAAGATGTTCGGCAAGAAAGGGCAGCACGAAGTGGGTGTCGGCGAGGCGCTGCGCATGACGTGCGTGTGGATAGCCGTGTCGCTCATCTTCTGTGTGGGCATCTATCTGTTCTATCCTGTTGACCCTCACGAGAAGGCGATGGAGTTCCTGGCAGGCTACCTCATAGAGAAGTCGCTGTCGATGGACAACCTCTTCGTCTTCCTCATGCTTTTCTCCTATTTCGGCATCGAGCGAAAGTACCAGCACGAGGTGCTCTTCTGGGGCATCTTCGGGGCGCTGGTGCTGCGCAGCGTGTTCATCTTCGCCGGTGCGGCGGTGGTGGAACGCTTCGAGTGGGTGCTGGGCCTCTTCGGTCTGTTCCTGCTCTACACGGGCAGCAAGATGTTCACCCACGACGACGAAAAGCAGGGCGACCCTGGCAACAACTTCATCGTGCGCCTGTTCAAGCGGTTCTTCCCCGTGGCAACCAAGATGGACGGCGACAAGTTCTTCATCGTGGAGCAGGGACGCCGTCTGGCCACGCCCCTCTTCATCGCCCTCATCGTCATCGAGACCAGCGACGTGGCCTTCGCCGTAGACAGCATCCCCGCCGTCTTCAGCGTCAGCCGCGACCCCTTCATCGTCCTCACCTCGAACATCTTCGCCATCCTGGGCCTGCGGGCGCTCTACTTCGCCCTGGCCGCCATCTCGAAGTATTTTGCCTACCTGAAGTACGGACTGGGCATCATCCTCATCTTCGTGGGCGTGAAGATGCTGCTGGCCATGGATGAGTATGTGAACGCCCTGGGCCGCATGGTGGGCCTCGACATCAACATGCCCCACACGGAGATTCCCACCCCCTGGTCGCTGGCCTTCATCTTCGGAACGCTGGTACTGTCGATGGGACTCTCGGTAATCATCACCCGGCGAAGACACCAGTCTTAATCGACCATAACAGTTGTTTAACCCTAAAAACTTTGAGATAATGTGCAGTGCTTCAAGCACAGCAACTTCATCAAAACCATCAACAGTCTGATGTGAAAATGAGGAATGAGGAATGAGAAATGAGAAATGAGGAATGAGAAATGGGCTGCGCCGGAATATTGCCTCCTGATGCGCAGCCCATTTCTCATTTCTCATTCCTCATTTCTCATTTTTATTTCAGCACTCCCAGCTCGCGCCCCACCTTGACGAAGGCGGCGATGCACTTGTCGAGCTGTTCGCGGTTGTGGCCGGCCGAAATCTGCACGCGGATGCGGGCCTGGCCCTTCGGCACCACGGGATAGTAGAAGCCCGTGACGTAGATGCCCTCTTCCTGCATGCGTGCGGCATAGACCTGCGAGAGCTTGGCGTCGTAGAGCATCACGGCGCAGATGGCGCTCTGCGTGGGCTTGATGTCGAAGCCAGCAGCCATCATCTTGTCGCGGAAGTAGTTCACGTTCTCCACCAGACGGTCGTGAATCTCGTTGCTCTCGCCCAGCATCTTGAACACCTCGAGCGAGGCACCGATAATGGCCGGAGCCAGCGAGTTGCTGAACAGATAGGGACGCGAGCGCTGGCGCAGCAGGTCGATAATCTCCTTGCGACCCGTAGTGAAGCCACCCAGGGCACCGCCGAAGCTCTTGCCGAGCGTGCCGGTATAGATGTCCACGCGTCCGTAGGTATCGAAGAACTCGCTCACGCCGTGGCCCGTCTTGCCCACGACGCCTGCCGAATGGCTCTCGTCGACCATCACCAGCGCGTCGTACTTCTCGGCCAGGTCGCAAATCTTGTCCACCGGTGCCACGTTGCCGTCCATCGAGAACACGCCGTCGGTGACGATGATGCGGAAGCGCTGCGCCTGGGCCTCCTGCAGACAGCGCTCCAGCTCCTGCATGTCGGCATTGGCATAGCGGTAGCGCTTGGCCTTGCAGAGGCGCACGCCGTCGATGATGGAGGCGTGGTTCAGCGCGTCGCTGATGATGGCATCCTCCTCGGTGAACAGCGGTTCGAACACGCCGCCGTTGGCATCGAAGCAGGCGGCGTAGAGGATGGTGTCGTCGGTCTTGAAATAGCTTGAGATAGCCTGCTCCAGCTCCTTGTGGATGTCCTGCGTGCCGCAGATGAAGCGCACGCTCGACATGCCAAAGCCGCGGCGGTCCATCATGCGCTTCGAGGCTTCGATGAGCCGTGGATGGTCGCTCAGGCCCAGATAGTTGTTGGCGCAGAAGTTCAGCACTTCCTTGCCAGCCACCTCGATGGCAGCCCGCTGCGGACTGCAGATGAGCCGCTCCTCCTTGTAGAGTCCGGCCTCACGAATCTCGCTCAACGTCTGTGCGAGATGTTCTTTCATTTTTCCGTACATAGCTTTCTTTTTGATTTGAGGTTCTTAGTCGGGGCAAAGTTACGAAAAAACGAGCGAAGAACAAAACAAACCGTTTGTTTTTTTCTTCACTTCGCGGTCGCAGACCACAAAATGACGAAAAAAAACGACAACTGTATAAACATATTTTTTTTGAACAAAATTGACAAAAAGGCCATTTTTGGCCTCCATATTTCAAAAATTCTCCACGAAAACAACTTTTGGACGAAAAAACGCCTGTTTTTGAGGGTTTACTAAATGACTGACTGTCAGCACGTTGGCCGAAATTTAGCAAAATTGGGGCTTCGTTGAGAAAAAAAAGTCAACGACTTTTGAAAATTTGGCGTTGACTTTTGAAAATTTGGCGTGCTTACAAAAACGCGAAAAGCAGCAAAATTTGAGCGAAAAACGTGCACAAAAGTAGGGCCTATGTGCAAATCTTCGTCGTTTGCGGCCCGTTTTTTCATCGGGCAACGCCTCCCCAAGGCTCCAAAACGGCCATTTTTCACTCCAGAATGCTTCGTCGCCGTGAACATATTTTTCTGTGAAATATTTTGACATTTTGGCATAAAAATGTAGAAAATGGCATAACAATTAATCCTGGACAAAAACTTCGCAAGACCCATTCCCGACCTTGGTCGCCTACCTGTCTTTCCCCTACATCGGAGGGGAGTGCTCATCACTAAATGGCGGCAAAAAAATTGTCTAAAATCGCAGAAAAAGAGCGAAAAGGACTAACAATTTGCAAAAAACGGCCCATTTTTGCAAATTGTTAGTCGTTTTTGCAAATTGTTAGTCCTTTTCCGATTTATTTCCCCTATCTTTGCCACCAACAACTAAATCAGGATGCAAATGAAAAAGACATTCAAACTATTTCTGGCCCTGCTGGTGGCGCTGCCGATGAATGCGCTGGCGGCCAACGAAGAACAGTACGTGCCCTCGAACTGGGGCGGCTGGAAGAACCTCTCGCTCGGCACGACCGACATCACGTATTACACCTCAGACCAACTGCCGATGGACGTGCAAGTATCGGGCAAGACCATCCATGTGGCCTGGATCGACTGGAAGCCTAATGCCGCAGGCGAGTACTGCCTGTGGTACCGCCGGAGCACCGATGCTGGCAAGACGTGGGAGGAGCCGCGCGCTGTAGTGAAGTCAACGACGATGAATATGACCGACATCAACTACGTGGGCGGCAACTTCGGCACCAACGCCAAGTGGATGGAAGTGGAAGGGCAGGACGTGTACTTCGTCACCATCATCAAGTCTGTCACCAGCGACGAGGTCGAACAGAGCCAACTGCTCTACACTTACTCGCACGACGGCGGCGCAACATTCCAGCAACGTGTGTTGGCAGAAAGCAGCCAAGAAGAAGGCTTCTACAAATATCGCACCTTCCCTTATGGCCGTCCGCATGTAGAGGCCGACGGCCAGACCGTGGTCATAGCCTTCCAGTATAGCAACAATGGCTACAAGACACGCGTGTTGACCTCCTTCGATGGCGGTCAGACCTTTAACAATAAGTTGATTGACACCACCCAGGAGCTGGTGGACCTGAAGGTATCGGGCCGCCAATGGGCCGTGCTGGGCAACGACTTGTACTGGAACTACAACATGCTCTGGGGCAACGTCTATATATCGACCTCCAGCGACGGCGGCGAAACCATCACCACGCAGAACGTGGCGCCCCTGGTGAAGGACGACACCTCGTGGTGCTCGCTGGAATATATGAGGGGCTTCAACGGACAATCCTTCAACTACCACGCCCAGATGACCCTGGAGGGCGACGTCATCAACGTCATCTTCCAGGGCTGTGCCGAGGACCAGGGGGATCCTCATCCCACCAACGACCGCAACCATACCATCTTCCGCCGTTCCACCGACTTCGGCAAGACGTGGACCAAGGCCATGTACCTGCCCGAGTCAAAGAATACGTATTGCGCCATCGCCGCCAAGGGCCAGAACGTCTACGTGCTATCGACGCCCAACGGTCCCCGGATGTACCACTCGCACGACGGCGGCCAGACCTGGGAGACGCAGCCGCGCTGCTTCTGGAATTCGCAATACTCAGACAACTCCAACTTCTACGACCTCTACCTGGCTCCCGACGACCCCACGGGCCAGCACGTCTATCTGACCGCTTGCCGCGGCCTGCTGGTGGAGTCGAAGGACGGCTTCCGCACCGTACACCGCAACCTGGCCTTAGGCTACGAGTCGTGGTATGGAGGCAGAGGCAACAACCACTCGCTCACCGTGCGCTTAGACAGCGAGGGCACCGAGCACTGGGTGATGAACTATCAGGCTCCCTACAAGCCTTTCGACCCCTACTTCTGGAGCATCGTCTATCGGCGCAACGACCCGGCACCCGCCACCACGGGCCAGGAGATGGCGCTCGACATATCCGTGCCCGAGACGCGCCTCATCAACTATCCGCTCACCAATGTCACCATCCCCATGACGCCCAGCATCATGGAGACCCGCGAGGCCATGACCGTGGAGTGCTGGGTGCGCATCGACAAGCGCAGCGGCGGAACTCACGAGATAGCCGCCCTCAGCAATTCCAACCCTAATCATGGCGGCTCCATCTATCGTGGCGGATGGTACATTGAGGCCCACGAGGACGGCAATCAAGGCTACAGCTTCTACGCAGGCCTCAGCACCGACCTCTCTGTGGATGCCAAGGGCAAGGAGGTGTGGGACCGATGGCGTTATCGCGTCACCGAGGAGGGCACATGGCACCACCTGGCCCTGACCTACGACTCCCGCGTGGAGCAGGACAACATCCGCTTCTACGTCGACGGCCTGCTCATGGGCACCCAGACCGAGCGCGGCCCCGTCGCCATGGGCAACAACCCCATCGTCATCGGCCCCAACATCGTCGGCGACTATCATGTCAACGAGACCTACGTGGATAACTTCGCCCTTTACAGCCGAGCCCTCTCGCACGAGGAAATCATGCAGCACATCTACGCACGGCCCGACGCCAAGGACAAGGACTGCCGCCTGCTGCTCACCTTCGACGGCTCGCTGCAAGACCAGAGCCAGTACCATAACGACCCCGCCCCGCTCCTGGAGAACTACCTGAAGGCACACGACGGCATCCGTCCACCGCACCCCGAGTTCACCCTGACCAAGGACCTGACGGGCCAGACCATTTACATGACCGACATGACGCAGGACGGCCAGGCCTACCAGTGGATCAAGCCCGACCCCTGGAACCTGAACCGCTTCGATAAATACAGCACCAGCAAGAACCACCACGAGAAGCAGGACGTGAGCGGCCACCCCGGCCAGTACAACTACTGGATGATAGCCAAGGGCGACGGCAAGACCACCAACGCCTACGTCGCCACCCAGCAGAGCATCCTGGTGGGAGGACTGAGCCGAGTGTTCCCCGATGCAGCAGCACCCAGCGATGCCGTTCGCCTGCGCATCCAGGGAGGATATAGCCTGACCTATAGCAAGCAGCCGAAAGTGGTGCTGAAGCAGGGAACGCTGGAGATTGAGGGCAAGTGGCTCATAGACCGCGACTACAACTCCAGCAAGGTCACCTCTCCCACCGACCTGGCTGAGGCACAGTTCGACCTGCGTGAGGCAAAGCTGGGCCACTACGACGTCATCGTGGCCAACGACACCCTGAAGAACGGCTTCGAGCTGCTGAAGGGCGACGGCTATCCCGACGTGTTGGTGGAAGTGAGCGGACGCGACAAGATGCTCTGGGGAAAGTACCAGCAATACAGCATCGACTTCGCCAACCGCAGCAATGTGGCTGCCTATAACATTCCCTTCTTCCTCTTCATCAGCGACAACGACGGTATGGTTGATGTTTCATTCGACTTCCCCATAGAATGCTTCGGTGAAGACATTCCTCAGGAGGTGAGAGACCTCTTCAAGGAAGGCGAGAAGGGCGTGGTCATCAACACGCCGCAATACGGCCCCATGCGTGGTTTCCTGCTCAACATACCTTTTATTGCCCCCAACGGCGAGAACCATTTCACCTTCAGGGTAAGCATGAAGAACGGAGGCACCGCCACCCAGGCCGGCATCGACATGGTCTATGGCTGCGGACAGCCCATGGGTGCCTACGAGGTGGACACCAGTAGCAGCCGCACCAAGGCAGGTGAACGCGATGAATGGGACGATATGCTGAACGTGCACGACCGCTGGGATAGTGGTCTGGCAGAATGTTTCGGAGAGTATTTCTACGGCTGGTTCAAGGACACAGCCATGGGCTCCGTCCCCGTCGTGGGATGTGTGTACAACGTAGACAAGGTGCGCCTGGCATGGAAAGAGACGCATTCCTGGGCTGTAGCTAACCTCGTTACAAACATTGCCGGGGCTGCCATCTCGTGCATCGGAACGGTGGCCGACATAGGCACCCTGGGTGGAAGCTGGATTCTGCATACTGCCGTAGAAGCGGTTTGGAACGGCATCTGCAATGTGGTGAGCGTGGCAGGATGCCTGGCCTCATCACAGAAGTACCGCCATCTGGTGGGTGTGCGCAGCTACGACCCCAACGAGATGATTGGCCCGTGGGGCCCCGACGAGGAGCGCCACTACATCAAGCCTATCCACCAGATGCCCTACATGATTACCTTCGAGAACAAGGCCTCGGCTTCGGCTCCCGCCAACGAGGTGTTCGTCACCGACACGCTCGACCTCTCGAAGCTCGATGCCGAGACCTTCAGCTTCAGCGGTTTCGGATGGGCCGACAACGCCTACACGGTGGGCGGCAGCGGCAACAAGGAATTCACGCGCGACATAGAATATAAGGTGAACGGCCACGACATCCTCGTGCGCGTCAGCGGACAGTTCGACCCGGAGACCGGCATTGCCCGCTGGGCCTTCGTCTCATTAGAGAAGAACGGCAACGAGCTCGACGACGTGATGAACGGCTTCCTGCTGCCCAACAACGACAACGGCGTGGGCGAGGGCTTCGTATCGTTCACCATCGAGCACAAGGCGAACCCCGCCAACGGCTCCTCCATCAGCAACAAGGCCACCATCGTCTTCGACGCTAACGAGCCCATCACGACCAACACCTACGTGAACACCTTCGACACAGACTATCCCACGTCGCGCGTAACGAAGGCCGAGGAGCAGGGCGACCAGCTCGTGGTCACCATCGAGGGTAGCGACAAGACCAGCGGCATCGACCACTACACGCTCTACGCCTTCATCAACGACAGCACCGAGCCCACGCTGCTGGCCACCGTGGCCGACGGTTCCGCCGCCAGCATCGCCTGCGAGCCCGGCACGAAGTACGGCCTCTGCGCTGTGGCCACCGACCGCGTGGGCTGGAATGAGGCGAAGGAGCTGAAGGCCGAGAAGACCATCACCATCGGCGGCTCGTCGGCCACCACCTACGCCCTGACCGTGGCCGATGCCGGCTATGCCACCTTCTTCGACTCGCAGAACAACTACGCCCTGCCCGCAGGCCTGAAGGCCAGCACCGTGAGCGCAGTCAGCGGTGGCCGCCTCAGCTACAGTGCCCTCTCGGGCAGCATCGTGCCTAAGGGCACCGCCGTGCTCATCGAGGCCAGCGAGAAGAAGGCCGCCACCTACACCCTCACCAGCACCAGCGACGCCGCCACCTATAGCGGAGAGAACCTGCTGCACGGCAGCGACGAGCCCACCACCACCGCCACCGACGGCCAGAACCTCTTCTACAAGCTGGCCTACGGCCCCAGCGGCACCTCGCTGGCACAGTCGTTCGGCTGGTTCTGGGGAGCACAGCAGGGAACCGCCTTCCGCATCGAGGGCCACCGCGCCTGGCTGGCCGTCCCGCAGGGAGCCGCCGCCCGCGCCTTCCTCATCGACGGCGAGGCCACCGATGCCGTCGAGTATGTTGCGATGCCATCGCAACCCACCGGACAGATGGTCGACCTGCAGGGCCGCCCCATCGACAAGCCCACACAGCCCGGCATCTACTTCCAGAACGGCCGCAAGATAGTCATCAGATAACCCTCAAAACCCCATCATTATGAAAACCAATGCATTTCTTTATATAGCCCTCGCTGCCGCGCTGGCCCTCACGGCCTGCGGTGGCGGCGACGACCCCGACGAGCCCACGCCCCAGCCACCCACGCCCACGCAGCCGAAAGGCAAGCACCTCACGCAGCAGTGCGACATGCCTGCCGATGCCTCCGAGATTACCATCCGCCTGCAGGGCCTGAGCAGCGAGGTCAGCCGCAAGAGTGGCTCCGCCTCGTGGCTCACCACCACCCTCGTGCCCTACACCAGCGGCACGCCGGAGGTGACCGTGGCCTGCACGCAGAACCTCACCACCGCGACGCGCTCGCAGGAAGTGACCTTCATCGCCACCAACGACACGCTGGTGCTCAACGTGCGCCAGGCCGTCTACGCCGGCGGCACCGACGTGAACAACCCCAGCGACACGCCCACCGACCAGCCAGCCTACAGCCGCGGCATATAGCCTGTTCCTGCGGTGCTGACCTTTTTCAACGGACGCAAGTCTCATGTAATGAATCTGCGGCGTTGCCTTTTTCTCATTGAAAACATGAGCAAAGGGCAACGCCTCAGATTGGCGATGGATAGGATGACGCAAAAAAAGGCCTTACTTTTCTTGAAAACTCGAAATCTTTTTCGTATCTTTGCAAGCAAAAGGAAGATGAACCAATACAGACCTATCCCCATGCAGCGAATCATTCTCTCTACGCTCCTCATATTCCTGACCATCGCCCACCTCAGTGCGGCGGCACCCGACAACAGCCCTGCGGCATGCCCTCTGGTGAAAATCGAGGTCCAGCAGTTGCCACCGATGAACGTGCCCCGCACCGGCCATCATGCGCTGCTGCTCGGCGATGGCGAGCTGACGGTCTTCGGCGGCCACACCACAGGCTTCATTCCCACGCCGACGGCAGAATATCTGCGCGACGGCGAGTGGCACCAGTTGCCCATGCTCTACCCCCACGACAACGCCACGGCGGTGCTGCTCTCTTCGGGCAGCGTCCTGCTGGCCGGCGGCCACGAGAAGAACCTCGGCGTGGGCCAGACGTGGGAGTCGGAGATGTACTATCCCGCCGAGCATTGCTTCGAGGCCTTCGACTGCATGTTCACGAAGCGAGCGCTGGCCACCGGGCTGGAGCTCGACAGCGGTCGCGTGGTCATTTCCGGCAATCACTATGCTAATGACAATACGGAGCTGTTCGACTGCCGCAGTCACCGTTTCCTATCGCCTACGCCCGTCACGTCGTACCGCTGCAATCCCTACATCTTCCCTACCAGCGATGGCGATGTCATCATTGTCAGCAACTTCGATGAGCACGACCTTCCCCACGATACCATCTGGGCAGACCGCCTGCGGGGCAAGCCTTTCCGCGTGCCGCTACTGGAGACCTGGCGGCTGCTGTCGGCACAGCAGAATGGCGGCATGGACGGCTGTCGCATCAGCGACGGGCCCCGCCAAGGCACCGCATCGGCAAGCCAGTTGGGAGCCTACCTCATGCCTGCCACCGACGGCAGCGGACAGCTGGCCTTCGTGCAGGTGCAGGACACGGTGTTCACGCTGCTGCCCACCGACTGTCCCGTGCCGATGGTCAGCCCCTGGGACAGCATCGTCTATGGTGCTCCCATCGTCGCCGACCGCCAGGCCCGCCGGGCCTACACTGTGGGAATCAACAAAAGCGGCAATGTGCAGAACGACAAACAGCGTCTCTACGTGCTTTGCGTAGACTACGCCCAGCAACCTGCCCACCTGACGCTCTACTACACCGACCCACTGGACTCCTGCCCGATTACCTCTACGACGACCCTGCTCGACGACGGCAATCTGGTGGTGACGGGCGGCAACCTGCAGAACAGTAACTTCAGCCCTACCGATGGCGTATGGCTGCTGCAGGTCAACGGCCAGGCTGCCACTGCTTCTGCCCACGGCTCAGGTTTGTGGCTGTGGGGGCTTTTTGCGGTAGGCATGCTGGCACTGCTGGGCATCGGCATTCTGTTCGTCCGCCTCAAACGGGACACAGACGGACACAGACATCAAGGAACGAACAGCGAAAAAATGGAAACGGACGAACTCGGCCCTGCACTGGCTACTAATGAGAACGGCAGGCAAAGCCCTTCAATGGCCGCGGAAGATAGTCTGTGCTCATCCGTGGATAGTTCATCGAAGGACACGACAGAGGAGCTGATGGAGAGCATACGTCACCTGATGGAAGAGGAGCGCCTCTTCTTAGACAGCGAGCTGAAAGTGCTCGACATTGCCCACCACCTGGGCATTCACCGCAATCAGGTGTCAGAATGTATCAACACCCAAACCGGCTACACTTTCGCGCAGTTCGTTGCCATCTACCGAACGAACTACGCCAAGCAACTGCTTCATGAGCATCCTGACTTGAAGGTGTCTTCCATCTGGAGGGAATCAGGCTTCGCCAACGAAACCTCGTTCTTCCGCACCTTCAAGACCCTGACGGGCAAGACGCCCAATGAATGGCGGGCGCAGCTCACCTGACAGCCCTACTTTGTATAAACAACGAATTATACGAATTAAAACGAATTGCTGCGCATTGAAACAACGAATTATACGAATTAAAACGAATTGCTGCGCATTGAAATTCGTTTAATTCGTATAATTCGTTGTTAAAAAAGACGATGTTTGTGTAGACAAACCTTGATTTGCAACTTATTTGTTCAGCTTCCAGGTGACGCCGTCCTTGGTGTCCTTCACCTCGAAGCCGGCGGCAGCCAGCTCGTCGCGTATCTGGTCGCTGGTGGCCCAGTCCTTGGCAGCCTTGGCCTTGGCACGCAGGGCAAGCACCATGTCAACGACACGTCCGAAGGCTTCCTCGCGCTCGCTGCTGTTCTCCGCACCAAACGTTGAAGAACCGTGGCTCAGTCCGAGGATGTCCTCGCAGAAAAGGTGCATCACCTCCTTCAGCTCCTTCAGGCAGTCAGGGCAGATGGTGGCCTTGTGGTCCACGAGACGGTTCACCACCGTGGCGGCCTCGAAGAGCAGACTGATGACCTGCGGCGTGGCCAGGTCGTCGTTCATGGCGTCGTAGCAGCGCTGGCGGAGGGTCTTCACCACGCTTTCGGTCTCAACGTCGCACTGCTGGGGTTTGTCGTCATGGCATGACGACATGCTCGACAGGCGGTCGAGATCGGCGAGGGCGTTCTGCAGCTTCTCCAGTCCCTTCTCGGCAGCCTGCAGGGCCTCATCGCTGAAGTCGACGGTGCCACGGTAGTGGGCAGAGAGGATGAAGAAGCGGATGGTCATGGGCGAATAGGGCTTCGTCAGCAGCTCGTGCTGACCAGTGAAGAACTGCTCGAGCGTGATGAAGTTGCCAAGCGACTTGCCCATCTTCTGCCCGTTGATGGTAATCATGTTGTTGTGCATCCAGTACTTCACGGCCTGATGGCCCATCGAGGCCTGCGCCTGAGCTATCTCGCACTCGTGATGGGGGAATACGAGGTCCATGCCGCCGCCGTGGATGTCGAACTGCTCACCCAGGTACTTGCGGCCCATGGCGGTGCACTCGCAGTGCCAGCCGGGGAAGCCGTCGCTCCAGGGCGATGGCCAGCGCATGATGTGCTCGGGCTGCGCCTTCTTCCACAGGGCGAAGTCGGCCTGATGGCGTTTCTCGCCCACGCCGTCGAGCTCGCGGCTGGCGTCCTTCACGTTCTCCAAGGAGCGACCGCTGAGGATGCCATACTGATATTTCTTGTTATAGGCCTCAATGTCGAAGTAGATGGAACCGTTCGACTCGTAGGCAAAGCCGTTGTCCAGAATCTGCTGCACCAACTGCTGCTGCTCGATGATGTGCCCCGTGGCGCATGGCTCTATCGAGGGGCGTTCCACGCCCATGGCGTCCATGGCCTGATGGTAGCGGCGGGTGTAGTACTGGGCTATCTCCATCGGCTCCAGCTGCTCCAGGCGTGCCTTCTTGGCAATCTTGTCCTCGCCCTCATCGGCATCGTGCTCCAGATGCCCCACGTCGGTGATGTTTCGCACGTAGCGCACCTTATAGCCCAGGTGCTTCAGGTAGCGGAACAGCACATCGAAGGTGATGGCGGGACGGGCGTGGCCCAGATGGGGGTCGCCGTAGACGGTGGGACCGCAGACGTACATACCCACGTGGGGGGCGTTAATCGGCTCGAAGCGCTCCTTCTGGCGCGTCAGCGTATTGTAGATGACAAGTTTCGATTCCATGTTCTTTGCTTTGCTTTTTTTCGTTACAGACTGCAAAGTTACGAATAAGCCGCCAAAACACCAAAAAAATACGGCCGTTTTTTCCTCCCTCCACCCTTATTTTATGCGTTGACATCGAAGGCTCCCCCTGTTCTCAGCAGGGAAGGCAGCGGCCGCTGCCATTGTTTTTCCCGCCCGCTGCCATTATTGGCAGCGGCCGCTGCCAATATCGTCCCCGTCCGCTGCCAACGAAAAAGGCGATGCCTTTTTCCCACTCCGGCATGGCCTGGTCCCCATTTGTCGCCGCCTTTTTCCCCTCATCCCTGCTGCCGCTTTGGGGAAACGAGAGGTCTTTCGAGCAGAAACAGCATTTCTTTCTGCAAAGTTTTGCCATCTCGGAAAATTTTCCTAATTTTGCAGCGCCTGACGGCGATTTCGTTCCGCCCGCCGGGCTTTGCATCAACATTTGTTTTTCGCTGACAATGACCTACACACTTGACGAAACCGACCTGCAGCTGCTGCGCACGCTGCAACGCAACGCAAAGCTGACCACAAAGGAGCTGGCCGAGGCCGTGCACCTGACGCCGACGCCCGTCTTCGAGCGGCAGAAGCGGCTGGAGCGCCTGGGATTCATAAGGAAATACGTGGCCGTGCTCGACCCCGAACGGCTGGGGCAGGGGCTGCTGGTGTTCTGCCGCGTGAAGCTGAAGCAGATGAACCGCGAGATTGCCGAAGCCTTCGTTCGCCGCATACAGCGCATACCCGAGGTGACCGAGTGCTACAACATCTCGGGCGAATACGACTACCTTCTTAAAATACGTGCGCGCGACATGAAGCAATATCAGGAGTTTGTGCTCAACAAGCTGGGCGCCATTGAGAGCCTCGGCTCGTTAGAGAGCACTTTCGTCATGGCCGAGGTGAAGAACGAACAGGGCATCAACGTTTGACAGCATGAAAAGACGATTGCTATACCTGCTGAAGACCTACGTGCTGACGGTGCTGCTGTTCATCGTGGCCAAGGTGGTGTTTGTGCTGTGCAACGGAGCGGGGCACGGCGTGGCACTGGCCGATATGGCCGACGTGCTGCGCCACGGGCTGTCGCTCGACCTCTCCACGGCGCTCTATCTGCTCATCGTGCCCTTCCTCGTGACGATGGTCTCGGTGTGGGTGCGCGTGCCGCGCTGGGTGCTGCGCGTCTACTATGCCGTCGTGGCCGTGGCCCTGGCCCTGGCCTTCGTGGCCGATACCAGCCTCTACGCCTTCTGGGGCTTCAAGCTCGATGCCTCGTGCCTGCAATACCTGTCGCAGCCCGAGGGCATCACGCAGAGCGTCTCCGTGGGCTACCTGCTTGTGCGGCTGCTGCTGACCGTGGCCCTGGCCGGAGGCATCTATTGGATTTACGATTTACGATTTACGGATTTACGATTGGATAGTTCCTGCCCTTGTTCCGCAAAGCATCGCCAACAGAACTATCCAATCGTAAAGAGTAAATCCGTAAATCGTCAATCAGCATGGCAAACCGTCGTGTTTGTATTGCTGCTGCCGCTGATGGTCATCGGCATCCGTGGCGGAGTGAGCGAGTCGACCACGAACATCGGACAGGTGTATTTCTCGCAGAACCAGTTCCTGAACCATGCCGCCGTGAACCCCGTGTTCAGCTTCCTCTACTCGCTGAGCCATCAGCTTGGCGACGACGGGCAATATGCCTTCATGGACGACGACGAGTGCCAGCGGCTGACGGCCGACGTCTACACCACCGAGAGCGTCCTCACCGACACGCTGCTCACCACCCGTCGGCCCCACGTGGTCGTCATCCTTTTGGAGAGCTGCGGCGAAGAGTTTGCCAGCGTGATGCCCCACCTGCAGCAACTGAAGCAGGAGGGCGTCTACTTCAGCCAGTGCTACGGCAACTCGTGGCGCACCGACCGCGGCACCGTGTGTGCGCTGAGCGGCTACCCCTCGTTCCCCAGCGTCTCGGTGATGAAGATGCCCGAGAAGAGCCGCTCGCTGCCCGGCATCGCCCGCACACTGCAGGCCAACGGCTACGAGACGAGCTATCTCTACGGCGGCGACATCAACTTCACCAACATGCGCAGCTACCTCATCGGCACCGGCTGGGAGACGCTGACCAGCATGGACGACTACAGCAGTGCCGAGCGGCAGACAGCGCAGTGGGGCGTGCGCGACGACGTCACCTTCCAGACGCTGGAGACACAGATAGCGCAGCTGCAAACCGGACGGCCACGGCTGATGGGCTACTCGACGCTGAGCAGCCACGAGCCGTGGGACGTGCCCCTGAAGCGCCACGATGACCCCGTGCTCAACGCCTTTGCCTACCTCGACGACTGTCTATATACATTTATTAATCGCGTGCGCGCGATGCCGGCGTGGAGCGACTTGCTCATCATCCTCACTGCCGACCACGGCATCAACTACCAGGACATCGACCAGTCGACACCCCTGCTGAAGAACCATATCCCCATGCTGTGGCTCGGGGGAGCCGTGCGCCAGCCCGTGCAGGTGGATGCCATCTGCAACCAGAGCGACCTGGCCGCCACGCTGCTCGGACAGCTGCTGCTGCCTCACGACGACTTCGCCTTCAGCCGCGATGTCACCTCGGCCACCTACACCCATCCGACGGCGGTGCACAACTATAATAACGCGCAGTTTGTCATCGACTCTACCGGCTATGTGGTCTACGACTTCGATGCCCGTCGCATCGTCATGGAGAAGAGCACCGATGCCGAGTCGTTAGCAGCGCTCTGCAAGGCCATCATGCAGCTCACTTTCAGCGATTTGCTCCGTCTGGGCAAATAGTCCTCCAGGATTCCTTCACCGTATATGGCGACTCTGTCGCCATCAAGCGCCGTCCACGAAAAACCGCCCACACAGGATGTTTTCCCGTGTGGGCGAACAAAAGACCGTCGTGGGCGGACGATGGCTAACCGCCTGGCGCTTTCCTCAGTTGATGAGGAAAGTCTTCGTCTGTCCTTTGTAGGTGGCCTTCACCGTGGCGCGGTATTCCGTGCCCGTGCTGATGGTGTACGTCACGCTGGGGTCGCTGGCCTTCACCTCAATCTTGGCACCAGCCTTCATCGGGGCGTAGAGCTGATAGTGGGCAGCGTCGGTCAGACCGTTCGCGTTAGTGGAGCGGATGGGCGTGTCGGGGATGTTCAGCTGCTTGCCATCGACGGTGATAGTCACCTGCGGCACGCGAGGAGCCACGCAGGGATTTCCTGATTTGCCGAAGCCAAGGCCGTGCAGGTCGAACAGACCCTGTGGGCGCTGAGGTTGCTGAGGTCCACGGCGTCCCCACTGTCCTTGTGGCTGCTGAGGCTGCTGCACATCGGGGCCGTCGGCCACGAGATAGAGGGCATGCTTGCCCGTGAGGCCTTCAACAGCAGGAACGTCAGCGACGCAGTCAATCACCCCCTTGGCATCTGCCGGCACGTTGATGGTGGCTATCTCCTTGCCTTTCCAGGGGTCATCGAGCAGTACGTGGATTTTGAAAGCACCCTTCCCGCCGGGCGTGAGGTTCAGGGTCAGCTTGGTGCCGTCGCCCGGTTTCGTGCCCTCGAAGGCCTTGCAGCCCTTGGCGTCCTGAGCCAGGCCGCCGAAGCCGAAGTACTTGAAACCGATGATGCCGCCATTCTGGATGCCAGCCAGGTCCATCGAGTTGTTCCACACGTCGTGGTTGTCCTGCATCCACTGGTTGCTATTGGGGCCATAGACGAAGCAGGCGTAGCCGGCACTATAGTAGTTGTAAGGAGGCAGACCGAAAATCTGGAAGCCCTCGCTGGTCACCTCGGCACCCGTGTACTCGTTGCCGTCGCTGGCCTTGGCCGTCCACTCATTGTTGGGAGCGAAGGGGTCGTAGCCCGTGATGCGCACCTGGCCGCCCTTGGCCACGGGCTTCTTGTCCCACTCAATCTTCACGGGTGCCACCATCGACTGGCGGGCGTTGCCGAAGCCACGGGGTGGACGGTGGTAGAACACATACCACTGGCCGTTGATTTCCTGAATGGAGCCGTGGGTGTTGTGGGCAAAGTTGGTCTCAATGAGCTTCGAGCCGTCCTCATTGAGCACCACGCCGCGCGAATCGACCAGCACGCCACCCGAGCGCCAGGGGCCGAGGGGCGAGTCGCCGTAGGCATAGCGCAGCGCCGAGTTGGTATTGCCCAGGCCGTACTCCTTGCCCGAATAGCCCGAGAACACCATCACGTACTTGTTGCCCACCTGGCGGATGCTAGAGGCCTCGAAGAAGTTGAAGTCGAGCGGATTCTGTCCTTTATAGAGCGCTTTGTACTCGGAACCCTCCTTGTCAAGCAGCTTGCCGTCGCGGCTACTGGCGGGAATGAAGGGGTCGATAGGTTCGGTGCCCTCGCGCTTCGAGTACATCGTCTTCTGGTCGAGCTCAACAGCCGTGGAGTGCTGAAAACCGTAGAAGACGTAGGCACGGAAGCCGATGCCGTAGTCGGGATCCTTCTTGTCGGTGATGTTCTCGATGAACACCGAGGGGTCGAAGTCGATGAGCGAGCCGGGCAGGCACTGGCGGCCGTCCTCCGTCAGGTTGATGGGCGTGAAGGGGCCGTCGGGGCGGTCGCTCTTGCACACCATCGGCACGCGGCGCCAGCCACGGCTGTGCGGATAGAGGTAGTAGGTCTTCTTACCCGTTGCCTTGTCCTTTACCTCAACGAGGTCGGGGGCAAACATCGTGTCCCACTGGCCGTCGACGAACCAGGTGAAGATGGGGCCTTCGTCGCGCCACTGCGACAAGTCCTCTACGGGTGCCGACCACATGCGGATGTCGGGACCGCAGTAGGCTGTGTACGTCAGGTCGTGCGAGCCGATGATGTAGGCGCGCAGCTTGCCGGGCTGGTCGGGGTCTTCAAAAACGCGGGGCTCGCCGTCGGGCAGATGCTCCCAGAGGGGCAGATAGGGGTTCTGTGCCGTGCCTGTCGTGAGGCCGCACAAGGCCAGTGAAAGGCCGAGGATAATACGTTTCATCATGCTTACTAATATGGTTAATATGTGCAAAGATAATCATTTCTTTTCGATAAAACGTTTCAATTTGTCACAAAATAATGTTGAATATGTGTCAAATCCCCGTCTTGGCATGGTTCTCGATTTGCGCTTTGCCGTTGTGGTTCATATTGAAAAGATTGCGTAACGTAGGCGAATGCCTTTCTGGATTTTATTGTTTAATTTTGCCCTAAAATTTACTTAATCTTCTATTTACTGACTTCACGTTATTATTAAACAATAAGCACATGAAACGTTGTAATTTCCTTCGAAAAGCCGCAGCTGCCATGATGCTGCTGATGGCAGCGGGAGCCAGCGCAGCCGTTGACCCCAACTTCTACATCTTCCTTTGTTTCGGTCAGTCGAACATGGAGGGCGCAGCACGCCCAGAGGCCCAGGACCTGAAGAGCCCCGGCCCGCGATTCCTGTTGATGCCCGCCGTCGACTTCCCTGAGAAGGGCCGCAAGATGGGCGAGTGGTGCGAGGCCACGCCGCCGCTCTGTCGCCCGAACACCAACCTGACACCTGCCGACTGGTTCGGTCGCACACTGGTGACGTCGCTGCCCGAGAACATCCGCGTGGGTGTCATCCACGTAGCCATCGGTGGCATCAAGATTGAGGGCTTCATGCCTGAAGAGATTGCCGAGTACACCAAGACGGCCCCAGGATGGATGAAGGGCATGCTGCAGGCCTACGGCAACAACCCCTACGAGCGCTTAGTGACGCTGGCCAAGAAGGCGCAGCAGGACGGCGTCATCAAGGGCGTGCTGATGCACCAGGGCGAGTCGAACACTGGCGACCCTGAATGGGCCAACAAGGTGCAGAAAGTCTACGACCGCCTGCTGGGCGACCTGCAGCTGAAGCCCGAGGAGGTGCCCCTGCTCGCCGGCGAGGTGGTGCAGGCCGACGGCCGCGGCCAGTGCATCGCCATGAACAAGCAGATTGACGAGCTGCCGAAGACCATCCACACCGCTCAGGTCATCTCCTCCACGGGATGCACCAGCGGCGCCGACAACCTGCACTTCGACGCTGCCGGCTACCGCGAACTGGGCTGCCGCTACGGTGAGAAGATGGCGCAGCTGCTGGGCTACAAGCCCGTGCGTCCCTTCATTGAGATGCCCAAGAAGTTCGAGGTGCCTGCCGACGCCGTGACCGCCGAGACCACCATTCCCGGCAACGAGTTCCCGAAGGTTGACCCGCAGCACCGCGCCTACTTCCGCGTCAGCGCTCCCCAAGCCAACAAGGTGGTGCTCGACATCTGCAGCAAGAAGTACGACATGCAGGCCGACGGCAAGGGCAACTGGTTCGTGCAGACCGACCCGCTGCCCGTGGGCTTCCACTACTACTTCATGAACATCGGCGGCGTGAACTTCATCGACCCCGCCACCGAGACCTTCTTCGGCTGCAACCGCGAGGCTGGCGGCATCGAGATTCCCGAGGGCCCCGAGGGCGACTACTACCGTCCGCAGCAGGGCATCGCCCACGGCTCGGTGCGCAGCATCTACTACTACAGCAACGAGCAGAAGACGTGGCGCCACGCCATGGTCTACACGCCTGCCGAGTACGAGAAGGGTAAGAAGAAATACCCCGTGCTCTATCTGCAGCACGGCATGGGCGAGGGCGAGACCAGCTGGACGCTCCAGGGCAAGATGCAGCACATCATGGACAACGCCATCGCCAAGGGCGAGGCCGTGCCGATGCTCGTCGTCATGGAGAGCGGCGACATCAAGGCGCCCTTCGGTGGCGGCAACAACCGCCAAGGGATGAGCGACTACGGCGCATCGTTCTATCCCGTGCTGCTCAACGACCTCATCCCCTACATCGACCAGAACTTCCGCACTAAGAGCGACCGCGAGAACCGCGCCATGGCCGGACTCTCATGGGGCGGACACCAGACGTTCGACATCGTGCTCAACAACCTCGACAAGTTCGCCTGGATGGGAACCTTCAGCGGTGCCATCTTCGGCCTCGACGTGAAGACGGCCTACAACGGCGTGTTTGCCGATGCCGACGCCTTCAACAAGAAGATTCACTATTTCTACATGAACTGGGGCGAGGAAGACTTCATCAAGGGTGGCCCGCTGGTGCAGAGCCTGCGCGACATGGGCATCAAGGTGGAGTCGAGCGAGTCGAAGGGCACGGCCCACGAGTTCCTCACCTGGCGACGCGGACTCCACGAGTTCATTCCTCATCTCTTCAGGAATAAGAAATGAGATGAGATGAGTAATGAGAAATGAGTAATGAGAAATGGATAGACCCAAGGCGAAAAATGCGCGGCAGGTCTATCCATTTCTCATTACTCATTTCTCACTTATCACTTCCCCATCACCTTCCTGGTCTTGCCGTCGGCGGTGCGGATGATGTTCAGCCCGCTGCCTATCTGGCGGCGCTGGCGTCCCGAAGCGTCGTAGATGGTGCGGACGTCAGTGCTGTTGGCATCGACGAGCTGTATGCCGCTGAGGTCGCTGTTGATGCTACACTCCAGCAGCAGGAACTCGTGGTAGCCGCCGCTGGTGGTCTCGTCGTGGAAGCGGATGATATATTTCCCTGCCGTCGTGATGTCGAAGAGCAGCTCGCGGTTCTGTGCCGACGTCAGGTTGGCCGACTGGCTGCCGTTGGCATTGGGCGTGGCGGTGTAGACGGTGGAGTTGGCGATGGCGCTACCCGTCTGGGCATCTAACAGCTGCACCTTGTATTTCGGGCTCTCCTTCCAGGCTGCCATAGCGAAGGTCAGCTTGTAGGAGCCAGGCTGCAGGGTGAGCGGATAGGCCGACTGCCGACCATACTCGGCACAGTCGTTGCGCCAGTAGAGGGCCTTGCCCTGATGGCCGCTGAAGCCGTTGAACGTGCGGGCGCCCTGGCTGAAGGAGTTGGGATATTCGTGCACGTCGTTGTTTTCCTGTACGCAGCGCCAGCCGGGAGGCAGCGTGCCGGCGCTGACACTGCTGAAGTCGAGCTTGTAGACCGACGTGGCATCGGCGAAGAGCGGCTGCAGCGTCACGTTGTCGTTGGGCATGGTGAAGGTGACGGTTCCCGTCGACTCGTCCACGTCGATGGTCTTCGCCAGTGTGAAGAACACCGAGTTCACCACGCGCAGCTGCTTCAGCAGGTAGCCCTGGCGCGGCTCGATGGTCAGCGTGATGACGTCGCCCTCGGCGGCCTCGCTCTTGTCGGCGGTGACGGTGCCGTTCTCAGCGTCGCGGATGGTGACAGCATATTTCATCGGCTCCACGTCGGCAGGCCGGTAGCTAATCTGGTCGATGTAGAGCGGCAGGCCGCTGGCGTTGCTCAGCACCAGGTTGTTCTGGCCCTGGCGCAGCGTGGCCTCGACGGTAGCCCAGCACCATTCGTTCGTGGCGGTCTTCTCGCACTTCAGGGTGGAGCGCTTGCCGTTGACGGTGAGGGCGATGTTGCCGCTACGCGAGGCACAGGTATAGCGCACGCCGATGACATAGTCGCCCTCCTGGCCATCCTTCAGCTTCAGCTGGTGGCGCAGTGCGCCGGCACTGTTGGTGCCCATGTCCATGAAGCCGTTGCCGGCATGGCCGATGACGCTGCGATAGCCCCAGCCGTAGGGGTCGGTGACGCACGAGGCGATGCTCTTGAAGTCCATGTCCTCGGCCTCAATCAGAATCTCGCTGCGGCTTAGGGCGGGCTGCACCGGCAGCGGCAGGGGCTGCAGGGCGATGGCGTCGGTGGCGGCAGAGCGGTCGTTGGCTCCGCTGCAGCTGATGCTCAGGTCCACGCCGCCGCGATGCTTCACGGTGACGGTGTAGGTGCCGGCCTCGGCATCCCACTCGGCGGTGGCGCTGCCCGTGGCCGTGGAGTGCTTGGTGAACGTGTGCGACGGCTCGGCGCTGACGCCCTTCACGGTGATGACGTCGGTGCGCTGGGCGGTGGTGTCGTTGCGATAGTTGTTCAGGTAGAAGTCGATGTGGTCGGCATACTCACGGATGAGGCCGCTCGACAGCTTGTCGTACTGCAGTTCCAGCGAGTCGCAGGTGTTGTAGAGCAGGGGCAGCTTGGCCGAGGCGCCCGTCTTCTTGTTCAGGTAGCTGTAGGGGGTGTAGGTGACCAGCTGGTTGCGGTAGCGGTTCACGTAGAGGTCGCCGGTGGACACCTCGGGATATTGCTCGTTGAACTCATTGGTCTTCTTCGCCTGCGTGTTCCAGCGGGTGGCGTAGGCCGACTTCTTCACCTGTACGGGGATGGCCTTGGCCACGTCGTCGTAGAGACCCGTCACCATGGGGATGGCGCCGTAGCGGCCCGTCTTCTTGAAGTAGCAGAAGTTGTCCATCCACTGGCCGTTGCCGCGGTTCATAGGGTCGGTCTGCTTGTAGAGTCCGTCGTAGAGCGAGCCCCACGTGGCATACTTGTCCTCGTCGCTGCCGCTGCTCTTGTCGTTGACGACCACAATCTTCGTCTTCTCCACCACCTCCTGGCGCGTGGGGATGTAGAGCGTGCCGTCGAGCACCTTGCGGAACATGTCAATCCACACGCCGTTCATGTTGGCGAAGCGCTCCCAGTTGCGGCGTGTGTAGCCGTCGACGGTGCTGCGGTTCACCTCGTGGAAGCACTCCTCGCGCCACGTCAGCTCCGGGCCGTCCCAGACGGCACCGCCGTTGACGCACGTCTGCTCCATCACCGTGCCGATGCCGGCGGCACCGGGGTACTTCTTACCGTGGTTCTCGCCCAGGATGGCGTCGAGGGCGCCGTTCCAGCCGCAGTTGTCGTAGCGCACGCCGTAGTTGGCCGTCAGTCCCGAGATGAAGGGGCCGAAGGTGACGCTCTCGTTGTTGTAGAAGCACGAGCTGGTGGTGTACTTATAGAGGAAGAGCATGGCCTCGGGATAGTTCTTGCAGGCGTTGAGCAGCGCCGGGGTGCGCTTCAGCTCGCCCAGCGGGTTGAGCGGATGGCTCCAGATGTTGCCACAGAAGCTGACGGTGAGGAAGCCGCCATACTGGTGCGACATCTCCACCAGGCGGGCAAACAGGGCCCAGCGGGCCGTCTGCGTGCTCGAGCTCAGGTCGCCGGCCTCGTCGAAGCCCCAGAACTGCTCAGCGTAGTTCCAGCCCAGGAAGTTGGGGAACTGCTTGAAGAAGTACTCAAACGTCACCATGTCGTCGTCCTGAATGTGGGTGTGGCCGCCACTGGCGGGCTGGCAGCTGAACCACATGCCGTTCTGCTGGCACACCGTGCCCCACGACTTGTAGGTCTGGAAGGCGTTCTGAGGCATCTTGTAGAGGTTCAGGTCCTTGTCGTACTGGCAGGAGAGCGACAGGTTCAGGCAGACGTAGGGCCGGATGTCCTCGGGGATAAGGTCGATGATTTTCTGTGGGTCGGCCTTGTACCACACGTCCACGTGGATGAACCACAGCGGGTGCTGCGAGTCGATGGGTCGGCGCTGCTGCGCAACGCCGGGCAGTGCAGCGCTGAGCATGAGCAGCGCGAGCACCAGAAGGGTGATTGAGCGTTTCATTTTTTCTTTCTTCTTTGCTTAGTTAGTTTTTTTACGCTGCAAAATTACAAAAAAATATGCAACCGCGCTTTTCTTTTTGTTCCATATTGAGGGGGAAGTGGAACAAACCGCACTTTTTTTCCGCTGACAAGACGGTGACGGAATGTCCATATACCGATTTCCAACATCTCGACGTTTCTTTTCGAAGGTAGGTTATCCAATTACTACAATAGATGCAGAAAGGATATTACAGAACTTTCTAAAATGTCACAATCTTTTTACAAAAATGTCGAATTCTTTTGACAAAAATGTCAAAATATTTCACAGAAAATTTTGTTCACGGCGACGAAGCAATTTTGAGTGAAAAATGGCCGTTTTGGAGCCTTGTGGAGGCGTTGCCCGATTAAAAATCGGGCTGCAAACGACGAAGATTTGCACATAGGCCCTACTTTTGTGCAGCTATTTTGCTCAAATTTTGCTCCTTTTCGCGTTTTTGTAAGCACGCCAAATTTTCAAAAGTCAACGCCAAATTTTCAAAAGGCGTTGACTTTTTTTCTCAACGAACGCCGATTTTTGTCAAAATCAAGCCAATCAACTGACAATCAACCATTTAAGAAACCCTCAAAAAACGCGCTTTTTTCGTCCAAAAGTTGTTTTCGTGGAGAATTCTTGAAATAGGAAGGCCTAAAACGGCCATTTTGTCAATTTTGTTCAAAAAAAATAGGGCTATGTAAATCGGTGTCACAAGATGGGTGTCCATTTTACGGAAATTTAACAAAATACGCCCTCTGTTTATACATCTTTTTTGTATCTTTGCCAATGAAAAAAAAGACACCCATTGAGCATGAACGAGGAAGAACTACAGCGAGAACTGGAACGACTGCAGGCTGCGGGACTGAACCCGATGGTTTGCGACATGCCGGTGCCCTACGTCGACGTGCCGGTGCTGGCGGGTCATCCCGCCGAGACGGGCGACGCCACCAACGGCGAATACGTGATGCTGCCGCGCCAGCTGGTGGGGCGCCACCCCGTGTTCCTCATCGACGCCGAAGGTCTCTCGATGCAGAGCGCAGGCATCATGCCCGGCGACCGTCTGGAGGTGGAGATTGGCGCTCAGGTGGGCGACGGCGACACGGTGGTGGCCGAGGTGGACGGTGCCTACACGGTGAAGACGCTCTTTACCGACGATGAGGGGCTGATGTGGCTGGTGCCACAGAACGACAGCTTCGACCCCATCGCGCTGGAGGGCCGTCTGTGGCGAATCATCGGAAAGGTGACGGGCCTGCGCAAAGGCATGCCCCGTGCCTCCTATGGCGACTGTGCGAAGGCGGTGATGCGGGTGCGGGCGAAAAGGCCGACGCCCTGTGACACGGCGACCGACGTGGCCGACCAGCCGCGCAATCTGGTGTTCAAGCAGTTCTACAAGCGGCAGCGCATCGACTTCGCCGCAGTGCGCCAGCGGATAGAGCGCGTGGTGGTGATGCAGCTGAAGCACCAATACGAGTGGTATGCCGCCTACCGTATTCTGATGGACTTGGGATTGCTCGACGAGCTGAAGCTGACGAAGTTTGCACAGCAGATGTGCGAGTGGTTCCCCGACGTGGCTATACGCTGCACTGCCGATGCACTGAGCGTGTATGCCGTGGGCCACACGAGCAAGGCGTTCACGCTGTGGAACAGCGAGCAGTTCAGGCAGGAGAAGCGCAGAGACCAGTCGGCCTACGGCTTCAACGTGCTCTATCACCGCTGCGAGGAGCTGCGTGCCGCGCTCTTCCCCCTGCCCACCATAGAGCTGGGGCTGCCGTTTTAGGGAGAAGTGGGAAGTGATAAGTGATGAGTGATGAGTGATAAGTGATGAGTGAGAAATGAGAAATGAGAAATGAATAGACTATTTATCAAGAATATTGGGCTGCTGGTGGTTGACAGCCAGCGGCACGAGTGCCTGCGAGGGCAGGAGATGGCGCAGGCAGAAGTGCTGAAAGACGCCTGGCTGCTGGTGGAGGACGGACGCGTGAAGGACTTTGGGGAAGGCCCCTCCTCGGGGGCCGAGACCGTCATCGATGCCCAGGGCGGTGCCGTGCTGCCCTCGTTCTGCGACTCGCACACCCATCTGGTCTATGCCGGCAGCCGCGAGGGGGAGTTCGTCGACAAGATTCGCGGACTGAGCTATGCCGAGATTGCACGCCGTGGCGGAGGCATCCTGAACAGTGCCGACCGTCTGCACGAGCTGAGCGAAGACGAACTGTACCGACAGGCCATGCAGCGCATCGACGAGATAATCCGCAAGGGGACGGGAGCCGTGGAAATAAAGAGCGGCTACGGTCTGAACACCGCCGACGAGCTGAAGATGCTGCGCGTCATCCGCCACATCCGCGAGACGGCGCCACTCTGCGTGAAGGCCACCTTCCTCGGGGCGCACGCCGTGGCACGCGGCATGACGAAGGAGCAATACGTGAGGCTGGTCGTCGACGAGATGATTCCCGAGGTGGGTCGTCAGGGGCTGGCCGACTTCATCGACGTGTTCTGCGACGAGGGCTTCTTCACCCCCGACGACACCGCCCGCATCCTGGAGGCCGGTGCAAAGTGGGACATGCGCCCGAAAATTCACGGACAGGAACTGGCCGACTCTGGCGGTGTGGAGGTGGCCGTCAGCCATCATGCCCTCAGCGTTGACCACTTGGAGAGCATGACCGACCGGGACGTTTCTTTGTTGAGTGGTAAGAGCTTAGAGTTGAGAGACGTTACCATCGACTCCAGCCAGCAAACACACGACAGCCAAGCCACAACAAAGATCTATAGTCACTCAACTCTCAACTCTCAACTCTCAACAACCATCCCTACGGCGCTGCCGGGCACGTCGTTCTTCCTGAACATGCCGTTCGCACCGGGGAGAAAAATGATTGACGCCGGACTGCCACTGGCCATCGCCAGCGACTACAACCCTGGCTCAACGCCGTCGGGCGACATGAAGTTCGTGGTATCGCTGGCGTGCATCAAGATGCGGCTGCTGCCTGCCGAGGCATTCAACGCGGCCACGCTGAACACCGCTGCGGCCATGGGGCTGGGCAACGACTACGGCTCGCTGGCCCGTGGGAAGGTGGCCAACTTCTACATCACGCGACCGCTGCCAAGCCTCGACTTTCTGCCCTACGCCTACACCACGCCGCTCATCGAGCGGGTGTTCCTGCGGGGCGAGGAGTTCCGTCCGGCTGACGGGCCAGGCGGGCCGTCTGCTGGCGATTGACATTCGAATAATACATGATATGGCGACGGTCTACCACGTCGCCTTTTTTGTAGTGTCGCGGCTGGTCGTCGTAGCTGGTGCAGAGCAGCGCCGTGAGCACGGAGTTGTTGTTGCGCGGCGCATCGAGCATCATCTGCTTTGCCGGACTGACCACCACGCCGAAGGCATCGTCGATGTTCACATAGCCCGGCCCATAGTGGTAGCGCCGCTGCTGGCTGGTCATCTCGTCTTCGCTGATGGCCAGCAGACCGCCCTTCTCCTTCAGGATGGTGACGTCGGCGAGTGCCCGCACTTCGTCGGTATAGACCACGGTGTTACCCTCCGTGGCGTGGATGGTAAAGCGAAGGTCGAGGGCGGAATCGTTGCACAGCAGATGGCCGTGGAGCGTCCACGTCTCACCGTCGAGCAGGAACTGCGGTTCCTCGGCCGGCGTGGCATTGATGCGGCGGCCTTCCACCTCGTACCATCCCAGCAGATTGCCCGTGTTGTGCTGCTTGAAGGGAACGATGAGATTTGAGAGCTGCGGGGCGATGTAGCCCGTATAGCTCTTCAGGCCCTCGCTCCAGCCGAAGCAGATGAACTGGTCAGGCGTCAGTCCGCGCACCACCTTCTGGCAGGGCAGCAGACGGGCCTGACTGTGGCGCTGGCGGAAGTCGTCCCAAGTGGAAGGCTTCATGTCGGCAGTGCTCCACTGGTGGTGCAACAGCCAGGTCATCATCACGCGATGGGCCTCGACGCCCATGCGACGGGCACCGATGTCGCTGCGCAGGAGCCACGACCCGTCGGGGGTGGTCTGCTGTCGGTGGCGAATCATCTCGTAGGCCCGCTGCTCCAGCATCAGGGCGTCGGGGTCGCGCAGCAGGCAGGCCATGGTGGAGTAGCTCGTCAGCTGGTCGTAGAGGAAGAGGCTCCAGTCGTTGCCGTTGGGCATGGCCAGCTCGCCGTCGCTCAGCGCCAGCCAGTAGAGCACGCTGTCGCACACCTCGCGGCAGTTGTGGAGAAGAGCAACCGCCCCACCCCTTCCGGCAGAGCTGTTAGGGAGATTGGAGGGAGCCGTGGCTATCAGCGCCGCCTCGCCCAGCTCCTGGATGACGACGTTCTGATAGCTGGTGTGGAAGTAGTCGTGGTTCTGCAGCGTGTAGTCGGGATAGAGGTTCGGCCCATGGTAGAGGTCGCAGACGCGAAGTCCGCTGGCGGGGTCTACGACGGTGGTGTCGGTGGCATCGGTAGGATGTGAATAGCAGTTAATGGCGAACTCCAGCATGCGCTTCCGCCATTGCGGCGCCAGCTCGTCGTTGGGGAAGAGCCCCAGCGCAGCGGCCAGCACGTCAACCTCCCAGCCGTTCTCCTCGGCCTTCGTGTCGCCCTGATAGCCCGTGGGAATCTGCCGTTCCAGTTCGTAGTTGCACTCGGCCTTCAGCAGCTGGTAGACGTAGGTGCGCTGTTGCTCGGTGAGCCGTTCCCAGAGGAACCAGGCGCTGTAGGCCACGCTCATGGCCCAGAGGGAACTTTCCCACACGTGGTCGCGCTCGCTGGTGGAGCCCCAGTAGCGACCGTCGGCACATTTCTTTAGTCGGTTGGCCTTGTGGGTGCTGTAGGCAAAGACGAGCGAGTGCATGGCCATGCGCTCCAGGTCGGCCCAGCTGATGCCGTCGGGCAGCACCGCCTTCTGGCGCCCATACTTCGTGAGGAAGGCGCACACCATGCCCAGGTCGGCATTCGAGCGCACGCCGTCCTCGTTGCTCCGCATCGTGTTGTTCGAGCGGAAGCAGCCACAGGCCTCGCCAACGCTGTTGGGCTCCTGGCAGGGCTGGAAGTCGGCCTTCATGTAGGTGGTGAAACGGGCCAGCATCTGCAGCAGTGAGTCCTGCATCTGCTGCTCTGGCAGGAAGTCTGCGGCAGGCACACAAACGGCGGCCAGCAGCAGGAACAGTGTCAAGGTCAGTCGGTTCATTGGGTTATTGAATTTGCTGCAAAGATAGCAAAAAAATGCGTGTCGTGCAAAGATTTCAGAGCCTTTTTGTCCAGAAGCAGAAAAGGGCAGCCCGTTTGCGGAAAATCCGCCCTGTCCGTATTTTCATCTGGCGGTTGCGGATTTTTGTCCGTCCACGGCGGATTTTTCCGGCCTGCAGCATAATAAACAGCGGAAAACAGCGTTATTTAAGCGTGTTTAGGCGAAATCTGCTGATATTGGCCCTGTTGATTATGGCCTGTTTGAAGACCATGGCACAGTACGACCCGTCGTTCAGTCATTACTGGACGATGCAGACGTCGTTTAACCCCGCCGCCGTGGGCAAGCAGGACAAAATCAATGTCACCGCCGCCTACAACATGTCGCTCGTGGGCTTCACCCACAATCCCAAGACGATGTACGCCTCGGCCGATATGCCCTTCTATTTCATTGGCGCCTACCATGGCGTGGGCCTGCAGTTCACGAACGACGCCATCGGCCTCTTCACAAACAATAACGTCGCCCTGCAATATGCCTACAGGCAGAAGCTCTTCGGCGGCATGCTCGCCATCGGCCTGCAGGGCAGCATGCTCAGCGAGAACTTCGACGGCTCGAAGCTCGACATCATCGACGATGGCGACGAGGCGCTCACCAAGTCGGAAATAAAGGGATCGGCCTTCGACCTGGCTGCCGGACTCTACTACCAGCACCGCTCGTGGTACGTGGGAGCCTCGGTGAAGCACCTCACTGCCCCCACCGTGGAACTGGGCGAGACGAGCGAACAGAAGATAGACATGTCATATTATTTGACTGCTGGATGCAATATTCGGCTCAGAAATCCGTTCTTATCTATACAGCCCTCTGTGCTGGGACGCAGCAACGGCGATGTCTATCGCGCCGACATCACGACCCGGCTGACCTACACCCACGAGCAGCGCATGATGTACGTGGGCGTGGGCTATAGCCCGCAGAACTCGGTATCGGTGTTCCTCGGTGGATTCTTCCACGGCATCACACTGGGCTACAGCTACGAGGCATTCACCAACGGCATCAGCCTCGGCAACGGCTCCCACGAGCTGTTCGTGGGCTACCAGACCGACGTGAACCTGTTCAAGAAAGGGCGCAACAGGCACCAGAACGTGAGAATCCTATAGGATCCGCTCCGCGAAACTTAAATTAAATATAACACAAAATAATATATGAAACTGACGAAAGTGGCACAGACAAGGAAAAGAACTATATTACCCCCCTCCCTTGGGGAGGGGCTGGGGGTGGTTTTCCCCTCCCTTTGGAAGAGCCTGGGGGTGGGCCTCCTGCTCCTGTTCCTCACCTCCTGCTTCGGCGGTAAGGAGACGATGGCATCGGGCGGCGAGCTGACGGGCTCCAAGGGCAGCGCCTTCGCGGAGCCGGCGCCCTACGGCATGGTGCTCATCAAGCGCGGTCACCTGAAGATGGGTCTGGAGAACAAGGACTCGCTCTGGGGCCGCGAGACGCCCGTGAGGGACATCTCCGTGGAGGGCTTCTGGATGGACGACACGGAAATCACGAACTCGGAATATCGCCAGTTCGTGAGCTACGTGCGCGACAGCATCATCCGCGAGCGACTGGCCGACCCCAACTATGGCGGTGACGAGAGCTACAAGATTGAGGAAGACAAGAACGGCGACCCCATCAAGCCCTATCTGAACTGGAAGAAGGCGCTGCCGCGAAAGCCCAACGAGGACGAGCTGCGAGCCCTGGAGAGCGTCTACGTCACCAACCCCGTGACGGGCGAGAAGATGCTCGACTACAGTCAGATGAACTATCGCTACGAAATCTATGACTATACCACCGCTGCCCTGCGCCGCAACCGCGTGGACCCCGAGGAGCGCAATCTCGACACCGACAAGTGGAACGACCAGAAGCAGGGAGGGATCTACGACGAGAAGGTGATGATTTCGAAGGATACCGCCTATATCGACGACGAGGGAAAGATTCACCGCGAGACGCTGAACCGCGAATACACCGGGCCGTGGGACTTCCTCAACACCTACATTATTAATATATATCCCGACACGACGTGCTGGGTGAACGACTTCCCCAACGCCGACAACGAGATGTATATGCGCAACTACTTCTCGAACGCAGCCTACAACGACTACCCCGTGGTGGGAGTGACGTGGGAGCAGGCCAACGCCTTCTGCGCCTGGCGCACGGAGTTCCTGCTGAAGGGCCTCGGACCCGCTGCCCGCTTCGTGCAGCGCTATCGTCTGCCCACGGAGGCCGAGTGGGAATATGCTGCTCGCGGCAAGGAGCAGAACGAGTTCCCCTGGGAGAACGAGGACGTGGCCAGCGGCAAGGGATGCTTCTTCGCCAACTTCAAGCCCGATGACGGCAACTACACCAAGGACGGCAACCTCATCACCTCGAAGGCTGGCATCTATCAGGCCAACTCGAACGGACTCTACGACATGGCTGGCAACGTGGCCGAGTGGACCAGCACCATCTACACCGAGGCTGGCGTCGACGCCATGAACGACATCAACCCGCAGCTGAAGTACAACGCTGCCAAGGAAGACCCCTACCGACTGAAGAAGAAGAGCGTGCGCGGCGGCTCGTGGAAGGACCCCGAGAGCTATATCCGCTCTGCCTGGCGCACCAGCGAGTTCCAGAACCAGCCCCGCTCCTACATCGGCTTCCGCTGCGTCCGCTCGCTGGCCAACACCACCAGCGAGAAGGCCAAGCCCGCCAAAGCCTCCACGAAGAAACAGCGCAAGTGAAACCCAAAACAGCGAAACAACATGATAGCGAAATAGCGTTATAACGTAATAACGATATAACGTAATAACGAAAAAAGAAACAACGAAATTAAAGAATCCGATGACCAAATATAGCAAATTCAATCCCATCTACCGTCTGCAGAAATGGCTCGACAGCGTGCCCGGACAGACGTTCATGAACTACGCCTACAGCTGGGGCGCCTCTATCGTGATTCTGGGTGCACTCTTCAAGCTCACCCACCTGCCAGGAGCCAACTTCTGGCTGTTCCTCGGCATGGGCACAGAGGTGCTGGTGTTCTTCATCGCCGGCTTCGACCGTCCGTTCGACAAGACCGAGGACGGCAAGGACCTGCCCACTCACGTCGTCGTCGACGGCGACGAGCCTGCAACAGAGGGCGAGGGCAGCTGCGTGACCGTCGAAGGCGGCAACATGGGCGGCGCCACCATCGTCACAGGTGGCGGCGCTGGCATCGGCGCTGGCGGAACCATCGTGACCGGCAACGGCGGCGGTAGCGGTGGAGCCATCATCATCGGCGGCGGTGGCAGCGGCAGTGCTGCACCCGGCGAGGGCGGCGAAGGCATCGAGTTCACCGGCGAGGGCCAGCCCGCAGCAGGCGGCAACTTCGTGGGCGGCGTCATCGGTGCCGTCAACCAGCCCGAGCTGCCCGACATCGACCCAGAGGAGATGGAGGAGGCCACGCAGAACTACGTGGAGCAGCTGAAGAGCCTCACCGAGACGCTGAAGAAGGTCAGCGAGCAGAGCGAGCGCCTGACCCGCGACAGCGAGGAGATGGAGAACCTGAACCGCACGCTCACCGGCATCTGCAAGGTCTACGAGATGCAGCTCAAGGGCGCCAGCCTGCAGATTGGCACCATCGACGAGATTACCGAGCAGACGAAGCACATGGCCGGACAGATTGCCGAGCTGAACAAGATCTACACCCGCATGATTGAGGCCATGACCGTCAACATGCCTGCTCAACCCACCACACCTACCCAACCTACCATACCTACACGATAATGGCAATCAAGAAAAGACCTGTCTCTCCGCGCCAGAAGATGATCAACCTCATGTATGTGGTGTTGATGGCTATGCTGGCTCTGAACGTCTCCAACGAGGTGCTCAACGGCTTCGCCATCGTGCAGGAAAGCCTGAACCGCACCACCGAGAACGCCTCGCAGGAGAACCAGGTCATCTACGACGACTTTGAGCAACAGATGACCGCCAACCCGCAGAAGGTGAAGGAGTGGTACGACAAGGCCATGCAGGTGAAGGAGATGAGCCAGCGCCTCTACGGTCTGGCCGCCGAGCTGAAGCTGGCCATCGCCACCGAGGCCGACGGCAAGGGCGCCAACCCCGACAGCCTGCAGAACAAGGAAGACCTGGAGGCTGCCAACCAGATTATGCTGGCGCCGGGACGCGGACGCGGCGAGGAACTGAAGAAGGCTATCGATACCTACCGCGAGGGCATCCTCGCCATGGTCACCGACTCGGTGAAGAAGGAGCACATAGCCAGCGACCTGACCACGAAGGTGCCCAACGGCATCCTGGGCAAGAACTGGCAGGAGTATATGTTCGAGGCCATGCCCGCCGTGGCCGCCGTCACCATGCTCACGAAGCTGCAGAACGACGTGCGCAACGCCGAGAAGGAGGTGCTGCACACGCTGGTGCAGAACATCGACGTGAAGGATATCCGCGTGAACGCCCTCGACGCCTTCGTCATCCCCAACTCGCAGACCATCGTGCAGGGCGACCGCTTCTCGGCCCACATCGTCATGGCTGCCATCGACACCACGCAGGTGCCCGAAATCTACATCGGCGGCAAGAAGGTAGACCTGCCCAACAATGTCTATGAGACCGTGACCTCGCGCACCGGCGACTTCACCCTCTCGGGCTACATCCAGACCATCAACGGCAACGGCGACCCCATCCGCCGCGACTTCGAGCAGAAATACACCGTGGTGGAGCCTTCGGCCACCGTCAGTGCCGACCTGACGCGCATGCTCTACGCTGGCTATAACAACCCCATCAGCATCTCCGTGCCCGGTGTTCCCCTGAACAAGATTTCGGCCTCGATGACCAACGGCACGCTGACGCCCAACGGCGCCGGCAAGTACATCGCCCATCCGTCGCAGGTAGGCCAGGACGCCATCATCACCGTCACGTCGACCAACACCGGACGGCCACAGACCATGGGCTCGTTCGCCTTCCGTGTGCGCAAGCTGCCCGACCCCACGCCCTACATCAACGTGAAGGACGAGCAGGGCAATGCCGACCGCTTCAAGGGCGGCAACATGTCGAAGCAGCAGCTGGTGGAGTCAGAGGGCATCGGCGCCGCCATCGACGACGGCATCCTCGACATCGGCTTTAAGGTCATCTCGTTCGAGACGGTGTTCTTCGACAACATGGGTAACGCCGTGCCCATCACCAGCGACGGCGCACAGTTCTCCGCCCGCCAGAAGGAGAACTTCCGCAAGCTCACGCGCAACCGCCGTTTCTACATCTCGCACGTGGTGGCAGTAGGCCCCGACGGCATTCAGCGCACGCTGAAGAACTCTACGGAAGTGATTGTTAAGTAGCTGAAAGTTTTGAATATAAGCAGTTAAGAAGATATGAAGAGACTATTGTTCTTATTGATGATAACGCTGTCGGTGGGCACCATCGTGGCCCAGCCGAAGAAGAGCCGCGTGCAGCAGACGCAGCAGGCACAGCAGGCGAAGAAGCAGGGCAGCTCCTCCAGCATGACGAGCCGCATGCAAATCAGTTATCCCGTGGCCCTCGACGTGCCCGAGGAGGTGGTGTGGCGCCGCGACCTCTACCGCGAAATCGACCTCAACGACGAGGCCAACAGCGGACTCTACTACCCCGTGCAGCCGATAGACAAGCAGATGAACCTGTTCACCTACATCTTCAAGCTGGCGCAGAACAACTACATCCCCATCTACGAGTATTCCACGGCCAACGACGGACAGGACGACTTCTCCGACGGGGCGAAGCTCGCCTTCAAGACGCTCCTCACCGACCATCATTTCTATTTCACCGAGGAGAACGGCAAGCTGCATGTAGACAACTCCGACATCCCTTCATCGGAAGTGACAAAGTATTACCTGAAGGAGTGCGCCTACTACGACCAGGCCAACTCGTCGTTCCACATCAAGGTGCTCGCCCTCTGCCCCATCATGAACGACCCCGACTTCGGCTCCGAGCCATTGTTCTGGGTGAAATATGCCGACCTGGAGCCGTTCCTCAGCCGCCAGTCCATCAAGACCAGCGACGTGAACGATGCCGCCAAGATGAACCTCGACGACTACTTCACAATGAACAAGTATAAGGGAAAAATCTACAAGACGGCCAACCGCTTAGGCAAGACGCTGGCACAGATTGCAGGCAACGACAGCACGAAGTACAGCGCCGAGCAGCTGCGAATAGAGGCCGAGCTGGAGGCTTTCCGCCAGAACATCTTTGGCGAAAAGGCGAAGAAAGACAGCATCGACAGTCTGGCCAACGTAGACCCGAAGGCCGCCAAGGCTGCACGCTCTGGCCGCAACGCAAAGGAGCCCAAGGAGAAAACGGCCCGTGTGCGCACCAAGCGCGAGCGCAGCAGCTCGTCTTCCAGCTCGTCGGGAGCAGCCCGCGTCAGCGTGCGCCGGGAAAGACACTGAGCGGGCGCCCTAAATGATAAATAATAAATCATAAATGATAAATGGCAAATGAGAGACAGGAGACGTAAAGCAAAGTTCGTAGCGCTGCTGGCATTGCTCATCAGCCTATTATCATTTAGCCCTGCGAGGTCGCAAGTCCGCTTTGGCGTAAGGGGTGGCTTCCAGCTGGCCGAGATGGAGTTCAACAGCGACGCACTGAAGAAATCGAACCGCGTGGGATTCTTCATCGGACCGACACTGAAGGTTGGGCTGCCGATAACGGGGCTCGCCGTCGACGCAGCACTGCTCTACGACCAGCGCGACCTTCGGGTGCAGGACGACATCTTCAAGCAGAAGAGCCTCGTCTTCAAGGGCAACATGCACGCCGGGGCAGGCATCGGCGACGCACTGGGCATCTTCATCAGCGCCGGACCGCAGTTCAGCTTCAACGTGGGCGACGACGTGAAGCAGTGGTTTGCCAGCGACGGCGACCTAAAGCAGTTCTCGCTACAGGAGACGATGCTCAGCTTCAACATCGGAGCGGGCGTCACCTTCGCCAACCATTTCGAGGCTACCATCAGCTACAACCTGCCCATCAGCAAGACGGCCGACTTCACCTGGCAGCAGCTGGGCGACGAGCTGGCCGACCAGACCTGGCAGCACGCCAAGACCCGCACCAACGCCATGAGCATCGCCCTGGCCTACTATTTTTAATTCCCCCTCTTTCCTTCTCCACCTCCTGTCCCCCTATGACGCAACACTGTTGCGTCAAAGAGAAACATGAACCTACAAAAAAATGAGGGCTGTTAGCCCTCATTTTTTTATTTCCACATTCTGCTAAGCCTTGTCGGGGTGAATGCCCTTCCAGATGCCTGCAGCGAGCGCACCGCCAACCAGTGGGCCAACGATGAACACCCATACCTGGCTGAGGGCTTCGCCACCTGCGAACAGGGCGGGACCAATGGAGCGGGCGGGGTTCACGCTCGTGCCAGTGAAGTGGATGCCTACGAGGTGGATGAGCACCAGCGACAGACCGATGGCCAGACCAGCGAAGTTGTTGGTGGCACCGTTGGTCTTCGACGTTGCGCCGAGCACCACGAGGACGAAGATGCAGGTGAGGACGATTTCGACGATGAGGCCGTTGGTCACGCCGAAGGCGCAGCTGTTGGCACCCGTGTCGGTGGTGATGACAGCGCTCGGCTCAGCCGTGTTCACAACGAGGCTCAGCAGGGCTGCAGCCAGGATGGCGCCAATCACCTGGAACACCATGTACATGCCGCAGTCTTTCGACGACATGCGACCCGTGAGGAAGCAACCCAACGTGATGGCGGGGTTGATGTGGCAACCAGAGATGCCTCCGATGGTGTAAGCCATGGCCACGACGGCCAGACCGAATGCCAGGGCAGTGCCCACGATGCTGGCTGTGTCACTGCCACAGCCCAGAGCCACGGCAGCGCCGCAGCCGAGGAACGTCAGTACGAACGTTCCGACAAGTTCTGCAAGATACTTCTTCATACTTGTTACTGTTTTTAGGATTAATATTAAGGGTTTACTGTTTTATTTAGTTTTGTCGCTTTATACGCTGCAAAGATAGTGATAAAAGCTGAAATGTGCAAACTTTTCCCACTTTATTTCTTCTTAAAAATTCAAAGAATCTGAGCATGCTCGGTAATAATCACACGAACAAGAGTGTTCAATATTTCCTTAAAATCCGTTAAACAAAAAGTACGCGAGAGCAACGCATTTTAGAACGAAAAATGGGCTTTTTGAGCCGTTGACAGATGATGATGGACAGGAGAAGAAGTCATGAGTAAGTCGATTTTTGCACAAACATAGGTGTCTTGTGCAGCTTTTCCCGTTTTTTTTTTGCTCACTTTTCAGTTTTTTTGCCTCGTTTCGCTCATTTTTCAGCACGCCAAATTTTCAAAAGTCAACGCCGCAGAAAAATTTGGCGTTGACTTTTTTCAGCGAAAAGGCATCAAATTTTGCCAAAATTTGTATAAGCACCAGATAATCAGGTATTTAGCAGACCCTCTCAAAACTCGCTTATTTTCAGCCAAAAGTTTTCTTGCGCGGAATTTTCGCGTATTTTCGAGGGTCGAGTGTTCAATATTTCCTTAAAATTAATAAACATTAAGAAACTGCGAGAGGTATGAAATTGCTCGCAAATTGGACAACCTACTTGCGAAATCAGAGCAAGTACACACAATGAGCCAAAACGCTCCAGAGGGACAATGGAATAGAGAAGACAGAGGAAAAAAAACGGTAAAAACGAGGACTTTTAGTCAGGAAAAAACACAAAAAAAAGGGTCACCGCTGTGACCCAACCTTTGTTAACCTTAAATCTAATACTATGAAAAACACATTGCAAAAGTACCTCTTTTTTCTTCTACACGCAAACTTTTTAGCCTAAAAAAGTTACGAATTAATCATTAATTGACATAAATCAAGTCGATTCGCTTCTTTTTCGTCGGTTTACTACTTTTTCATCACAATCGTCAGTCCGTCGCGCAAGGGCAATATCACTTTTTCCACCCTCGCATCGTCGACCAGATGGTCGTTGAAGCGCCTGATGCCCAAAGTCTGCCGGTCGTGGTCATAGGCAGGGTCGCTGACATGGCCATCCCACAGGGTGTTGTCGGCCAGCAGGAAGCCACCAGGACGCAGCAGGGGCAACAATGCCTCGTAGGCCTCCACGTAAGTGCGCTTGTCGCCATCGAGGAACATCATGTCGAAGGTCAGGCCCAGGCGGGGTGCCTCGGTCACGGCGTCGCCAATGAAGAAACGCACGCGATGGCCCACGGGCGAGCCCTCAATCCACCGTCGGGTGAAGTCCTCCAGCTCGTCGTCAATCTCGAAGGTGTAGACGCAGCCGTCGTCGTCGAGTCCCTCGGCCATGCACAGGGCGCTGTAGCCACTGAACGTGCCCACTTCGAGAATGCGCTTCGGCCGCACCATCCTGACGAGCATCTTCAGCAGTCGGCCCTGCAGGTGTCCGCTGGCCATGCGACCGTTGAGCAGCTCCAGGTTGGTGGCTCGCCACAGACGGTAAAGATAGTCGGGCTCTGGGTCGATATGTGAAAGAATATAGCTGTACATCTACCCTATTATCGCCTCTATCGCCAGCCGGTAGCTGTCGAGGCCGAAGCCGCAGATGACACCACGGCAGGCACTGCTGATCATGCTGTGATGGCGGAACTCATCGCGCTGGTGGACGTTCGAGATGTGCACCTCGATGACGGGCGTGGTGATGGCACGGATGCAGTCGTGCAGGGCCACCGACGTGTGGGTGTAGGCTCCGGCGTTGAGCACGATGCCGTCAGCCGAGAAGCCCTCCTGCTGCAGCTTGTCGATGAGCTCGCCCTCGATGTTGCTCTGGTAGTAGTCTATCTCCACCTGGGGATAGCGCTGGCGCAGCTGCGGCAGGTAGTCCTCGAACGACGCGCTGCCATAGATGCCCGGCTCGCGGCGACCGAGGAGGTTCAAATTGGGACCATTTACAATTAAAATTTTCATCGTTCAGATTTTTTTTCGTAATTTTGTCGCAAAAATACGAAAAAAGATGGAACTGACCAAGAAAACGCCCAAGAATATTCTGACCGGCTACGAGCGCTACCTGAAGCTGCAGCGCTCGATGTCGGCCAACACGCTCGACGCCTATCGGCGCGACGTGCAGAAGCTGCTGACGTTCCTGCAAGACGAAGGGAAGGAACCCACGGAGGTGGAACTGAGCGACCTTCAGACCTTTGCCGCCGGACTGCACGACATCGGCATAGGGCCGCGCTCGCAGTGCCGCATCCTGAGCGGTGTGCGCTCGTTCTATCGCTATCTGCTCATCGACGGCTACATCGAGCAGGACCCCACGGAACTGCTGGAGAGCCCGGTGCTGGGCGAACACTTGCCGGAGTTCCTCACGCCGATGGAGGTAGACCTGCTGGAGGACTCAATAGACCTTAGCGTGCCCGAGGGCCATCGCAACCGCGCCATCATCGAGGTACTCTTCTCGTGCGGACTGCGCGTCTCGGAGCTGGTCAGTCTGAAGTGGAGCCAGCTATTTGCCGAAGAGCGCTTCCTGCGCATTCTGGGAAAGGGGTCGAAGGAACGGCTGGTGCCCATCTCGGAGCGGGCCCTGCACGAGATAGAGAACTATATGCCCTGGCGCAACAGTCTGAAGATAAAGCCGGGCGAAGAGGACTTCATCTTCCTGAACCGTCGCGGTGCCCACCTGACGCGCACCATGATTCTGATTATGCTGAAACGACAGGCCGAGACGGCAGGCATCAAGAAGACCATCTCGCCCCACACGCTGCGCCACTCGTTCGCCACGGCCCTACTCGAGGGCGGTGCCGACCTGCGCGTCATCCAGGCGCTGCTGGGCCACGAAAGCATCGGGACCACAGAAATCTACACGCACATCTCGGTGCAGACACTGCGCCGCGAGGTGCTGGAGCATCATCCGCGGAATATCAAGACTTCAGCACAATAATTGCCTTAGAACTAAGCGACGTCCTCTTCCTCGGGGCGGTCTTCCTCGATGACGAGGTTGTCGATGATGAAGAGCTGGCGCTCCATGGTGTTCTTGCCCATGTAGTATTCCAGCAGCTTCTGCACCTGGTCGGTCTTGTGGAGCGTCACCTGTTCCAGGCGGATGTCGGGTCCGATGAAGCCCTTGAACTCGTCGGGCGAAATCTCGCCGAGGCCCTTGAAACGGGTGATTTCGGGGTCAGGCCCCAGGTCGTTGATGGCCTGCAGGCGCTCCTCCTCACTGTAGCAATAGCGCACGATGAAATCGCTCTGTTTTGCACCCTGTTCTTTCTGCATGGCAATGCGCTCATCCTCGGCGGTCAGCACGTCCTTGTTCTTGATCTTTGTGCGACGGTTGCGGACGCGGAAAAGCGGTGTCTGCAGCACGTAGACGTGGCCCTTGCGGATGAGCTCGGGGAAGAATTGCAGGAAGAAAGTAATGATGAGCAGGCGGATGTGCATGCCGTCGACATCGGCATCGGTGGCCACGATGACCTTGTTGTAGCGCAGCGTGTCGAGGCCCTCCTCGATGTCGAGGGCAGCCTGCAGCAGATTGAACTCCTCGTTCTCGTAGACCACCTTCTTCGTCAGCCCGAACGTGTTCAGGGGCTTTCCCCTCAGCGAGAAGACGGCCTGCGTGTTCACGTCGCGGCTCTTGGTGATGGAGCCGCTGGCCGAGTCGCCCTCGGTGATGAAGATGCACGACTCCTCCTTGCGCTCGTCCTTCACGTCGCTGAAGTGGATGCGGCAGTCGCGCAGCTTGCGGTTGTGCAAGCTGGCCTTCTTGGCGCGCTCGCGGGCCAGCTTCGTAACGCCGGCCATCGCCTTGCGCTCGCGCTCGCTCTCCTGAATCTTCTGTAGCATCACCTCGGCCGTGTCGGGGTTCTTGTGCAGGTAGTTGTCCACCTCGGTCTTGATGAAGTCGCCCACATATTTATTAATAGAAGGTGGCATGGGGTGCTCGGCATCCACCTGGGCAGGAGCAGGAGCCATGGTGAGCGAGCCGAGCTTGATCTTCGTCTGGCTCTCGAACATCGGCTCCTCCACGTTCAGGGCGATGGCGGCCACGATGCCCGTGCGGATGTCGACATATTCGAAATTCTTCTGGAAGAACTCCTTGATGGTCTTGGCGATGTGCTCCTTGAAGGCACTCTGGTGGGTGCCGCCCTGCGTGGTGTGCTGACCGTTGACGAAGCTGTAGTACTCCTCGCCGTACTGGTTGGCATGGGTGAAGGCGATTTCGATGTCCTCGCCCTGCAGGTGGATGATGGGATAGAGCGCATCGCTGGTCATGCGGTCTTTCAGCAGGTCCTCCAGACCTCGGCGGCTCAGGATGCGGCGACCGTTGTAGAGGATGGCCAGGCCGGTGTTCAGATAGGTGTAGTTGCGGAGCATCGTCTCCACAATCTCGTCGTGGAACTGATAGTTGAGGAAGAGCGTCGGGTCGGGCTCGAAGAAGATGTAGGTGCCGTTCTCGTCCTCCGTGGGCTCGGTGACGTCGTTCACCAGCTTTCCGCAGTTGAAGATGGCCTTCCTCACCTGGCCCTCGCGGTAGCTGTGCACCTCGAAGTGACTGCTCAGCGCGTTCACAGCCTTCACGCCCACGCCGTTCAGGCCGATGGACTTCTTGAAAGCCTTCGAGTCGTACTTGCCGCCGGTGTTCAGCACGCTCACGGCCTCAACCAGCTTGCCCTGGGGGATGCCGCGGCCATAGTCGCGCACCGACACGCGAAGGTTGTCCTCCACGTTAATCTCTATGCGGTCGCCAGCCTTCATCTTGAACTCGTCGATACTGTTGTCGATGACCTCTTTCAGCAGCACGTAGATGCCGTCTTCGGCCAGCGAGCCGTCGCCCAGGCGACCGATGTACATGCCGGGGCGCAGGCGTATGTGCTCCGTGCCGCTCAGCGTGCGTATGTTGTCATCGTTATAGTCAGCAACATTCTGCGGTTGCTCCATCATGATGTCTTCCTCTGCCATTTTTTCTTGTCAGGTTTTTAATTAATGGGCAAAGTTAGCACTTTTTTGTCAAAAAACGGCAGGAAAGTTCAAGTTTTTTTTGGTTTTTCTGCCGAATCGTCGTATCTTTGCAAAAATATCAATAACCAAGAACCCAATACACTATGGAACAGACCATCAACATTCGCTGCAAGAACAATGGGCAGCAGGCTGAGGTGCCCATCGGCAGCTCGCTGCAGGAGATCTATCAGCAGTTAGGGCTGCAGATGCCGCTTCCGCCGGTGATAGCCCGCGTGAACAACAAAGTGGAGGGCATGCACTTCCGCATGTACAAGCCGAAGGACGTGGAGTTCCTCGACATCACGTCGGCATCAGGGCTGCGCACCTACACCCGCTCGCTTTTCTTCGTGCTCTGCAAGGCCGCCCACGACCTGTGGGCCGACTGCAAGGTGACGATAGACATCCCCGTGTCGAACGGCTACTACGTGGACCTGCAGCTCGGCCGACCCGTCACCCTCGACGATGCCGGACAGCTGCGCCGCCACATGCAGGAAATCATCGATGCTGCCTTGCCCATCCACCGCCACGACACGACCACCGACGAGGCCATCAGCATGTTCACCCAGAGCGGCTCGCTCTCGAAGGTGAAGCTGCTGCAGAGCCAGGGCTCGCTCTACACCACCTACTACAGCCTTGACGGCTACAAGGACTACTTCTACGGCGCCATGCTCACCAACACGCGGGAGCTCTACCTCTTCGGCCTCGAGAAATACTACGACGGACTGCTGCTGCGCCTGCCCTCGCGCGAGAACCCCCAGGAGCTGGGCGAGTTCATCATGCAGGACAAGATGTTCGGCATCTTCAAGGAGCACCACCGCTGGCAGGACATCCTCGGACTGCGCACCGTGGGCGACCTGAACGACGTCATCCAGAAGGGCTACTCCTCGCAGCTCATCCAGATAAGCGAGGCGCTGCAAGAAAAGAAGATTTCGCAGATTGCAGACGACATCGCCCGCCGCAAGGGCATCCGTCTGGTGCTCATCGCCGGACCGTCATCGAGCGGAAAGACCACCACCTGCAAGCGCCTCTCGGTGCAGCTGGCCGTGAACGGCATCAAGCCCGTGCCCATCTCGCTCGACGACTACTTCGTTGACCGCGACAAGACCCCCCGCGACGCCCAGGGCGACTACGACTTCGAGCACCTGCACGCCCTGAACCTGCCGCTCTTCAACGAGCAGCTCAACGCCCTCTTCCGTGGCGAGGAGGTGGAGCTGCCGCGCTATGACTTCCCCACGGGCCGCTCGATGATGAGCGGCAAAAAGTTGCGCCTCGGCCCCAACGAGGTACTCGTCATCGAGGGCATCCACGCCCTGAACCCCGAGCTCACGGCTCAGATTCCCCAGGACTGCATCTATCGCGTCTATGCCTCGGCGCTCACCACCCTGCTGCTCGACAACCACAACTACGTGCCCACCACCGACAACCGCCTGCTACGCCGCATCATTCGCGACTACAAGTATCGCGGCGTCTCGGCTGTGGAGACCATCCGCCGCTGGCCGTCGGTGCGCAACGGCGAGAACCGCTGGATATTCCCCTTCCAGGAGAACGCCGACCAGATGTTCAACACTGCCATGTTCTTCGAGCTTGCCGTCATCAAGCGCCAGGCCGAGCCGCTGCTCGAGCAGGTGCCCGAAAGCTGCGTGGAATATGCCGAGGCCTACCGCCTGCTGAAGTTCCTGCACTACATCCGCCCCATCCCCGAAGACCAGATTCCGCCCACGTCGCTGCTCCGCGAGTTCCTCGGCGGCTCCAGCTTCACCTACTGACGAGCGGCGAAAAAGCACCACCAGTTCGCCAAAATCCGCCCACTTCGGATTTCCTTCCGCCCGCAGCGGACAAAAATCCGCTGCGGGCGGATTCTTTTGCAGACTTTTTCTTTGTGTTATCCGTCTTTTTTTGTAACTTTGCGGCCAGATAACACTTTAATTGCTAAATCCGATGCTGATTCTCTTCAAGCTCCTCGGTTCGCTCGCACTTCTCATGTTTGGTATGAAGTCCATGAGCGATGCTCTGCAGAAGATGGCCGGCCCACAGCTGCGCCATGTGCTCGGAGCCATGACCACCAATCGTTTTACGGGCATGCTGACGGGTACCCTCGTCACCGCTTCCGTTCAGTCATCGACCGCCACCACCGTCATGACGGTCTCGTTTGTCAATGCTGGCCTGCTCACCCTTGCGCAGGCCATCAGTGTGATTATGGGTGCCAACATCGGCACCACGCTCACCGCATGGATCATGTCGGCTGGTATGGCGTTCGACATCAGCATCGTGAGCTATGTGGGATTCTTCGTAGGCATCATCCTCATCTACATGAAGAAGCACCGCTACATTGGCGACTTCCTCTTCGGACTGGGCCTGCTGCTGCTCGGCCTGACCACGCTGCGCATGACGGGCAACGAGATGGACCTGGGCCACAACCAGGCCGTGCTGAATTTCTTCAGTTCGTTCGACTCCGATTCGTTCTGGACCACGCTGGTGTTTCTCTTGCTGGGCGGTGTGCTCACCTTCTGCGTGCAGTCGTCGGCTGCCGTCATGGCCATCACGATGATTCTGTGCAGCAGCGGTGCACTGCCTATCTATCAGGGCATTGCGCTGGTGCTGGGCGAGAACATCGGCACCACCGTCACGTCGAACCTGGCAGCCCTCTCGGCCAATACCCAGGCGCGCCGTGCCGCTCTGGCCCACATGTTCTTCAATGTCTTTGGCGTGCTGTGGATTCTGGTAGTGTTCCACCCGTTCATAAAGATGGTGTGCGGATGGGTAGGCTATGATGTCGACATGACGAAAGACGCCGTGACGCCCGAGACCTTCATGGCCAATGCTGCCAAGCTGACGTTCGTCCTGGCTGCTTTCCACACAACCTTCAACGTCATCAACGCCAGCATCCTCATCTGGTTCATCCCGCAGATTGAGAAGTTCGTGTGCTGGGTCATCAAGTCGAAGAAGGTGGACGAGGAGGAGGACTTCCGCCTGCACTTCATCACCGCCGGCTTCATGAAGACCCCCGAGCTCTCCGTCCTCGAGGCCCAGAAGGAAATCCAGTCGTTCAGCGACCGCATGCAGCGCATGTTCGGCATGGTGCAGCAGCTGCTCAACGACTCCTCGTCGCTCACCGGGAAGAAACAGGACGACGAGACCTTCAACAAGCTCTACACACGCATTGAGAAATATGAGAGCATCAGCGACAACATGGAGCTCGAGATTGCCAAGTACCTGGAGCAGGTGAGCGACGCCCACCTGAGCGACGAGACGAAGGGCAAGATTCGTGCCATGCTGCGCGAAATCAGCGAGCTGGAGTCAATCGGCGACGCCTGCTACAACATGGCCCGCACCATCAACCGCAAGTACCTGGCCAAGCAGGACCATTTCAACGAGAAGCAGTACAGCCACCTGCACCAGATGATGGGCCTCGCCGAGAACGCCCTCACGCAGATGAACCAGCTGATGAGCGGCCGCAAGGAGGCCTACGACGTGAACCGCACGTTCAACATCGAGAACGAAATCAACAACTTCCGCAACCAGCTGAAGGCACAGAACATCATCGACATCAACAACCACGAGTACACCTATGCCGAGGGCACCGTCTACATGGACCTCGTCAACGAATGCGAGAAGCTGGGCGACTATGTGGTGAACGTCGTCGAGGCACGCATGGGAACGCGCCAGCGCAACCTTTAAAAAAACAGCACCGTAAACGGTGGATGCTGAATCGCAACGCCTCTTCGTAGGGCGATTCAGCATCCACCGTTTTCTTTTTCCCGCTTTTTGACAACCATTTGCTCTTTTTTGACAACCAGAATGCTGTCAAATAGTTGTACTTTTGCACAACAATTACGATTACACATTATTAATTAATAGCATCAGTACAATGAAGAAGCTACGACTATTCCTTTCCCTTCTGGCCATCACCGCCTCCGCAGCGGCATGGGCAGCAGAAGGCGACACCTTCACGGAACAGACCACCGAGGGCGTCACCCTCACCTTCAAAGTGACAAGCGAAAGCCCCAAAACATGCCAGGTGGGCAACGGCATTGATCAGGTAAACCAGGTGTACGGCGAAACGCTCGACAAGGTGACCATACCCGCTACAGCCAACGGCTACAGCGTGACAGCCATCGGCCGCTATGCCTTCCGCTACTGGAGTAAGACAACGCAGTTCGTCATTCCCAACACGGTGAAGACGCTCGACCTTGGTGCCTTTATGGAGTGCACCGGCATCAGCAGCATCGACTTGAACCAAGTAGAGACCATCGGCGACTACGCCTTCGGCAAGTGCACCGGCATAACCCTGATGATACTGCCCGCCAGCGTGAAAAGCATCGGCAAGGCCGCTTTCCAAGACTGCTATAGCCTAAAGCAAGTAACTACAGATGGAAGCTCTCCCAGCCTGCAGAGCATCGGCCAAGAGGCTTTCGTGGGTTGCCGTCAGCTGGAAGGAGTGTGGTTTAACGGCAGTCCCTTGGCCAAGATTGGCAAACAGGCCTTCTACAACTGTCAGGCGCTGACCGTCGCCTCGTTCGAGAACTGCCCACTCGTCTATATCATGAGCCAGGCTTTCAGCGGCTGCACTGCGCTGAAGACCACCAATATCTTTAACAACATCTTTACCATCCAGAGCATAGAGGAAAAGGCTTTCGAAGGCTGCACCTCGCTCACGAAGGTCAAGTTGCCCACAGCAATCACCTATCTGGGCAGCGGTGCTTTCAAAGGCTGTACTGCCCTCACAGAAGCCGACCTCTCAGTCTGTGGCAACTTCACCTATATGCCGGGCCAGCTGTTCATGGGCTGCACCAATCTGTCAACGGTCAAACTGCCCGCAGCCAAGAGTCTGACGAATATTGGTGAGAGCGCCTTCGAAGGCTGTCAGGCACTCACCTCAATAGACCTCTGCGGAGCAGGAACCGTCTGCGACAATGCTTTCAAAGGCTGCACCAACCTTACCACCATCACGACCGACAACCTGATGCAGATTGGCAACAGCGCATTCTATAGCTGCACAAAGCTGGCTCCCGAAACCGACGGAAGCATTAAGCTGCCTAACGTCAACAAGATAGGAAACCTTGCATTCTACTCATGTTCGGCCCTGAAGACAGTCGACTTTGGCACTTCCGGCAACCTGCGTACCATTGGGAGCAATGCTTTTGGACATTGCACGGGTCTAACCAGCATCACCATCCCTGAGGGCACCACCACTATTGGCGACAATGCTTTCTCTGAGCTCTATAACCTTCAGTTCTCTGTGCCTGCTTCGGTGAAGACCATCGGCAATCGCTCTTTCTATGACTGCGGCAAGAACAACAGCACGCCCAGCGTGGTAAATGCTGGCGTCACCACCGTTGGCGTATCAGCTTTTCAAGGCACCAAGCTCAGCGACTATTCCTTCATCCAGAACATCACCAGCATGGGTAGCGCAGCTTTCAAAAACTCTTCTATCGACAAGCTGGTTCTTGGTCAGCTGACTGCCATCCCCGATGAGGCATTCATGGGATGCAGCTCACTGACCGAGGTCAGTCTTGGCAGCGTGAAGACTATTGGTCAGTCTGCCTTTAAGGATAACACACAGCTCACCAAGTCGACGGGTGCCGATGACGGTGTGCTCGAAGTCCCTGCCACGGTCACGGCCATCGGCGAGGATGCCTTCGCTGGCACGTCCATCACCAAGGTGAAGGCCCTGCCCGACACGCCTCCCACCATCACTTCTACAACATTCCCCTCAGCGATGACCACCGTGCAGGTGCCTGTCATCAGTAGCGTTGACCGCTACAAGGGCGCAGAGGTTTGGAAGAACTATACCATCGTGTCGCTTTCCGACGGTCAGCCTGGCGACGTGCTCACCGTCACCATCGATGGCGGCGTGACCATGAAATTCTATATTCTCTCTGGCAGCAAAGGCAGCGGCACCTGCCAGGTGGGATGCCACGATAACGAGAACAACGTGGAGACTGCTATTGCCAAGGAAACGGAGGGCGACATCTTGATTCCCTCGTCGGTCTATGGCTACAAGGTGACGGCCATTGGCCCGAATGCTTTTGCCGGCTGTAGCAAGATTAGAACGGTTAAGGTGGCTGAAACGGTAGAAGAGTTAAAGTTTAATTGCTTCTCATCATGCACTCAGCTGAAATATATCGCCTTTTATAATGAAGACAAAGAACCAGAAGACAACAGCAATTGCATAGCTTCAAAGAATTTCAAATTGTTCGTTCCCAGCGACATCTACTCGCAGGCATGGCAAAAATACAGCAACATCGTAGAGGCCATTCCCACGAATGTCATCATCGATGGCCTCACCTATAACATCCTGGTGCATCTTGACAAGAAGACGTGCAGTCTCGGCTATGGCATATCGGCCTATCCCGCTGTTGTAGACAACGCTGTCAGCGGAGCATACGCCATCCCCACGAACGTCAATGCCTACACCGTGACGACGATTGAAGACTTTGCTTATAGGTCATGCAATAAGCTAACGGCAATAACTATCCCTGCCTCCATCACCACAATTGGGGATAAGGCTTTCTACTATTGCTCGAAAGTTAAATCGATATTTGTAGAGTCATCGACACCTGCATCTATTGGCGAGAGCGTCTTCTGTACTAATACAGAGAATATCTACGTTCCAGCCTCCAGCGTCAATGCCTACAAGTCAGCCTGGTCGGCCTATGCAGGCAAAATAAAATCGGCTACAGGAATGGAGTTCACCGTTCCCTACGACGGCTACTGCCTGAACTACAAGGTGACGGGCACCAGCCCGATGACCTGCGAAGTGATGAGCATCAGCGCTCCGACGGAAGGCACGGCCAACTACGAGAACGTGGAGGTGCCCGACGAGGCAATGGGCTTCGCCGTGATGTCGGCTGCCGAGGGAGCCTTCGAGGGCTGCACGGGCCTGCAGCGCATCACCCTGCCCGCCGCCATGAAGGCCATCAGCAAATACATGTTCCAGAACTGCGAGGCACTGAAGTCAGTGACGCTGCCTGCCCAGGCCACCGCCATCGGCTCGTTCGCCTTCAGCGGCTGCAAGAGCCTTGAGGCCATCGAGCTGCCAGCCGGCGTGACGAAGCTTTTCGACGGCACCTTCAGCGGCTGCGAGAGCCTCGCCGCCATCACCCTGCCCGAGGGCCTCACCGAGATGGGCGCCAGCGTCTTCAAGGGCTGCAGCAAGCTGACGACGATGAACGTTCCTTCGAAGGTGACCGCCATCGGCAACGACGCCTTTACCGACTGCCAGGGCCTGCAGACGCTGGTGCTGCCTGCCAAGCTGACGACCATTCATGGCACCCTGTGCAGCGGTTGCGACAAGCTGCAGACGGTCGTCGTGGGCAACCCCACTCCCGTCACGCTCCAGGCCGATGCCTTCAGCCACTACGGCACGCTCCTCGTGCCCGGCGGCTCGAAGAAGGCCTACGAGCAGGCTGCCGTCTGGAGCAACTTCAGCCCCATCATCGAATCGTCGGGCAGTGCCAGCAACTTCGACCTGAACGGCGACGGCAAGGTTGACATCAGCGACGTGCAGCTGCTGCTCAACAAGATTCACGAATAGGCACTACACACACCATCCCTGCCCACAGACGGAAGGAGCCGGCGCTGCTGTCAGCGTCGGCTCCTTCTTGCTGATGGATGTGGCCGATGGCTCACTCGTAGCTGTAGAGCTTGATGTGCAGCATCTTCCACTCTCCCACCCCGATGCGGGCATGCCGACCCTGGTGGCTCTGGTCGCCGTTGTGGCGACGAAGATAGCGAAAATGGCCGGTTTCATCGATAGAAACCTCGTCGACGGAGAGCAGCCCGAGGCGCTGGCCCTTGAAGTTTTGAGCTTCATGTTTCTGGTTCGAACTGGGGCCGCCGGCCTCCACGAAGCCGTCCTCGCCCAGCCGCTGCTGCTCTTCCTGCGCCTTCTCGCCCCTGGTCTTGAAGTCGACGACGACGCCGCTGCCAGCCAGAAGATACTCGTATTTGTTCAGGCGCAGCAGCACGGCACCGCCCTCGGGCCAGGTGGAGCCGTCGGTGGCGCGAGGGTCCCAGGGCAGGGTGAAGTAGTGGCGGCAAGTCATCACGACATCGTCGGCATCGCTGATGATGCGCTCGCGGTCGTCCTGGTCGAAGAGGAGGCCCCAGGAGCTATTGGTGGGTTGTAGACGGGATAATTGGCGGAGGAGGTCGTAAGCCCTGGTCACGCTCTCGGTCTCGCGGGCGCTGGCCTGGTCGATGGCGAAGGGGCTGAAGCCCAGGGCCTGGTGCTCGCCGAAGGCATAGAGGGCACGCACGCCACTGTTCTCGCAGCAGCGGCTCTCGGGGATGAACAGGCGGTTCTTCACGGGTCCGCCGTCCTGCGGCCGCTGGGGCATGGCATACTGGGCCGCCCACGACTTGAAGCCCGTGTCGTAGATGTCGGGAGCCAGCAGGTCGACGGTGGGTGCCCCGGCCTGCCAGAAGTCGGCGAGATGGGCCAGCGGCCCTGCCGAGGGATATTCGCCGGGCTTGCGGCCACGGCTGTTCATGGCGGCGTTCACGTAGAGCGGCATGTCGTAGATGTCGCGGGCGGCCTTGGCCAGGTGCTCCACGTAGCAGGCGTAGTAGTAGGCCATGAACTTCTCCTCGCCGTAGGGGTCGTCGCCGAAGGCATCGGACCAAGTGACTGGAGATTTGAGGTTTGAGGATTGGGTGACAAGGGGCAAAACTGCCGATGGAATGGGCGATTTCCACGCTTTCTCGGCCAGCGGCGAGTGGTCACGTGCGGCTTCGAGCATGCCGATTTCGTTCTCTATCTGCATCATGATGACGGTGCCGGTGCCCCGGTCCTTCTGGGCGAGGTGCTGCATCAGTGCCGTGAAGGCCGTCAGGTCGGCGTGCAGCACGTTGTCGCTGAAGGCGCAGGCTATCTCCACCGGCTTGCCGCTGCGGGTGCGGGCACGTGGGAACCGCTTCACGTCCTGTTTGAACCACGCCGGCGCATAGCACGACATGCTGTTCTTCCAGGCTCCGAACCAGAGGAAGACGACCTTCAGCCCGTTTTCGCGTGCCCGGTCGATGGTGGCGTCGATGAGCGTGAAGTCGAACTGGCCCTCCACGGGCTCCATCAGCTCCCAGTAGGCAGGCACGAGCACGGTGTTCAGGCCCAGACGGGCCATGCGGGGCATCACCTCGCCGATGTCGTCGGCGCTGGTGGCGGCTGAGTTGCTCAGCTCGCCGCCTAAGATGGGATAAGGGAACTTAACAGTGGCCCCGGCGCACAGCCAGCTGAGCAGCGCGCAAAAAAGTAGGATGTGGCTACGCTTTTTCATATTGTTGGTGGTTGATTATTGGTGTTGCAAACTTACACATTTTTTTTGATTTGTGCAATTTTTAGTGTTCAAAATTTCCTCAAAAAAAAGTTCACGACGGAGCGACATTTTAGAGCGAAAAATGGCCATTTTCAGCCTTCGGAACGCCCTCGCGGGGTGACGAGAAGGAGTTGAGCGGGCTTATTTTGGCACATTTTCGCCCTTTTGTGCAGCTTTTTGGCGATTTTTTCGCGTTTTTTTGCCTCATTTTTCGTTTCTGTAAGCACGCCAAATTTTCAAAAGTCAACGCCTTTTGAAAATTTGGCGTTGACTTTTTCTGGCGCGAGGTGCTCTTTTTTGGACAAAACAGAGCCATCTTTCTGTCAGTCAACCATTTACCAAAACCGCTCAAAACTCGCCCATTTTCAAGAAAAAATTTCTTCGCGCAGAATTTTTGAGTATTTGAGGGGGTCGAGTGTTCATTTTCGGAAATCTTTTAGCATTTTTTAAGATAAAAGGAGGAGGCACAGGGCGGTGCATCGCGGTCAAGAAACGAGCAGCCACGGCTTCCTGCCTGTTGGCCTGTGACGCAACAGTGTTGCGTCATAGTGAGACAGGCGGGGAGCCGTGGCTGAGAGGGGGTGCTGGCAGCAGCGCTTACTTGACGAAGAGCTTCTTCGACTTCTGGCTGCCGTCGGCATACTTGACGGTGACGATGTTCAGGCCCTTCACCAGACCGCTGCGCTGGCGACCAGAAACATCGGTGTAGACGGTGCTGACCACCTGGGCGGTGGTGGCCTTCTTCACCGACGTGGTCGGGTCGACATAGTAGACCACCGGCGAGCGCTTCACATCGCCACCACCACGGTAGATGGTCTGCACGCCAATGTCGGTGAAGTCGCTCTCGTAGAAATAGACGGTGTGGTACATGCCACCACCACCGATAATGTCGTTATTGCTGAAGTTGTAGCCAATCTCCGTTGTGGGCTCATCGCCCCAGCCGATGTAGGTCTCTTCCGAGAAGACGAGGGGCTGGTCGTCGAAGTAGAGCGAGAAGAAAAGCTTCTCGGGCAGGATATAGTTGCCGTCGACGTCGGTGGTGTAGAGGTTGAAGCTGGCATAGCCCCATGCGCCCCAGTCAAACACGCTATAGGGCATGTAGTAGGTCCAGACGGGTGCGGCGGGCTCGACGCTCACCTCGTTGAACTCGTAGAAGATGGGTGCATAGAAGTGGTCGTGGACCAGCAGCTCGGTCTTACCGGCGTTGAAGAGTAGGCCGTCCTCGGGGTCAACGGCGTCGAAGCGGTTGGCAGCGGCATCGTAGTTGAGGACCAGTGGCGACTCGGATTCATAGTCGTAGATGGTGCTCCAGCCCCACTCGTCGGTCTGCACCTCGGGGTCGCTCACCTTCACGTAGAGCAGCGTGCTATAGGTGTTCTCCACGCCGAGGAACTGGTCGCCGGAAATCGTGGCCTTGTCGCCGCTGATGTCGGCCACCACCACATAGCCCTCGGGCAGGCGGACGGTGCTGTTGAAGCCCTTCAGATAGAGCTTGTCGTTGGCGATGGCAGCCTGGACGATGGCGTAGGCATAGTCTTTCATGTAGGGTTTGTTCACGAAGATGTAGTCCTTGTACTCCAGTCCTTCCGGCTCCTTCTGCGGCACCTCGCTGAAGGGGTGGAACGAGCAGTTCTGGTCGCCATAGCCGGGCCAGGTGAGCTCCTCGTCCTCATACTCCAGACCGCCGAAGAGCACGTCGGGGTTCAGGGGTGAGAGGCTGCCGTCGTCCTCAATCTTGAACTGGATGGACTCCACGGTCTCGTCGTAGACATACTCTGTATAGGTGTATTCCTCGCCATACCAGTCGGTACCCGTTGCCTCCTGGCCCTTCAGGCCGAAGAGATAGTAGGTGTAGAGCTCGTTGGTAGAGCCGTTGTCGTACCACAGCTGGGTGCAGATCTGTCCACAGTCAACGGTGACGACGCCGTCGCTGACCGTTCCCTTCACCCACTGTCCGCCATTGCACATGTTGGTGACGAAGTTCTTGAAGTAGTAGTTGCCGTCGGTACCCTTTACCACGTAGGTGCCCTTCTCGGTGTAGTCGGCGGGGGCAGGCGACCCGTAGACGGGCAGCCAGTCGGTGCCCTCGCGGCGCATGAGCATCAGCTCGCCGTCGGGCTGCTCGGTGATGGCCTCGTCGGCCATGGCGGCCTTGCTGCGCGACAGGCTGACACCGGCAGGCTGGGCCTTGAACTCAACGCGACCAGCATTCAGGGTGGAGCGACTTTGCAGATAGGGGTTGCTCTCGGGAGACACGTCGCCATAGGGGCGCTGTGCAAAAGTGGCCATCGACAGGGCGGCCATGATTGCAAGGGTAAAAACTTTTCTCATAAGCTTTTTTTTAATAAATGAATAGTAGTTTAGCCTTGCAAAGATACGATTTTCGCCAGTCTTTTCTTTCGATTTCAAACATTAATCGGCCAAACAGTTTTTGTTCTTAACATAAATCAAGGCTAACGCGAGTGTAAAGATTGCGTTAGCCTTAATGACGGTTGACTACTGACATTCATTCTGCCGTTTTCTTCCTAAACACCTTATAGGCTGCAATCACAAGGAAGACGATGAAGATGGTGACCAAAGCAGCCATCACAGACGTAAGGAAGAAAAGACGGACGTTCTGACGATTCTCAAGCTCCTTGAATTTTGCGTGGAAACGAAGGCCATTCGCATAGATGAAACTTATCTTTGACTGATTGGTGAACTCGATACTATTCATCGTCACCTTGTCAGGGGCAGGGTCCATCAGTGAGAATTCTGTGGCTCCCACGAAATCAATCTTCAGTGTTACAGAGTCCACGTCACACGCCCAAAGCTTTAAGTCGAAATAGGCCTGGGAAACGTCCTCCAACGCCAGCCAGCCCGGATCACCCAAGCGATTGTGTACCTTGAAGAGGAAGAAATCTGTTTCATTTCCTATTTCTGCAGAATATTGCACCATAGTATTCTGGCCATTCCACGAAGGATAGCTCCCAGAGAAAAAGCCCTCATTTTGAAGACTGTTACGGGAGGTGAACCGATGGGAGAGCAACCCATCATAATCACCGTTCTGATAAAAATGGTAGTCATCCATCTTCCAGGCCGTATCCTGCCTTGTAATGGAAAAAAAGATATTATCGCGTTCGTGAGACAAATGACGATAATAGAACATGGGCTTCAACTTGAGGGAATCAATGGGAGGGTTCGTTGAAGCCAAGAGCGAGTCGTAGCTGCGCCTTGCCCGCTGCAAATACACAGGCTCAGTAGCAGAACAGATGCGATTGACATCTTTCCTTTCCTCGAAATAAAAAAACAAGTTGGCACCAGGCCTCCATTCCCTCCGCGACTCTTCTTTCAGATATTCCGAGTCGGTCATGGGAATACGATAGAAGATATGGGCAGCGGGATGGAAGGAGCCTTTCACAATAGGATGGTGCCCCTTATCGTCCACGCTGTCCGTATCTTCGTAATAGCATTCCCTGTCTACGCAAGCGACATCGAGTTCTTCACGAATCACACTCACTTTGTTCATCTTCATATAGACGAACAAGAAGAGCAAGAAGAGCAAGAGTAATACAGCAATCTCATAGACAGACTCTATCTTCTTGTCTTTTGGTTCTGGCCACCGATGCCATGTGAACCGCTTCTTCAATGAGAGTATTCTCGTGCGTTTCATCTATGTCACTTGCATTTCCCTTATATTTACCAGTAGATGCCGAAGCTGAGCTGGTTGGCCTTCGGGCCTCGGCCGTCCTTGAAGAGCTTGGTGGGGCTGTAGGTGCAATAGATGTCGGGGCAAGAGGGGATGTGGATGATGGCCAGGGCATCGAGGGTGACGACATTCTGGCCAATCGACTTGGCAGTGACGTTGTAGTCCTCGCCCTGATACTCATACGTGCGACTGGCAGTGGCAGAGACATTGAAGTTGACGATGCCGCCCAGACTGATGCCCCACTTGGCCTTGCTATCGAAATAGTGGGTGTACATGATGGGCACCTCAATGCTGGTGACGAGCAGCGACGAGCTGTGGTCGGTCTGTTCAGGTGGGAAGGCGACTGGCGTCAGCATGTCGCCCACCTTGGTCAGATAGTTCTTGTCTTTCATGCCGTAAATATGGGCAGCTGCGCCGATACCGGCACTCCAGACGTTCTTCTTGCCGTAGGGGCGCCAGTCGGCCAGGATGCGGGCACCGAAGTTGAACGAGGGGAACAGCTTGAAGCCGTACTCGTCGGGGGTATTGAGCAGGGCATCCAGGCCAAAGAAGATGTGGCCAGAGACCGACCACTGGCTGGGCTTGCCGTCCTTGCCGGGCAGGCTGATCTTGTTGAAGTCCTTCACGCTGGTGAGATTGCGCCGCACGGCATTGGTGTCGGGGATGCTGATGCGCTGCACGTAGTGGAACTCAGGGTCTTCCTTCGACCCGCTGATGACGATGCGCTGCACGGTGTCGCGCGTCTCGATGCGCACTTTCTTCGCTTCTTCGACGACGATTGTGTCGCCGACGGCCGATGCCGATGCCTTGGCACAGAAGCAGGCCAACAGGGCGATAGCCCCTAATACATTCTTTCTGTTCATCATGATTTTGTTATTTAGTGGATTTGTTCTCTTTCTTCGTGTGGGTTGCCTTCCACTGCTCGTATTGCTCGTCCCAGTCGCGCTGGTCCTCGATGCGCTCCAGCTGCTCAGCGCTGAGGGGCTTCACGCCAAGTTTCTGGCGCAGGCGGTCGATGTCGGCATCGGTATAGCCGGCAAGCTTGTCGCGCTCCTTCCGGGGCAGGCGCTTCCACTCGCGGTATTCGTCGCGGGTGAGGTATGCCACGCTGTCGACGTATATCTCGGTGTACTCGTTGAACACCTCGCGTGCCGACAGCACCCCTCCCATGGAGATGTCGCAGTCGCCGTCGAAGATGATGTGCTTCAGGTTGCCCTGTGGCACGTAGTCCTCGGTGGTCTCATCATAACTGTAGAGGGCGTCGCCATGCACGCGGTTCAGCTTGGCTTTGAGGATGAGCAGGTTGATGGTCATCGAGGTGTCGGGGGCCAGGGCGTTGTAGTCGATGTGCAGCTCGCGGCGCACGGTGTCCTTCACGGCGGTACCCGCCAGCCCGCGCTTGGTGTAGATGCGGGTGGTGTCGCCGCTGCACTCCAGCGTGAAGTGCTTCGGGTCGCGGCGTGCCTTCTCTAAGAAGGTGTAGGGCGTGAGCTCGTAGAAGTCAATGAACTTCCCCTTCTTGTCGGGGTGCACCAGGTCGCGGCCGGCGATGACGTGCGCCCCCTCGTCCCCGCTCTTGTCGTAGCGCACGTCGAGTTCGCAGATGCCCTCGTAGACGCGGTACAGCTTTTGCTGTCTGTTATCTTCCCCTGCCTTCAGGTACATCAAGCCGTCGTCGACATAGCGATAGTAGCCGTAGAGGCGCTGGCAGTAGCTCTTCGAACGCTGGTAGTCCACTTCGCCGAGCTCCACCTTCCGCCAGATGTCCTCATCGTCGTCGCCGGTCTGGGCCGCAGCGGGCATAAAGCACATACTGGCCGACAGCACGACGAGTGCTGCCAGCCAGTAGTTCCTGCAATTCATCTTCATATTGTTCAATTCTTGTTAGCCTTCTTGCGCTGGTCGTGGTCGAGGATGGCCTTGCGCATGCGCATCGACTTGGGCGTCACCTCCACCAGCTCGTCTTCCTTGATGTACTCCAGGCATTCTTCCAGGCTCATGAGCACCTTGGGAATGACGCGAGCCTTCTCGTCGGTGCCGCTGGCTCGCACGTTGGTGAGCTGCTTGGCCTTGCAGACGTTGATGACGAGGTCGTTCTCGTGGACGTGCTCGCCGACCACCTGACCGTAGTAGACCTCCTCGCCCGGATCGATGAAGAACTTGCCGCGGTCCTGCAGCTTGTCGATGGCGTAGGCGTAGGCGGTGCCGGTCTCGAGGGCAATCATCGAGCCGTTGACGCGGCGCTCAATCTCGCCCTTGTAGGGCTGGTACTCCTTGAAGCGGTGGGCCATGATGGCCTCGCCCTGACTGGCAGTGAGCACGTTGGTGCGCAGTCCGATAATACCACGCGAGGGGATGTCGAACTCGATGTTCGTGCGGTCGCCCTGGCTCTCCATCAAGGTCATCTCGCCCTTGCGGCGCGTCACCATGTCAATCATCTTCGAGGCGAACACCTCGGGCACGTTGATGGTCAGTTCCTCGATGGGCTCGCACTTGTGCCCGTCAATCTCCTTGTAGATGACCTGCGGCTGTCCCACCTGCAGCTCGTAGCCCTCGCGGCGCATGGTCTCGATGAGCACGGAGAGATGGAGCACGCCACGGCCCGAGACCACCCACTTGTCGGTGCTGTCCTCGAACTGTTCTACACGCAGGGCAAGGTTCTTCTCCAGCTCGCGCTGCAGACGGTCGCCGATGTGGCGGCTGGTGACGAACTTTCCCTCGCGGCCGAAGAAGGGCGAGTCGTTGATGGTGAAGAGCATCGACATCGTTGGCTCGTCGATGGCGATAGGCGGCAGCGGCTCGGGCTGCTCCACGTCGCAGATGGTGTCGCCAATCTCGAACTTCTCCAGACCGATGACGGCGCAGATGTCGCCACACTCCACCACGTCGGTGCGGTGGTGGCCCATGCCGTCGAAGGTGTGCAGCTCCTTGATTTTCGTTTTCTCCATCGTGCCGTCGCGGTGGGCGATGGTGATTTGCATGCCGTCGCGCAATAAGCCACGATGCACGCGGCCCACGGCGATGCGGCCGGTATAGCTGCTATAGTCGAGTGAGGTGATGAGCATCTGTGGCGTGCCCTCTATCTGCGTTGGGGCGGGAATCACCTCCACAATCTTGTCGAGCAGGTAGGTGATGTCGCCGGTGGGCTTCTGCCAGTCCTCGCCCATCCAGCCGTTCTTGGCCGAGCCATAGACGACGGGGAAGTCGAGCTGGTCCTCGGTGGCATTCAGCGAGAACATCAGGTCGAACACCATCTCGTAGACCTCCTCGGGACGGCAGTTGGGCTTGTCCACCTTGTTCACCACGACGATGGGCTTCAGGCCTATCTGCAGTGCTTTCTGCAGCACGAAGCGCGTCTGCGGCATGGGGCCTTCGAAGGCGTCGACGAGCAGCAGACAGCCGTCGGCCATGTTGAGCACACGCTCCACCTCGCCGCCGAAGTCGCTGTGTCCCGGAGTATCGATAATGTTAATCTTGGTGCCTTTCCAGTTGATGGAAACGTTCTTGGAAAGGATGGTAATGCCGCGCTCGCGCTCCAGGTCGTTGGCATCGAGCACCTGGTTCGACAGGTTCTGTCCTTCGCGGAAGAGATTGCCTGCCAGCATCATTTTATCTACCAGAGTGGTCTTGCCATGGTCTACGTGCGCAATAATAGCGATGTTCCTGATGTCTTGCATTTTTCTTTATACCTTGTTTACCTAAAAATTAAAGTGCAAAAATACTACAAAAACTCGGTACAGCCAAACTTTTCGGCCACTTTTTGTTATTTGCCCGTGATTGCTGAATGCAAATCAGCAGCCTCCATCACGCGGAAGCCGTAGTCGAGCAGAGCAGCCGACTCGCTGAAGCGGCGGGGCATGCTCGTGCTCTTCAGCAGGACGAGCACGAGCGTGGTGCCGCCTCGCCGGGCTGCCGAGGCCAGGCAGCAGCCCGCCTGACGGGTGAACCCTGTCTTCACGCCGATGCAGCCGTCGTAGGTGCCGAGCAGCGCGTTGGTGTTGCGACAAGGCAGATGTCGGCCGTCCGTCAAGGGGACGTCCATGTCGGCGGTGCCGACCATCCTGGCGAAGGCGGAGTCGGCCATGGCGTAGCGCACCAGTTTCATCAGGTCGCGGGCCGAGCTGTAGTTGCTGTCGTTGGGCATCCCGTTCGGGTTGTCGAAGTGGGTGTCGCCCATGCCAAGGTAGGCGGCCTTCTCGTTCATCATGCGGTAGAAGCCGAGGCTGTCGCCGCCCACGTGGCGGGCCACGGCGTAGGCGGCATCGTTGTCGCTGAGGAGCATCATCTCGTAGAGCAGATTGCGGAGCGTGTAGGCCTGGCCAGGCCTGACGCGGCTGTCGTGGGTGACAATGTCGGCACGGAGAATATCGATGGAATCGGCCATTTTTCCATTTTCGAGGGCCACGAGGCAGGTCATCATCTTCGTCAGGCTGGCCATATACATGCGCTGGTCGGCGTTCTTCTGACTGATGACCCAGCCCGTGGCATCGTCGACCAGCAGCCAGGCCTCGGCACTGATGGTGTCGAGCGCAGCACAGCCCTCGACGGCCTTCAGGCTGACGGCCAGGCGGGGCATCACGCTGTCGACTGAGCCGCAGCGGGCCAGCCGCAGCTCCTCGGCGGTCATGGGCGGCGTCTCCACCCTGGGTGCCTCCTTGCAGGCCACGACGAGGGCGAGGAGGAGCAGCAAGAAGTATTGTCTATCCATATTTGCTTTCAAAAAGATGGCTGCAAAATTACGAAGAAATCCCCGACGGTGCAAGAAAACAGGCCGTTTTTTGTCAACCCCATTCTGCTGCGAAGCCCCGGCCATCGGACAGCATTCTAAAAAAAGCCGGAGGGCGCATCACTGCGGCCTCCAGCATCTCCCGGATTCTTCCTATTATTAACTTTACTCTTTATTCTCCAGTTTCTTGGCGCCGAGCATCAGCAGGTCGTGGATGTACTGGTGCTTGTCGGTGTCGAAGTAGTGCTGTGCTATGTCCGTCAGGCGGTTGGCGCTGATGCGGCGCTCGTCGGCGTAGAGCTGGTCGGCGTTATTGCAGAGGTCGAGCACGACGCCGGCAGCCACCACCAAGTCCTCGTCCGACTCCTTCTGCGAGCGGTCAATCATCTTCTGGGTGAGCAGGCCGAAGACGCGGTGCCAGTCGCCGTTGCTCAGGTGGCCGATGTTGTCGATGGCCTTGTTCATCCATTCGCCCTGGCTGTTCTTGCCCAAGGGGATGTTGACGGGCGTAGTGCTGTTGCCGCTGAAGTACTTGCTCATGTCGGGAAAGTCGGCGCGGACCTTTGCCAGTATGCTGTCGGCTCTGGCCAAGGCGTTCTGGCTGCTCAGGTCGAAGACCGACTGCTGCAGATGGGCCGCCATGGCCGGCTTCTCGCCGTAGGTACTCAGCAGCACCCCTTCCCTGATGTCGGGGTCGTCGGTGTCCCACCACTCTGCGGCGTAGACGGTGCGGAAGCCCGGCCGGGCCTCGTCGTCGAAGGTGGCGATGGCGTAGCTGGAGTTAGGCTTCACGCCAATGCGGTAGTTGCCGCCCTGCTTCAGCTTCACCTCCCACTGCTGACGGAAGCTGCCCTGCATGGGGCTGAAGCAGGTGTAGAAGGATACGGCATCGTTGTAGTCCTGCTGGAAGGCCTTCTGCACGTCGTCGAGAAGGCCGAAGTTGTGCTTCCCGATGGTGAAGTTGTGGACGATGGTCTTCTCAGCGTGAGCACCGTTGTCATCGCGCTGCGTGCTCTGGCTGACGGAGACTTTCAGGCCTTTAGCGTTCACCACTTTGTCGAAGGCCCGGCTGATGTTGCCTTCGTAGAGCTGTGCCTGCACGGTCATGGGCAAGGCCAGCACGACGAGTGCCAATAGTTTCACTGTTGTTTTCATTGCTGTATGGTTTTTAACGGGTTTATAGTTCGATGATGGTGGGCTGGCTGTCGTCAACGACCATGTAGTCGCCGTTGTCGTAGACCACGAGGCGGGCCTGTGGTGGCTGTGGCAGCGCGGTGAAGGTGGCCTCCACCATGTCGTTCCTCAGCCGCTGCTCGCTGCGCGCAATCGTCTTTTCGCAGTCTGCCAGCATCTGCAGGGCCAGCAGCACGTTCTCCTCATCCTGCCAGATGCCCTGCCCCAGGGTGTCGGGGAGCTCGCGCTGAGCGAGGGCCTTCCTTGAGGAGGAAGTCGCTCCCCTTGTCCGAGGGCCTTTGGGCGCAGCCGCAATGCTGTTACGCGAAGTTAGGGGCGCAGCCGCAATGCTGTTACGCGAAGTTAGGGGCGCAGCCGCAATGCTGTTCCGCGAAGTTAGGGGCGCAGTCGCAACGCTGTTCGGGGTGTTTTTGGGCGCAGCCTGAGAGGCAGGGAACGACTGGGAGACAGGGAACGACTGGGAGGCGGGGAGCTGCTGCGCCAGCTGGCCCTTTGGCTGCTGCTCCTTCAGAGGCCAGGCCAGCAGCACGGCGATGGCGATGCTGGCAGCAGCGGCCACGGCGGCAGGCCATAGCCTGCGGCGCTTGGCGGCTTGCGGCGAGGAGCCCTCGATGCATCGCTGACGGCGGGCCATGATGGCGTCGTACTCCGCCTCGCCTTCGGCCAGCTCGCCCAGCATCAAGAGGACGGCCTGCCACTCCTCGGGCAGCGCCGCTTCACCGTTTGTTGCGACTGAGTCGCAACATACCCTGAAGGAACCGCGGGGCGAGGAGGGGCCGGAGGGCGAGAAGGAACCGCGGAGCGAAGATGCAGCGCCCTCCTCGCGGCCACGCAGGGCGCGGGCCAGCGCCAGCTCTTCCTCGGGCGAGGTCTCGCCAGCGAGGTAGCGGTCGATGAGTGATTGTATCTGCTTGTCGGTCATTGTCTTAATCGTTTGGTGAGTTCATTGAAGACTTTCTTTCTTGCTGCCGAGACCATCGCTGCCACTGACGCTTGCGGGATGCCCGTCTCGGCAGCGATCTCGCTGGTGGAGAGGCCCTCCATCTGGCGCATCTCGAAGAGCTGGCGTTCTCGAGGTTTCAGCAGGGCGACGGTCTCCTCCATCATCCGGCGGGCGTCCTCGGCCTCCAGCTGCTCCTGAGGCGAGCTGTCCGCCGGTGGCTCCAGCAGGGCGCTCTGTTCCTTCATCCGCTGCGCCGCGAGCTGCCTGCGATAGCTGTTGACGCAGCAGTTCTTCGCCACTCGCACGGCCAGCGCCCTGACGTTGTGCCCCGAGTCGATGCGTTCGCAGTAGCGCCACAGCTGCACCATCGCCTCCTGCGCTGCGTCCTCGGCATCCTCAGCGGAGCCGAAGAAGGCGGAGCTGACTCTCATCACCTCCTCGCGCAGCCGGGCTGCCATCTGTTCAAACTCTGAGCGTGTCATACACTTATAATACGCAGGAACGAGGGAAATATTAAGTTGAAAACGAAAAAATGCCGCACGGCCCATTTGCGGGTCATGCGGCAGACGTTTTCCGGCGGGAAGCGCGCCGTCATTGCAGGCGGAAGGTCAGCGGAATGCTGAAGCGGGTGCGCACCACCTTGCCATTCTGCTTGCCGGGCTGCCACTTGGGCATCTTGGCGATGACGCGACGCGCCTCGTCCTTCAGCGCCTGCAAGCTGGCGTTGTGGGCCTCGGCATCCTTCTTCTGCTCCTCGGTCATGTCGGGCTTGTAGGCCACCACGACCACTTCGCCCGATACGCCGTGTCCAACCGGGAACACCTTGTCGGTACTGATGTGGCTGATGCTGCCGTCCTTCTCAACGATGAACTGGGCAATCACGCGGCCCTGCATGCCGAACTCCTCGGCCACCTTGGGGTACTTCACGTTCATGGAAAGGAACTTCATCAGCTCAACATTGCCGCCGGGGAACTGGGGCAGTTCCTCGCAAACATCGAACACGGGGTCTTCATCGGGAACGGAAGGTGCCGGGGCTTCCTTCTTCGAGGTGAACGCCAGGACGCCTTGCTTGTCCTTATAGTTCCACTTCGGGTCGCCCTCGGAGTTCGGGTTATGGACCATCAAAAACGCATCGTAGGCCCGGTAGTTCATGGCTTCCTCTGCCGTAGCCTCATGGCCATCGAGGAATATCTGGCCAACGGGGAATGTCAGGGGGAAGCGCGAGTCGGGTTCACCCTCGTGCGAGAAGCCGGTGATGCGGCCATACTGGTCGGCCACGGCATGCAGGGCAAAGGGCTTGTCGTCGGCGGCGATGCCAGCCTCCGTGGGCGATGCCGGCAGGGTGCGATAGTCGGTCACGGTCTTTGCGGTCACCACCAAAGAGACGGCGGCCACGGGTATGACGTAGAGGGCTTTGAGCCAGCTCCAGCGTCGGTGGTTTTTCGGTTTAATCATCATTCTGATTCGTTTTGTTAGTTCGCTGGTGTTCATGCCGTTGGCGAGGACACAGGCCTGTATGCCCGTCGCCTTGCATGTCAACAAAGAAATGTACTGAGCCATGCCGGCTCCGCAAGAGAGAACGGCCTCGTCGGCTTCATACTCGTGGATGGTGCGCAGGTCGCGACTAAGCAGCCATACCACGGGATTGAACCACTGGAGTGCCGTGACGAGTTCCACGAAGAGCACGTCGGCGCTGTGGTGCAGGCGTATGTGGCTTCGTTCGTGCAAGAGGATAAGCCCACCCCCTGCCCCACCGAGGGGAGACTGGAGGGACTTGCTATCTGAGGTTTCCTGATAGTCCTGACGACTGATGACGATGGTCTTGAACCAGGAGAAGGGCGCCACGGGAGCATCGACGATGCAGAGCGTGGAGCCGTCGGCCTGCGGGCGGCAGTCGCCCCGGCTGATGAGGCGCCGCAGCAGCCAGTAGGACCTGGCCAGCATGGCCAGACGGACGGCGATGCCCGCCACGAGCAGCCAGCCCAGCAGCTGCTGCCACCAGTCGGAGGGCAGCGCCGTCGGCATTTCGCCGTAGCTCACCGTCGCCGGGCTGGCGGGAGCCGTGTCGGCAACAACGGGTGCCGCCGCTATCCACTCGGTGTGGTGCAGGGTGATGATGCACAGGGGGAGCAGCAGCGACAGTGCCAGCGACGCCAGCAGCACCACGCGGCTGAGGCGATGGAGCGTGTCGCGCTCCAGCAGCAGGCGGTAGAACATGTAGCACACGGCAATGAGCACGCTCACCTTCAGGTCGTAGATTAGAAATGCTGTCATCGTTCCAGACTGTTAATGATTTCCTTGATTTCGTTCAGTTCTTCCTCGCTCAGCTCCTCGTTGTGGGCAAAGAAGGAGACGAGCTTCACGCCGGAGCCGCCAAAGAGCGTGTCCTTCACGTCGCTCATCACCTGGCGCTGGTAGCGCTCGCGGGTCAGCAGCGGCGAGTAGACCAGCTGCTTGCCCTGGCCCTTGCGGTGCTCTACGAAGCCTTTCTGCTCCAGAATCTTCAGGAAGGTGGCCACGGTGGTATAGGCCGGGCGAGGCTCGGCGTAGCGCTCCAGCACGTCGGCTACGCTGGCGCCCCGACCCATCTCCCACAGGATGTTCATCACCAGCGTCTCGCTCTTCGTCAGTGTCTGTTGTTTCATCGTCATCGGGTTTTTCCGCAAAATTACGAAAAGTTTAGTAATTCCGCATCCCTGACGAGGAAAATCTTTCTGCGGAGCGCATCTTTTAACGTTCTTTTTTAGTAATGTCCAGCCCGTTATTAGTAATTAACGCTCGACTGCGAGGGATGTATTTGCGACGCGGGGAAATGGCCACGCAAGCAGCTCGAAAGCCCTCTCGCTTCCCCACAGCAGCAGGGATGAGGGGAAAAAGGCGGCGACAAATTGGGACCAGGCCACGCTGGAGTGGGAAAAAAGCCACGCCTTTTCCGTTGGCAGCGGACGGGGACGATATTGGCAGCGGCCGCTGCCAATAATGGCAGCGGGCGGGAAAAACATTGGCAGCGCCCGCTGCCTTCCCTGCAGGCTACTGCCCCGTGGCATGGCGGAGGTCGATGAGGCGCAGCTGCAGGTCGGCATAGGCATCGGTGAACTTGTCGCGCGACTGCTGGCTGAGCAGCTGGGCCTCAAGCAGATTGCTCATGGTCGAGGTGCCTGCACGATAGCGGTCGCGGTTCAGGCGCAGGTTCTCCTCGGCCTGCTCGATGCCGCGCTGGGCCAGAAGCAACTGCTGGCGGGCCTCGGCCACGTCGTTGCGGGCCTTCTGCATGCGGATGGTGAGCAGCTGGGCGTTGTCGTGCAGCTGCTCCTCGGCCTTCTGCACCTCAATCTTGCGGCGCTTGATGGCGTGGGAGCCACCCCACCAGTCGCTGATGGGCACGCTGACGGTGGCAAAGACCATGGCGAAGGTGCGGTCGTTGTCGAGCAGGTTGTGGTAGTTATAGCCCGCGCCAACGGCCACCGTGGGCAGCTGCTTGCCAACGGCCATCTTCTGCTGCAAGCGCGTGGCCTCCACCTGCTTCTCCAAGAGCTGGTATTCGGGGAGAAGGAAGAGACCCTCCCCCAGCCCCTCACGTTGAGGGAGGGAAGTAGATAGTTCTGCCTCGATATCGTTTTGGGAAGAAGAGGACTGTTCCTTTACACTAACCTTACCCTGGGAGTATATACTTCCCTCCCTCAAAGGGAGGTGCAGGGGGAGGGTCGTTATCCCGCAGTACTGCGCCAGCATCAGGGATAGCACTTCCTGGGCGTTCTGTAGCTTCAGGCGCTGGCTCTCGATGTCGTTCTGGCGCAGCTGCACCTGCAGCAGGTCGTTGCGCAGGGCCACGCCGGCGCGCACGGCCACCTCCACATCTTTATAGATGTCGGCCAGCAGCGAGTCTACGGCGTCGAGGGTGCGCGTCTTCTCATCGAGGCTCACCAGCTGCCAGTAGTACTCGGCCACCTGGCGCTCCACCTCGTTCTCCTTCAGCCTGAGCTGCAGACGGCTGGCCTCCTCGCCCACACGGGCCAGGCGGTTGCCGTTCACTATCTGTCCGCCGGCAAAGACGGGCTGCATGGCCATCAGGCTGGCGATGGTGCCATTCTTCATCATCGACATGCTGATGGGCGAGGACAGGCCGACGAGCATCTCGGGGGGGAGCATCTGCGACAGCGTGGCCGCAAAGGACGACGGGATGAACTCCTGCGGGTCGATGTCCATCTTCGCCATGCCGCGGTTGGCGTTGAAGGTGAGGGCGGTGCCGCTGATGGTGGGGAAATATTTTGTGAAGGCCTCGCGGCGCTGCTGGTGGGCGGCGTCGATGTCGAGCTGCGCCGAACGGATGCCCATGTTGTGCTGCATGGCGGAGTCGAGCAGTTCAGAAAGGCCCACCCCCTGCCCCTCCCCAAGGGAGGGGGGATTGGTCACCTGTGCAGCGGCAAAGACGACGGGGGAAAACAATATTATAAATATAAGGAATCGTCTCATGTTCATATTTAGTTTAAGCATATTGTTGTTTCTCTTCAATCCGCAGAACTATTCAGTTCCCCTCCCTTGGGGAGAGGTTGGGGGTGGGCTTTTGGCTGTACCTTCCAATACACCACCGGTAGCATGGTGACCACCATGATGAGCGAGCCGATGCCTCCGGCGAAGATGGTGACGCCGACGGGCATCCAGAAGCTGGAGCCAGCCAGAATCATCGGCACCACACCCACGGCCGTGGTGGCGGTGGTGAGGAAGATGGGCACCATGCGGCGGCGACCCGCCTCGTAGGCGGCGTTGCGGAGCAGTTCTTCAGGCTTCACTCCCGGCTTTCCGCGCTTCATCAGGTCGTTGGCATGCTCGAAGATGAGAATCTCGTTGCGCATAATCATACCCATCAGCGTGATGAGACCCATCACGGAGGTGAGGCCCAGCGTGCGGTTCATCAGACCGAGGCCGACGAGGGCGCCGGGAAGCATCAGGCCGAGGGCGGCAATGCAGACGGTGGTGATGCCGAAGCGCTTGAAGTTGAACAGCAGGAAGAAGAAGATGATGACCATGGCGATGGCCACGCCGCCGAAGATTTGCGGCAGGGCCTCGGCATTGTACTCCATCTCGCCACCCACCTCGGCACGCACGCCCGGCGGCAGCGGCATCGCCTGCATGATGTCGGCCACGCGCTGCTCCACGGGAGCGGCATAGACACCCTGGGCAAACTGGCCGGTCACCGTCAGGCAGCGCTCGCCGTGGCGGTGCATGATGCGGTTCTCTGCCCACTGGGGCTTCACGGTCGCCACCTGGCGCAGCGGCACCGAGGTGCTGGTGCCGCTCACGGCTCCACTGAGCATCGTCGCTGGCGTGGAGAGCGGCAGGTCCTGGATGTCGCTGAACGACAGCCTGCTGCTGTCCTTCAGCACGATGGGCAGGGCGTAGTCGTCTTCCCACAGGTGGCCCACGCTGACGTCGCCCGTGGCGGCACTGAGCGAGAGGGCGGCGGTGGCGCGGCTGATGCCCAGCTGGGCCGAGGCCACGGGGTCGAGTTCGACGCTGACCAGCGGGAAGGGCTGCATGAAGTCGGTGTGTACCCACTCCAGCTCGGGCATCTGGCGCATCTCGGCCATCAGCCGTTCGGCCACGGCATGCAGCGAGTCGAGGTCGTCGCCATAGAAGCGATATTCCAGCTCAGGCACCTCTAAATAGTCGAGCCGCTTGAAGCGCACGTAGGCCTCGGGGAAGCGCTCGCTCCAGCGAGGCTGATATTCGGCCAGCAGTTCCATCGTGGCCTCCTGCGACGTGGTGTTCACGATGAACTGGGCGAAATTCTTGCCCGCCATCTGCGGGGCGTAGCAGGTCATGAAGCGGGGCGACGAACAGCCGATGAAGCTGGTGATGCCGCTGACGCGCTCGTCCTTGCCAAGCGCCGTGCGCAGCGAGTCGGCCAGCATGCGGGTGTCGTCGAGGCCCTTGCCCTCGGGCAGGAAGAACTCCACGGCGAACTGGTCGCGGTCGGCGTAGGGGAAGAGGCGCACTTTCAGCGTCGGGGCGATGAGGCACGAGAGCGCCACCACCGCCAGACCGCCACAGATGGTTGCCCACGGATGGCGGAACGTCCAGTCGAGCACGTGGTTGTAGGTTCGCTGCACTGCCTTGGTGATGGCATTGCCACCCGTCGTCACCTTCCCCGGCCGGATAATCAGCACCTCGAGGAAGGGGATGACCGTGACGGCCAGCACCAGCGACACCATCAGGTTGACGGTGATGGTCAGGGGGAAGTCGCGCATGGCGTCGTTGAAGGCCCCCTTCAGCGTGAGCAGCAGCGGATAGAAGATGACGCAGATGCAGAGCGTGGCCAGCATCATGGGCATGAAGTACTGGCGCGACGACTCCATGGCGGCCTCCTTCGGCGCCATGCCCTTGCCCAGATACTCCAGGTAGCCGTCGATGACCACGATGCTGTTGTCGACCACCATGCCGAGCACCACGATGAGCGCCGCCAGCGTGACCATGTTCAGCTCGATGCCCATCATCCACATGATGCCCACGGAGATGAACGTGCTGAGCGGCACGGTGATGGCGGCCACGATGGCCGAGCGCAGGGGGAAGAGCACCATCATCACCAGGACGATGACGGCCATGGAGATGATGAGGTCGCGCAGGAAGTCGCTGACGCTGAGCGCCACCACCTTCGGCTGGTCGGCGATGCGGGTGAGGGTGACGTCGGTGGGCAGCTCCGTGGCGCGGAAGTCATCGAGCACGCGGTCCACCTCCTCGCCATACTGCACGATGTTGTTGCCCGCCGTCATCTCTAACGAGAGGAGCACGCAGGGGTGGCCGTCCTGCTCGATGTAGCCATTGCTGGTGTCATACTCGCGGACGACGGTGGCCAGGTCGCGCACTCGCACCACCTTGCCGCTCTGCGCATCGCTGAACACGATCAGGTTGGCAATCTCCTCTTCGCTGCGCTGCGACGGCTCTATGTGGATGGGTGTCTGCTGGCGGCTGGTGCTGATGCTGCCGCTCATGGTGGTCAGCCCCTGCTGCTGCAGCTGCGAGAGGAGCATCGTCTGGCCGATGCCATAGGCCTGCAGCCGCTGGCGGTCGACGTAGAGCGATATTTGCTCCTGCTGCTCGCCGTAGGTGCGCACATTGGCCACCGAGGGGATGCGGCGCAGGCGGTCGCCGAGGCGGTCGCTGTAGTCGTGGAGCTCGCGGTAGCTGCGCTCCGGGCTCTCGATGGCGATGAGCAGCGCCGAGGTGTTGCCGAAGTCGTCGTTGGCCACCAGGGCAAGCACGCCGCCGGGCAACGACTGCTTGAAGAGGGCGAGGCCGTGCTTGATCTTGCTCCACACCTCGTCCTTGTTGTTCACGTTGTCGTTCAGGTGCACCAAGACCATGCACATGCCGTTCTGGCAGGTGGTAGTGGTCTTCTCGCGCTTCACCTCGCCGAAGGTGAAGAGGTAGCGCTCCAGCGGCTTGGCCACCTGCTGCTCCACCTCATCGGCCGTGGCGCCGGGATAGACGGCCACTACCACGCCCTGGCGGATGGTGAAGGCGGGAAACTCGTCCTTCGGCATCTGCTGCAAGCCATAGATGCCGAGGCCGAACATGATGACGACGAGAAGAATGGTTATGGGATAGTGCTCCAGCGGCCAGCGGAGCCAGTTCATCTGCTTCATGGACGATTTACGGTTTTTCCATTGACGATTTAATAGATGACGCGGGTTCCCTCACTCAGCTTCTGATAGCCCTCGGTGACCACGCGCTGCCCCTGCTCCACGCCGCTGACGACGGCGACGCTGTTGCCCTGCGCCTGTCCGATGGCGACGGCCATGCGGTGGGCGGTGCTGTCGCTGCCCACGGTCCAGACGAAGAGGCTGCCGTCGGCCCGCTTCTGCACCGCCGTGACGGGCAGCAGCGGCAGGGACGCTGACTGCGAGGGCGAGGCAGCAAAGCTGACGCTGGCCACCATGCCGGGCAGGAGCCTGCGACCGGGGTTGGGAACGTGGATGCGCACGTCGTAGGTGTGGGTGAGGGCGTCGGCCACGATGCCCTTCTCTATGCGTCCGCCGGTAGTGGTCACGCCGGCGGCCTCCACAGCGATGGTGGAAGGCGTGCGGTCGGTGATGCTGGCAATCTCGGCCTCGGGCACGCTGACCTTCACCTTCACCGACGAGACGTCGAGGATGGTGACCACGGCCTGCGAGGGCAGCGCCGTCTCGCCGGCTCCCACCAGTCTGCGCCCGATGATGCCGCCGACGGGGGCCACGAGGCGGCAGTCGGCCAGGTTCTTGCGAGCCACGGCCAGCTGCGACTGCGCCTGGGCCACCTTGCTCTGAATCTCCACCCACTGCACCTCGGGCAGCGAGCCGGCATCGTGCAGCTGGCCGTAGCGGTCCAGCGCATCGTTGGCCTGCGTCATGGCGGCCTCGGCACCGCTGAGCAGGTTGCGGGCCTGCGTGTCGTCCATCTCGGCCAGCAGCTGACCGCGGCTCACGGCCTGCCCCTCGCTGACCAGCACGCGGCGCACCACGCCCATGCCCGTGAAGCTGACGGCCGTGGCCTCGTTTTCCTCCACTATGCCCACAAACGGGGCGAAAGCCGTCTCCGAGCCAGTGCCCATCAAGGTCGTTTTCACACGTACAGGAGCCTTCGCAGGGCTCGTCTTCTTCTGGCTGCAGCCTGCCAGCACAGCCACGGCCAGAAGTCCCAGCACTAACGTTGTTCTCATCATTCTTTTCTTGCTCTTATGGATTGCAAAATGCGTCGTTTATAGAAAAATCGTGCAAATATGGCAAATTTTTCCGTATTCGGATTGTTCCAAAACGCTTCTTTATTGTTCTTTTTAGCGCAATAATACACTATCGGCCATAAAAAAGGAGCTATCGGCCATTGATTTATGAAAAAGAATTGCCATCTTTGCAGTGGAAAAGAGCAAAGAAGCAAAGAAAATGAGCGAAGAAATCACCCTTCAGACCATTACTAACGACAAAAGAATCAGTGTGGAGTATTCCGACGACGACATTGTCATCATCGACAATGTGCGCAACCTGGTTGACCCACAAGTAACGCGCATGAACATGCACCTGCTGACCATCTGCACCGGCGGACGTGCCCATGGCAGCATCAATGGTCAGGAAATAGAGCTGCACAAGAACCAGGTGGCCGTCTGTCCGCCGAACGTGACGCTGACAAACTTGATGGTGAGCCCCGACTTCGACTTCAAGGCCATGTTCTTCACCACGCGCATCCTGCAGAGCTTCCTCAGGGAGAAGATGAACCTGTGGAACAAAGTGATGTACATCCATCACCTCCACGTGGTGTCGATGAACGATGCCGAAATGACCTACTACAGCCATTTCTACGAGATGCTTCGCATGATTATCGACAACAAAGACGACGCCCCCTTCAAGACCGAGGTCATCCAGGCCCTGCTGCGCGCCGCCTTCCTTGCCCTCTGTGGCCGCATGGTGCTCGAGAGGCCCGACGTAGCCGCCGAAGACCACGCCACCAAGGCGAGCACGTCGCTCTTCCAGCGCTTCCTCCACCTGCTGAGCCTCACGCAGGAGAAGCACCGCACCGTGGAAAGCTATGCCAGCGAACTGTGCGTCTCGGCGAAGTACCTCTCTGCCGTGTGTAAGAAGGCGTCGGGCAAGACGGCCAACGAATGGATTACGGAGCACGTGCTCGAGGAGATTCGCTACCAGCTGTGCCACACCGACCACAGCATCAAGCAAATCTGCGCGATGCTCGGCTTCCCCAACCCCTCGTTCTTCGGCAAGTACGTGCGCGACCATTTCGGCATGACGCCCGTGCAGCTGCGCCAGTCGTAGCCGAAGGCGGCGACGGCAATGGCATCCTGCTGCATGCTGGAGGTTCGCCAATCCTTGGAGCTGTAAAGAAAATGAAAACTCAAATTTTGTGCTTACAATTTTTCGTAGAAAATAGTTCGACAAAAAAACATCACGGCGACGAAGCAAAATAGAACGAAAAATGGCGTTTTTGAGCCGTTTCGCCCACCTCAGCGTCCATCGGCTGTGAAAAAAATGTGAAAAAAGGCCCGATTTTTGCACACTCCACCCTGTTCTGTGCATTCTATTTTGAGAATTTTGCCGTTTTTTTCATTTCCGAACGAACGCTTTTGAGAAAAAAGTCAACGCCAAATTTTTCTGCGGCGTTGACTTTTTCGAGCCATCGACCGCCAATTTTTCCCGTTTTGAGCAGAAAGCGCTGTGAGCCAGCCATTTACGAAGGTCTCCAAAAATGGGCATTTTTTCGGCCGCGAGCACTTTTTTTCAGAAGACCCCCTGTTTTTTGGGGGGTAAATCGACCCATTTTTTGAAAACTCGCCGAAAAGTGCTTACAATTTGAAACCTCCAGAAACGGGACACCTTAGTTCAGTATCTCTCTGCATCATTGGGATTAAATGACCAAAACAGGTAAATAGTTCCCGAAAAGCCGACCTCCATAAAAACATTTTTCGGCGTTTCCTTTGTGGATTGCGGCAAAATGCTTACCTTTGCAACCTACTAAGACTATAAGAATACTATGACAACTCATTTCATCTCGGCCGAGCACCTCACCATTGAGCGCATCGGCGAAATCATCCGAGGCGGCCTGAAGCTGGAGCTTTCGGAAGACGCCAAGCAACGCATCCGCCGCTGCCGACAGTACCTCGACAAGAAAATTTCCTCGAACGGTGCCCCAGTCTACGGCGTCACCACGGGCTTCGGGTCACTCTGCAACGTCTCGATAGGCAAGGACCAGCTGTCGCAGCTGCAGGTGAACCTCATCAAGAGCCATGCCTGCGGTGTGGGCGAGCGCGTGCAGAACGACATCGTGAAGATTATGCTGCTGCTGAAGATTCAGTCGCTCAGCTACGGCTATTCGGGCTGTAAGCTCGACACGGTGCAGCGGCTGGTGCAGTTCTTCAACAACGACGTCTACCCCGTGGTCTACCGCCAGGGGTCGCTCGGCGCCTCGGGCGACCTGGTGCCGCTGGCCCACCTGTGCCTGCCGCTCATCGGACTGGGCGAGGTGGAATATCAGGGCAAGGTCATCAGCGGCGAGGAGCTGTGCCACAAGAAGCGGTGGAAGCCCATCGTGCTGGCATCGAAGGAGGGCCTCGCCCTGCTCAACGGCACGCAGAACATGAGCGCCTTCGCCGTGTGGAGCCTGCTGGAAGCCGAGCGGCTGAGCACGTGGGCCGACAAGATTGCGGCCATGAGCCTCGACGCCTTCGACGGACGCATCGAGCCGTTCCTCGACGCCGTGCACCAGGTGCGCCCTCATCAGGGGCAGATAGAGACGGCCCGCAACATGCGCCAGATGCTCGAGGGCAGCCAGATTCTGAACAACATCAAGGCCCACGTGCAGGACCCCTACTCCTTCCGCTGCGTGCCGCAGGTGCACGGTGCCGTGAAGGACACGCTACGCTACGTAAAGAGCGTCATCGACATTGAGATTAACTCGGCCACTGACAACCCCACGGTGCTGCCCGACGACGACCTGATCATCTCAGCCGGCAACTTCCACGGCGAGCCCATCGCCCTGCCCATCGACTTCCTGTCGATAGCCATGAGCGAGCTGGCCGACATCTCCGAGCGACGCATCTACCGACTGGTGAGCGGCACGCGCGGACTGCCCTCGTTCCTCGTGGCCAACCCCGGCGTGAACAGCGGATTCATGATTACGCAGTACACTGCCGCCTCGTGCGTCTCGCTCAACAAGAGCCTCGCCATGCCCAGCAGCGTGGACAGCATTCCCAGCTGCCAGGACCAGGAGGACCTCGTGTCGATGGGTGCCAACGCCGCCATCAAGCTGCAGAAGGTCATCCTGAACACCGAGCGCGTGCTCGCCATCGAGCTGTTCAACGCCGCCCAGGCGCTCGACTTCCGCCTGCCGCTGCGCTCCAGCCCTGCCATCTGTCAGATTCACCAGGAGTTCCGTCGCGTGGTACCGTTCATCCTGAACGACGAGCTGATGTACCCCCACATCGAGGCCGCCGTGCAGTTCTTGCGCCGCCGGCCACAGGAAAAAGTATGACGCTCGGAAGAGGGGAACGGGTTGCAGGAAAAAGGCAACGGGTTTCAAGAAAAAAAACAACGGTTTTTTGAAAAAAGGCGTTCGTTTCTGGAGAAAAGCGAACGCCTTTTTCTTATTTAGTCAAGACATTGTAGCACGTCGTCGCTGACCAGGTTGGGCATGGTGACGCGCAGTTGCGGCGTGCGCTCCATCTCGCGGCGGATGGCGTCCATCGAGCCTTCGTTGCGGGCCCACGAGCGGCGGGCGATGCCGTTGTTCACATCCCAGAAGAGCATCTGTCGGATGCGGCGGTCGCAGTCCTCAGAGCCGTCGATGGCCATGCCGAAGCCGCCGTTAATGACCTCGCCCCAGCCTACGCCGCCGCCGTTGTGGAGGCTCACCCACGTGGCACCGCGGAAGGCGTCGCCGATGACGTTCTGCACGGCCATGTCGGCACACTTGTTAGAACCGTCGTAGATGTTCGAGGTCTCGCGGAAGGGCGAGTCGGTGCCGCTGACGTCGTGGTGGTCGCGGCCCAGGACGACGGGTCGGCTGATGCGGCCCTCGCGGATGGCCTTGTTGAACGCCAGGGCGATGCGGGTGCGGCCCTCGGCATCGGCGTAGAGGATGCGGGCCTGCGAGCCCACGACGAGCTGGTTCTTACCGGCCTCACGAATCCAGTGCAGGTTGTCGGCCAGCTGTCCGTGGATGTCGGCTGGGGCCGTCGTCAGCATGTCGGCCAGCACCTCGGCGGCCAGGCGGTCGGTCTCCTCCAGGTCCTTCGGGTCGCCGCTGGAGCACACCCAGCGGAAGGGGCCGAAGCCGTAGTCGAAGAACAGCGGACCCATGATGTCCTGCACGTAGGAGGGGTAGCGGAACTGCCGCGGCTCCTTCACCGTCTGTTGCGACTGAGTCGCAACAAGCCCTACCTCGGCACCGGCACGGCTGGCTTCGAGCAGGAAGGCGTTGCCATAGTCGAAGAAATACATGCCGCGGTCGGCCAGCCGGTTGATGGCAGCCACCTGGCGGCGCAGCGATGCCTGCACGGCCTCGCGGAAGCGGTCGGGCTCCTCGGCCATCATGCGCTGCGACTCCTCTAACGAGTAGCCCACGGGATAGTAGCCGCCGGCCCAGGGGTTGTGCAGCGAGGTCTGGTCGCTACCCAGGTCGACGCGGATGCCCTCGTCGGCCAGGCGCTCCCACAGGTCGACGACGTTGCCGACGTAGGCAAAGGAGACGACGCGGCGCTCCGCCACGGCCCGCCGCACGGCCGGCAGCAGCTCGCCGAGGTCGTCGTGCAGCTCGTCGACCCAGCCCTGCTCGTAGCGCTTCTGCGCCGCCTTCGGGTTGATTTCAGCCGTCACGCTCACCACACCAGCGATGTTGCCTGCTTTAGGCTGAGCACCGCTCATGCCGCCCAGTCCCGCGGTGACGAAGAGCGGCAGGCCGCTGGCGGCGGTGCCGTCGCCCCGCACCCTCCGTGCAGCATTGAGCACGGTGATGGTGGTGCCATGGACGATGCCCTGCGGACCGATGTACATATAGCTGCCGGCGGTCATCTGTCCGTACTGCGACACGCCGAGGGCGTTCATGCGCTCCCAGTCATCGGGCTTGGAGTAGTTGGGGATGACCATGCCGTTGGTGACGACGACGCGCGGTGCATCCTTATGCGAGGGGAAGAGACCCAGCGGATGGCCGCTGTACATGACGAGCGTCTGCTCGTCGGTCATCTCTGAGAGGTATTTCATCACCAGCCGATACTGTGCCCAGTTCTGGAACACGGCTCCGTTGCCGCCGTAGGTAATCAGCTCATGGGGATGCTGCGCCACACGCGGGTCGAGGTTGTTCTGTATCATCATCATGATGGCAGCGGACTGACGCGAGCGATGCGGATACTCGTCGATGGGGCGGGCATACATGGGGTAGGTGGGGCGGAAGCGGTACATGTAGATGCGCCCGTAGCGTCGCAGCTCCTCGGCAAACTCCGGGGCGAGCTGTGCGTGCAGCTCGGCGGGGAAGTAACGCAGGGCGTTGCGCAGTGCCAGCCGCTTCTCGTCGGGCGTCAGGATGTCCTTGCGCTTCGGGGCATGGTTGATGGTGGTATCATAGGGCGGCATCTCGGGCAGCTCGGCGGGGATGCCTTGGCGGAGTTCTTCTTGGAAAGTCATGGGAGATTGACGATTTTAGGATTGACGATTGACGGTTGGTTACAGCTTGCCTTCTACGACAGCCATAATTTCCTTTTCCAGCTGGTTGGCCTGCGCGATGAGGGCGTTGGCCTCGCCGATGAGGGCGTCGGCCTGCTGGCGCTCCTTCAGGCTGGCGGCGTTGATCTTCACGTTCAGACCGGCACCGAGGACGGCGGCGCGGGCGGCCAAGGCCCCCACCCCGGCATCGCTGACGCTGGCGGGATTGCCCTGCTCGGCCATGGCGCGGCAGATGTCGAAGGTCTGCAGCGAGGCCTTCATCGTGTGCAGCGGCACCTGGGCGGCATAGAGCGTGGCCTGCTGGATGGCCGCCGTGCGGGCGGCCTGCTCCTCCTCGGTCTTCTTCGGCATGCCGAAAGCGGCCATGATGGCGTTGAAGGCCTGCGTGTCCTCGTCGACGAGGGCGAGCAGTTCAGTCATGAGCGACTGGCCGCGGTCGGCCCAGTCGGAAAACTCCTTCCAGCGGTCGTCCCAGCCGGGCTTATGGCTGGACAGGTTGGCCACCATCGTGCCCAGTGCAGCGGCCAGGGCTCCCATGTAGGCGCTGATGGTACCGCCGCCGGGAGCGGGACTCTCGCGGCTGGTTTCCTCGGCAAAAGCCTTGGTGGTCAGGTTGACCAGTGCAGGGGAAGCGGCCTGTGCGTCCTCCATGAGGTACTCGATGACCTTCTCACGGGGATTGAAGGGGCGCAGGTCGTCGAGGCCCATCGACTTGATGGCAATCTTGAGGATGTCGGCCTCGGGGATGCCCGTGGAGCGGTGCTGCTTCTCTAAGAAATACTTGCCGGCGTCGATGAGCGCCTTCTTCGGCACGAGGCCCACAATCTCGGTGCCCGTGACGCGGAGGCCGCGCAGCTGTGCACAGCGGCACACCTCGTCGAAGGCGACGTGGAGCGGCGTGACGGCCAGGTTGGTCATGTTCATCGACACCTGGGCGATGCCGTATTCGTCGATATACCAGCCGATGGCCTTCGTGGCCTTCAGCGTGCCGGGAATCATGACGGGCTTGCCGTCGGCATCGAGCACCTTCTTGCCCGTGATGGGGTTGCCCTCGCGCTTGGGGCGCCCTTTCTCGCGCACATCGAAGGCGATGGCGTTGGCGCGGCGCGTGGAGGTGGTGTTCAGGTTCCAGTTCACGGCGATGAGGAAGTCGCGGGCGCCGACGGCGGTGCAGCCGCAGCGCTGGATGCTCTCGGGAACAGGCTGGCCCACGGCCAGTGGGCCTCCCGGCATATAGTCGGGCTGCTTGCCGGGCGTGGTGAGCTTCTCCTGCAGCGCCTCATATTCGCCGGCACGGCAGACGGCGAGGTTCTTGCGCTCAGGGATGAAGGCCGAAGCCTCGTAGGCATAGCAGGGGATGCCGGCCTCACGGGCCATGCGGTCGGCCAGCTGGCGGGCCAGTCCGGCACACTCCTCAAGGGTGATGCCGCTGACGGGGATGAGAGGGAGCACGTCGGTGGCGCCCATACGGGGATGGGCCCCGTGATGGCGGCGCATGTCGATGACCTCGGCAGCCTTCCTGGCACCGCGGAAGGCACCCTCGACCACGGCAGCGGGCTCGCCGACGAAGGTGACGACGGTGCGGTTGGTGGCCTCGCCGGGGTCGACGTTGAGCAGGCGAACGCCGTCGGCGCTCTCGATGGCATCGGTGATTTGCTTGATAACGGTCATGTCGCGGCCCTCGCTGAAATTGGGCACGCACTCAATGATTTGTTTTGATGACATAGTATTTGTAGGTTTTGTAGGTATGGTAGGGGTGGGGGTAGGTGCTGTAGGGGGAGCTACAGGGCATCTACGTATTTCTTCAGCTCGAAGGCCCAGACGCGGTAGCCCTGCTCGGTGAGGTGCAGGCCGTCGCCGCTGAGTTCGGGGCGCAGCTGGTTGCTCTTGCCCCGGGTCATGCGGGGGAAGATGTTGACAAAGGTGATGTCGTGGGTTTCGCAATAGGCTCGGATGAGCATATTGGCGAAGGGGATGTCGTCGGTACGCCCGGCGAGCGTCTTCCAGCGACCCTCGGACTCGTCGATGGGCAGGATGCTCTGCACGAAGAGTTTCGTCTGGGGCGCCTGTCTGCGGATGGCGTCGATAAGGGCGATGACGTGGTTGGCCACCTGCTCGTAGCTGGTGTTGCCCACCATGTCGTTGATGCCCGCCATGAGGAAGATGGCCTTGGGCCGATAGGGCGTAATCTGGTAGAGGCGGTCGGTCATGCCCACGGTGTTGTCGCCGATGATGCCCCGGTTCACGATGCGCTGGGTGGTGCCAATGCGCTGTGCCCAGTCCTTGCCGTTCTCGGTGAGGCTGTTGCCGAGCATGACGATGGTGGTGGAGTCGATGCCGCCCTCGCGGTCGAAGAGCGCCATGCGCTGCTGGTGATGGTTGCCGCCGGTGCGGCGAACGGTGCGCGTGGTGCGCGACTTGCGCACGGTGCGGTGAGGCGTGGGCCTGGCCCTGCGCTTGCTGCGCTGGGCGTCGACAGCAGTGCCGCAGCCCAGCCAGAGAAAGAGGAGAAGGGTGAAAAGTCGGAGGAATGGTTTCATTTAATACTGTTCAAGCAGGCGGATGCGCTCCTCGGTACTGGGATGAGTGCTGAAGAGCCGGCTGAAGAAGCTGGAGAAGCTCCCACCGCCGAAGGCCTGCGGATGGATGATATACATCTGGGCGATGTCGTCGCGCTCCACGCCCTGCAGACCAGGGTCGCCGGAGATCTTGCGCAGCGCCGACGCCAGCGCCTGCGGATTGCCGCACAACTCGGCGCCACCAGCATCGGCCATGAACTCGCGCTTGCGCGAAATGGCAAAGCGGGTGAGCAGGGTGAAGAAATAGGCGATGGCAGCACACACCACAGCGACGAACATCACCACGACGAAGTTGATGCCGTTGTTCTTGTCGCTGCTGCTGCGACGGTTGCCACCCCAGAGGAAGTTGTTCCACAGCATGCGGATGACGATGGTCATGACGGTGCTGATGATGCCCACGAAGACGATGCTGGTGATGAGCAGGCGCGTGTCGCGGTTGCGGATGTGCGTCAGCTCGTGGCCGATGACGCCCGCCAGCTCGTCGTCGTCAAGCACGTCGAGCAGGCCGGTGGTCACGGTGACGGTGTAGGTCTTCTCGTCGATGCCCGATGCGAAGGCGTTCAGCTGCGGGTCGTTGACGATGTTCACCTGGGGCATGGGCATGCCGCAGGCCATCGTCAGGTTCTCCACTATATTATATACGCGAGGATTGTCGCGGCGCATCAGCGGCTCGGCCTTCACGGCATGGCGAATCATCGACGTGTTCGAGAAGTAGGCAATGACGAACCAGATGGCCACGGCGCCCACCACCCACGGCGCGACGCTGAGGAACGACGTGTTCACGGCGTCGGCATCGAGGAAGTTCTGCCTGTAGCCCCGCGAATCGTAGCCGCTGCTGTTGCCCAGGTAGTTGATGATGGCCATGAACAGCCACACAGCAGCGAGCAGGATGGCGGGGAAACCCAGCAGCATCAACACGCTGAGGCGGTTGTTGCGCTGGATGAGGGAGTGCATTCCTACGTACTTCATCCTATTTGAGATTCATTCAGAACTTGATTTCCGGAGCCTTCTCGATGGTGGCACGTTCTTCCTTGGGCACCTCGAACATGGCCTCTTTCTGGAAGCCGAACATGCCGGCGATGAGGTTCGAGGGGAACGACTGCACCTTATTGTTCAGCTCGCGCGTGGCAGTGTTGAAGTAGCGGCGGGTGGCGGCCAGTTTGTTCTCGATGTCGCTAATCTCGCTCTGCAGCTGCAGGAAGTTCTGGTTGGCCTTCAGGTCGGGATAGGCCTCCAGGCTCACCTTCAGCCCTGCGAGGGCGCTCGAGAGCTGGTTCTCGGCCTGAATCTTGTCGTTGATGCCGGTGGCCTGCATGGCGGCGGCACGGGCCTCGGTGACGCGGGTGAGCAGCTCCTTCTCGTGCTGGGCATAGCCCTTCACGGTGGCCACAAGCTGCGGGATGAGGTCGTGGCGCTGCTTCAGCTGCACGTCGATGTTGGCGAAGGCGTTCTCGCGGTTGTTGCGGAGACTAATCAGACTGTTGTAGATGCTGATGAACATGAGCACAAGCAGTACGACAACTGCTACTACGATGATAATTGCTGTCATAATGTCATTCGTTTAATTAGTGTATAATGTTTATTGGTCTGTATTCCTAAATGAGGCTGCCCTCAAAACTTTTCTGCAAATATAATGCTAAAGTTTGGCACGGCCAAAGGTTTTAAGTTTTTTTGTAAATAAAATCCGGTCGCAGGGCCTTTCAGCCTGCAACCGGATTTGTATGGATTCATTTTTTTAAGCAAGAGTCTTTTGCCTATTTCATGCGTCGCAGCACTTTCTTGTAGTAACGGTCGGTAGCCCTGGTGCTGTATTTAGGGCCTCCGTTCCACGTACGAATGGCTTTCTCCACATCGTTCGTCTTGTTGTGTTGCGACTGAATCAGAAGGAACATCTCTTTCGACTTCTCCACGTCGTAGCGGTCTTGCAGCGTGTAGCGCTTCTTGCTGCCGCGCGACTTGAGAATGTTGTTGCACTCGCGAACCAGAATGGGGGTAATCTGCATCACGCCCACTTGGTTTCCACTCACGGCGCGGGGATTTCCTTCGCTCTCTACCAGAATGATGGCTTCCATCACCGGATTCCAATCAAACTGTTCTGAGTTGTTGTCATCACCGTCGTTGGCAGCCCCGGCATATAGGGGCATCAGGGTCAGAATCGACAAGCTCAGACATAATTGCTTCACTAATCTTTTCATATTCTCTATTATCATTTAGGGACCTTTGCCAAGGGTCCTCGTTTCTATGCTTCCTTTCCTTGCATCTCGTCACGAGAAAAGGTTTTGTATCCTGAAAACGGGTGCAAAGTTACGCATTTTTTGCCATTTGGGCGGCGGCCAAACGAATTTATGTGCGCACACAGCCCACAATCCTTGATATATATCAAGAAATCGGGTGCTATATGGCAGTTGCCTATTTTCGCGGAGCCATGCTCCTTCCTATGTAGAGGAAAGGCTTCAGGTAGGCGAACGCTACTTCTTTTTTTTGAACAAAATTGACAAAATGGCCATTTTAGGCCTCCATATTTCGAGATTTTTCCACGAAAACATCTTTTGGACGAAAAAACGTCCGTTTTTTGAGGGTTTACTAAATGATTGATTGTCAGTTGATTGACTTGATTTTGGCAAAAAAGGGGCTTCGTTGAGAAAAAAAAGTCAACGACTTTTGAAAATTTGGCGTTGACTTTTGAAAATTTGGCGTGCTTACAGAAACGCAAAAAGTAGCAAAATGTGAGCGAAAAACGTGCACAAAAGTGGGGCCTGTGTGCAAAACTTCGTCGTTTGCGGCCCGATTTTTCATTGGGCAACGCCTCTCCAAGGCCCGAAAACGGCCATTTTCCACTCAAAATTGCTTCGTCGCCGTGAACAAAATTTTCTGTGAAAGATTTTGACATTTTAAGGAAATGTGAAAATGAGAAATGAGAAATGAGGAATGAGAAATGGATAGACTCAAGCCTACGAGCGAAGAACCAGCGCGGCAGGTCTATCCATTTATCATTCCTCATTTCTCATTCCTCATTTCTATCGCTGAACGTCAGTCGATGTCGACGACGGTGATGCCTGCACCGCCAAACTGCACGTGCTCGTCGCGGAAATGGGAGACGTTGGGCACGGTGGCCAGATACTGGCGGATGAGCTGGCGCAGGATGCCGGTGCCCGTGCCGTGGAGGATGCGCACTCGGCTCATGCCCACGAGGATGGCGTCGTCGATGAAGTAGGTGACGGCCTGGATGGCCTCGTCGCCCCGCATGCCGCGCACGTCGAGGTCCTGGCGGAAGTTCAGACGACGCGAGTCGATGGCCGACCGCGTGCTGTTCGACAGGTTGCCCCACGTGCCCACAATCTGCTGGTTGCGCTCCTCGCTCTTCGACTGTCCGGCGGCTGGTTCCTTGGCCTCCTCTAAGCGGTCGAGGCGCATCTTCGTGCGCATGCCACCGCCAAAGATGACCGTGGCCTGCTTGCCGTCGATTTTCTCGATGGTGCCCACCGACGTGAGTCCCTTTATGCGCACGGTGGAGCCAACTTTAAGCGAAGGCTGGGGCGTAGCACTTTCCGCCAAATCAGCCGGTTTGCCGCCCTTCACGGCAGCCGATGCTTCGTTCTTCTTTCTCTGCTCTTCGTTCTTGCGCTTCTCTTCCTTCCGCCTCTTGCGCTCCTCAATCTGGCGCATCTTGCGCTCTATCATCTCGTCGTTGGCGCGGGTGTCGATGTCGTCCACTTCCTGGCGGAACTGCTCCATCTCCTCGCGCAGACGGCGGGTGGCCTCCTTCTCGGCCTGCTGCTCGCGGATTTCGCGGATGGTGTTCTCAATCTTCTTGTTGGCGGTGGCCAGCAGCTCCTCGGCCTGCTCCTTGGCACGCCGCAGGATGGCCTTGCGCTCGGCCTCAATCTCCTCGATGGAGCTCTCATAGCGGGCGATGCGGCCCTCGAGGCTCTTCTCGTGCTGGTGGATGGTCTGGCGCTTGCCCTCCCAGTAGCGCTTGTCGCGCACGATGTCCTGCAGGTACTTGTCGCTCTGGATGTATTCGCGGCCCACGATGTCGCTGGCGTCCTGTATCACCTCCTCGGGCAGACCCGTCTTGCGGGCAATCTCGATGGCGAACGACGAGCCGGGCTGGCCGATGCTGAGCTGGAAGAGGGCCTGCATCTGGTTGCGGTCGTAGAGCATGGCACCGTTCACCACGCCCTCGTGGCTGTCGGCAAAGTGCTTCAGGTTCTGATAGTGGGTGGTGATGAGACCGAAGGTCTTCTTCTGCCAGAACTGCTTCAGCACGGCCTCGGCAATGGCTCCGCCGATGGTGGGCTCAGTGCCGCCGCCGAACTCGTCGATGAGCAGCAGCGTGTGGGCGTCGCAGTAGCGAATCATCTGCTTCATGTTCATCAGATGCGATGAGTAGGTGGACAGGTCGTCCTCGATGCTCTGCTCGTCGCCGATGTCAATCATGATGTTGCGGAACAGGCCGCAGTGGGAGCGGTCGCCCACGGGGATGCTGAGGCCGCTCTGCAGCATATACTGCAGCAGGCCCACGGTCTTCAGGCACACCGACTTGCCGCCGGCATTGGGGCCGGAAATGATGAGTAGGGAACCCTCGCGGCCTCTCTGGGGGGATGGGGCATCCTGCGGCTGGTCTAACCTGATGTCGAGGGGCACCACCTGCTTCTGCTGCTTCTGCAGCGAGAGGGCAAGCAACGGGTGCTCGGCACGAATCCAGTCGAGCAGCGGACGGTTCTCCACCACCGGCTCCACGCCCTTGGTCAGCTCGGCCAGCTTGGCCTTCGCCTGTATCAGGTCGATGCGGGCCATGAACTTGTAGGAGTCGAGGATGTCCTTCACCTGCGGGCGCACTTCGTCGGTGAAGACGGTGAGGATGCGGACGACCTCGCGGCGTTCCTCGGCCTCTAACTGGCGCACGCGGTTGTTGGCCTCCACCACCTCGGCAGGCTCGATGAAGACGGTCTTTCCCGTAGCGCTCTCGTCGTGGACGATACCGTTGATGCGGCGCTTCACGCTGGGCGACACGGGAATCATCAGTCGGCCGTCGCGCACCGTCGGAGCGGCGTCCTTGTCCACCAGACCGTCGCGCTGTGCCGTATGCAGGATAGTATATAAGGTACGTGAGATGCTGCCCTCGGTGGTCTGCAGCTCGTGGCGGATGCCGGCCAGCGTCATCGAGGCACCGTCCTTCATGCGCCCGAACTTGTCGAGAATGCTGTCGATGCGGCGAATCATGGCGGGGAACGTCATCACGCCCTCGGCCAGGCGAGTGAGAGCGGGATGTGCGCCCTCGTCGCTGCGGTCGGCCTGCTGCTCGTCGGCAGCGGCACTGGCATCGCGCTGCAGATAGTCGACCATCTTGCTGATGGTCTCTAAGGAACGGCGCAGGTCGAACACCTCCTGCTCTTCCAAATGGGTGCCCGGCAGGCGCACACGGCTCACGGCCTCGCGCACATCGAAGAAAAACTGTAGGGGGAAATCGTCTTTCAGGGCTGTCAGCTGGCGGAACTCGCGCACTTGAGCCAGCAGCTCGTTCACGGCATCGGCATCGTCAAGAAAAGTGATGCCATCGACTTCGTCAACGCCTAATCGGCTCAGGCAGCGCTCACGAAGTAGCGACCGAATCTCGTCAAATCCTATCTTATGTTCATAGTTGCTTGGATAAATCATGGTGCAAAGGTACAAAAGAGTTAGGAGTTAGGAGTTAGGAGTTGGGAGTTTTTTTGGCGGCTTTACATAAAAAATGTTAAGCAGAAGAAAATAACTCACCGCTCCTAACCCCTAACTCCCAACTTTTTACTACCTTTGCAACCGCTTTTCAGAGCACTTCATCCGAAGGAGGGATGGTAGAGTGGTCGATTACAACGGTCTTGAAAACCGTCGTGCTGAGAGGCACCGGGGGTTCGAATCCCTCTCCCTCCGCGAAACGCAAAGAGTCTCCGCTACAGCAGCGGAGACTCTTTTTTTGTTCACATAGAAGCTGTTTACCGAAGCCGAAAGCGGGGCGCCATCGCGTGATGGCACCCCGCTTGGGAATTTCATGAGGGATGAAGCAGCTTACTTCAGGATGACCTTCTGGCCCTCGATGATGTAAGCGCCCTTCAGGCCGTTCAGGTCGGTAGCCTGGCTGCGGACGAGCTTACCGTCGAGCGTGTAGATGTCAACGGGGCTGTTGTTGCCAGTGATGGCCTTAATACCAGTGAGCATCTTGTCGGCCTCGTTGAAGACGAAGACCACGGGACGCGACTCGGCACCGTTAGCATAGACAGCGCTCACAGCGAAGACGCTGCTGGTGCTTGCGCCCTCGAGCTCGATGCTGGTAGCAGTGGTGCTCTCAGCCAGCTCGCCGTCAACCCAGACGTTGTAGGAAGCGATGCTGCCACCACCACGCGTGTAGGTGACGTCGTCGATCAGCAGACCGAAGATGTCCTTAGCGGTGTGACGGATAGCGAAGTACTTGGCACCTGCGGGCAGTTCAACGCTGCACTCAGTCCACTCCACATCGGTAACAGCCTTGTCGGCAACCTTCTGGAAGCTGGCGGGGTTGTTGTCGGTGGTAGAATAGAGCACCTCGAAGGTCTCGGCACCATACTGGTCGGTGATGACGCGATAGAGGAAGCTGATGGTCTGAGCGATACCGGGCAGCTCGGGCGAGATGAGCCAGTGGTCAGCAGCGGGATAGACAGCCTGACCATCGACCTCGTCGGCCGGGCAGAACGACCAGAGGAACTGGTCGCCGCTGGCGGGAGCATAGCTGGCAGCGAAGTCAGCGCTAAGCTCGGCGGGGTTAGCCACCTGCCAAGCAGCGGGCTGGTAAGCGTTGGGGAACTCTAAGCTCTGGAAGCCATAGACGCCGATGCCGTTGCCGTCATAGAGCGTCCAGTCGCCAAAGGCACCAGTGTGGTTCTCGCGGGTGATGCCACCGAGATCCCATGCGGGGAATACCTCCTGGTTCTCGAAGTCCTCGGTCACCTCCTCCACGCTGCTGCTGGGAGCATTCCATGAGAGCTTCACGCCGTTGGCAGTCTTCTCACCCGTCACGTTCTCAGGAACGGCTGCAGTGCTCTGCTTCACGGTGATGACGGTCTCGGCGATGTTGTCGTCGAGGTCGAGGTCAACGTCGTACTCCACCTCAGCGGTGAGCGTCACGTCAGCGGGATCGTCGAAGATAGTGGTAGCGAAGTCAACAGCAATCTCCTTAACAGCGAAGGAACTGAGGGCCTCGGCAATCTTCTCGTTATAGAGCACCTGATCGTCGGCAGTCACCTTCACGGTGTAGTCCTTGGCAATGTTCTCGCCCTGGTTCTTCACGGTGACGAGCACATTAGCGGTGTTACCAGCCTGGACGGCCTTCGGAGCATTGATAGTAGCGGTGAGGTTGTGCTCGAGCAGGTCGGTGACCTTGAGGTTGTCGATAACGATTTCACCCTGTCCAGCGAACTCACCACCGATGATGACCTTCACGAAGGGCTCGGCAGCGAACTGAGCCAGCGAGACCTTCAGGGTCTTGTAGTCCTCAGTGGGAACAGCAGCCGACACGAGGTGACGCTGACCGTCAGCGGTGTCCACGTACACCTTGAACTTCGAGCTCTTGCTGGTACCCTTCACGTCGACGAGCAGCGTGGGATTGCCACCCTCGCGCATAGCGATCTTACCAGGAGTGAAGAAGAACTTGCCATTGGTACCCAGCAGGACGATGGCACCGCCGTCCTCGTCGGAAGCGTCGGCAGAATTGTCATAGTCGGCGTCGCCGCTATAGTCGTCAATCGTCCACGTGCCGAGGGTCCAACCCTGCGAGCCAAAGTTCTCGGTAAGCGGCATAGCGTAGGGATTACCATCGAAGTAGCCAACCGTGCCCAGCGTGCCCTCGCCAGCCTCGTTGACAGCCGAGATGGCAAGAATGGTGTATTCCTGAGCCTTCGTGAGGTCGAGCGGCAGCTCAATGCTGTTCTCAGTGGTCGAGGTGATGAGGTCACCGACGACGAGCTGCGGTCCGAACCAGCCATCCTCATAGTAAGTGGAGTAGATGTTGTAGGTCATACCCTCGGGCACGACGATACCGCCGTTAGCGCCCTCGGTGGGAGTATCCCAGGAGACCGTCACGGTGTTCACACCCTCAACAGCCTTAGCGAGCGGATAGACGGGCTTGTCGAGACCGATGGCGGTCTTCACCTTAGCCGACTTCTGGCCGGGGTTGCCATTCTGGTCGAAGGGAAAAGCCTGATAGACATGTGCACCGCTGACATTCTCGTCGACGAACACCTTGGTGGCCTGCGGAGCCACGTCCTCGAAGGTCTTGATGGCCTCGCCGTCACGATAGACGATGAGCTTTGACAGGTTGGTGGTGAGCTTGTTGCCATCGTAGCTGCGTGCGGGAGCGGTGACGGTGACCACAGCCTTCTCGTAGCCGAACGGATCGGGCTGCACGGCGAGGCGCGGAGCCAGGGGCGAAGTGGGCTCGAGGCCAGCCTCAACGGTGAGCGAAGCAACGTAGAGGGTGAACATGTCAGCATCGCTGATGGCGTGGACAGCTACATAGTACTCACCATCCTCGGGCACCGTGAACTCGCCCTCGAAGTCATCGAACTCATTCGAAAGAACGTCAACGGGCTTGATGGCGGTGATGTTCAGGGCGCTAGTCGTAGCCTGCTTGCCCACGAGCACCTCGAAGCGCTCGGGATAGTTGGTGCTGGCAGCTCGTGCATTGACAACGACATTGTAGTTCTTGCCAGCCTTCAGCTTGAAGACGGGCGAGACGAGGTAGTCGTCAGCATTGTTAGAGGAGTTGTAGCTATAGGCAGCAGCGCCAGAGCTGAAGGTCCACGTGCTGTTGTCGAAGTTGTTGTTGATGACCGTGAAGAGGCTGAAGATAGTCTCGTTGGTCAGGTCGAGCGTTGCAGGCACATTGTAGGGAGCAACGATGACCTGTTCCACCACTTCGCTCTTGACGCCAACGCCAGAAGCATTGTAAGGAATAGCCATGTACTTGTGCGGGCCGGCGGTCATGCCAGTCTCGGCGTTGTCGATGAAGGTAATCACCGTACCAGGAGCAACATTCTCGAAGGTCTTGATGATGACGCCGTCACGATAGAGGTCAATCTTGGTCAGGTTCTCGGTCAGCGCATTGCCGTCAACGCTCGTCGTGGGAGCGGTGAAGGTGATGATGGCAGCCAGCTCGTCGTCGGGCGTGTTGGCCACGGTCAGGTCGGTGATGGCAGCGGGAGCGGTAGGCTCGGCGCCAGCCTCAACGCTGAAGTTGTCGACGCTGAGTGCATACTCATCAGCATAGGAGATGGCGTGGATACCGAAGTTGTAGTAGCCCGTCTCCTCGGCCTTGAAGCTCACCTCGAAGGTCTGAGGATCAGTCCAAGTGACGTCGGTAGCGGGAATGATGGTCTGCGTGAGCGACGAAGCCTTCGGCTCGGTGCCCATCAGCACCTCGATGCGCTCAGGATAGGTGGCGCTTGCAGCCCAGATGTCGAGGCTGAAGATATAGTTCTTGCCAGCTTCGAGGAAGATGCCCGGCGACATGAGCCAGTCGTTGGCGTCGTTGCTCGAGTTGTACATGTAGCGATAGGAACCGCTGTTGGGCGACCAGGTGCTCTTGTCGTTGTTAGCATCGTAGATGCCGAATGCAGCCAGCTCCTCCTCGGTGTCGAAGCCGTTGGAATAGGGCAGCACGTCGACGTTGTCACCCACGACAACCGTAGGCTCCTCGGGAGCTACGCCCTGCTCCTTCGAGATGACGAGATCCATCAGCCACTCCAGGTAGTAGATGCGGTCCTCGGCAGCGTTGGCCAGCAGGTAGTTGTCGGCCACGAGCATGCCATTCTCGGCATCGTAGGTCATAGTGAAGTCGGTCAGGCCCTCACCGTCGGTACCCACGGCGAAGATGTTGTAGCTGCTGTAGTTACCCAGGAACTGCAGTCCGCCGAAGGTGACGGTCTCGCCGCTGATGGTACCCTTGATCCACGAGTTGGGATAGTTCTGGAAGATGCCGCTCACATAGACATCGCTGCCGTCGAAGGCCACCTTGGCATTGACAGCGAACGGAGTGGAGCCAGTGCTGGATCCATAAGAGCCAGTGGCGTACCAGTCCTCAGCGGTCACGCCTGCGGGCAGGACGATAGGATCGGTGCTGATGGGCACGAAGTCGGGATCATAGGTCCAGACGGTCTCCCAGTCGCCATAGCCACTGAAGCTGTTGTCGTCGTCCCAGAACACAGCGATGAGCATATTCTCGCTGGAACCCTCGAGGGAGATGACGTCGCCGTCGATGGTGAACACGATGTTCTCAGTATCCTGCTTGTTCCAGCCGTACTGCGAATTCTCATCGTAGTCAGACCAGTAGATGCTCAGCGTGGTAGCATACTGGGTGTTGTAGGCCACGGGCTGACCCACGGGCACGGTGATGGTGTTGCCGTTCTTGGTACCCTTCACCCATGTGTTCTGCGTATAGCGCGTGATGAGGTCCTTGATGTAGACCACGCCGTCGGCAGCCTCAACAATCTCCACATCGCCGCTCTGGTCGGCCATGTAGACCTGCTGTCCAGAGGGATAGAGAGCAACACCCGAACGGGTGTAGAACTTGTGCTCGCCAGCGTCGGGGCTGGTGATGATGCCGTTTGCATCGGTGGAGGGAGCAGCGGCATAGTAGGGAACGTTCTGCTTCACGGGAGCAACCTCGCGGGTGTTGGCGAAGGGGCGGTTGAGGTAGGCGGAGCCCCTGCTAACAAGGCGCAAGCCCTGCTGTGCGTCAGCATTCTGGCGCTCCTCAGCACGCGTTGCTTCTTCAGCCTTTCTCTGAGCCTCTACAGCCGACTTCGACTCTTTAGAGACCTCTGTGTTCTGCCGCTTCAGCACGTAGGAAGCTTTCGGCTCCTTCTGGAAGCCGGCTTTCTTCGTCACGTCCTGAGCCTGTGCGGGTGCGGCGAGCAGCACTACTGCGAGCGCACCAAACAGTAAAGAAGTGAATCTTTTACTCATAAATACAATAATTTTAATTAATATAAAAACGTTTTTAATTGTGTACAATATAGCGCATATCGGCTGCAAAGTTAATTAATTTATTTTTAACCTGCAAGAAAATAATAACATTTTGTTGCAATTTTCCAAATTTTTCTTACACACTACCGTTTTGTGGGCGGTGCACCCATGACCGTGGGGAAGAAAAAAAAGGGGCGATTTGCTTGGCGCTTCGCTGGTTTTTGCTTATTTTTGCAGGGCCATTCCCGCCGAGGGCCGCTGCTGGGGCTGCGACGCTGTCGCAGCACAGGGTGACAGGAGGCGGGGGCGAACAACAAAACGGAAGAACGATGAAAGAGCATCCTTTAGAGCGGTTCGGCTACTGCCCGGTGTGCGGGAGCAGCCGTTTCAGTGTGAACAACGTGAAGAGCAAGCGCTGCGGCAGCTGCGGCTTTGTGTATTATGCCAACCCGTCGTCGGCCACGGCGGCGTTTATCGTGCGCGACGAACATCTTTTAGTAGTGCGACGTGGCAAGGAGCCTGCACGGGGCACGCTCGACCTGCCAGGCGGCTTCGTCGACATGGACGAGACGGCCGAGGAGGGCATGGCGCGCGAGCTGATGGAGGAAACAGGGCTGACGGCTACGCGAATAGCGTATCTTTTCTCCATTCCCAACCTCTACGAGTATTCGGGCATGGTCATCCACACGCTCGACATGTTCTTCCGCGTCAGCGTGGCCGACGATGCCGTACCCCATGCCGCCGACGATGCCGCCGAGCTGGCGTGGATGCCTATAGGGCAGCTGCACCCCGAGGACTTCGGCCTGCTGAGCATCAGCCAGGCCGTGAGGCGCTTCATCTGCGAATGGCGGGGCAACAGTTGACCACACCATGCTGGGCTTAACGGGCAAGGCTAACATGAACAGCCCCCTCACGGGAGAGAGTGGCAGGGCTGCCCTCAGTGTTCAAAATTTCCACTAAAATCCTTCTCAAAAAAGTTCACGATTCGGAAGCATTCTGGAGTGAAAAATGGGCGTTTCAGACGATTTTCTTCGGCCAACGAGCGCGGAAGTTGATGACCGAAGGACCAAAAACGGCACACTCAGGGTGGTTTTGTGCAGCTTTTTCTGCTTTTTTTGCCTCACTTTTTAATTTTTTTGCCTCGCTTCGCTCATTTTTAAGCACGCCAAATTTTCAAAAGTCAACGCCTTTTGAAAATTTGGCGTTGACTTTTTTGCGCGAAAAAACGCCGAATTTTTGCAAAATCAACGTAAACACCAGCTAATCAACCATTTAGCAAACCCTCTCAAAACTCACAAATTTTCAGCCAAAAGTTTTCTCGCGCAGAATTTTCGCATATTTTCGAGGGTCGAGTGTTCAATATTTCCACTTTTTCGTCTCGATTTTAACATCCATTAGCAGTTTTCGGGTGTCGGCGCAGCTACTCAGTGCCCCCAATCAGAAAAGGAAAAGAAATTTAAGCTGTATGATTGTCCCAAGGTTTTTATGGACTTACCGCAAAGCGGTACATCGTTGCCGAAAAAGTTAAGAAATCGAAAAATGTTATATATAAATAAGGTATAAGCAAACTTTCTTTGTACTTTTGCAGCCCGAAAGAACAAAACAACGCACAGATTATGCAGAAAAACTTAGTAATAGTAGAGTCGCCGGCCAAGGCGAAGACCATCGAGAAGTTCCTCGGCGAGGACTTCAAGGTGATGTCGAGCTATGGCCACATCCGCGACCTGAAGAAGCACGAGCTGAGCATCGACGAGCAGACGCTGCAGCCAGAGTATGAGATTCCCGAAGAGAAGATGAAGCTGGTGAGCGAGCTGAAGAGCCAGGCGAAGAAGGCCAGTCAGGTGTGGCTGGCAAGTGATGAAGACCGCGAGGGAGAAGCCATCTCCTGGCACCTGTGCGAGGTGCTGGGGCTCGACGAGAAGCAGACGAAGCGCATCGTGTTCCACGAGATCACGAAGCCGGCCATCCTGGAGGCCATCGCCCATCCGCGTACACTCGACATGAACCTGGTGGATGCACAGCAGGCCCGCCGCGTGCTCGACCGTCTGGTGGGCTTCAAGCTATCGCCGGTGCTGTGGCGCAAGGTAAAGCCCGCCCTGAGCGCCGGTCGCGTGCAGAGCGTCGCCGTGAGGCTCATCGTGGAGCGCGAACGCGAGATTCAGCAGTTCCAGAGCGAGCCTTTCTACAGCGTGGCCGCCATCTTCGCCATTCAGAATGCCGACGGCTCGGCCAGCGAGGTGAAGGCCACGCTCTCGCAGAAGCTGAAGACGCAGGAGGAGGTGGAGCAGTTCCTGGAGCTGTGCAAGGACGCCACGTTCACCGTGGAGAGCGTGCAGAAGAAACCCACGAAGCGCACGCCCGCACCACCCTTCACCACGTCGACGCTGCAGCAGGAGGCCGCCCGTAAGCTGGGCTTCACCGTCAGCCAGACGATGATGGTGGCGCAGCGTCTCTACGAGAGCGGTCGCATCACCTACATGCGTACCGACTCGGTGAACCTGTCGGCCCTGGCCATCAACACCGCCAAGCAGGAAATCATCAGCCAGTATGGTGAGCAGTATTCGAAGGTGCGCCAGTATCACACCAGCTCGAAGGGTGCCCAGGAGGCCCACGAGGCCATCCGCCCCACCTATATGGACCAGCCCGCCATCGAGGGCACGGCGCAGGAGCGCCGCCTCTACGACCTCATCTGGAAGCGCACCGCCGCCTGCCAGATGGCTGATGCCGAGATAGAGAAGACAACGGTGGAGATAGCAGTCAGTAGTTTGGGAGGCGCTGCAACGCCTAATTCATTCATCGCCTCGGGCGAGGTGGTGAAGTTCGACGGTTTCCTGAAGGTCTACCGCGAGTCGACCGACGACGAGGAGGAGAACAGCCACGACGAGTTCGCCCACGTGCTGCCCCCGCTGCAGGAGGGCGACGAGCTGACCCGCCGCGAAATCAGCGCCAGCGAGCGCTACAGCCAGGGTCCGCAGCGCTACACCGAGGCATCGCTGGTGCACAAGCTCGAGGAGCTGGGCATCGGTCGCCCGTCGACCTATGCGCCCACCATCTCCACCATCCAGCAGCGCGAATACGTGGTGAAAGGCGACAAGAAGGGCGAGGAGCGCGAATACGACGTCATCACCCTGAAAGGCAAGCAGATAACCACGAAGAAGCGCCACGAGACGACCGGCTCGGAGAAAGGCAAGCTGCTGCCCACCGACGTGGGCACCGTGGTGAACGACTACCTGATGGAGCACTTCCCCAACATCATGGACTACAACTTCACCGCCCGCGTGGAGCAGGACTTCGACAAGATTGCCGAGGGCAAGGTGCAGTGGGAGAAGATGATGAAGAGCTTCGACAAGGACTTCGAGCCCACCGTGGAGAAAGCCATCAACCAGCGGTCGGAGCGCAAGGCCGGCGAGCGCGAGCTGGGCACCGACCCGAAGACGGGTCGCCCGGTGTTCGCCAAGATAGGCCGCTACGGCCCCGTGGTGCAGATAGGCACCGCCGGCGACAAGGACAAGCCGCAGTTTGCACACATGCCGAAAGAGCTGAGCATGGAGACCATCACGCTGGAGCAGGCCCTCGACCTGTTCAAGCTGCCGCGCATGCTGGGCGAGTATGAGGGCGAGCCCATCACCGTGGGCACGGGTCGTTTCGGCAACTATGTGCTGCACAAGAAGCTCTACGCCTCGCTGCCGAAGGACATGAACCCCATGAGTATCACCATCGGCGACGCCGTGAAGCTCATCAACGAGAAGCGCCACGAGGAGGAACGCAAGCACCTGCGCGTCTTCACCGAGGACATGGACCTCGAGGTGCTCAACGGCCGCTACGGCCCCTACCTCTGCTACAAGGGCAAGAACTACCGTCTGCCGAAGGCCCTGCACGAAAAGGCCCGCGAGCTGACCTACGAGGAGGCGATGGCTATTATCAATAAATAAAGCCCAACCCCTCCCCAGGGGAGGGCATGAGGAAAAAAAATAGAATAATGACAACGACCCATCAAGAACTCATCAACGACAAGTCTAACCACCTCCCCTCCCCCCGGGAGGGGTCGGGGGTGGGCTATAGGCGAATTATACTGATTGGCTACATGGGCGCCGGCAAGACGACCGTCGGACGTGCCCTGGCTCGCGAGCTGGGCCTGCAGTTCTACGACCTAGACTGGTACATAGAGAACCGACGGCGGAAGAAGGTGCCGCAGATCTTTGCCGAGGTGGGCGAGGAGGGCTTCCGGCAGATAGAGCACAACATGCTGCACGAGGTGGCTGAGTTCGAGGACGTCGTCATCAGCTGTGGGGGCGGTACGCCCTGCTTCTTCGACAACATCGACTACATGAACCTGCAGGGACAGGTGGTCTACCTGCACTGCTCGCCCGAAGTGCTCCACGGCCATCTGCTCATGGGCAAGACCGAACGGCCACTGCTGAAAGGCAAGTCGCCCGAAGAGCTCATCAGCTTCATCACCGAACAGCTCGCATCGCGCGAACCATATTATAATAAGGCACGCTACCGGCTCGACGTCTCGCTGATGGACAACTACGACAAGATAAAAATCACGGTAGAGAAGCTGAAGGAACTGCTTCATGACTGAGCAAAATGCCATAGAAAGCCTCTGCAGGGCAGTAGAAAGAAAAGCACACCGCAGAATGCGCACGCCGAAGGACTTCGACGCGCTGTCCACCATCATCTTCGACGAACTGCACATCATGGTGAGCGCATCGACGCTGAAGCGCATCTGGGGCTATGTGCAGACCGACAGCATGCCGCGACCTTCGTCGCTCGACCCGCTGGCACAATATGTGGGCTACGCCGACTGGGACGACTTCATGCAAAGGCACAACGACTCTTTACTCGCAGGACAGAAACGGCACCTGTGGCGCTGGCTCGCCGGAGCTGTAGGCGTCCTGTTGCTGGCCTTAGCATGCTGGCTGCTGGCAGGGAGAAGCGGGGTCGAAGAACCGCAAAAAACAGCGATTCCATCGGGAAAAAGGGTGCTACACAAGGGGCAGGACTGCTTCCGCACTACCGCTGAATACCTGGTGCTCTTTGGCATCAGTGCCACCGACACGGCCTACTTCCAGCCCATCGCCGCCCTACCCCACCTCTACGCCTGGGGGCCGGAGTACGGCAACCCCATCTGGCACAATGAGGGCGACAAGCAGCAGCTGATGCCTACCATCACCGAATACTATACGCCCAGCGACAAGACGGAGGACTACATCAAGCTGGCCAACGAGAAGCTCTACTACGAGCGGCTTGAAGCCGACGAGCTGCGCATCACGTTCATGCGCGACATCGTCGACTCGCTCTACGTCTTCCTCGGCGTGTACCGCATGGACCGCGAACTGTCAACAAAGGAGAAGTTCGTGTGGCGACGCGTGGCCGACGACTGCGACCTGGGGCTGCTGCCACAGCTGCAACAGCTCAGGGAATGACTATCGATGAAATCGGCGTTTTTTGCATTTGAACCAATTTGAACCAACACAAGAAACGGTTTGAACCAATTGTTTTCCGCAGGATTTTATTAAATTTGCGCCCGCATTTTTTATTACTGCGAAAGACATGAAAAAACTATTACTTTCTTCACTCTGCCTGACGGCCGTGCTGGTCGCCGCGGCAGCTCCCGTGACCAAGGAGCAGGCGCGAGAGAAAGCAGAGAACTTCCTTGCGGGCAGACGCCTGACAGACTCTTCAGGAGCAAAGGCTCCAAGACTCGTTGCAAGTACATCGAACCGTCAGCAGCATTTCTACGTGTTCAATGCAGAAGGCGAGCGGGGCTTCGTCATTGTCAGCGGCGACGACTGTGCGCCCGACATCCTCGGCTATAGTGACAAGGGGCACCTGGACCTCGGCAACCTGCCTCCTGATGCAAAATGGTGGCTCGAAGGTTACGAACAGCAGATAGCCATGCTCGACAGACTGCCGGCGGCAGCTCAGCAGGCAACCACCAGCACAGAACGTCAGCGCGTGGAACCGCTCGTCATGACAGAGTGGGCGCAGGGACAGCCTTTCAACATTCTTTGTCCAACGGAAAACGGTCAGCCCTGCCTGACTGGCTGTGTGGCCACTGCCATGGCGCAGATCATGTACTACCATCATGCGCCGAAGTCGCAGATTGACGGGGTAAACCCCTATCCCATCTTTGATGGCTACAACATCATTGGGATGCGTGAAGCACTCGGCCCCATCACTTTCGACTGGGCAAACATGAAATTGAATTACTCAAACGGCTACAATGAAAGCGAGATGCTGGCCGTGGCTCAGCTGATGCAGTACTGCGGATGGTCGGTGATGATGGAGTACGGAACCGACATCTCACTCTCGGGTACAGAAAACATAGCCCTTAGGCTCAAGGACACGTTTGGCTTCGACGAAGGCATCAGCTATAAGGAGCGCGCAGAATATAGCGACAGCGATTGGGAAGAGCTGATTTACAACGAGCTGGCCGCACGCCGTCCTGTGGCCTACGGCGGCAGCGATGCCTTCGGTGGTGGCGGCCATGCCTTCATCTGCGATGGCTACGATGGCGACGGTCTCTTCCACATCAACTGGGGCTGGGCCGGCGATGCCAACGGCTTCTATCGTCTGTCGGTGCTGCACCCTGCCGGCTACAGCTATCAGTTCTCGAAAGAACAGGGCGCCGTCATCGGCATACAGAGCAGCGACATGGCCCCCGGCGCCGTCATCAAGGCCGACGACATGGAGCGCGAATATGGCGACAGCAACCCAGCTCCCACTTTCTCGGTGGGAACAATGACCATACCCGTCGGAGAGCCAGCACTCGCCATCAGCGCCACGGAGACGTCGCCCGTTGGCGACTACCCCATCGTGGCCGGCCGGGGCACCATCACCGAGAGCGACCTACGCCTTATTGACGGCAAGCTCACCGTCAGCCGTGCCCCGCTCACCGTGACGGCCAGAGACTACACCATCATGCAGGGCGACCCGCTGCCCGACTTCGAGGCAGACTTCACGGGCTTCAAGAACGGCGAGGACAAGAGCGTGCTGACCGCGCAGCCCAAGTTCAACTACTCGTTCACGACGAACAGCGCTCCCGGCACCTACGACCTCACCCCCTACGGCGCCAGTGCGCAGAACTACTCGTTCACCTACGTGCCCGGCAAGGTGACCATCGTCAAGGCTCCCTCCTACGAGCTGACGATGGTGGGTGACCCGCAGGTGGAAGCCGGCGCCAGCAGCACCATGACCTTCACCGTCGAGAACACCGGCGACAAGGACTACGACAAGGGCTTCAACGTCTATTTCGACACTTTCGACCATGGCGTCATCGGCACCTACGACGAGCAGAAGGACATGGGGCGCATCACCGTCAACCAGACGGTGGCTGCCGGTAGCCAGGCCGTCGTGCAGTTCAGCTTCGAGGGTGCGCCGTTAGGAGTGGAGTGCGCCTTCTTCATCCGCTACATCGACAAGGACGGCGATGAAAGCCGTCTGGGCAAAAACGACTATTACTTCATCTGGCAAGACCTGAGCGTAGCCGTGAAGGCCGATGACAAATCGCGTGAATATGGCGAGCTGAATCCAGAGCTGACCTACACCGTGACGAGCCAGCACAAGCCAGCTGGCAAGCCCGCGCTCACCTGCGAGGCCACGAAGGCATCGCCCGTCGGCGACTATCCCATCACCATCGCCCGCGGCACCATCACCGAGGAAGAGCTGACGCTGACCAACGGCACGCTCACCGTGACCAAGGCCCCGCTGACCGTGACTGCCAAGGACTACACCATCATGCAGGGCGACCCGCTGCCCGACTTCGAGGCAGACTTCACGGGCTTCAAGAACGGCGAAGACAAGAGCGTGCTGACCGTGCAGCCCACCATCACCACCACCGCCACCAGTGAGAGCCAGCCCGGCACCTACGACATCATCGTCAGCGGAGCCGACGCACAGAACTACGCCATGAGCTACGTTGCCGGAACGCTCACCATCACCGAGCGGCCCACAACCTTCAACCTGGTGCTCAATGGCAGGCTGGATTGCATCGTTCATACGGAGACTGGCGAACTCGAAGTCAGAGCCTCAGTAAAGAACAACGCTTCTGACGACTATACTGACGGCTTCGACTTCTACCTCAAGAAGAAAGACGGTCAGGAATACGTTCAGACAGACTATCAGCACCACACCACCACCGCTCCTCGCAACTCGGGCCGCATTGCAAAGACCACGTTCGAGGGACTGGAGTGGAACAAGGAATACAGTGTGGAGCTCTATTACACCGATTTCATCGATGGTGAGCATCGCCAAGTCCTGCTCGGCACCGCCAATCTGGTGTTCGCCAACACCGTTGTAATCACAGCCAGGAGCTACACCATCAGCCAAGGTGACCCGCTGCCCGAATTTGCCTTCACTGCCGAAGGCGACCGTCTGGTGGGAACACCGCACATCAGCTGCAAGGCCACAAGCCTGTCACCTATTGGCACCTACACCATCAGCGTGGAGCGGGGAACGGTGGAGAACCTGCTTGCTGAGTTTGTTGGCGGAACGCTCACCATCGAGCCCGCCGAGGCCGACCTGGCCATGCAGGCCAACGTGAACAACGCCGACGAATGGACGGAAAGCGAAATCTACGGTTGGATAGCGCAGGTGACTGGCAACGAGGCCCAGCTGCAGGCGGAGCTTACCAACAATGCGAAGCTCGCCTACGACGACGATGCCTTCGTCCGCATCTACAAAATCCATAGCGGCACCTACGGCTATTTAGACAAGGAGCACCGCGAGCACCTGCGCATCGAGCCAGGCGCAACTGGCACGATGGCATTCACCTTCACCGGCGAAATAGGGGCCGTCTACTTCTTCAACATCTATTATCTCTCCAAAGGTGAAGAAAAGAGAATTGGCAGCTGGTGGTTCACGTTCAACGCAGAGAACGGCATCGCCTCGCTTGTGGCTGCATCGCCCTCGGCCGAGGTGCGCGTGCTCAGCATCGACGGCAAGTTGCTGCGCGTAGTCAATGCCGCTGAGCTACAGCGCACGCTGGCCTCACTGCCGAAGGGCATCAACATCGTCAACGGCAAGAAGGTGAGAAACTGACTCTAAAGTTTTATTTCTGACTTTTCTTTTGGCTTTTCTCCCACTTTTTCGTAACTTTGCACACTCAAAACAAAACGAAGAGATATGTTAGAAGTAAAAAACCTGCACGCCCGCATCGGCGACAAGGAAATACTGAAAGGCATCAGCCTCGTGATACGCGACGGCGAGACGCACGCCATCATGGGCCCTAACGGCTCGGGCAAGTCGACGCTGAGCGCCGTACTGGTGGGCAATCCGCTCTACGAAGTGACCGAGGGCGAGGCCTTCTTCAACGGCAAGGACCTGCTGCAGATGAAGCCCGAGGAGCGCGCCCACGAGGGGCTGTTCCTCTCGTTCCAGTATCCGGTGGAGATACCGGGCGTGTCGATGACCAACTTCATGAAGGCAGCCATCAACGAGAAGCGCAAGGCACAGGGCCTGGGCCCGATGAAGACGGCAGAGTTCATCAAGCTGATGCGCGAGAAGCGCGAAATCGTGGAGCTCGACTCGAAGCTGGCCAACCGCAGCGTGAACGAGGGCTTCAGCGGTGGCGAGAAGAAACGCAACGAAATCTTCCAGATGGCCATGCTCGAACCGAAGCTGAGCATCCTCGACGAGACCGACTCGGGCCTCGACGTCGACGCCATGCGCATCGTGGCCGAGGGTGTGAACAAGCTGCAGCGCCCCGATACGTCGTGCATCGTCATCACCCACTACGACCGCCTGCTGGAGATGATACGGCCGCAGTTCGTCCACGTGCTCTATCAGGGACGCATCGTGAAGACCGGCGGACCGGAGCTGGCCCGCGAGATACAGGAACATGGTTACGACTGGCTGAAGAACGTATGAAAAAAGGGAGCGAACAACAATACATCGACCTTTACGAGCAGCAACGCGAGCTCATCTGCCGCCACTCGTCGCCCGCGATGAACGCACCGCGCGAGGCGGCCTTCGAGCGCTTCCGCAACAGCGGATTCCCCTCGAAGAAGGTGGAGCGCTACAAGTACACTGACGTGCAGCAGCTCTTCGCACCCGACTACGGGCTGAACCTGAGCCGCATCGACATTCCCGCCGACCCCTACGAGGCTTTCCGCTGCGACGTGCCCAACCTGAGCACGCTGCTCTACTTCATGGTGAACGATGCCTTCTACGGCAGGCTGCAGCCCAAGGGGCAGCTGCCCGAAGGCGTCATCATCGGCTCACTGGCAGAAAACGCCCATTCCATCGATGGTTTTTACAACCAGCTGGCCGGAAAGGACGGTGACGCCGTGACCGACCTGAACACCATGCTGGCCCAGGACGGGCTGCTGGTCTACGTGCCGCGTGGCGTTAAGGTGGAGCGCACCGTGCAGGTCATCAACATGCTGAAGTCGCCCTGGAAGTCGGGCGAGGCAGCCCTGATGGTGAACCGCCGCGTGCTCATCGTCCTCGAAGAGGGGGCTGAGCTGAAGATGCTCTTCTGCGACCATGCTGCCGACGACCGCCAGTTCCTGGCCACGCAGGTCATCGAGGCCTACGTGGGCAGCGGGGCAGCGCTCGACCTCTACTGTCTGGAGGAGACCCATTATAAGAATGTTCGCGTGAGCAACGTCTACATCGACCAGCAGCGCGACAGCCGGGTGAACCACAACATCATCACGCTGCACAACGGCGTCACCCGCAACAAGCTCGACCTCGCGCTCAGCGGCGAGGGGGCGGAGTGCAACTGCTGCGGTTGCGTCATCGCCGACAAGCAGCAGCATGTGGACAACAACACGCTGATAACCCACCGCGTGCCCCACTGCACGAGCAACGAGCTCTACAAGTATGTCCTCGACGAGCAGTCTACCGGGGCCTTCGCCGGGCGTGTGCTGGTGGAGCATGGGGCGCAGAAGACCGTCTCGCAGATGACCAATCAGAACCTCTGTGCCACCCGCGAAGCCCACATGTACACCCAGCCGATGCTCGAAATCTATGCCGACGACGTGAAGTGTGCCCACGGCAGCACCGTGGGGCAGCTCAACGATGCCGCCCTGTTCTACATGCGCCAGCGCGGCATCGGCGAGCAGGAGGCTCGCCTGCTGCTCGAAAACGCCTTCGTGGGCGAGGTCATCGACAAGATTGCGCTCCAGCCACTGCGCGACCGCCTGCACTATCTGGTGGAGAAGCGCTTCCGTGGCGAGCTGAGCAAGTGCGAAGGCTGCAAGCTATGCCACTGACAGTTAGCCGTCTGAAAAACAGGCAAAAACGGTAAAAAACGCCGATTCCATCGACACTTTTGGGGGCTTGCACAGCATGGTGCGAGCCCCCATTCCTGGCTTCTTGCTGACTGTCAGCGACTTGACATTTATTAACAGAAAAACACCCGTCTGCACCATCCTACTTCCAAATATTTATGCTATCTTTGCAAACAGTTTTTAGAGAGTTTTCGTATAACACTAATAGCTAAAAAACATATCGACGTATGATACAAACAGTTGTAAAACGCGACGGGCGTATTGTCGGCTTCAACGAACAGAAAATCATGGCGGCCATCCGCAAGGCCATGATGCAGACCGACAAGGGCGAGGACGAGCACCTGGTAAACCTCATCACTGACCACGTGGCACAGCGAGGCAAGGCGCAGATGAGCGTGGAGGACATTCAGGACGCCGTGGAGATGGAGCTGATGAAGTCGAGCCGAAAGGACGTGGCACAGAAATACATTGCCTACCGTCACCAGCGCTCAGTGGCTCGCAAGGCCAAGACGCGCGACATCTTCCTCGACATCGTCAACGTGAAGTCGAACGACATCACCCGCGAGAACGCCAACATGAATGCCGACACACCTGCCGGCATGATGATGAAGTTTGCCAGCGAGAGCACCAAGCCCTTCGTTGACGACTATCTGCTCAGCGACGAGGCACGCGAGGCCGTGAAGGAAAACTACCTTCACATCCACGACAAGGACTATTACCCCACCAAGTCGCTCACCTGCGTGCAGCACCCGCTGAACAACATCCTGAACTGCGGCTTCATTGCCGGACACGGGGCATCGCGCCCTGCCAAGCGCATCGAGACGGCCAGCGTGCTGGCGTGCATCTCGATGGAGTGCGCCCAGAACGAGATGCACGGCGGACAGGCCATCCCTGCCTTCGACTTCTATCTGGCTCCCTTCGTGCGCCTGACGTATAAAGAGGAGGTGAAATACCTGGAAGACCTCTATGGCGAGGACTTCTCCTGCCTCTACGACGAGCCGCTGATGGACTATCTGAAGCAGCCGCTCGACGGGCTGAAGGGCATCGACCGTGTGCGCCAGCATGCCATCAACAAAACCGTGGGCCGCGTGCACCAGGCCATGGAGGCGTTCATCCACAACATGAACACCATCCACTCGCGCGGTGGCAACCAGGTGGTCTTCTCCAGCATCAACTACGGCACCGACACGTCGGCCGAGGGACGCTGTGTGATGCGCGAGATACTACTCTCCACCTACGAGGGCGTGGGCGACGGCGAGACCGCCATCTTCCCCATCCAGATATGGAAGAAGAAGCGTGGCGTGAACTATCTGCCCGAAGACCGCAACTTCGACCTCTACCAGCTGGCCTGCAAGGTGACGGCACGACGCTTCTTCCCCAACTTCCTGAACCTCGACGCCACCTTCAACCAGAGCGACGAGTGGCGCCCCGACGATCCACTGCGCTACCTGCACGAGGTGGCCACCATGGGATGCCGCACACGCGTCTTCGAGAACCGCTTCGGACCGAAGACCAGCATCGGCCGCGGCAACCTCAGCTTCTCGACCATCAACATCGTCAAGCTCGCCATCGAGTGCATGAACATCGAGGACAAGGAGATGCGCATCGGACAGTTCTTCGCCAAGCTCGACCACATGCTCGAGGTGACGGCCAAGCAGCTCGACGACCGTTTCCAGTTCCAGAAGACGGCACTGGTGAAGCAGTTCCCCCTACTGATGAAGAGCCTCTGGATTGGTGCCGACAAGCTCTCGCCCAACGACACCATCGAGAGCGTCATCAACCAGGGAACACTGGGCATCGGCTTCATCGGACTGGCCGAGTGCCTCGTGGCACTCATAGGCAAGCACCACGGCGAGAGCGAGGAGGCACAGCAGCTGGGACTGCGCATCGTGACCTACATGCGCGACAGGGTGAACGAATTCAGCGAGCGCTACCACCACAACTACTCCGTGCTGGCCACACCCGCCGAAGGACTGGCAGGACGCTTCACCAAGCGCGACCGCAAGCAGTATGGCATGCTGAAGGGCATCACCGACCGCGACTACTACACCAACTCGAACCACGTGCCCGTCTATTATAAATGTAGTGCACGCCACAAGGCCGAGATTGAGGCTCCCTACCACAACCTGACGCGCGGTGGACACATCTTCTACGTAGAGATTGACGGCGACGCCACCCACAACCCGCAGGTCATCATGAGCGTCGTTGACATGATGGACCGCCTGGACATGGGCTACGGAAGCGTGAACCACAACCGCAACCGCTGCATGGACTGTGGCTACGAGAACGCTACCGCCGACCTGAAGGAGTGCCCACGCTGCGGCTCAACCCACATCGACCGCCTGCAGCGCATCACCGGCTATCTCGTAGGCACCACCGACCGCTGGAACAGCGGCAAGCTGGCCGAGCTGAACGACCGCGTCACCCACATCGACGACGGCGAGCAAAAGCTGTTTGAGAGTTAGGAATTAGGAGTTAGGAATGGATGATTAGCGTATTGAGCATTATAGAGGACACAATGGTTGACGGTCCGGGATTCCGGACCGCCATCTATTGTGCCGGATGTCAGCACCAGTGTCCTGGCTGTCACAACCCGCAGTCGTGGGACTTTGAGGGCGGACGGGCCATGACCACCGACGACATCATGCGCATCATCGAGGCCGACCCCTACGCCAACGTCACCTTCTCCGGCGGCGACCCCATGTACCAGCCCGAAGGCTTCGCTGAGCTGGCACGGGCCATTCACGACCGCACGCACAAGGACATCTGGTGCTACACGGGCTTCACCTACGAGACGCTGCTCACCAATCCGCGGCAGCGCGCCCTGCTGGAACAGATCGACGTCCTCGTAGACGGCCCCTTCATCAAAGCACAGCGCGACGAGACGCTCATCTTCCGTGGCTCACGAAACCAGCGCATCATCGATGTGCAGGCCTCCATGGCTCAGGGGCATGCCGTCACCCTCAACTACTCCATCGCCCTTTAGCACCTTTTACAGCTGCACCACCTAAAAAACCGTGGAAATAGCTGAAAAAGGTGCGCTAACCGAAGTTTTTCCTTCTTTTATTTTGTTTTTTCCCCACTTATTAGTAACTTTGCACCCGCAAAGGTCGCAATCATCCAGATTGCTTGCACCCTCGTTGCCCTGATAGTTAAATGGATATAACAAGGCTCTCCTAAAGCTTAGTTCCGAGTTCGATTCTCGGTCGGGGTACTAAGAGATTTTTGCAAGTTGTGTTATACCAGCGGGTTATATCAACAATCCCTTTACTTGAGCGTTAATTTGGCGTTAATTTACCACGGCAAACAGTTGGCTTGCGGTCATTTGTTAATGAGTGCAAAAAGACATTTGGGACATTGAACGAATGTTTGTACCTTTGCCATCGCTCAAAAATCACAGTAGTCTGTGTCGTCGAGGAGGCGGTTATCTTCTCCATCATTAATAATTAAAACTGTGTGGAGCATTCTGTACCATCAGTTTCTTTACATGTGATATTGAGGCGGCTGCCTTCCCGAAATACGGACTCCTCGACGAGACTGTGATTTTTGAGCAACGGGATGTGCAGCCGTCTAACTGTGTCAGGGCGTTCCGGCTCTTCCGGGCAAAGTAATGAAACTGAAGGTATAATGGAAATTTACGCTAGCAAAAGGTGTGGAGCCATCACAAAGAAATGTGATGCACAGATTTGTGGTTTTGTGCAATTTTTAGGCTTTTTTGAGGTAAAACGGTCATCAAAGTGTTAAATCAAGAGTTTGATGCTAAAAAATATCGAGGTAGACCTTGTTCATGTTTACTTTTGCCGAAAATTTTTAAAACTACAAAAGTTATGAAGAAAATAGAAGAACGTATTGAGGAACTGGAGACCATGGTCTACCAGTCGAAGAATGTGCTTACCTTCAACGAAGCAAGTAAGTTTATTGGCATTAGCAAGAGCTATCTCTACAAGCTCACGTCTGCCGGTCTCATCCCCCACTACAAGCCGTCTGGCAAGATGATCTACTTTGAGAAGTCGGCATTGGAAAGGTGGATGCGTCAGAACCCTGTCTCAACAGTGGCACTTGTTGATGACATGGCGAACAACTACCTAATGAGTAATCCTCTAAAATAGTAAAAGATGAAAGGGACAAGAGGAAAAAACAAGAACCTGATAGAAGCTGGCAATCCCAAGCTCTTGATCCGCCCGGTGAAAGGTGGGACAGAATATTGTCTCTATCTTGAGTATCACTATGGCTACAATCATGAAAATGGCTCTTCCATCAGGAAAAAGGAGAACCTGTCGCTGCGCATCATAGCTTCTCCTAAAAAAGCAATTGATCGTCAGCGCAACAAGGAAACCATAGACCTGGCGAAACGCATCCGCTATGAACGTTCCCAAGAGTTCCTGGAGCGAAAGGAAGGTTATCGTCTACGGAAAGACATGTCAGTCAATTTCCTTACCTACTTTGAGGCCTACATCAAGTTATACCAGAAGAAGGACGTTCGTGTGATAGAGATGGCTTTGCGCGATTTCAAAAAATTTCTCACCGAGCAATACCCTTACTTCGTCCAGCGCATTGAACCGCCTCAGATGACCAGGCCGATGATGGAAGCCTTTGCAAAATACCTTTCGGAGCATCATCGTGGTACTGGCGTGGCTTCCGTATATAGAAGGTTCAAGAAAGTGGTGAATAGAGGCGTTTCAGATGGGTTGTTCAAGGAAAGTCCTTGTAAAGGCATCATTGTGGACAGCAAGGAGGATATGTTGGTCAAAGACATCCTTAGTGCTGAGGAATTGAAAACGCTCTTCGACACACACTACGACCGTGAGAACCCTGTCGTCCGTCGCGCTTTTGCCATGACATGCTTCTCTGGTATTCGTTTCTGTGACCTGAAGGTACTGACGTATGGGGATGTGGACTATGAGAATCGCGTAATTTCCTTCCGTCAACGCAAGACCGACGGGCACAGCAAGAAGAGTGGTGTGGTGATTCCTATCAATGACATGTTGCTTGTAATAATCGGGCCAAAACCAGACGATGCGACAGATGACACCTTGATCTTCCCTTTGCCCTCGATGGAGTCCTGTCTTCATTCCCTTCGTTATTGGGTGGAACAGGCTGGAATCAAGAAGCACATCACCTGGCACTGCGGTCGCCACACCTTCGGCACCCAGTTGCTGGCCAACGGAGCCAACATCAAAGTCGTAGCTGATCTTCTCGGTCATTCATCACTGAAATATGTTAACACCTATGTTCGCGCTGTAGACGAGCAAAAGAAGAAAGCACTGGATAGTCTTCCTAAGATTGAACTGTGATGGAACAAGAGCAGAGAAGCTACGTAGTCGCCATCGACTACAACGAGCAGTACCGCACCAACGACCGGTGTACGGCCAAGGCATTCTACAACCTTGTAGATGAGTGGTTCGACCATGAGGTGGACGAGCTGAAAAAGCAGCTTATTGAGGTTGAAGCCAATGGCTGGGACTCAAAGGTACTATTCGAGGACGTCATCCATTGCCCAAAGGGGCAAAGCCTGACAACTGAGGAGGACTCCGAAGAAGAGGTGGAAAAGGAGCCGCTGGTGCGACGAACCTTCCATAGATGATGAAGTCCCGGGCCTTTCGGCTCAGGACTCCACAAAAGTGCATCAGGAAGATGCTAACTTTGATACTCTTGGTCGGGTGCAAAGTTAGGCATTTTTCCTGAATTACACAAGTATAAATATATAATTCAAAGGAAAAAAGTCTATGATTGATATTAAAAAGTTGTATGAGGCCACTCATCAGGGCCTCGACATCATCAAATGGATGTACCCACAGGCCGAGGCGGGCAAGAAGTTCCGCATCCGCACTTCCGGCGACAGCGACCCGTCGGCCATGCTGTACAAGCAGAAAAGCAGCAAGTACGGAGAAGTGTGGGGCATCACCGACTTCGGCGATGACGGTTGGAACAGCCCCATCGACCTCTACATGAGATACACCAACCGTAGCCAGGCACAGATCCATGAGGCACTCCAGGAACTGGCCGAGCAGTTCAATGTCGCCGAGACCCTCAACCCGCAAAGGAACCTTCCCAGGATAGAGAGGCGCAAGGCTCTTTCCGACGAGAAGAACGGCACCCGCCGATGGGAGTGCAAGCCGCAGGCATCAGCCGGTGACCTGGCCGTCATGGGACGCACCGTCACCCAGCAGCACCTTGACGCGCTCGGCTGGAAGTCTGTCAGCTGGATCAGCCAGACGAAGGACGGGCAGACGACGGTGAAGTACGCTACGGAGAACTATCCCATCTTCATCCGCGAGTGCATCATCAAGGAGGCCGAGGGCGACAAGCCCGCTGAGGTGTTCTATAAGATCTACGAGCCGCTGAATCTCGACAAGGGATTCCGCTTCCAGACCTATCCCGTCGGAGCCAAGCCAAAGGACTACATCAACGGTCTCCATGAGCTGCGACAGGCTTCCAAGGCGTGCAACGACAAACTGCCCGCTGCCGTCATCTGCAGCGGCGAGCGCGATGCCCTGTGCTGCCTCTCCCTCGGTTTCCAGCCCATCTGGTTCAACTCCGAGACCTACCATGTGGAGGAGTCCGACGTCAGGGAGATTATGAACTACTCCAAGGTGCTCTATAACGTGCCCGACATCGACGAGACCGGCATCAGGAAAGGCAAGGAGCTGACCCTGCGGTTCATCGACATCAAGACCATCTGGCTGCCCTCCTCACTGCGCAACTACCATGACCATCGCGGCAAGCCCCGTAAGGACTTGCGCGACTGGGCCGACCTGCATCCCGACCCAGAGGAGTTCCGCAGGCTGATGCAGCGTGCCAAGTGCGCCCGCTTTTGGGTGAACAAAGGCGACGGCGGGCTGGCCATAGACTCGGTATGCCTGCACTATTTCCTCATGCTCAACGGCTTTTATTCGTATGACGATGAATACAATCCCACCGAGCTGCAGCTTGTCAAGATAGACGGGTACGAGGTAAAGAAGGTAACACCGAAGGACATCAGGCAGTTTCTCCGCTCCTGGGTGGAGACAACCGTTGGGGACATGGATGTGCTCAACCTAGTGCTCAACAGCACCAAGCTGACCGCGCCCTATCTGGAGGGGCTTCCCGGGAAAAGGCTCGACTTCACCGACAGCACGCCCACGTCACAGACGTTCTTCTTCTCAAATGTCTGTGTCACCGTGACGGGCAGCGGAATGACCGTTGTAAGGAGGGAAGACCACAAGTCGGACTCCTGTGTGTGGTCTTACAGCGTGATAAAGCACAACTTTCACAAGACCGACGACTTCTTCACCGTGGAGCGTGTCATGGGAAAGGACGGCAAGCCTGAATTCAGGCTCATTATAAATAAGGTGGGAAGCGACCTGATGGGCTACTTCATCAACTCCAGCCGCCTGCACTGGCGCAAGGAGATGGAGAGCCGCTTCGCCACGGAGGCGGAGCGTAAGGCATACGCCGCCGCCCACAAGTTTGACCTCTGGGGCGAGGGACTTACCCAAGAGGAGCAGGAAGAGCAGGTGCTGTGCTTTCTCAACAAATTGTTTGCGATAGGATACATGCTGCACAACTATAAGAACCCGTCCAAGCCCTGGGCAGTGTATGTCATGGACTACCTCGTTGGCAGCGAAGGCCAGAGGAACGGCGGCAGCGGGAAGAGCATCTTCTGCAAGGCCATGCAGAAAATGACTCCTACCGTCTGCCTGTCAGGTAAGGAACCCAAGGACTTCGAGAACAGCCATATCTTCGAGCCGGTGAAAGGCAACATCAGGCTGGTCATCGTCAGCGACTGCGCGAAGACGCTCGACATTGAGCGCTTCTATGACAGGATTACCGAGGACTTCATGGTCAACCCGAAGAACAAGACCATCTACACGCTGCCCTTCGAGGTGTCGCCCAAGATGGCCTTCACCACCAACTACGTTCCCGCTGTGCTCGACCCGTCAAGCGAGCGCCGCCTGCTCTATGTGGTGCTCAGCGATTACTACCACGTGCGCACTGATGAGAACGACTACCTGGAGTCGCGTGCCGTAAGCAACGACTTCGGCAAGAACATCCTGCCTCCGAACAGTACGGAGGAGGAGTGGAACGCCGACCTGAACTTCATGCTGCAATGCGAGAAGTTCTACCTTAGCGTGTGCCAGGAAAGCATAAAGGTGCAGCCTCCCATGAAGAACATCCTCATCAGGAAGAACATGTCGGTGATGGGCGACAACTTCATGGAATGGGCCACGGAGTACTTCAGCCAGGACTCCGGACATCTGGACTGCTACCTGGTAAAGGATGAAGTCTATGAGGACTGCCGGACAAAAACGAACATGAAGCTGCTGACGGCGATTGCCTTCTGGAAGAAGTTGAAGGCGTTTGTCAGCATCACGCCTTGGATAGCCGAGCTGAATCCTATTGACCTGTGCAACGACGGGAACCGCATCAAGGAGAAGGATGGTGAGCGCAGATACCTCATCTACCTTCGTACAGTCGATGCCCCGTTCTGACGAGCAGGCCCATCTTTATCCTTGGAAACGTGCAGGAAGTCTGCTGGCCCACAGAAGGGCTGGCAGACTTCTTGCGTGTGGAGACATTCGCATTTTCCACTTGCCTTATTCTTTCAAATATATGACCATCTGTTTTTCTCCTAAAAAAGTGAGACAAGTGAGACAAGGTTTCAAAACCCTAGTAAATACAAGGCTTTTAGCCGTCTCACTTCCTGTCTCACTTTCGTCTCACTTTTGGAAAGTGCGACAGCAGCTTGTATGAATCAAAAGGATGTGCTTCAATACGCCTCCATGCGCATATTGACTCCACTCGTAGCACGTTTGGCCGTGTGATGAAAAGTGAGACAGGAAGTGAGACGAAATTGAGACGAAAAGTGAGACAAGTGATTGCGTTGATAATCAGAGTGTTGTGCCAAGATTATTCTCCGTCTCACTTGTCTCACTTTTTTCGCCTATTACAAACGGGTCAGAGTTTTTCCGAGGGAAGCTATCTTTTCTTGATCCGTCACATCAATTGCATAATAATAAAAAGAATTCAACTTTCTGAAGTAAACAAATTGAACGCAGAGATAATGAGAACGCTGGTTATTAGTGAGTTCGCAGAGGAATGGCAAGCCATATTGCAGAGATTGCAGAGCTATCCGCCAGACTCTGTGAGCTCAGCAGGTGGCCACGGCCACCTTCTGTGGTCTCTCACCATTCGTGTAAATCTTTGAAACTCTGCGCCTCTGCGTTCAATAAAGAACCACCAAAGCTTAAATTATTTTACCATTACTTTCTTTCCGTTCTTAACATAGATGCCCTTAGTGGGAGCGGCCACGCGCACGCCCTGCAGGGTGTACCAGACATTGTCCTCTTTCGCTGTGCTCACCTCGGCTGTACTGATGTCTGTCGTCTCGCTGCCATCGTCGAACACCATGCTGATGCGGGTATTAGCAGTGGTCTGATCAGCTGTCAGTTCTAGATAGGCCTTACCGGCGGCACTTGTAAGTGAACCATTTGCGCTTACAGGATAGAATCCTGCCTCGTTATTCAGCACGCCAAAGACGTAGTACTTGGTGGCGGTGGTAGAGGTGAGCGATGTGGCGGCGGTGGCTGAACCCTTCAGCAGGTTGGTGGTGATGGTCTCGGCATCGCCATCGAGGACAGGCACTTCGACGCTGACCACGTCATCGGCTGTCAGGTAGAGCGGCGTGTTGGCGGGCACCTTTTTCACCTGCTTGAACGTCACGCTGCCAGCATTGGCATCGGTAGCCACGTAGGCCTTGATGTCGTCAACGTTGGTGAAGTCCAGCGCATTCTCGCTGACGAGGGTGGCGCCGCCGATGTTCTGCTCGGCCTTGGAGATGGTAATGTCCTCAATTGTTGTGTTTTTATCTTGATTGTCCAATATCAATGCTCCAGCAGTTTTTACGGTATAGGTCGTCCCACTTGTTATAGCACCATTGTCATCAACGTTATTAAGGATTGATGTTCCACTAATGTTGATTGCAGTCGTAGTGAAATTGATAGTGACTTTCTCGCCAACTTTCAAATCCTTTACATAAAAGAGTTTATGGGCCCACAGTATTTTCAAGCCGTAATTTTTTGTAAACTTAACATCTGTCGTCTTAACCCCAGAAGCGAACTCAAAGCGATTTCCAAATGTTTCTCCTCCTGCAGAAGTCAAAGGACTAGTTGCTGATATATCAGCTGTCTCTTCGCCCAATCCTTTGAAGTTGTATTCATTGCTATACCCTGCAACACCAACGGTAACAGGAACTGACGATACAGGTTCTTCGATGACCACCTTTTCAATGTAGACTTCGCCAGTGGTGACAAAGTCGAGGTTGCCATCGGCTTCGACGGTGTAGGTCTTGCCACTTACCACGGCGTCGCCACTGACAAACTTCAATGTCTCAACATTGTTGCTCAGCGTCAGGGTGACGCGATTGCCTTTCACCAGATTCAGAATGGAGAAATTGCGGTTGTCCCATTGCGAATACAGTCCTTTATAAGTAGTACCTGCCTTCCTGAAATAAAACCCACCAGTACCCGTCCGCTCTTTTGGACCAATGGCAAACCTGTTATTAAAGTCGTTGTCGGCTACAGCCAACAGATAGAGGGTTGTTCCTGCTGCGTAGTGGTCAGCGTTCTGATTGATAGGACTACCTTCAAACGCTGTAAAGTCGTACGTTTCAGTGGCTTCATCCATCTCCAGTTTGATGCAGTCCCACATGATGCCGGCAATGCCGCTGGTGGCGTAGTTGTGGTCGCTCAGTTCCAAGGCGATGGTATTCTCGCCGGCCTTCAGCACACCAGCGGGCAGGTCGAGCGTGTGCTGCTGGTAGCGGCCGCTCAGTACGGCACTGCGATATACGGAGCCGTCGCTCTGATAGGTCCACGTGTTATTGGCCATCTCCGCACCGTTCACGTTGACGTTGATGCGTGTCACGTTTGCCGCGCCGGCAGCCGCTGCCGTGAGGCGGAACGGATGGTTGGGGTCGTCGACGTTGAACTTGATATTCCAGGTGCCAACCTTCGTCTGGGCATAGTACCAGTCGGTAGCCTCGTTGCTGCTGCCTGTGGTGAAGGTCAGGTTAGCGGGCGACTCCTGGTAAAGGCTATAGCTGCGGTCGGCATCGCTCAGTTTGTAGCCATCGCTCAGGCGGTTGCTCTCGCCGATGCGGAACACTTCTGTTCCGAAACGCTCAGGTCTCCACACGACATTGCCCAAGTCGGTGTTCGCTCCACTGACGACCACCACTTCACGGGTCAACTGGCTGGTGTTGCCGCCGCTCAGAGCGTAGGCCGTCAAGGTGTAGGTGCCTGGTCGCACGTTGCGGATGGTGAACGTGCCGTCGCTCTCCGTCTCTGCCCAGTAGATGTAGCCGTCACCCTCGTCGTAAGGCTCGGCCGTCTGCGACAACACTACGCGTACGGGCGAGGCCGCATAGTCGTTATCCACCGTCAGGCATCCGCTGACGGTGGTGCGCTCCGTGGGGTACAGTTCATGGCTGAACCACGTGAAGGGCCACTGATTTTCCAGCTCCGTAGCCTTTGCGGCGGCATTGGCAATCACCTAGCTGTGCGTACCTTTATTGATATAGAAGAAGAATGGACCGTAGATTTTTTTCGTGCCAGTGGCATATACCTGCGCTTGAGGCCCGAAGTGGTTGCCGTGTAGCATCTGCAGGATGAGTGGCGACTTGTCGCTGGCATGCACGGTGAGGTCCTGACGCATGGGGCCGCCATTGATATACTCTGTGCTGACGGGGATGGTCCATGCTCCCACGCCGTCAGCCTCGTCGATGAGGCCGTGGAAATGGTCGTCCTTCACGTAGCAGGCCCAGTCGTACTTGGTATAGATGGTACCATCGTCCAGCGTGAAAGTAGCGTCCTGCACCTCGCGGGCCTCGCTGCGCTTCATCTCGGCAGCATCGGGCAGTGTGCCCTGCATCCGGCTGTTTACATAGCCGTAGCGGAACTTCGCGTCGTCCAGCCTATAGACGATACGGGCCTCGCCGAGGCTGTTGTCTCCCACGCCATCGGCCACCAGGTAGGTGTAGTAGCCACTGTCGCCGCGGCGCAGAATGTAGCCCTGTGTCCACTTGATGCCCGTGGCCGATGTCTGGCTAAAGGTGACATGGGCCATGTCGGTGGTATTCGCTACGATGCTGGTTGCATCGGCCACCAACTCAGCGTAGTCAGGCTGGTTGCAACTGAAGTAGAACGACTGTTCCTGCTTCGTGTCGATAAGTTGCACGTCCTGTGCTTCCGTAGCCCCTTTCAGCAGGCACGACTCCACATTGCCAGTCTTGCCGATATATATACTCACGATGCCGTTGCGCAGGGTTGCTGCGCGCTTGTCGCTTGACAGCGTGATGCTGACATCCCCGTCAGCCCAGGAGAGCATGGTGCTGCACAGCCAGCAGAGCATGAACAACAATGTTTTTCCTTTCATAGTTTCTTTTCCCTTGAAATGTAAAAGCCAGACATGATCTTTTGCGATACCATGCCTGGCCCATGAATACTAACTAAAACTATATTGAAAAAAACTACTCTTCATCATCGTACCAGATACTTTTACTGCGGCTGGCCGGGGTGAAGTCGATTGTTTCATCGCTCACTTCTTCGGTCTTCAGCGACATGGTGAAGTCGGAGCCGGCCATCAGTTGGCTTTGGGCAATAAGGACTACGATATTTGTCTCGGGATTGATATATTGCTTTTTCATTGTCTTTGTCCTCCTAACAGCTTATTTGATAAAAACTTTCTTGCCATTCCTCACGTATATGCCACGAATGGGCTGGGCCACGCGGATGCCCTGAAGGGTGTAGCAGGCGTTGTCATCGGTCGTGGGAACCATATCAGTAAAGTTGATGCCGGTAGTCTCGTTGTCATCGTCGAACTTTATCGAGATGCGGGCGGCAGCCTGATCGGCGGTCAGCTCCAGATAAGCCTTGCCGGCGGTGCTGGTCAGCGCATTGCTTGTGGAAACGGGGTAGAAGCCTGCCTCATCATTCAGCACGCCAAAGACATAGTACTTAATGTCATTAGTGGAGATGAGCGATGTGGCGGCGGTGGCTGAACCTTTCAGCAGGTTGGTGGTGATGGTCTCAGCATCACTGCCCAGGACTGGTACTTCAACGCTTATCACAGCTTCTGCGGTAAGGTAGAGCGGGGTGTTGGCCGGCACCTTTTTCACCTGCTTGAACGTCACGCTGCCAGCGTTGGCATCGGTAGCCACGTAGGCCTTGATGTCGTCAATGTTGGTGAAGTCCAGCGCATTCTCACTGACGAGGGTGGCGCCGCCGATGTTCTGCTCAGCCTTGGAGATGGTGATGTCCTCAATATAGACGCTGCCAGTGGTGACGAAGTCGAGGTTGCCATCGGCCTCAACGGTGTAGGTTTGTCCGCTTACCACGGCATCGCCCCCGACAAACTTTAACGTTGCATCGCCGTTGCTGATGGTGAAGGTGACCTGCTCACCCTTCTTGAGATTCAGGATGGAGATGTTACGGTCAGCATACTGCGACCAAAGCCCTTTGTAATTACCAGCCGTGCGGAACTTGAAGCAGTTGCCGCTGTCGTTGTTGCGGGAGGTGGGGCCAACGGCAATGCGGTTGTCGAAGGTGTTGTCGGCCGTAGCCAGCAAGTTCAAGGCGACGCCGCCACTGTTCACCTCTGCTCCCCAGGTGGGAAGGACTATGCTGCCCTCGGCTGCTTGCACGAGATTGTAGGTGTCTGTTTGGCCTTTGATGCCTACGCTGACAAGAACAGACGCTACGGGGTCTTCAATGACCACCTTTTCAATATAGACACCACCGGTGGTGACGAAGTCAAGGTTGCCGTCGGCCTCGACGGTGTAGGTCTTGCCACTTACCACGGCGTCGCCACCAACGAATTTAAGTGTTTCGGCATCCTTGCTGATGGTAATGGTCACACGGTTGCCCTTCACCAAGTTGAGAATGGAGAAGTTTCGGTCAGCGTATTGCGACCAGAGTCCTTTCCAGTCGCCAGCCGTGCGAAAGATGAAGCCGGCGTTTGTGCCGTTGTTGCGATTGGTCGGGCCGACGGCAATGCGGTTGTCAAAGGTGTTGGTTGCTGTTGAAATGAGTTGAAGGGCTGCGCCGCCAGTAGTGACTGTCTCACCGTAGGTAGGGGCTAATTGGCTACCCTCATCAGCCACGACGAAGTCGTAGGTCTTGGTGTCAGCACTTGCTTTGATCCCTCCCAACAAGAACAAGGTGAGGGTGCACAGTGCGAGTTTCTTAAGGTTTGTTTTCATTGCTTGTTTTAATTTAGTTGCTATAGTTTATGACTTCATTTATTTCATCAGCAACTTCTTGCCGTTTTGAATGTAGAGGCCACGGGTGAGCTTGTCCACACGGATGCCTTGCAGATTGTAGATGCCGTTGTTGGTGATGGCGTCGCCGTGCAGTGACTGGATGGCAGTGGCGGTGTTATCATCGGCAGGGCTGATGGTGATGCTCTCGATGTAGACGCTGCCGGTGGTGACGAAGTCGAGGTTGCCGTCGGCCTCCACGGTGTACTCCTGACCGCTGATGACCACATCGCCGTCAACAAACTTCAGGGTCTGGTCCTCCTTGCTGATGACGAAGGTCACCTTGTCGCCCTGCTTCAGATTGAGAATAGAGATGTTGCGGTCAGCATATTGTGACCAGAGTCCTCGCCAGTCGCCAGAGGTGCGGAACTTGAAGCAGTTGCCGCTCTCGTTGTTACGGCTGACGGGGCCTACGGCAAAGCGGTTGCCGAAAGTGTTGCTGCCCGAGGCCAGCATGTTCAGGGCCACGCCACCGCTGGTCACCTCGGCGCCCCAGTCGGGCAGAAGGATGCTACCGGCAGGAGCAATGACAAAGTCGTAGGTCTTCTCGCCCTCCACCTCGGGTTCCTCGGGCACGGTGCCGTCGCCTTCCTCTATGGTGACACTCTCTATGTAGACGCTGCCAGTGGAAACGAAGTCGAGGTTGCCGTCCTCTGTGACGGTGATGGCCTGTCCGCTGACGACGGCACTGCCGCCCACCTGCTTCAGCGTCTCGGTCTCCTTGCTGATGACGAAGGTCACCTTGTCGCCTTTCTTCAGATTGAGGATGGAGATGTTGCGGTCAGCATATTGCGACCACAGCCCTTTCCAGTCGCCAGAGGTGCGGAACTTGAAGCAGTTGCCGCTCTCGTTGTTGCGGCTAGTGGGCCCCACGGCGAAGCGGTTGTCGAAGGTCTCCGAGCCAGCTGCCAGGAGGTTGAGGGCTACGCCGCCGCTGGTCACCTCGGCACCCCATGTGGGCAGCTGTATGGTGCCTTCGTCGGCAACTACGAAATTGTAAGTTACACTCTGGGCCGATGCGTTGGCCGAGAGCAGCATGGCGCATACCCATGCGCTGATGAAAGTTAATGTCTTCATGTTTTTTTGTTTTATTAGTTAATAAGTATCTGTGTCGACTTTTCTCCAGTGTACTTCACGCGGCGTGGCTGCTCGCCATTTAGCTGGGTGTTGATGAACATGATGCCTTCACAACCGTCTATGCTGGCTACGTCGTCAGCGACCTCCACATCGACGTTGTCGAGGACAAACGACTTCACATCGCGCAGGAACATGAACTGCCGGGCACGGCCCTTCACGTTGCGCAGCAGGACGTTGCACAGGGGACGTTCAGGCAGCCCGATGCACTTCACCAGCTGCTTGCAGTCCTCAATGATGACATCGCTGACCATGATGGTGCGGAAGTCGGGAGATGGAACATTAGATGGCGAAGACCGGAAAGCGGCGAGTGCCTCAGCCGACGGGCGGCGCTGGGCCAGCTCGCCACCCCACTTCACCGATCCGAGCATGTCGCAATAGAAGGCGTAGTCCTTCACCTGGGCCCGCACCCGCTCGACGACGATGTTCTCGATGCCGCCGCCACGCTGGCGGAGGGTCTTGAAGCGGAAGGCCTGGTCAGTGCCCTGGAATACGCAGTTGTGCAGGTAGACATTCTTCACGCCTCCGGCCACCTCGGTGCCGCAGACGATGCCGCCAGCGCCACGCAGGGCGAGGTTATAGCGCAGCACGACGTTCTCCGTGGGGCGTCCCACCCGCACGCCCTCTGCATTGCGGCCGCTCTTCATGGTGTAGCAGTCGTCCTGGCAGTCGAGCGCGCAGTACTCTACGAGCACGTTGCGGCACGACTCGATGTCGATGCCGTCCGTTCGGCCGTGACCATAGCTGTTGACGGTGACGCCACGGATGATGACCCCCTCGCAGTACTGCGGCACGACGTTCCAATAGAGACTCTGGTCGATGGTGATGCCTTCGATGAGCACGTTCTTGCAGTTGATGGGTGCCACTGACTTCGGCATGAACACCTCGCCCTGACCGCGCACGCCGTCGAAGATGCGCTCCGCGAGCGGCATGTCGGGGGCGATAATCTTTTCGATGTTAAGGGCCTTGTCGTGGTTGATGCGGTAAATCTCACAGTCGGTTGAAGGTCCTACGATGTGTCCACGTCCCGTCACGGCAATGTTCTCAGCGCCGTTGGCATAGATGAACGCGCCAAGCGAATAGAGCTCAAAACCCTCGTCGCGGGTGAATACCACAGGCAGATAGTCCTCGACCTGACCGCTGAAGTGCAGCTCGCAGCCTTCACTGAGATGCAGCTCCACGCCCGACTTCAGCTCGATGCGCCCCGACTGCCAGCGGCCGGCGGGAATGACGACGCGGCCCCCACCCTGCTTCGACAGACGGTCGATAGCCTGCTGGATGGCACGTGTCGACATGCCCCTCTTTGTCATCCTTACTTCAATCTTCTTACCTGCACTAATGGCCGGTCGCTGTAGCTGTGGCATCTCAAAGGGAGCACTGATGGGGGCTATCTCGCTGGTCATGGCCTGCGGGCCCACATCCTGACGGGTGGGAACGGCATAGTCCTCCAGGCGCCACTCGTCGCGCCACGCGATGGTAGGCTTGCCCTGCTCGTCGAAAATGATGGGCAGGAAGACGTAGCGGGCCGAGTCGGTGGTGTCCCATTTGTTGCGCTTCACATGGGTCTTGTCCTTCACCTGCGGCGTGGAGAAGTCGCGGTCGAAGGGACGGTGGTTCAGGTAGGCCTGCTCCTTGTTCTTCAGCGTGCGCCTGGGGATGTCGGTCTGCCAAAGGGAGGGCAGCCAACGGTCGGCCAGTGCCACGTAGAGGTTTTTGCCAGGAATCTTGATGACGCTCGTGATCTGCGAACCGAACGAGTCGTCATACTTATCGTCAATGTGCGGACAGCCCAGGTCCTGGTAGTCGCCGTGAGGGTCGTCGAAGACGCACACCTGCGACGGATTGGGCACGTAGCCCGTCGTGCCGCTGGTGAACATATAGTGACGGCCGTGCCACACGAAGTGGGAAGGAGCCTCGCGGGTGAACGGCGGCCGGATGCCCACGAAGTGCTCAGAGTAGTGGCCGTTGGTGCCCAGATAGTCGTCGGTCAGCTCAGCGCAGATCATCTCCCAGTGGGGCCGCTCGAACCAGACGTAGGCCTTGCCCGTGGCGGGATCGGCCCAGAGGTCGAAGTCGCCCACGCCGAAGCCCTCGGGCTTCAGGCTCTTCACGATGGTGTAAGGTCCCTCAAAGCGGTCGGCCTGGAGGATAACGAAGAAGCCGTCGGTGTCCATCGACTTGATCCAGCACACCCATTTGCCTGTCTTCTTATTATGTAAGATGTGCGGGCGGTCGAGCGTCTGCGAATAGTGCAGGGGCGACAGTGCGTTGACCGTGTCGGGCTCGATGATGAGTCCCAGGTCCTGCCAGTTGTAGAAGTCGGTCGACTTGTAGGCCCGCACGCCCCACGTCCAGACGTTCGATCCCAGATGGGTGTGCTCCTTGTTCTCGCCATACCAGTAGTAGGTGCCGTCGTCAGCGGCGAATATCTGGAAGCCGTGGGCCTGGATGGGCTTGCCGTCGGTGTCGAGCCAGAGCTGTCCCGGGCGGATGCTCTGGTAAGTCTGAGCACCTCCCGGTGCCCAGACAAAACTAACTAAAACTACTAATAAAGCTACTATTTTATTTACTGACTTTTCCATTTACTTGACAACCTTAAAAGTTTTCTCTCCACGACGAATGATCACCACCTGTCCGCGCTTGGCGGTAGCAGGCACGACGGGGCGCCCCTGCAGGTCATAGACCTCATTGTTCATTGTACATTGATCATTGTACATTGTTTCACTAATCCCCGAGAGGTCGCTGACGTGGATGCGCAGCGTGTCGACAAGCGTCGTACCGCTGACATCGCCCGACGAGCGCACCAGGAACTCATAGTCGCCAACCTCAGTGGGTGTGCCTGAAAGCGTAAAGGTCTTGTCGGCGCTGTTCATCCTGAACGTCATGCCGTCGGGGGCCGTGAAGCTCTTGATGCGCACACCATTCAGATAGACATACTGCAGCATGGCCGAGGTGCAGTTCTTCAGCCGGCAAACGATGTCGACGATGGGCTGGCCCAGCTGGATGTGCTGCTCCTTCTGGCCTTCGCCCGTCAATTCAAAGCGCGAGGCCACGTAGTCGGGCAGGTAGTAGCCCAGGTGTGGCGGCTGGTTGTAGCCTACGTTCTGCCAGGCCACCGACATGCGGTAGACGTGGTCGTGCATCAGCGTGGGCACGCGCAGCTTCGTGGCTGTGGTGGTCGAGAAGATGTTGATGCTGGCCGAGTCGGTCTTGTCAAACAGGATGACCTCTTCGCGCCAGTCGCCCAGGATGTCGGCACTGAGCAGCGGCGTGGCCTTCGAGCCGTAGGTGGCGGCATTGCCGTAGTTGGCGCACGTGAGCAGACGGCTCCACTGGCCGTTGTTGATGGCACCTTTGTCGAACAGGTCGTCGTAGGCGTCGCCGTCCCAATAGATGCGGAAATTATAGAAGGGATGGTCTTTCTCGAAGTGCCCCACCACCGCGTCGTCGCTGCTGTAGATGTTCTGCGTCGTATTGAAGTCGTCACTGTGCCAATACTCAAAGCCACGGTGGCTGGCATTTATATCTGCGGCGATGCCACGGCCAGTGTCCTCACTCCCCGTATGGTGGATGAGCAGCTCGCCGGTCCAGGCATCGCGCACGCTCCAGCCGAAGGGCGCCTCCTCGTGCACCATCATCACCTCCAGTCCGGGGCGGTCGGGCATCAGGTCGCTCAGGTGGAGCGCGTCGCCGTGGCCCAGGCCGGTGGTGTGCAGCAGGCTGCCGTCGTTGTCGATGGCGGCCGACCCGTAGATAATCTCGTCGCAGCCGTCACCGTCCACATCGCCCACCGACACCGAGTGGCAGCCCTGTCCGTATGCCGTGCAATAGAAGTGCTTGTCAGTGGTGCCGCTGGCGATGCCTGATGTATTAGTAGAATAAGTTTGTGAAGTAGTACTTCCTTGTTGATCGGTCAGCTCGACCACCGTGGGCGACACTGAGGCATGCAGCCACTTCGTCGAGAGCTTCTCGCCGTCGAAGTCGACGGCCCAGAGGTAGGCGCGGGTGTAGTAGCCACGGCACATGACGGCCGAGGCGTTACGGTCGGTCCCGTCGAGATGGGCCACGCAGGCCAGGAAGCGGTCGCAGCGGTTGCCGTAGTCGTCGCCCCAGAGCCGGTTCAGCTCCGTGGCTGAGGGTGCCTTCACCTCGCCCGTGGTGCAGCCGCGGTTGGGGTTGTACCAGACGGTGTGGATGGCGCGGCCCGTGGTGCCCTCGAAGACGGTCAGATACTCAGCGCCGCTGAGCACGCGGCCGCTCGAGTTGGCATATTTCAGATTGTTGTTGGCCGAACTGATCTTCGCATCGTCGGCAGCCTTGTTGGCGTAGTTGCCCAGTCCGTCGAGCGTCCCCTGGGCCGTCTTGCAGATGAGCTCTGCCCGCCCGTCGCCATTGAAGTCGTAGACGAGGAACTGCGTATAGTGGGCCCCGGCACGGATGTTCGGCCCAAGGTCGATGCGCCAGAGCTTTGTGCCGTCGAGCTCGTAGGCATCGAGGTAGACACGGCCTGTCGTGCCACTGATGGAGTTATCCTGAAAGTTGGAGGGCTCCCAGCGTACCACCAGTTCGTAGTCGCCGTCCCCATCGAGGTCGGCCACCGATCCGTCGTAGGGGAAATAGTGGTAGCCAGGCTGCGAGGCAGGACGGTCGAGCCGGATGTGCTGATAGACATCACCCCAGCGCGTCACGGCAGCTGAAGTCTCGATAACCTCACCATTCTCCTTCACCACCACCTGATACTGGCTGTCGTCAGAGCCGCCCGTCGTGCTGACGTTGCTGACGGTCAGGTTGCTCTCGAGAACCTTGCCGTCGCGCAACAGGTCGAAGGTCACGTCGTCGCTGTCGGTGCCCAGCACGCGCCAGCTCACAAACGTATTGTTTCCATTCTTGATGGCTACCACGCCACGGCTAAGCCGTTCCAGCTGCTCTTGAGCCTGAACTGCAGCAGTCGTCATCACTGCCAATACCGTCAACAACGTCAGTCGATGATTCATAATGTCTTGCTTGATTTTATTTTACCAGTGTTTTCTTGCCATTGACAATGTAGAGTCCTGACTTCAGATGGTCAGTGCCGTCGCCCAGCTTCACGCCCTGGAGCGTAAAGACGCCGTCGGAATTCCGAGAGACCTTAGCCTCATCGGCAAAGATGCCCTTCACAGCATTGGTCTGCCCGCCCAGCCGCGACACGACCTCCTGAATACCGAAGAGGGCATTCTGCAGCTCCTTGGCCGTCGCTGCCTTCTCAGCATCGTCAACGTAGCGCTGCAGCTTCACCGTCAGGTAGTTCTCCGGCACGCTGGCCAGCGTGCTCCTGGCAGCAGCCACAGCCTTGGCCGCGTCGGCCTTGGTGTCAGCAAGATACTGGGCCTCGTCGCCAAGATAATAAATCTGGTTGTTGCCGAATCCAAAGCCGTTGGCACCGGCGGCAGCAGCGTTGTCGAGCGCCTCAAGGCCGAACTCCACCGTCACCGGTGCCGAGCCCGTCTTCTTGAAGAACACGGAGTAGTTGGCATAGACGATGCCGGGGTAGGTCGTGTTGTTGACCTCGCGAGTGAAGTAGGTGCCGTCGTTCTTGACGCCTAAGTAGCACTTCGAGACGGTCAGTGAGTCGGGCTGTCCCCACTCGCCGAAGAACAGGCGGATGTTCGGTGTATAGACGGTGTCGACGGGCTGTTCGTCAGCATTGTAGATGACGTTGGCGGCAGCCACCAGCTCGCTGATGCGCTCCTCCGAGATGTAAGCCTCGGCACGATACTCATACAGACCTTCGTAGGTAAGTTCGATGCGCTGCGAAGCCTTGCCGTCGAGACCGACGGTCGTGCCGCGCCAGACGCTGGCGCCATGACCCTTGCTCAGTGTCTCGTTGTCGCGGATCTCCCAGCGGCTGGTCGAGGCGCCGATGCTCCAGAGCCATCCGTTCTTCTGTTCGTCAGAGGTGCCTGGCGTATAGTTGGCACCAGCCGAGAAGGCCGTGAAGTCACCATTCTCAATCTGGATCGCTGTGGGATTGGCGCGTGAGGCCGTGGTCGACTCAAACAGCTCCTGAGCCTCGCGGATGGCAGCGGCGGCAGCGGTGAATTCCTCCACCTGCGGCGTCGTGCTGATATTGTCGAGCAGGGCCTGTCCGGCAGCGACGGCAGCCTGCAGCGATGTGCGCAGTCCGGCGGGAGCACCGGCATTGGCCTCATCGGCCAGTGCGGCGTTGGCAGCCTCGACGGCAGCCTTCAGGTCGTCGACAGGCATATTCAGGGCGATGACATAGCTGCGGGCACGCCCGAGGGCGTTCACCTCGTCGAGCAGCAGCTGCGTCTGTTCCTCGTTCACCAGATCGCGCTGCAGCACGTTGCCATCAGCATCGACGATGAGCAGCGAGGCATCATAGACGGCCTGGGCATGGTCGACGGCACGCTGTAGCGAGTCGAGACCCCAGTTGTAGGCGTTCAGTTCTACAGGATAGTTGGTCAGGCGCTGACGCAGGTTATACTGCTGCGTGGTGAAGGCCGACAGCTGCTGACGGAACGCAGCCTCCTCGGACGTGACGCCCAGCTGACGCACCTGAGGGTTGCGCAGGCTGTAGCGGCCACCCTCGCCGCTGACCTTGGGGAAGTGGAAGCCCATCTTGACCTCTTCGCCTTCCTTCACCTCAGCTATCCGGTAGTAGGTCTTCCAGTAGTAGCCGCTCAGCGTGTCGCGCTCGAGCGTCAGTGAGTCGCTGCCCACGAAGATCATCGGGCCGACGATGGGTACGTTATGGTTAGCGCCGTAGGGGTTGGCACGGTTGGCAGCTGCCACGGCCTGAGCCTCGATCGAGAAGAAATACTTGCCGGCAGGCAGACTGCTCAGTGCGCCCTCGGCCGTGCGGACACCTGCATCCAGGGTGTACTTGGTGCCTTCCTTCTGGATTCCGGCCGAGGCGATGTAGCCGTCGCCGGCACTGAACTCCAGATAGTCCTCATTGCCCGTGAAGCCCCAGCGGCCGCCCTCGAAGGTCCACGTGCCGCGCGTGCCCATCTTGCTGTAGTTCAGCTTGCCCCAGGTGCTCCAGTCGCTCAGCGACGTGCCAATCAGGCTGGTGCCGTTCATCTCAAGGAAATTGTCAATCTCCTCGGCGAACAGCGTCTCCAGTTCCATCATATTGGTAAGGTCCTCATTCTGAGAATCATCGGGCAAGATCGACTTCATGAAGTCGAGGGCCTGGATAGCATTCTCGCGCCCTTCGGGCAGGTTCTCGTCGGCCAGCAGCTGGTCAGCATAGGCGATGATGCGCTGCAGACGACGGACGTCGTAGACCTCCGTGACGGGCACCACCTCGACATTGGCAATCATCATGCCTGCTGTGAGGCGCTGGGCCACAAACACGAGCGACGACTCCGCCTCGACCTCGGCCACTGAGACCACCTGCGTCCACTCGTCGCCAATGGTTTCAACCGTAGCCACCTGAACGGATTTGGCCGATTTAGCAAGACTGGCGTCGGCATTGAGGTAAATGTCCAGATAGTTTTCTGCTGAGGCCGTAATACTGGTGGTGACCGTCGACTCGGCCTTCATATAATAGGAGACGACATAGATGCCGGGCTTCAGGCTGACGCTCTGAACCAGGGCGTTGCCGTCCTTACTCATGCTGCTCAGGCTCATGATGCTCGAGCCGCCGTCTGGCGACGTTCCTCTTTCAACCGACCAGAAGTCGGCATCAATCGGCTCACCGACCAGATCGGTCCATCCGTTGGTGCCGTCAGCGAAGTCGCCGTTAGTCAGCTCACTGGCCCCCATGCTCTTATAGCGGGCCGTGTGAGAATAGTAATAGTCGGCTGCCTGCATGCTGACCATGCTGACGAGCGACATCAAAATCAGTAAAGCTCTCTTTTTCATACCTTTTTAGTTTTTAGTTACTATTACGTGCTGTGATTTGATTTCTGACCGCAAAATTACCCTTGATGCTCATCAAAAAAAGGGTAATTTCGTACAAAAACGGGCAAATTCGTCCATCTGACCGTTTTTCATGGTCCGCAAAAGGAAAGGAAGAGGCTGAAGAAACTAAAATCACGACGTGATTTTATGTCGTCACGTCGTGATTTTATGTCGTCACGACGTGATTTTAGTTTTTAAGGTCATTTCTCCACATTTAAAGTGACCCGACCGATGAGTCCTGAAGGCACGAGGCTGTCAGACGGGCTGGCCAGTGGTGTGGTCTGCTGCATCAGTTGCTCCGGCTCGGGGCGGCGGGCATCGCCGACGAGGCGGTTCCAGAGGCAGTTGGCCACGCGGACTTCGAGGCTGTTTCGACCTCGATGGATATAGGGCGTAATGTCGACCTGCCACGGCGAGCACCACGCCGTGCCCGCCTCCTGACCGTTGATGAAAACCTGTGCCACGGAACCTATCCGCCCGAAAGCCAGACGATAGGCGGCCGCGCGGTCTTTCCTGCCAAGCGTGAAGGTGGTCGTGTAGACGGCCGTGCCGGAATAGTAGCGCTGGCGGGGGTCGCCGCTCAGCGACCAGTCAGTGAGGCTGTCGAGGCTGACGGGATTGACAGGGCCTCCCTGTGCGGGATCGTACTGCAGGCGCCATGGACCCGTCAACGGCAGCGACATCGACTCAGCCGGCTGCTGCAGGAGGGGGAGCGTCGAGGGTGCGTCGGACAGCACGACGAAAAACGACTGGCGTGGGGCCATGCGGAGGCTGACGGTGGTCAGTCCGTCGCGGCTGTCAGAGGCAAGGCGGCGACGCTCGCCTGTCACGGGGTCCCATAGCTCTGCGTTGGAGGCTGCAAGGCGGAAGGTGAAGCGGTCGTCGACGGTCTCGTCGCTGTGGTTGTTGAGGAAGTAGACGTCGGCCTCGTTGGTCTGGCGATGACAGAAATAGAGGCGGCGGGCCGCAGGGGCATCGACGTCGGGCCGCAGCCCGGCTTTGAGCAGCGCCTCATGAAGCGGCTGTCCGTCGTGGGGGTCCCACACCCTGACGCCAGCCGTCCGCAGCGCCTCCACCCTTTGGCGGACGGCTGGTGTCAGCATCTCGTCGGACGGCAGCAGAAGCATGGAGTAGCTGACGCCGTCGGGCAGCACCAGCCGACCGTCGACGGCCTGCACGCGGTGCAGCAGGGCGTCGGTGGTCAGGGCGTCGAAGTCGTAGCCCTGCGGGATGGGTGGCAGCAGATGGGCGAGGATGCGCTTCGGCACGTCGTCGCCCAGGTAGAGGGCAAAGTCGCTGACGGGACGGCCCTGGCGCAGCATCCATGAGCAGCGGGCCTGATAGTCCCAGAACGGCCGGCTGAGGGGCCAAAGGGTGTTCAGGCGGTTCAATACATACTGACGGCCGTTGGCCGTGTTGAGGCGTCGGCCCGCCGCATCGGCCTGATAGGCCACGGCACAGACGACGAACTCGTTGATGCCGAAGGCGTATGCTGCGTCGGCCAGGTTCTTGATGTCGGCCAGCGAATGGCGATAGGTGATGTCGGTGAACGCCTCGCCGCTGGCTATCTGCTTGCCGTAGACATGGGCAGCACTCGAACAGTCCTTGATGTCGTAGTTGCCCTCGGTCTGATAGCCCCAGAACTCACCCTGCGGCTTGTCGACCAAGCGCTTCACCTCGATGTTGTCGCCCGCCATGCAGAGAGCACCGCCGACGGCCTGGGCGGTGAGCGTCAGTCCCTCCTCACGGCACAGGCGGTTGAACTCGCCGAAGTAATTGGTGGTGACGAGGTCGCTGATCGTGCGCCGAAGATCCTTTAAAAGTGAAGAGTGAAAAGTGACTCTTAACTTTTCACTAACAATCATTCCCCCTGCGATGGTGGGCAGGAAGGGCTTGAGGTCGTAGCCACGCAGACGGCGGAACTGCCTGAGCATGTCGTGGGTCCAGTTCTGCGGGCCGGCCTCGTGGCTGTCCATGCAGACGCCGTCGAGCTGACCGCCATGGGCTCGGATGCTGTCGATGACGGGCTTCGTGTAGCTCTGCCAGTGCAGGCGGGCGCCTTCCACTGAGAGTTTGTCGCACTCCAGCCCCAAGGCTTCCTTGCGGCCGTGCTTGGTGTGGCCTCCTGTTGTCACCGCCACGAAGCGCATGACCAGCCAGTCGCCTTTCATGTCCTCGGGCATGGCCAGCGTGCCGTCGGGCGCCATGCGGTCGGTCAGGTCTACGATGTCAGCGGCCTGCACCATCTCTTCTATATTATAATAAGGTGTAGTCTCGCTGTCGATGAAGTCAGACACGAGGCTGGCCTTTGCCTCCCAGCCATCCACACAGGCACGGGCCGAGATGACCACATTATCGAGGGGTACGGTGCGGTCGGTCAGCGTGATGCGGTAGTAGCGTCCTCGGGTGGTGGGAAAGGCGATGGTCTGCTGCTTCACGCCGCCTAGATTCTGGTAGCGGGGGCGCAGTTCGCAGACGGGGCGATAGTGTGTGCCGTCGTCAGAGACCTCCAGCCTGCCGATGTTGGGCAACTCGCGGTAGCCACAGCCAAAGAAGTTCCACTTTGTGGACTCTCCCTTCGTCATCTCCGTCCGGGGAGCGAAGGGTGGCACCTGCATCGACGAGGTGCGTGCCTTGCCCTGCGCCTTGGCCTCGTAGCTGATGCTGCGGGCGGTGAACGGCTTGCCGAAGTCGAACACCAGCGCAGAGTCGCGCCGCCCAGTGGGCACAATGTTCAGCAGGCGCGAAGTGCCTAACAGCTCTTCCCTGTAGGGCAAGGCCAGCACAGCCACGTCGTGGTGCCATCCGCGCGGACAGTCGGGCAGTGCCAGTTGGTGATGCTTGCCTCCACTCAGCAGCGTCTCGCTCACCGTCAGTCGCTGCATGCTCCGCTCGGGCGTGATCCACTTGCCACCGGCCACATAGCCGTTGCCGATGTTGGCCTCGAAGCTCAGCCCGAGACGTTTGGCTTCCTGTGAGGCGAAGATGAGCGACTGCCACCAGTGCTCGTCGAACACACGGTCGGCACCCTCACCCTTGCCATGCACCTGGTCGTAGTAGACCACGCCGCCGACACCTGCTGTCTTGAAAGCCTCGAGGTCAGCGGTGATGCCCTCGCGGGTGGTCTCCGTCTCGCCGAAGAACCACCACACCTTCGTGCGGGCAGTGTCCTGCGGATGGTCGAAGCCATAGGTTAAAGATGACTGTGACATGCTGGGGAAGATGGAGGCCCAGAACAAGAGAAATGTGATAAGATGTCTCATAAAAGAATTTTTGTTTGTTGCTGCAAAGATATAAAGCAAATGGCACATAATTGGGGTAAGAATGTGCAAAAATGGATGATTTTATCCATTTTTGTATAAAATCGCCCCTTTTTGCCACGGAATAACCCGTAAATTTGCATCATAAAAAGACAAATAACAAAAAAAGTGTATGAAACAGGTAAAAAACGTACTGACCTTAATGGTCCTGCTCATTGCCCTGAGTGCAAGGGCGGATGGGGAGAGGAAAACCTTGTTGTTCAATTTCGACTGGAAATTCAAATTAGGCGAAGTGCAGAACGCCGAAAGTCCGACATTCGATGATGCTGACTGGCGACAGCTTGACCTGCCGCACGATTTCCAGATTGAGATGCCGTGGAACGAGAAGTCCAACCGTAGCCGGGGGTTCAAGGACATGGCTACAGGGTGGTACCGTAAGACCTTTGAGGCCGACAAGACATGGCAAGGCAGGCGCGTGATTCTCGACTTTGAAGGTATCATGCTGCATGGCGATGCCTATTTGAACGGGCAGAAAATAGGAGGTACAGACTATGGATACCTGGGATTTGAGGCCGACATCACCAAGCTGCTGAAATGGAACGGGAAGAATGTGCTGGCCGTTCACTGCTCGACAGGAGAGGCAAGGAATTCAAGATGGTACACTGGCGGAGGTCTGTTCCGTGATGTTCACCTTGTATTGAAAGACTCTGTTTCAATTGCCCGGCATGGCATTTACATCTATACACCTGAAGTCAGCAAGGAACAGGCAACCGTCAACGTACAGGTGGAAGTAGAAGGCATCAGAAATCAAAAATATGACCTGGTGATAAAGGCTGTCATCTATGACCCTGACGGACATGCTGTAGGTGAAACACAAATTGATGCGCCAAAGGACACCAAACAGCCCACCGTAGAGGTGCAGCTACCGCAGGTGAAGGTGGACGATCCACGGCTGTGGTGGTGTGAGAAACCTGACCTCTATACTGCGGAGGTGTCGCTCATACTGAATGGAAAGACCATTGACAAACTGTCTGAACGCTTCGGCATCCGAACCATAGAGTTCTCCAAAGATTTCGGCTTCAAGCTGAATGGGAAGAAAGTATTCCTGCAAGGCATGGCCAACCATCATGACCTCGGAGCAGTGGGTGCTGCTGCTTACGAGGCAGGAATTGCCCGCATGATGGACAGAATGAAAGAGTTTGGCTTCAACCATATCCGCACCTCTCACAATCCCTATAGTGAATCATTTCTTCGTCTGGCAGATGAAAAAGGCATTCTCATTGTAGATGAGCTCTATGACAAGTGGAGCAACACGCTGGCATGGGCTGGCCGAAGGCCTTGGACGGAGATGTGGTGGGAGAACCTCATGGAATGGGTAAAGCGAGACCGCAACCATCCATCGGTCATCCTATGGAGTCTTGGCAACGAGTTGCAGTTCCAAGAGGAACGTTGCGGATTCCCCACTCGCGACTGGGGCGTCACCACTTACGACATCATGAATACACTGGTGAAGCGCCTTGACCCCACCCGCAAGACCACCGTAGCCATGTATCCTGCCCGCGCTGGCGGTATCGTGAAGCACAGTCCTGAATATAGGATAGAGAAGAATGTTGTCCCCCCTGAACTGGCGCAGCATACTGAGGTAGCCAGCTTTAACTACTGTTGGGAGGACTACGACAAGTACATGAAACAGGCACCACACATGATACTCTATCAGAGTGAGGCGACAACCAACGAGCTGACTGCCCCCTGGGCTGGCATGGACCGTGACCACATGGTGGGACTGGCATACTGGGGAGCCATCGAGTACTGGGGCGAGTCGAACATCTGGCCGAAGAAGGGCTGGGACTACTCGTTCTTCCGTCACTCGTTAGAGCCTAACGCTCAGGCATGGCTTATGAAAACTATCTTCAAGCCCGAAGAGCCTCAAGTGTATATAGGTGTCGCCGGCAAGGTGGACACGCTGTGGTGGAACGACATCGTGGTGGGCCAGACGCGTGTGACGAGCCACTGGAATGGTGAACAGGGCAAGCAGTACACCGTTTATACCTATACCAATGGCGACGAGGTGGAACTCTTCGTCAATGGCAAAAGCCTGGGTGTGAAGAAGAATGATGACAAGAAGAAGCCCAACGTCATTACGTGGAAGGGGATAACCTACGAACCTGGTACCATCCGGGCCATAGCCAGAAAGGACGGACGACTGTATGCTGAGCACCAGCTGGAGACGGCCGGTCAGCCCGTCAGACTCGTCATCGAGACGGAGAACCCTGACTGGCGAGCCGATGGCATGGACTTACAATATGTCAAGGTGAGAGCCGTCGACAAGAAAGGCCGTGTGGTGCCCACCAACGATTATAAGGTGACATTCCAGGTGGAGGGCCCTGCCCGCATGATTGCCGTGGACAATGGGGACCACTCGAGCAATGACCTCTTCGACGGTAACGAGAAGCAACTCTACGAGGGCTTCGCCATGGCCATTGTCCGCTCCAGCAAAGACATGCCTGGCAAGGTGAAGCTGACCGTAAGCTGTAAAGGACTGAAGGGAGCCACCCAAACAGTCATGACAAAGTGAATAATCAATCATATCAAAGCCAAACTACTTATGAATTATAAAAAAACAATATCAGTTATTGTCCTTGGCATGGCGGCCAGCGCGTTTTCGGCTCAGCCTGCCCGTACGCTGCAGTACCATCCTGACGGGCGCGACATCGTGTGCCACGATGGGCAGAACCGCTACACCCGTGCACTCTACGGCGGCTACACCGACTTCCGCGTGGAGACCAGCGACCGCCCCATCTTTGCCACCTACCGCAGTCGGCACTGCCGCAACATCCGCTTCTGGCTGACCGTCAATGGAAACAAGACGGCCTTGGAGCAGACCACCCACGCCGAAGCCCGCTACAATGCCGGCAAGCGCGTCTACACGCTGACCGACGACGGCTGGGGCAAGCGTGCACGGCTCGTGCTGACCGTACTGGCACAGGTTGACACAGAGTCGGCCATCTGGCAGTTTGAACCACAAGGACTGCCCGAGGATGCCGTCCTGTCGTGCACGGTGTGCGACATCCTGCACCCCGACCTGAAGCGCTGGGGAGACATGAACTCCGACCCTGCCGATGCCTTCGACCCTGCACCAGCCGAGACAAACAAGCTGACGGCAAAGTGGCTTGTGGGCAGCGGCAAGACCTACGCTGTGCTGGACTGTGACCAGAATGGCGACTACACGCTCAGCAACCCCACAGAGGGAGAGGGCAGCCGACTGTTCGACAAGGCCACGAAACACCACGAGTGGCTGGCCACAAACATCGTGTTCACCACGCCCGACCCCTACATCAACACCCTGGGCGGTGCGCTGATGGCGGCTGCCGACGGTGCATGGGACGGCGAGGTCTGGCTGCATGGGGCCATCGTCTGGCGCATGCAGCTCAACGGCTGGCGGGCTGGTTTCTTAGGCGACCTGCTGGGCTTGCCCGACCGTGCCGTGAGTCACTTCAATGCCTACGCCAACAGTCAGGTGACCGACGTAGAACCCATCATCCCCAACCCGACACCCGACCCCGAAAAGCTGCTGGCCCGCGAGGCTAAGACGTGGGGAACGCAGATGTACTCCAACGGTTATATAGGCCGCTACCCAAACCGCAAGGACGTGATGCACCACTACGACATGAACCTGAACTACATCGACGAGCTGCTGCTCCACCTGGAGTATGATGCTAATCCTGACTATCTGCGCAAGATGTGGCCCGTCATCCAGCTGCACCTCGCATGGGAGAAGCGCAACTTCGACCCAGACGATGACGGTCTCTATGACGCCTACTGCTGCATCTGGGCGAGCGATGCGCTTTATTATAACGGCGGTGCCGTCAGCCACTCAACAGCTTACAACTACCGCACGCTCCGACTGGCTGCCCGCATCTGTGAGATTCTTGGCGAAGACCCCACCTATTATAAAAAGGAAGCCGACAAGACGCTGAAAGCCATGAACGAACGTCTGTGGCTGAAAGAACGCGGCCACTGGGCTGAGTATCAGGACCTGATGGGGCTGAAACGCCGCCATGAGCATGCTGCCCTGTGGAGCATCTACACACCAATCGACTGCGGTATGGCAACGCCCGAGCAGGCCATCCGTGCCACTCAGTATGTCGACTCGTGCATACCGCATATCCCCGTCATCATCAAGGGTGTAAAGCCTTCTAAGAAGGAAAAAACGCTCTGCCAGATTTCAACCACCGACTGGCTGCCCTACGACTGGAGCATCAACAATGTGGCAGCCGACGAGACGATGCACATGGCACTGGCCTACTTCCAGGCAGGCCGCAACGAGGAGGGATTCCGCCTCATCAAGGCCAACATCATGGATCAAGCTTATCTCGGTGGCAGCCCCGGCAACTTCGGACAGATCAGCTACTACGACCGAGCCCGCGGAGAGCTGTATCGTGACTTCTCCGACAACTGCGGCATCTCGTCGCGTGCCTTCATCGAGGGTCTCTACGGCATCCGTCCCGATGCGCTCAATGGCCGATGCTACATCCGTCCGGGCTTCCCTGCGGAGTGGAAGCATGCCAGCATCCAGACGCCTTACATGAAATACACCTTCCGGCGTGAGGGCAACAAGGAAATCTACGAGATTGAACAGAACTTCGCCCAGCCCTTGCAGATAGTGCTGCGCCAGAACACAGGCGTAGGCTATGTGGAGACCGAGGGTACTACTGAGAAGAAGCAGACCATCGTCGTCAGCCGAGTGAAGCAACAGCCGCTGCCCCGTCCGCTCATTACCGCCAAGCACATCGACGGCAAGGCCTGGGGCAACAACTTCGACGACGTACAGACCGACCGTCTGGAGCCTGTCTGCATGGACAAGAAGTGGAACAGCAGCGTGAGCGACATCTTCAAGAACTTCTACTTGTCGCCCCGCCCTCGGGTGACGACGCTACAGATTCCCGTCCACGGCATCGGCGAATGGTGCCACCCCGAGATGATGGCCGACATCGACGACGTCGCCCTGCGCCGCAAGGTAGACCGCGACGGACTGCTAACGACCGAGACGCTGGGCATACCCTTCCGCTCGGCTGCCAAGGGCCGCAACATTGCCTACACCTCGCTGTGGGACAATTATCCCGATGCGGTCACCATCCCGCTGGAGGGCAAAGCCAGCCATGCCTACCTGCTGATGGCCGGCTCGACCAACTACATGCAGAGCCGCATAGACAACGGCATCATCACGGTGACCTACACTGACGGCAGCACCGACCGTCTGCCGCTGCAGAACCCGCACAACTGGTGCCCCATAGAGCAGGACTATTACGAGGATGGCGTGCAGTTTCACGCCGCACAGCCCCGTCCCTACCGCATCGACTTCGCCACGGCCCGCGTCAGCCGCGAACTGATGCCGATGGGCGAGCACTATGGCCGTCCCGCCGCCTCGGGCGTGGCCGGCAGCTACAACGATCGCTCGTTCGAGAAGGGTGCAGGCATCATCCTCGACATGCCGCTCAACGCTGAGAAGACACTGAAAGAACTCATCCTCCGCACCCTGTCGAACGATGTGGTGATAGGCCTGATGGGGGTCACATTGCAAAGGACGAAATAAAATGTCAAAGTAAATAAGCTGCAATTGAAAAGTTTTTCGTAACTTTGCAGCCATGAAGAAGTCGTTGCTGTCATTATTCATGGCATTCTGTGTCCTCTCGGCCAATGCCGTTGTGGTGTCCTCGCGCCAGTTTAACACCGCCAACGGACTGCCGAACAACAACATCCGCTCATTGGCACAAGATGCCAAGGGATTCATCTGGATGGGCAGCCCCAACGGGCTGTACCGCTTCGACGGCTACTTCTTCACAACCTATCGGTATGCCGAGACCGGCAACCTGCGCCTGCTCAACAATAACCATATCAACGCATGTTATGCCCTGCCCGACGGAAGAATGCTTTTCGGCGAGCAGGGCAACCTGTTCTCAGTGTACGACACGGAGCAGGAAAAGTTCGTAGACATGCCCGCAGACCAGATGGAAGCCCTCTACCGGCAGATGCGGCGGCGCGAAGCCCCCGAAGCGCTGCTGGCTCCCTATCAGGACATTCTGTCCCGCGGCGGCAACTTCATTAACGACAACCTGGGCAACGTCATCGTACTCGACCAGACGGGGCAGATATGGTTCGTTGACCGCAAGACGCAGGAGACCATCGAGATGAAGGTGTTTGACGAGCGCCTGTTTTCCGTCATCAACAGTCCGAAATACAAAGTGCTCACCTCGGAGCGCACCGACATGATTTGGGTGTCGACCAACGGCTGCGGCATCACAGCTTACAACCGCAAGACCCGCGAGTTGATGCACATCACCCGGCAGAGCGGACTCATCACGACGGACGACATACAGGACATCTGCCTCGACCTGGGCGACAATCTTTGGGCTGCTCAGGAGTTTCAGGGCGTGGCTTGCCTCTCGGTGGAGCAGAAGCTGGGTGAGACACGGCTGCTGGACCCCTCCAACGCGAGCATCAGGAGCAATCAGGTGCGTCTGATTCACCAGGTGGCTGACTCGCTGTTCTGGGTGGTGAACACGCAGGGAGACATCTACGAGGGCGATGGCCGGTTGCAGCAACTGAAGCGCAGCAACGAGCAGCGCGTCGACATCCACAGCGTCTGCACCGACCAAGACGGACGGCTATGGATAGGGTCGCGCAAGAACGGCCTGCGCCGACCTGACGGCACCTGGCTGCGCCATGCAGAGGGCGACGGCAGCACACTGTCGGGCAACAACATCAATGCCCTGTTCTGCGACCGCGACGGCCGTGTCTGGGCTGGCTGCGAGGAAGCGCAACTGGACCTGATAGGCGACAACGTCAGTCATTTTCTGCCGCCACAGGCTTCACCGAAGGTCATCATCCAGACGCATGACGGAACCATCTGGGTGGGAGCACGGACGGGCCTGTATGGTTTTCAGCCCGACCGGCTGTTGAAGGACAGCAGCCAATACAGGCAGGTGCTGACCAGCCGTGACGTCCGCTATAGCGACATCAACTGCATCTGCGAGGACGTGCGGGGCCGGCTGTGGGTCGGCACGATGGGCGACGGTCTCTACCGGAGCGACGACGGCGGCCAGTCGTTCAGCCATCTGACCGTGGCCGACGGGCTGATCAGCAACGAGATACAGTCGCTCATAGCTGCCGACGACGAAGTGCTCTGGATTGCCACCACCAACGGCATCACCCGCTACCGCATCAGCGACGGACACTGCGAATACATCTACAACGAGCACAACATGCAGCAGAACTACAACGCCGAGAAATGCGTCGCTCTGCTGCCCGACAACCAACTGGCCTTTGGCACCAACCAGGGCATCGTGCTGTACGACACACACCAGGCTCAGCCCGTCGTCCGGCAGCTCCCACTCACCGTCACTGGCCTGCTGGCTAACGGCGAGTCGATCGGACTGACGGCTGGCAAGGCATCGCTGGCTCACGACCAGAACACGCTGACCGTGCGCTTCTCGACCTTCACCTACAATACTTCCACGCGCTACACCTACTGGCTCGAGGGCTACGACCGACAGTGGAGCGAGCCTACGACCTACAGCTTTGCCGACTACAAGAACCTGCCGCCAGGCCACTACGTGCTACACGTCAAGGCCTACGACAGCAACAGGTCGGCCAACGCCGAGTGCCAGCTGGCCATCGTCATCCGACACCCGTGGTGGCAGACGTGGTGGGCCTACCTCATTTATGTCTTCTTGCTCGCCGCCATCGCCTATGCCGTCTACCGCCAGCTGCGCACCGTCTATCAGCTGCGCCGCCGCATCAGCATCGAGCGGGAACTCACGGAATATAAGCTGCAGTTCTTCACCAACATCAGCCACGAGTTCCGCACGCCCCTCACCATCATCCGCGGGGCCATGGACCGCATCCGTAACTCGAAAAGCATTCCCGCCGACCTGCGGCAACCCGTCAGCTCCATGCAGAAGAGCACCGACCGCATGCTGCGCCTCATCAACCAGCTGCTCACCTTCCGCAAGATGCAGGGGGGCAAGCTGAGCCTGTCGCTTGAGGAGACCGACATCGTCGCCTTCGTCAGAGACATCTGCCAGAACTTCAACGACATAGCCGAGAATAAGCAGATAGGCTACACCTTCCTGCCGTCGGCGAAGTCGTTCACGATGTTCGCTGACCGTCAGCATGTCGACAAGATGATCTACAACCTGCTGTCGAACGCCTTCAAATACACACCGCAGAAAGGAAACATCACGGTGAGGGTCAAGGTGGGCGACCAGCTTCAGATCATCGTTGATGACACGGGCGTCGGCATCCCCCGTGAGAAGCAGGCAGAGCTGTTCCAGCGGTTCATGCAGAGCGCCTTCTCCAACGACAGCATCGGCATCGGGCTCCATCTGACCAAGGCACTGGTCGATGTGCACCACGGACAGATCAGCTTTGCCGAGAACCACCCGCAAGGCTCCGTCTTCACCATATCGCTGCCAATCGACAAGAGTGTCTATCGCCCAGAGGACTTCCTTCAGGCTTCCAATCTGGAGCAGCCGACAACTGGCAGCCGACAGCCCAAATATCAGGAGATGGCCGCCGAGCCCATGAACGACTGCCCGATACTCGTTGTAGAAGACGATGCCGACGTGGCCGACTTCCTGAAGCAGACACTACAGCACTACTTCAATGTGACCGTTGCCTTAGACGGTCAGTCAGCCCTCGACCTGCTGGCCGAGGGTCACGACTACTGCCTCATCATCAGCGACGTGATGATGCCGACAATGAACGGCTTCGAGCTCACGGCGCACATCAGGAAGAACAACGACACACAGGCCATCCCCATCATCCTATTGACGGCTCTTACTGGTGAAGAGAAGCGCATCAAAGGACTGGAGAACGGTGCTGACGCCTATCTGACAAAGCCTTTCGACACAAAGTTGCTCATTGCCACCTGCCGACAGCTCATCGAGCAGCGCGCCCGACTGCGACAAAGCTATGCTGAGCAACCTGCCGAGCGCCCGAATGTGCTGCCGGAAATTATCGTCGACGAACGCGACAAGCAGTTGCTCGACCAGATGGACCGCTGGCTCTACAATCACATCAGCTCACCAACCCTTTCGGTTGAAGACCTCGCAGAGGCTATGGGCTACCGTCGCTCTGTCTTCTTCAAGAAGGTGAAAGCCCTCACCGGTCAGACCCCGGCCGACTACATCAGAACGCTGCGCATGAACCGTGCGGCCGAGATGCTGCGCGAAGAGACCATCAGCGTCGCAGAGGTTGCCTATCAGGTAGGCATCAGCGAGCCTCACTACTTCACCCGTGTCTTCAAGCAGCAGTTCGGCATCTCACCGAAGAAGTACCAACAAGGCAACAGGCCCGACACAGAAACGGCCAAGCCATAAAAAAGAATCCCAGTTGGAACATAGATTAACCGTATAGGAAACAAAGCGTCAATTAGTTGATTTAACCCTCCATCGCAAATATTCTCAGCGGGCACTTGTTTTATTAAATCCGAGCCCGTCATCAAACTGTTAAATCAAGAGTTTGTCGTTTTCAAATTCCCCACCTGAAAAAACATGTTGTAATTTCGTAGTTGGAAAGAGACATCCCGACTGCGGCTTGCCGCCGATGACCAGATAGCATCTATCTGGAAATAGCACACTAAGGGTTGCGAATGTTCCCTGAGGGAAATTCTGTCAACCCAGTGCGGCAGGAGGCTCCTGCACCCGACGAGTGCAAGCACCGTCAACAGACCGTCAGCCCGACACAAGTTGTCTCACCTGACTTTAACGAAAAAAACTAATACTACTATGGGAATGAAAACTTCAAAGCACATCAGGGCGGCAGCCGTGAATGCCGATCGGCACAACCGCCGGGAGAAGCACCTGGACCACCCCCGGCCCGAACTCCAGCCGGAGGACAAGGCCAAGTGGATCTGGGAGGTGGAGGACAAAAAATCGGTCTACCAGATGCAGAAGCAGGCGGAGCGTGAGTACGCAACCAAGGAGGTCATCGTCAAGGGCAAGTACGGTGAATATAAGACACACAAGAGGATGCCCAGGAGCGCCGTTCCTGTGAAGGAGGCTGTGGTGGTCATCAAGGAGGACACCACCATCGAGCAGGTAAAGGCGTGGGCCGACTGGTGCCACCAGAGCTACGGCATCCGCCCCGTGGGCATCTACCTCCACCTCGACGAAGGCCACTGGGCTGAACTGGACGAGGAGCAGGGACAGTGCGAGGAGATGTACGAGCGCCATGACGGCAAGGAGTGGAAGCGCATGAACCCAAGAGGAAACTATGAATACTGGAAGCCCAACTACCATGCCCATGTGCTGTTCGACTGGTTCGACCACGACAAGGCACGCTGCATCAACCTCGACCGCAAGGTAATGCGGGAGATGGAAGACGAGCTGGCCAAGGCACTCTGCATGGAGCGCGGAACGCCCTCGAATCGGAAGTACCTCGATGCCAACACCTACAAGATGGTCATGGAGAGCCAGCGCACCGCCATGGAGCTTGCCAACTCCGTAAAAAAGGTAAAGAGCCTGCAGACGATGATTGACAACCTGACGAGAGAGCGGGAGAGCATAGAGGCTGACCTCATCGAGGGTTATACCGAGAAGAACAGGAAAGACAAGGAACTCTCCGAGATAGACGGGAAGATCGCCGACAAGCAGGCGAAGCTCGACCATGCTACTGAGGAGCTGAACGGCAAACTGGCAGAAATGGACGATCTGCAAAAAGACCTACAGAAGGCAGAACGCTTTTTTGCCGGCAAATACCGCCTTAATTCCGAACAGAGGAAAGCCATTAAGCAGCTTGAGGAAACCAACAGACAGCTGCAGGCTAGCATAGAACGCCTCAGGCCGATAGCAGGACGCGTGCCCGGACTGGAGGCGAGAATCAGGGAGCTGGAAACGGCACTTAAGGAAAAGGCTGTCGAGGTGAAGGCATCGGAAGATCGTGGCAGGCAGGAAGGCAGAAGCGGATTTGTCAGGGACATGTACGCCGCTGCCGGGATGAAGCAACCCCAGACGGAACCAACAGCAGAAACGGTCGGCCGTCGGTACGGGAAGTACTGGGCGGCCAGCCAGGAACTCGGAGGCACCAAAGAAAAGCTGAGCCAGACAGAGCGCAGCTTGGAGGAAGAGAAGGAATGGCACGCTATCGACAAGGAAGAGAAGGAGAAGGCCATACGAGTGATGAATGCGATATGGAACGGCATGTGGGAGGCCATCAAGACCCTCTGTGATGGGGAGAACAACCGCGACTGGCTCACTGGGGCTGAGAAGGACATCATCAGGAAGCCGCTCTCATCGGCCAAGACGGCGAAGCAACGTATAGGCTACGGCATAGACCTGGTTTCTTTCGCCAATGCCTATCGTCCCCTTTCCGCATCCTTGAAGGGCGAGGTGCTGCAGTTGGCAGCAGAAGATGGCGTCACGCAGCTTGAGAAGCTGGGCGTTGGCATTGCCGACTGTGCCAGTGATGTCGCAGCTGCCGCAGCCTGCCTGTTCTTCGGCTACATGGATGCCGCCACGACAATTTCGGAGTCTTCCGGCGGGGGTGGTTCCTCACCTGAAACAGGATGGGACCGCAAAAAAGACGAGGACAGCCTGGCGTTCGGCAAACGCTGCCTGCTCATGGCAAGGAACATGCTGGAGCCGGACGACGGCGAAGAACTGCGCCAGGAACGGAAGCGCGGGTACAGGAGATAGTGTCTTATTGTGTGATAATGAATTTTTAGGTGGGGCACAACATGCCCGCCTCCTTATTTACTTCAATAACTATAGAACTATGGAATATAGCAACGTAAGGTACAGCATCACCCTCAACGATGCACAGATAGACTATCTGGCTGATGAGAGTCAGGGGATAAGCAGGATGAAGTGTTTCGCCACTTTCCTGCGCATGGCCGTGAAGGACCCAAGAAGGGAGTCAAGGAAGAACTTCTCGGTATTCCTGTACACAGGCCAGTTCATCGCCTCCAAGGTTGAACTGGCTGAGGCATGGGGCTGCGACCGCAAGACGGCCACCCGCATCATCAGGGAGTTCAACCAGATGGACATCCTCCAGTCGAAGGCCTCCAACCGCACCACCGTCCATACCCTGAAGTGCCTCTCAGTGTGGTTCACAGGCCAGGGGACGGTCAAGAATCGCTTCTTCACCATCGACCCTATAGTCAGGCCTATTGTTAAGCCTGAGAGGACGGCTAAGCGTGCCCTATCTGAAGACTTGATGGGCAATACTCCAACGGATAAGGACGGCTCGATTATGTAGGTGAACTACAAGTGCCAGAACTTGAACGCAGATTTTTGTTGTTCAATGTAAGACAGTATCAAGTTGAAAGCTTGTGAATCATTTTGCTTTTGCTTTCAATTCAGGGTGTTAATATGGCGTTAATTCATCCCAACGAATGGCAAATTATGCTAAAATCGGAAAGGTTGACGAGAGACTTGCAAATGGCTTGCTTCCAGCATGCTGATAGTTCCAAAAATCAAAGTATCAAGATAATAATCTGTTTATTTTCAGCGTTTTATGCTCGCATTTCAAAAAGTATTCAATCCTTTGCACACGAAATGACAACAGTGTTGCCCCGCATGGCTGAGACGGGTCTAACCTTCTCGGTCGGGGTACTAAGAGATTTTTGCAAGTTGTATTATACTAGTGGGTTATATCAACAATCCCTATACTTTTTCAGCGGAAGCTCGTCAATAGCAAAAATGAAATGAAACTTTTGAAACTTTTGCAACAACACGTATAAACACTGGGGTTTCCAGCGATTTCACACCCCGAAAACACCCAAGGTATACCCCTGCACACTCTCCCGCAGAGTGTGCAGTTTTTTGGCGTTCTCGCCGAAAAGATTGTTCGTGCGCACGCGCGAGGCGAGGCGCGAAAACGGCCGTTTTAACATTTTTTTTGTTTGTTAGCAGGGGTATACCTACCTTTGCACACGGCTAGCGAGCGTTGCAAAAGTTGCAAAAGTTTCAAAACAAAAAGTGGGATATTAAGTTCTAATAATTATATATATAATTATTAGAGCAAAATAGAAAAACGGGGGTGCACACCCGGCTCGTAGTTTTGCAACTTTTGAAACTTTTGAAACCACCGCCGCCACAGAAAAAAAGTATTAACCCTCTAAACCGCAAGAAGTTATGGAAATTATTTGCCGAATCGTGCAGCAGCACCCCCTTGTGAAAAAAAACTCGAAATACCGTATAAACACCCTGCTTACACCCCTGTGACACCCCCCTGTGACACCCCCCTACCCCACACCCCACCCCACACACATGCGGATTGTACCCAGAAGCGGGAGCCTCTGTGCCCCTTGCCCGCGAAAAAAACGCAGGGGCAACCGCACCGTTCGCATTTTTCTTAGAAAACCGTTCGTTTTTGGGAGTAAAACGAACGGTTTTTCCCGTTAACCATTTTTAACCGAAAACTGCCCTCTCGGAATATATGAAATTACGCGGAAAAGCAGTAACTTTGCATCAGCAGACCCCGCAAAGGAGAGTGCACGCCCCGAGTGAGACCGCCTGCCAGAACCAATCTTTGTTAACCCCTTAATAACCTAAGTTTACCATGTTGAAGATTAACCTCTACAAGAACAAGAACCAGGAGAGCCGC
>CACYME010000003.1 GCA_902775475.1 uncultured Prevotellaceae bacterium
AAGGGATAATTGCAATGCTATTATTTTGACGGAATCTGATTGTTTACTTTTTGCTTGTAAAAACACCCAAATTCCGAACAGCGTGACGAGCATCGGCGACGATGCTTTCTCTGGCTGCACTGGCCTTACCTCCATCACCATTCCCAGCAGCGTGACGAGCCTCGGCAGCTATGCTTTCTATGGCTGCACTGGCCTTACCTCCATCACCATTCCCAGCAGCGTGACGAGCATCGGCGAGAGTGCTTTCTCTGGCTGCACTGGCCTTACAGAAGTTAATTACAATGCTACGAATTGTACATCTATGGAGGGAAAATATCATTATTATACAGTATTTGAAGGTTGTACTTCTCTGACCATTCTTAATATAGGAGATAACGTACAAAATATACCCGCTTTTGCTTTCTATGGCTGCAAAGGCCTTACCTCCATCACGATAGGCAGCAGCGTGACGAGCATCGGCGAGAGTGCTTTCTCTGGCTGCACTGGCCTTACCTCCATTAGCGTTGCATCAGACAATCCTAAATACGATTCAAGGGATAATTGCAATGCTATTATTTTGACGGAAAATTCCGAACAGCGTGACGAGCATCGGCGAGAGTGCTTTCTCTGACTGCACTGGCCTTACCTCCATCACCATTCCCAGCAGCGTGACGAGCATCGGCAGCTATGCTTTCTATGGCTGCACTGGCCTTACCTCCATTTATTTTGAAGCCACGACGCCACCATCAATAGAGGGGTGGATATTTTCTGACTATACAAACTTCATTATCTACGTTCCTCAATCGAGCGTAGATGCTTATAAAAAAGCATGGAGTTACTATAGAATGTACATCCAAGGCTATTAGTATATAACCATTATTCAGCAAAGGGGGCTCCAGAAACGGAGCCTCCTTTTGATTGGTGGCTAAGGGGCAGTATCAAAACTATCATCTTTAACACCCCAGAGCCCCAGGGAATGCGGAACTTGAAATTCCAATTTGTTTTCCACATTTCCTGTTTCGCCTCAAGGTGTATATACTCCCCTCCCCCCCGCGGGAGGGGGTGAGGGGCTTCTATTTCACAACAATCTTCTTTCCGTTGAGGATGTAGACGCCTGCAGGCAGTGAAGACAGCTGGGCGGCGGTGCCGAGGCGCTGGCCACGCAGGTCGTAGACGATATTGTCGCTGGCGCTGTTACTCTTGGCATTGATGTCGGTGATGACGTTGGGCAGCGAGGCGATGTCGAAGCGCCTCGTGTCGAGATAGTTCATGCGGCGGGTGAACCAGTCGTCGAGGTATTCCATCTCGTTGTCGAAGTCGAGCACATGGCCTGCCACGTCGCTGTTGTAGCTCCAGCGGTCGTATTCGCGCTGGGCAGCGCCGCAGGTCTTGAACTCGTCGAGATAGTTGCGGAAGCGCTGCAGGATATTCTCCGTGGCGAGGTGGTCCTGGCGAAGGTCGCGGTAGCGCAGGCGCACCTGCATGTTGAAATCATCGGCGTCGGTGAGCCGCAGGCGGCGGAACAGGTTGTAGTCGCCGTGCTCGTAGTTAGTGATGAAGCGGCTGTAGTCCTGCTCTGGGCCGAGGAAGCGTTCGTGCCAGTAGTCGTCGCTCCAGCGCTGGCCGCAGGTGGCATCCATGTCCCACACGCCAAGCGTCACCTTCTCCGACTCTTGCTTGTCGTAGACGGCAAAGTACATGTTCTTGCCGTGGTTGTCGGTGCTGAGGATGGTCTCCATGAGGATGTAGTAGTCGATGACGACGGGCAGGTCGAAGTACTCGGCGAAGTGCTCGCGGAACTCCTCGTCGGAGGCGGTGCAGACGAAGTTGACGGCATTGTAGAGTGCCGACCAGTCAGTGGGGCTGAGGTCTTCAAGGTCGGGATACTTCGTGGCGTACTGGTCCCACATCTCGCTCCAGTTGTCGTACCACATGGGTGAGGTGCCGGGGTAGTAGCTGCTGTTGCTGTCGTGGCCCATGAAGACGGCGTAGCTCCAGTCCTTCGACTTCCACAGCTGGCCGTGGATGGTGCCGTCGGCCTCGTCGAACTTCTTCAGCTTCATCTGCTTGCGGTCCATGTTCTCGGTCATGCAGTAGATGCCGCGGTACTCGTCGTTGAGAATGAGCTCTACGAAGTGACCGCGCGAGCCACTGAGTGCCTTTGGCTCCTGGTCGATGTAATAGGGTGGGGTGCAGTAGTCGTTCCACAGGTCGGTGAGCACGCGGTTGCGGATGCGGCTCATGTCAACCTGGCAGGATTCGAGAATCCACGAGTTGTCGTTGCGCAGGCCGAAGAACTTCTGTTCCATCTTCTCGCCGTTCTCGTCGAGCAGCTTCACGTGGTAGTTGCGCTTGTTCTTGCCGCTGCCGTTGGTGATGCCGCCGCGCCACTTCGCCTTCATGTTGAGCAGCGAGGGGGCACCCTTGTCGGGTTCGTGCACGATGATGCTACCAAGAGAGTAACTGTTGTTGAACGAGCCATAGAGCTTCACCACGGGAAGCGAGGTGAAGGTGACGTCGTGCTCGATGGTCTCACCTTGTGCGGTGGTCACGTTGAAGCGGTAGGTGCGCTGCCCTTTCACGTTGCTGAAGCGATAGGTGTCGCCAGGCGCTACGGCCTTGCCGGCGACGGTGAGCCTGCTGCTGCCTTCACGCGGGGTGTAGTTAATCTGTCCGGTGAACGAGCTGTTGAAGTTCTCCAGGGGAAGGGTGCAGAGGTAGAGGTTGAGCGACTCGACCCAGATGAGGGCGCGCCCGTCGATGGTGAGGCCACTCAGTGCACGGCTCAGCGGGTCGATGGCCGGTAGGTGGTCGATGGAGTGGCGCAGCATCTCGAGGGCCTCGAAACTGTCGCCGCACTGGTTGATGAGCAGCGTGATTTCATCGTCGGTGTAGAAGTCGGCCAGCTCTGCCCTCACCTTGATGCGCTCAGCGGCCAGCAGCTCTTCCTCTGTACCTTGATAGTAGAGGGCGAAGTTGTCGCAAGCCACCCAGTTGGCGTTGGTGTTCTCAATGCGTATGCCGAGCGTCAGGAGGCCATTATCCTGGTCGGTCAGCGTGAAGTCGACGCTGTAGCGTTCGGGACGCTCGTTGCGCGTACCGGCGGGGGTGCTGTAGTCGTTGGCAAAGAGGCTTACGCCGGTGCCCACCTCCTCGGGTTGGTTCCACCAGCCGTTAGAGGGCTGGCGCACGGCGATGATGTCGGCCATCAGCTTATAGTTACCGGCGGGCAGGTTGTGAAGCGTCTGCTGCATGGTACCGTCGGGGAGAGGGCCATTGGATGAGTCGTGCCAGCGCTCCAGGAAGGGCGACACCACGGAAGCGATGCCATTACGGTAGTTGCCGAAGCTGGGATCGGTCCACGTGGTGCCGATGAAATCCCAGTCGGCGTTAGAGTCGGTGGTGGCGTCGAGCCAGGAGCTGACGTCGAAGCCGTCCTCCGTGACGGGCGGCTCGGCCTTCTCGCTCACCAACTGGCCCTGCTGGTCGTAGAAGGAGAAGAGCTGGTTCTGGCTACCGCTGCCGTTGTTAGAGTAGGTGCCCACGCAGTAGCTGTCTACGCGGACGTCCCAGATGTGGTCGGTCTGCTGGGCGTTGCGGATGACGTAGATGCCGTCTTCCTGCTGGTTGATGCTCCAGAGCGAGTTGTAGCCGTCGGTGGCGTCGGTCATGCTGATGTAGCGGCGCAGTTCTGGCGAATCCTGGCGCACGCCGTCGTAGGTGACATACTGCCCCGTGCGACCGTTCTTGATGGTGAAAAGTCCTGACTGTTGCTCGGTGAACACCCAGTAGGTCTCAGCGGCAGTCGTGGCGCTGGGCAGGTGGTAGATTGGGGTGTTCTGATTGGCTGTAACGCCGTCGGTCACGCATCCCTGCATGAACTGGCGGCACACGATGTGATAGCGCTTCGACTTGTCGAAGTTTGGCGAAGCGAAGATAGCAGCGAAAGATAGTACGAAAGTTAGTAATAGTAAAGAACGCTTCATTATAGCGAATTGAAGAAAGTAAAGTAGTAAATAGTAGAAAAAGAAGAGGATTATACGGTCTCGCCTGTCTTGTCGGCTTGCCGTATAATCCGCTTGGGGTTGTTGCTTAGTATGCAAAGAGGGGATAGTCCTTCATTTTCTCGTTCACGCGCTGGCGAACCGAGGCGATGACCTCTTCGTTGGTGGGGTCGTTGAGCACCTCCTCGATGAGTGCGGCGATGAATACCATCAGGTCTTCCTTGGCACCGCGGGTGGTGATAGCGGGCGTTCCCAGACGGATGCCGCTGGTCTGGAAGGCAGAGCGAGTGTCGAAGGGCACCATGTTCTTGTTCACCGTGATGTCGGCAGCCACCAGTGCGTTCTCAGCCACCTTGCCCGTCAGCTCAGGATACTTCGAGCGCAGGTCGACGAGCATCGAGTGGTTGTCGGTGCCACCGCTGACGATAGTGAAACCACGCTTCACCAGCTCCTCGGCCAGCACCTTTGCGTTCTTCTGCACCTGTTTGGCCCACTCCTTGAATTCGGGCTTCAGGGCTTCGCCGAAGGCCACGGCCTTAGCGGCGATGACGTGCTCCAGCGGACCTCCCTGCTGTCCGGGGAAGACGGCGCTGTTCAGCAGAGCCGACATCATCTTCACCTCGCCCTTCGGGGTCTTCAGCCCCCAGGGATTCTCGAAGTCCTTACCCATCAGGATGATGCCACCACGAGGTCCGCGCAATGTCTTGTGGGTGGTGGAGGTGACGATGTGGGCATATTTCACCGGATTGTCGAGCAGGCCGGCGGCGATGAGTCCTGCGGGATGGGCCATGTCAATCATCAGCAGGGCACCCACCTTGTCGGCAATCTCGCGCATCCGCTTGTAGTCCCACTCACGGCTGTAGGCAGAGCCGCCGCCAATGATGAGCTTCGGCTTGTGCTCCAGGGCCAGCTGCTCCATCTCGTCGTAATCCACTCGGCCAGTCTCTTTCGAGAGATTGTAGCCTACGGGCTTGTAGAGGATGCCACTGGTGTTCACCAGCGAACCGTGGCTCAGGTGACCACCGTGAGCCAGATTCAGGCCCATGAACGTGTCGCCGGGCTTCAGCACGGCCAGCAGTACAGCAGCATTTGCCTGTGCACCGCTGTGGGGCTGTACGTTGGCATACTCGGCGTCGAAGAGCTTGCACACCCGCTCAATGGCCAGGCGCTCCACCTCGTCGACCACCTGGCAGCCGCCATAGTAGCGCTTGCCGGGATAGCCCTCGGCATACTTGTTGGTGAGGCAACTGCCCATAGCCTGCATCACCTCGTCGCTCACGAAGTTCTCGCTGGCAATGAGTTCAATACCCTTCAGCTGGCGCTGATGCTCTTTCTCAATCAACTCGAAAATCTGGTTGTCTCTTTCCATCGTTGTTCTCGTTATTATTAATTTGCTTGTGAATTCTTGTTTTTGCGCGGCAAAGGTACGCATTTTTTCGCAACCCTGCAAAGATTATACTGCCTTTTTGCCGAAGAACTATACATTAATTATTCTACTCTATTCCAGACAACTGTCGAGCAGGCTGGCGATGAGTTGCTTGTCAAGATGCTGGCCGATGAAGACGAGCTTCTGCATGCGGTCGCCGTAGTGTTCGTCCCAGTCTTGCATGGCTTTCGGGTTCTGCTCAAGGAATTCCTTCAGCTGTCGCTTCGGCATGGTGGCATACCATTGTCCGGCGTTGCGGATGGACACCTGCTTGCCTGCTTGCTCAAAGACGTAGCAGACGTCGCGCTCATCCTTGAAATAGCAGATGCCCTTAGCGCGGATGATGCCCTTCGGCCAGTGACGGGCAACGAACTCGTCGAAAAGGCCTAAGTCAAAAGCGCGACGGCGGTAGTAGACGTAGGTGCCGATGCCGTATTCTTCGGCTTCTCCCTCATCGTGGTGGTGATGATGGTGGTGATGATGATGGTGCTCATGCTCATGCTCATCCTCGTGATGGTGATGGTGCCCATGCTCATCGTCATCGTCGTCCTCATCATCATCTTCTTCGTGGTGCTTCTCCACTTCCTGAATCCATGTGGCAGAGGTGGCCACACTGTCGAAGTCGAAGAGGTCGGTGTTGAGAATTTTGTCGAAGTCGATGTCGCAGTAGTCGCACTCAATGATTTCGGCTTTTGGCTGCAACTCGCGAATGATGCCGCGGACGCGTCCCAGTTCCTCGGGTGTCACCTCGCTGGCCTTGTTGAGAAGGATGATGTTGCAGAATTCAATCTGCTGTATAACGAGGTTCTCGATGTCCTCTTCGTCAATGTTTTGCCGCAACAGGTCCATACCAGTTCCGAACTCGTCGCGCATGCGGAGGGCATCGACGACGGTGACAATGCAGTCGAGCCTGGGTGTGCCGTCGCGGGTCACTTCTGGAGCCATCGAGGGAATGGTGCAGATGGTCTGTGCGATGGGGGCAGGCTCGCAGATGCCGCTGGCTTCGATGACGATGTAGTCGAAGCGGCGGGTGGCGATGATGTCCGTAAGCTGTTGCACAAGGTCCATTTTCAGCGTGCAGCAGATGCAGCCGTTCTGCAGCGCCACGAGGCTGTCGTCTTGTTGGTTGACGATGCCGCCCTGCTGGATGAGGTCGGCGTCGATGTTCACCTCGCCAATGTCGTTGACAATGACGGCAAACTTGATGCCTCGGCGGTTGTTGAGGATTCGGTTGAGTAGGGTGGTCTTGCCGCTGCCCAGATAGCCCGTGAGCAGCAATACGGGAATGACTTGTTGATTCATTGTTGGGTGTTAATTGAGTATAAGAGCTATGCCTGGCGCCTCAGCTGCTCTACAAACTGGCTGATGCGCTCGAGCTCCTTGGGAATGTTAATTTGTTGTGGACAATGCTTTTCGTGGATGCAGCGGCCGCACTGGATGCAGTGGTCGGGTTGGCGGTCGCGCTCTACGCTGCGGTCGAGGCTGATGAGGTAGCGGCGACGGTTTTCTCTATATTGCGGGTCTCCGGCATCCTGAGGCAGACGGTCTTCGGTCTTCACCTTGTTGTAGTGAGTGAAGATGGCGGGGATGTCGATGCCGTAGGGGCAGGGCATGCAGTACTGGCAGGCGTTGCAGGGGATGAGTTCTTCTTCCATCATCTGGTGGGCAATCTGCGTGTCGAGCAACCGCTGTTCTTCTTCAGTAAGTGGCTGTAATGGACAATAGCTGAGCAGGTTATCCTTCAAATGCTCCATGTAGGTCATGCCGCTGAGCACGGTGAGCACGCCCTCGGGAGTACCGGCATAGCGGAAGGCCCATGAGGCAATTGACTTCTCAGGATCGCGCTGTTTCAGCTGCTTGGCCACATACTGTGGCACCTTGGCCAGGCGGCCTCCCAGCAGTGGCTCCATGATGACGGCGGGAATGCCCCGTTTCTGGAGCTCGCCGTAGAGGTACACGGCATCGGTGTTGCTGTCGTTGATTTCGTTGGCGTATTGCCAGTCGAGCCAGTTGAGCTCTATCTGAACGAAGTCCCAGTGGTATTTGTCGTTCTCGGCCAGCAGGTAGTCGAACACCTCGACGTCGCCGTGGTAGGAGAAACCGAGGTTGCGGATGCGGCCTGCAGCCCGCTCTTCCAGCAAGTAGTCAAGCACGCCGTTATCGATGAAACGCCGATGCAAGTCCTCCATGCCTCCGCCTCCGATGGCATGCAGCAGGTAGTAGTCGATGTAATCTACTTGCAGCTCTTTCATCGAGTCGTGGTACATCTTCTTGCTGTTTTCAAGTGTTTGGTAGGAGGGGTCGAAGTTCGAAAGTTTGGTAGCCACGAAGAACTTCTCGCGCGGGTGGCGGCTGAGGGCGATGCCCGTGCAACGCTCGCTGAGCCCCCTGCAGTAGACGGGGCTGGTGTCAAAATAGTTGAGGCCATGCTCGATGGCGTAGTCAACCTGGCGGTTAATCATCTCCTGGTCAAATTCGTCGGCGCCGTCCTTCATGGGCAGACGCATCATGCCGTAGCCCAACAGCGACACACGGTCGCCGCTGGTGGGGCACGTGCGATAGGTCATCTTGCCAACTGGCGGCTCCAGCTGGTTCTTATAGTCATCGTCGTCGGCATCGGTACTCTTCTTTCCTGCACAGGCGGCAATGGCTGCGGCGGCAGAGCCGGCACCCATCATCTTGAGGAAGGTGCGGCGGCTTATGTTGTCTTTCTTGTTCTGCATAGTCATCATCATTTTAACGTCAAATCTTACGGTGAACTTCGTGTCCTTCCACATGGATGGCTGAGAGGGGGCGCACCGGGCAGACATATTCGCAGGCGCCGCAGCCGATGCAGGCACTCTCGTTGATGGCGGGCACAGAGGGCGAGAGATCATCGGCGGGGTCGGACGGAACCATCTCGATGGCTCCCGTAGGGCAGTGGCGGGCACAGTTGCCACATTCGTCCTGTCCCTGCGCAGAGAGACAGTTCTTGGCAACGACAACGGCGTGGCCAATCTGTATGCTCGACTTGTCGATAGCGTCGATGGGCTTGATGGCTCCAGCGGGGCAAACCTCAGAGCAGCGGGTGCACTCAGGACGGCAGTAGCCGCGATCGTATTGCATGATGGGCTGCATGAGGTTCATCAGATCGGTGTTGGGGCGGAGCACGTCGTTAGGGCATTCCGAGACGCATAGCTGGCAGCCAGTGCAGTGCTTCGCCATGTGCTGTGCAGAGAGCGAGCCGGGAGGCGTCAGCGGAGTGAGGCGCTTGGGCGTCTGCTTCGCCTGGATCACGGCTAAACCGCCATCGACCAGTTTTTGCTGGGCCAAAGCCGCTGTCGCTGTCATAGCGGTGGCCATCAGGAATGAACGGCGTGTAGCTTCGGTCGTAGAGAGAGAACTGTGCTGCTTGTCGTGCAGGCGTTTATGGTCATACTTCAGCGCTCCGAACTTACACTTGCTGATGCAGTCGCCACAAACCACGCATCGGGAATGGTCCACTGTGTGCGTCTTGTAGTCGATGCACGATGCCTTGCAGTTCTTGGTACAGAGCGAGCAGTTCTTGCACTTGTCTGCATCAAAGTTAATCTTTAAGAACGAGAAGCGCGAGATGAACGACAGCAGCGTTCCCACGGGGCAAATGGTGTTGCAATAGGTACGCCCTCCTCGCCAGGCCAGCACCAGGAGCACCAGCAGCGTGACCACGGCAATGATGAGCACGGGCAGCGACTTCATCCACACGTCGACGGAATAGAACGCATAGCTGTCAGCGCGTTCGGCCAGTGAGGCCAGCACATTGTTACCTAGTTTCCAGAGAGGCTGGAAGATGAGCGTCATGATGCGTCCGAAGGCAGAGTAGGGGGCCAGCAGCTGAACGATGCTGCCAATGCCAGCCACAAAGGCAATGATCATTACGCCGAACATGGAATAGCGCAGCCAGCGCACTTCTGGGGAATAGTTGTAGCGGTTCTTCCTGGCTTTCTTGCCCAGCCAGCCGAAGAGGTCCTGCAGGATGCCAAGTGGGCAGATGACGCTGCAGTAGATGCGGCCGAAGATGAATGTCAGCAGGGCCAGCCCGACGATGACCACGACGTTCAGTGCCAGGATGGCCTCCAGGGCCTGCGTCTTTGCCATCCACGAGAGCCAGGTATGAGCCGTTCCTGTGAAGTCGAGGAAAAGCAGCGTCAGTCCAATGAAGAAGATGGCGGCAAGAGTGATACGGATTTTTCTTAGCATAGTTTATTTCTTGGTTTTTGGTACAAGTAATATACTGACTTCGTAGAGCAACCAGATGGGTAGCGATACTACGAGAAGTGTGAAGATGTCGGTGGTGGGGGTGATGATAGCGGCCACCACGAGGATGGCGACAACGGCATGGCGGCGATAGCGGCGCATCAGGCTTCCGCTGAGCAGATGCATTCTGCCAAGGAGCGCGCTGACGACTGGCAACTCGAAGATGACTCCCAAGACGAGGCACATCGATATGAACGTGTCAATATACGACTGCAGAGTGAGCATGTTGTCTACATCGGCGCTCACCTGATAGGTGCCCAGAAAGCGGACGGTCAGTGGGAAGATGATGAAGTAGCACACCAGCGTTCCCAGCAGGAACATGGCGTAGGCTGCTCCCACCACCCATATGGCGGCACGCCGCTCATTCTGATAGAGCCCTGGCGAGACGAAGCGGAACAGTTCATAGAGCACATAGGGCGAACCCAGCAGCAATCCGGCGTAGGCCGCCGTGCGCATGTGCACCATGAATTGCTCGGTGAGGCCCGTGTTCATCAGATGCAGGGAGAAAGGCTCCGTTCCCATCAGTCGGAAAGTGATGAAGTCGCTGGACCGTGGAGCCAGCACCACGGTGAAGAGCCACTCCTTCAGGCAGAACGCCACCACGGCAAGCACTACGACGACACATAGCGAGCGGATGATGGCCCACCGCAGCACGTCGAGATGCCCCCAGAAGGTTTGCGGTGCGCTATTGCTTCCCATTTTCCTCCTTGCTGGGCGATGCGCCGTCTTCTATCTCTTTCATGCCCTCCTTGAAGCTCTTCACGCCTTTGCCAAGGCCTTTCATCAGTTCAGGAATCTTGGCACCGCCGAAGAGCAGAAGCACAACAAGTGCTATGAGCAGCACCTCCTGGCCGCCAAGGCCGAAGAGGAGTAGTGTCTTTAACGTAATCATGAATTCTATTATTATAAATGTGCTATCTGCCTGCAAAATTACACTTTTTTGGCCGAAACTGCAAATTTGAGCGGGAATTTGTGTACCTTTGCACACAAAAACAATAGACTATGGGCTTTTGGAAAACATTTTTCGGGGGAGAGACCACCCCTGAGGAAGAGAAGAAGAACGCCGAGGAGCGCAATTTCGACCTGTTGAAGTACGACGGGGTGAAGGCCATGCGCATCGGCCAGTTGGACTATGCCGCCAAGTGCTTTCTGAAGGCACTCGAGGCGAAGGAAGACCCCGAGGTGCGCGACTACCTCTCGCGGGCCTATCTGCGCCAGGGAATGCTCGATGAGTCGCTGCAACAGCTGAAGTTGCTCATCGATGCGGAGCCTGACAACGTCAACCTGATGATGCAGGCGGCCAGTGTGGCTTACATGAAGGAAGACTATCCGACGATGACGGCACTCTGCGAGCAGGGACTCGCCGTAGATGCCGACAACGCCCTCGTGCATCTGTTCTATGCCAAGGCTGAGCTTGGTCAGCAACATCTTGTACAGGCCATTGCCCGACTGACCAAGACGATTGCCCTCGAAGAGAAACTGGTTGAACCCCATTTGCTGCGTGCCCAGACGCTGCTCGGCATGGGCGACCTCGACGGTGCAACCGCAGATGCCGATTGGCTGAAGGAACACACCGAGGCGAACGAAGACACCCTGCTGCTTTTTGCCCGCATTGAAGCTACTAAAGGCCATGCCGACGAGGCTGTAGCAGCCTACGGGCGCGTCATTGACGTGAATCCTTTCTGCGTCGATGCTTTCCGCGAGCGCGGACGCCTTCGTCTGGAGCAAGGCGACAAGCAGGGCGCAGAGGAAGACATGAAGATGGTGCTCGAACTGAATCCTCAGGAAATGGCCGACGTCAGCGGCGACTACTCCGCTGAGGGCATCGAGCAGAAGACGCGGCAAGCCTATTCCAACCTTAACCCCTTTGGCATCTGATGAAACTGAATACAGGATATAACCGCGAGGGCGAGTACGACCACTATGTGGTGAACGAGCCCATGCCACTGCTCGACTGGTTGCTGGCCAACCTGAAGCAGAGCCGCACGAAGGTCAAGGCCACGCTGCAGGGCAGGGGCATCAAGGTGAATGGCAAGTTCGTCACCCAGTTCGACTTCCAGCTGCAGCCTGGCATGAAGGTGGCAGTCAGCAAGACGAAGCGCAACCAGCAGTCGTTCAAGAGCCGCTACGTAAAAATTGTCTACGAGGACCGTTGGCTCATCGTCATCGAGAAGCAGGTGGGCATCCTCTCAATGGCTGCCGGCCATTCTTCGCTCAATGTGAAGAGTGTCCTCGACGACTACTTCAAGAAAAGCCGTCAGAAGTGTACGGCTCACGTCGTCCATCGCCTCGACCGCGACACCAGCGGACTGATGGTCTATGCCAAGGACATCGACACGGAGCAGGCGCTGGAACACAACTGGCACCAGATTGTCTACGACCGTCGCTATGTGGCCGTCGTCAGTGGCGAGATGGAACAAGACGAGGGTACCATCGAGAACTGGCTGAAGGACAACAAGGCCTACGTCACCTATTCGTCGCCCGTTGACAACGGCGGCAAGCTGGCCATCACCCACTTCCACACGCTGGCCCGCACCACCGAGCACTCGCTTGTGGAGTTCCGGCTGGAGACGGGCCGCAAGAATCAGATTCGAGTCCACGCAGCCGACATGGGCCATCCCGTCTGCGGCGACCCCAAGTATGGCAATGGCGATGATCCCCTCCACCGGCTCTGCCTCCATGCCTGGTTGCTCTGCTTCACCCATCCCGTCACCCATGAGCCCATGGAGTTCGAGACACCCATCCCCACATCGTTCAAACAATTGTTCCGATCATGAATAATACAGGCTTCTACATTTTTGCCCTTGTGGCCGTCGTCATTGCTGGCTTCCTTCTGAAGCACGTGGTCACTTGCCTGCTGCGCACCGTCGTGGTGATCGTCCTGCTCATCGTGCTGGCCTTTGCCTATTATTTCCTCGTTGGGCAGTACGACCCCGAGATACAAGGCGCCATCGAGGAAGCGCTGGGCAACAGGCAGCAGTGATGACGGGCGTGTCTCGCCACACGCTCAATCGATATTTCCTGTCTCCTCGTCGAAGTAGCGCTCAAACTCCTGTCTGAGCGCTTTTTCGTTGGCGATGATGTTGCGCAGCTGCGTCAGCTTCTCCTCATTGGGCGACCCTGGAATCCAGAGGCGAATGTAGCCATGAGCCGAGTACTTCTGGTCCATGTGCTCGCGGAAGCGCTGCCACTGGTGCTCCTTGTCCAGTTCGGGGTAGTTGCTCAGCCCGAACTGCACCGTCCGTCTGAACACCTGTTCCGGCACGATGTCGCGGTCGGCCTCGGCCACTATTTTCCCGTAGAGGCTCCTTGGGGCCCGCGATGCCGAGGCACGGTGGTCTTCTATGGCTTCTTTCATAATCTTCATCTGCTCTGGCGTGAACCAGCGCTTCAGCCTCATGTCCTGCGAGAGAATCTTTCCACCCGTGATGTGGTGGACGGCACGCGGCCCCGACATGCCGATGTCGTGGTAGGCGGCAATGGTGTAGACCATGTCCACGTCGGCACCCGTGCGAGCGGCCAGCTCCAGCGAGCGGCGTATCACGCGCGTCACGTGTTCCAGGTTGTGCGCCTTGTCGAATTCGGAATATTTGGGCAGAATCTGCGTCTCAATCATTTCCATCAGGTCGAGGCTGGGGGCATTCTTCATATTCTGGAAGATTAAAGTTTGAAGTTTGGGCGACGGGGTCAGATTGTTATGAAAACATTTGCAAATGTAATAACTTTTTTCTACTTTTGCAAATCTTTTCAAATAAATATCTCATAATTCGTTAGATGGACGTTAAGAAAGATTCTCTCCATGCATGGGTGCTTGCCGCTCGTCCTAAGACGCTCACCGGCGCCGCCGTACCCGTCATGATAGGCTTGTCGCTGGCATGGGTTGATGCCCCTCGCGGTTCGTTCAGCTGGCTTGCCGCCGTGCTGTGTATGCTGTTTGCCTTCATCATGCAGATTGATGCCAACCTGGTGAACGACTATGTCGACTTCGTCAAAGGCACCGACGACCGTGCCACGCGCCTTGGCCCTGAGCGGGCCTGTGCCCAGGGATGGGTCAGCATCGGCCGCATGAAGTGGGCCATTGTCATCACCACTGCTCTTGCCTGTCTCGTGGGCCTGCCGCTCGTGTGCTATGGCGGTCTGCCGATGGTGCTCGTGGGGGCGCTCTGTGTCGTCTTCTGCTTCCTTTACACCACACATCTTTCTTATATGGGCCTGGGCGACCTGCTTGTCCTCGTTTTCTTCGGCCTCGTTCCCGTCTGCTGCACTTACTACGTCCAGCTTCATGCCGTCACCCCCCAGGTGCTCACGGCATCGGTCGCTTGCGGACTGGTCATCGACGCGCTGTTGCTGGTGAACAATTTCCGCGACCGCGACACCGACCGCACGGCAGGAAAGATGACGCTCGTAGTGCGCATAGGAGCCCGAGCCACGTTGCTGCTCTACCTCGGTGTGGGCATCGTGGCCTGCCTCATGGGACTGGTCTTCGGCTGCTATGGTCACTGGTTTGCATTCCTCCTGCCGCTGCTCTATCTCGTGCTCCATGTGTTCACCTTCCTCCGCATGAAGCGCATCTGGCAGGGACGCGAACTGAACAGCTGCCTTGGCGAGACGGCCCGTAACATCTTCGTCTACGGCCTTCTCGTCAGCATCGGGCTCCTGGCTTTATAGTTTAGTGTTGAGAGTTAAGAGTTGAGAGACTTTAGTTCAGTACCGAAAGAGGCTTGGTTGTAAAGTCTCTCAACTCTCAACTCTCAACTCTCAACATATTGAGGCTCGGTCGTATAGTCTCTTAACACTAAACACTCATCACTCAACTATTCGTGGTGATAGGGCTCCCCTTTGATGATGGTACAGGCGCGATAAATCTGCTCGGTGAACACCAGCCGTACCATCTGGTGCGAGAACGTCAGCCGCGAGAGCGACAGCTGTTCGTTGGCGCGGGCATAGACCTCGGGCGAGAAACCGTAGGGACCGCCGATGACAAACACCAGCCGGCGGGCCGTGGTCTGCTTACGTTCCAGCCAGCGAGCCAGCTCCACGCTGCGCAGCTCCTGTCCGTGTTCGTCGAGCAGCACCACCGTGTCCTGCGGCTGCAGCAGCTTCAGAATCAGCTCGCCTTCAGCCTGCTTCTGCTGTTCCTCGCTCAGCTTCTTCGTGTTCTTCAATTCGGGAATCACCGTCAGCGTGAAGGGCATATAGTGGCCGATGCGCTCCGCATAGTCGTCGATGCCTGCTGCGAAGTGCTTGTTCGCTGTGCGGCCCACCATCATCAGTTCAGTCTTCACGTTCTTCCTCTTCTATGGCGTAGATGCTGCGCCCGTGGTGTATGGGGCACAGCGTCTCGTTCTTGTCTATTTTCCCATACTCATGCTTCCGCCGGGGATTCATCGGGAACCAGCCCTTCTCCACTCGCTTCTTCTGCGAGAACAGCTCGCCGATGCCCCACAGCGCCGATGCCCCGAACACCCCGATGAGTGCCGAGACAATCTCGTTCTCGATGAACAGCGCTGCCACGATGGAAACCAGTCCCACCAGCAGGAACACCCACCAGAGGTGCGTGCCCGTGTAATATTCGGCCTTAATCACGATGGGGTGGAAGAACCCGATAATCAGAAACGTTGAAATGGCGATAATAATACCTGTGAAATACATGCCTGTGTCTGTTTGATGCTGTCAAGAATCAGTTTATATCCTTCTTATTGCGGGCAAAGTTAATCATTTTTGGTGAATAAACCATACGTTTACACCGTTTTTTTAGTTTTTCCTATTTGATGTCAATGAATAGGTGCTGTTCACACTAATTCACCGTGCTGTCTTCGCCCTTCACCAGGTTGGCAAGCAGTGTCTCCATATAGACTGGCTTGTCTAAATGGGCTCGGCCGTCTGCAATGTTTGCTGATTCATAGGGGTCCGAACTCGGTCTGCCCGTTCTTCTCAGTCGTGGAAGCCCGCTTGGCAGGCTGCTTTGGCTCAATGGGGCAGGTGAACTCCTCCAAAGCTGGCTTAGGATGCTTGGCTTCGAAGGAGGGCGTATCGGGCAGGATATGTTTGCCCAGGCCCAGGCCGAGCTCGCGGATTGTCTGCACGATGCCCAGGGAGAAGAGGTAGGCCCCGTAGTTGTCTGTATGAGTGCCGTCGGCATACACCGCAAGCGCATCCTTGCCCAGCGCGGCGATGATGTCGCGGCTCATGCCCCAGAGGTCGATGAAGGCGCATTCGCCGAGTTCGGCCCCCCGACGGGCATTCGTGCCGTAGGGCGTCATCACCTCCGTGGGCGTGGCCGTCCTGCGGTCAATCTTGGTCATGGGCGCTACGATGATGGGAATCATCCCGTGGCGCTGGGCCTCGAGCGCCATCGTGGCCAGCCCCCACACATAGTCTTTCTCGGGGGCGGAGTGGGTACGCACCCAGTCGCCGGCATGGTCCTCAGCATCCCACATGGGGTCGTGTCCGCGAGCCTTCTCGTCGTTGGTTCCCAGCTGGATGAGCAGATAGTCGCCGGGCTTGGCACTCTCCATGATTTTGTCCCAACGCCGTCCGAAGCGGAAGCCCTTGATGGTCATGCCGCTCTCGGCATGGTTGGCCACGACCACGCGTGAGTCGAACCAGCGAGGCAGATACTGCCCCCAGGTGCCGCCGCTGGGCTGGTCGGTCACGGTGGAGTCGCCGATGATGAATACCGTCACCACATCGTCGTCAGCGGGTTCTATCTCCACGGCGCAGACGGCTGGTGCGCTGTCGTAGAACTGGAGGGTAAGCTTGTCGTCCCAGGTGTAGGTCTTGACGATGCCCGTACCATAGTCCAGCTCGCGTGAGTTGAGCTTGATGGCGTTGCCCTTCGAGAGCTCCGGCGTGCGCACGTTGACGCCAAAGGTCACGGTGAGCACCTCGCCCTTGTTGGTGCTGAGGCTCTCCTTCATCAGCCGGCGCACTTCCGACTTCACCGTCGTGCACGATGTGCCTTGCGTGTCACCCAGCGTCAGCGTCACCTTGTAGTTGCCTTCGGGAAGCTTCACCGAGAAGAAAAACGGGGTGGGCGAGGTGACGAAGTCCTTCGTCAGGGCGGTACCTTTCCTGCGCACCACGTCTGCAGGCGTCACGCCAGGCTCGAAGCCGAAGCCGCGTTCTGGGGTATAGAGCATCGACGACATGACGGCCTCATAGCCGTCGGCAGCCTCGGCAGAGCCGAAATCGAACTTGTAGGTTTGTGCATGCGAAGGCAACGCAAGGGCCAGTGCGGCCGCAAAAACGGAAAGGAGCTGATGTTTCATCGTTGACATTTTGTTGAGGGTTTGCAAGATGGGGTTCTTGGTTTGGTATTGCAAAGTTATCATTTTTTTTCTGAATAGCAGACCGTCCTACCCATTTATTTTGGAGACGAGGTCAAAATCTGCAGAGGAAAAGCAAAAAATGGTATATATCTTATGGTTATCCACAAGCATATCACTAAAGTCGTAACTGCTTAGTCATCTTTTTTTGGTCGGCTGTAGGAGCCGACGCTTCAGCGTCGGAACCGACAGCTCTTCTGACGTAGGAGCCGACGCTTGCAGCGTCGGAACTGTTTCCGCTTCCCTGATTCTCCGACGCAGGATGCGTCGGCTCCTACAAAAGAACAGTGCTTTTGCTCCGACGCAGGATGCGTCATTTTTGTGTATGACTGAGCTGTTACCTAAAGTCGTTCTTTTTCTGAATTTTTGTTAATTTTATTCCGAATTATTTCCAAAAATGAACACTCGACCCCCTCTAAATTTTGAAAATTCTGCGCGAGAAAATTTTTGGCTGAAAATAAGCGAATTTTGAGGGATTTTGCTAAATGGTTGGAATATAGGTGTTTACGCTTATTTTGGCGAAAAAAGGCGGTAGACGGCTGAAAAAAGTCAACGCCAAATTTTCAAAAGGCGTTGACTTTTGAAAATTTCGCGTGCTTACAGAACGACGAATCGAGGCAAAAAAACTCCAAAAAAAAGTGAAATATTTGCACAGAAGGGGTGTTGGTGTGCAAAAATTAACTTATTTTAATTCTCGTCGACTGGTCGAATCAGCTTCATGAGGGCTGAAAAAGGGTGCTTTTCGGGCTAAAATGGACGCTCCAAGACGAACTTTTTTTAGTGGTAATTTTGAACACTATTTTTTCGACGAATCGCAAATGTTACCCCCCCCCCACGCGTTCAGTCGAATTCGCCTGGACAAGGCTTCGCGGTCGTTCTTTTCTTGCCTGCGGCGCAGGCAGAGAAAAGAGTCGTCCAGGTTGTTCCAGTTGTCTTTTCCTTTCTTACGCGAATGTCCGTGAATGAACCGCGAATGATTCATAAATAATATTCATGTCCATTCGTGTCTCATTCATGCTCATTCGTGTAGCGCCGCAGGCAGATAATGAATCCCGATTCATTTACGTTTATGCCGTATGCATTCCTGTGAATAATTCAAGATGACCGTTTTTTTGAAAAAATATCATCCGAATCCCTTGGCGGTTTGGATTTTTGTTCGTAACTTTGCAGCCGACCCAGCCAGTCCCTTCAAGGGGCAGGGCGGGCCAATGTGACAATTGGAAATCCTTCTGAGGCCACCAAGCCGCTCGTAGGGCAGGCCAAAGAGGAAAAAGGCGTTTAACGGACGTTACTGTTCTGTATACTCTAACTTCGCAACTTAGACTCTACACACAGAAGTAATGCAACGGTAAGCGTCTACGTGGGCAGGTTATATGCTCAGTTGTAGCTATATATAATAATGTATAGCCTATTGCTGTATATATAATCGCTTGGCGTGGGCTGGCTGCGTTGCTTATCCTTGTGTAGAGGCAATGCGAAGGCCTGAGTATAGGGATGGGCGAGAGGTTAGATTCCCCATGCCTTTTTTGTTTCCATAAACTTAAGTTGAACCGGCCGAGGCAGGGGGAGCGGGTAGGTCATGAATATGGATTATGCATAAAATTCATTATGCTATATCATTGGCAGCTTTTATGTTGGGACATTATTCTTTAGTCTCAGCACAAGAGAGCTTGGTGTTTTATCACCAGCAGAGCCAGTCTGCTTACCCTATTAGCCTTATTGATTCAATCACGCTCCCCCGCAATAATGAGTTTAATATCTATTCAGAAGGAAACACTATTCCGAGAGTTGTGCCAACTGATTCATTGATGTTCAATGTGGAGTTACCTGACACGCTGATGCTTACCTTCCACGAAGACTATGTAGAGGTGTGTAACCCTCATTTGGATTATATTGAAGTACTTACCAAGAGGACTACAGTCAATGTACGTTCTTACTCAAAGAAAGCATTTGTATGCCTGTCTAAAGGTGTTTGTAGCGATGGTAGAGTTGTTATTGATGCTGATACAACCTGTACGCTTATTCTCTCTGATTTACATTTATCCTCAGAAATCGGAAGTACCATTTGCCTAAAGCAGAAGCAGAAAGCAAGAATAGTGCTGGCAGATGGAACAACAAACACACTCAAAGACGCTCAGAAATATAATCTTTCAGACAGCACAGACACTTCAAATGGTTGTATCTATGCGAAAGGTTCTCTTACATTTACGGGCTCAGGAACATTGAATATATCAGGGAATTATCGACACGCCATCGTTTCCAGTAAAAATATCACCATAGAAGACGGGAAAATCAGTATAATAGACACGCGAAAGGATGGAATACATTGCGACAAGTACAAGCAAATCGGGGGAACTGTGAGCCTTCACCTTTTACAGATGGCCACAAAGGGAATCAAGGTCAAGGAAGAATTTGAAATGAAGGACGGACGCATTGAGGGTGAAGCATTGGGTGACCTAAAGATTTCCGACGGCGACACCTCATACTGCACATTCATCAAAAGTGATAGTCTCTTTACGATGGTGGGTGGTGAAATAGCCTTAAAACACACAGGAAAAGGAGGACGATGCATTTCTGTGGACAGGCAGATGGTCATTACTGGTGGTGTACTTAACATGGAATGCCACGGCGATGGTGGAAGTTACCTAATTGCCACTAATGACTTTGATTATTATACGCCGAAATGTATCATCGTCGATGAATCCCTTCACATCACAGGCGGCACCATCACCTGCCTCAGCACAGGCCTTGGTGGCAAGGGCATCGTGTCAGGCAAATACCTTGCTATTGGCGGTGACGGCTCCGAGGACGGTCCGCTCATTAGAGTGGAGACGAAAGGCGACTGCATCCTCAACAATGAGGATGAAGACCAGCGTTTCGGCTGTCCTAAAGGGATCAAGGCAGACGAAGAACTGCATATTTACTGCGGCGACATTGCCGTCTCCACTGCGGGCATGGGCGGTGAAGGTGTGGAATGCAATGGCGAATTGTTCATCCATGGTGGGATACTGGAGTGTAACACTTTCGACGACGGCATAAATGTGGGCCATGCCATAGAGATTTCCGGCGGATGTGTGTATTGCAATTCTGAAGATAACGATGGTATTGACTCCAACGGAAGTATCACTATTTCGGGCGGCATTGTGGCGTCCGTCAATCAGTTAAGGCCCAATGAAAGTTTCGATGCCGAAAACGGACAATTGTATTTGTTGGGTGGAATCATTTTTGGAATAGGCAGTGCACCTGTTATAATAGGAAAATCTGGGTATCCATGTTATTCGAGTAGTAACGACTCTTCAGGAGAATACTATGACAGTCGAGGACTGATTTTAACAGAAGGGAAATACGTAAACGTAAGAAAGGGAGACGAACTTGTAATGTCCTTGCGAAATGACAACAGAGCTTTTCGAAGTTATCTCACCCTGATGGCTCCATCTTTCACGGAAGCCCAGATATATACAATTAGCGAAAGTGAATGTCCGCTGGGGGCAAAGTCCGTTTTTTTTAGCAAGAAATTAGTTCTTGGGGGTGAACAACCCGATTACTCATTGATAACAGATATACAAGTATTAACAATTCAATAATCTACACTTATGAAACATTGTATTTTATTATGGCGATTTAGTTTGTCGTTATTGCTTCTGTCGGGATTTGTGATGCCTACTAAGGCATCTTCTTCTGAGTGTGACTTTGAAGTTAATAACATTTGCTACAATTTCCTTGACAAAGCTGCTAACGAAGTTGAGATTACTTACAGATGGTATGAAGGAGGACAATATGGCGTTGGGTATTCAAGCCATTATAAGGACATTGTCGTTATTCCGGAAACTGTAACCTATGGCTCAACCACATACAAAGTAACAGCTATAGGTCGTAATGCATTTTGTGAATGCTATAATCTCAAATCTGTGAACATCCCTAATACCATCACTTCCATTGGGGATAATGCTTTCTCTGACTGTAGTAATTTGGAATCGTTGGTTATCCCACAATCTGTTAAAACAATCGGGGGGCATGCTTTTGATGGATGTGTAAAAATGGCTTCTATTAATATTCCAGATGGAGTAACGAGCATCGAATATTCTACTTTCGAAAGCTGCAAGTCTCTGCAAAGCGTCACCCTCCCAAGTTCAGTATTGACCATTAACAGTAATGCGTTTAGTGGCTGTAGCAGTTTGTCGTCTATCAATATTCCGTCTGGTTTGACTAATATTGGAAACAGTGCTTTTTATGGCTGTAGCAATTTGTCAAATATCTCATTTCCAAGTAGTATTACCACCATCGGGGGAGGAGCATTTGCGGGTACGCAGTGGCTTACCAATCAACCCGATGGCATGCTGTATATTGGTGATGTCTTTTACCTGTATAAAGGAACGATGCCTTCAAATACTGCAATAACGCTTAGAAATGGAACTATCTGCATGTCAGATAGAGCATTCTCTAATTGTAGCGGTTTAAGTTCAATAACAATACCCGCTAGTGTTACTTCGATTGGGTCTTATGTCTTTAGTGGTTGTAGCGGATTAGAAAATGTCACCGTCCTTTGCCCGTTAATCAGCTCTAATTGTTTTGCCGGCTTAGCCTCAGTTAAGACCGTTACGTTCGGAAGCTCTGTAAAAGAAATTGGTAATTCTGCTTTTTATGGATGCGAAGGTCTAACAGAAATTACAATCCCTAAGAGTGTAACAAGCATAGGAAAAAGTGCTTTTAAGGACTGCAGTAACTTGGCTTCTGTATCTCTTTTAAATAGCATTGTTTCCGTAGGAGAGAATGCTTTTGAGGGTACGGCCTGGCTCAACAACCAATACGATGGCTTAATCTATATCGGCAATACATTATATAAGTATAAAGGTATCATGCCTGAAGGAACCCAGATAACAATAAAAAGTGGAACAACCACCATCGCAGAAAACGCGTTTTATAACTGTCAGGGCTTAATAGCTGTTGCTTTCCCTTCGAGCGTGACGAGCATCGGCAGCTCTGCTTTCTCTGGCTGCAGCGGCCTGACCTCGGTGACCATAGAGGAAGGCGTGACGAGCATCGGCAGCTCTGCTTTCTATGGTTGCAGTGGCCTGACCTCGGTGACCATCCCTTCGGGCGTGACGAGCATCAGCGACTATGCTTTCTCAGGCTGCAGCAGCCTGACCTCGGTGACCATCCCTTCGAGCGTGACGAGCATCGGCGGCGGGGCTTTCTCTGGCTGCCGTGGCCTGACCTCGGTGACCATCCCTTCGGGCGTGACGAGCATCGGCGGCGGGGCTTTCTCTGGCTGCCGTGGCCTGACCTCGGTGACCATCCCTTGCCTGACCTCGGTGACCATCCCTTCGGGCGTGACGAGCATTGGCAACTCTACTTTCTCTGGCTGCAGCGGCCTAACCTCGGTGACCATCCCTTCGAGCGTGACGAGCATCGGCAGCTCTGCTTTCTATGGTTGCAGTGGCCTGACCTCGGTGACCATCCCTTCGAGCGTGACGAGCATCGGCAGCTCTGCTTTCCGTGACTGTAGCGGCCTGACCTCGGTGACCATCCCTTCGAGCGTGACAAGCATCGGCGGTTCGGTTTTTGATGGCTGCAGTGCCCTGATCTCAGTGACGGTGATGAGGGAAAAACCTATAAGTATTTCTTCAACTACATTCACCAACAGGGCCAATGCCACACTCCACGTTCCTTACGGCTGTAAAGACGCTTATGAGTCAGCAAACTACTGGAAGGAGTTCAAAAAGATTGTAGATAAAGATGAAGACAACTATATCATGCCAGCAGTTTCCATAGCCTGCAAAGGTGGGCAAGCCACATTGCCCATATCTATGAACAACGTGGAGCAGATTGTTGGTTTCCAGTTCGACCTGCAACTGCCAGAGGGCGTAACGTTAGCCACGAATGCGAACGGGACGATGGCGGCCACGCTGACGGACAGGGCCAGCGAGCACTCGCTATCGGTCAGCAAGGTGGGGGATGGTCTCTACCGCTTCATATCCGTGTCGATGAACAACAATGCTTTTGCTGGCAACGAGGGTGCGCTGCTGAACGTGAAGCTGCTGGTTGACGAGAGCGTAGCCTTAGGTGACTACGAGGTGAAGGTGACGAATACCGAGCTGACCGCCAGCGACCAGACGGAAATCCACTCCGTTGACGGCATGGCAACGCTGACGGTGCGCAAGGCCGAGCCGGGCGACGTGAACGGCGACGGTAAGCTGAGCGTCAGCGATGTGGCCAGCATCATCGGCTATGTGCTTAATGACCGCCCGGCCATATTCATAGAAAGTGCCGCCGACCTCAACGGCAGCAACACCATCTCCGTCACCGATGCCGTCATCGTCATCGACAAGATTCTCAATGCCAACACTCCTGCAGGTGCAAGAAGGACGGAAGAACCAGAAAACGAACCACAATAAAAACAATAAGCTTATGAAACGACAAATTATCACATTCCTGCTCACCATGCTCATGAGTATGGTTGGAGCAATGGCTCTTGCCCAGACTAATGTAAGTAATGGGAGTTGCTTCACTGCAAAAACCATTGAAGGTGTGGATGTAAGTTACATGATAACAGACATCTCACAGCGTACCGTACAAGTCGGGACCTCTCCTTCCAATCAATACTGGGGCTCGGACAACTACGCCTCAAGAGTTGCAGTGAATACGAGTTCTTATGGCAGTGTGACAATCCCTGAGAAGGTTGTTTACGGTGGAATCGAATATTCAGTGACATACATTGCTAATGGAGCGTTCTGCGGATGTAGCCAACTAACAGACATCATCATTCCGAAAAGTGTGACTCATATTGGCCATGCTGCTTTTGACCACTGCACCAGCTTGACAAGCATTTATCTTCCCAATAGCGTAACGAGCATTGACGATGGGTATGCATTTGTAGATTGTACAAGTTTAACATATGTCCGCCTTTCAGAGAATCTGAAAGTTATTCCCAATGACACTTTCACCCGTTGTTCAAGTCTGACAACTCTTACTATTCCCGAAGGAGTTACCAATCTTGGCAAAGCAGTTTATAACAATAAGGGTGATGCATTCTGGAAGTGCAGTGCTCTAACCTCTGTCGACATCCCAAGTAGTGTAACATATTATGTTGGGAATTGCTTTAGTGAATGTAATAATTTGAAAACTGTTATTGTACGAAGAGCTGAGCCTGTAAGCATTGAAAGCGTTGATAATTATGCTTTTGAAAATCGCAAGAATTCCACACTCTTTGTTCCCAAAGGCTGTAAAACAGCATACGAGAACGCCGCAGTATGGAAGGAGTTCAAGGAAATAAAGGAGTTGGCCGATGGTGTCAATAACGCTATCAAGGTTAATGATTATACTGTCTGTCAAGGTGGGCAAGCAACGTTACCCATAGCTATGAACAACGTTGAGCAGATTGTTGGCTTCCAGTTTGACCTGCAACTGCCTGAGGGCGTGACGGTGGCAACGAATGTGAACGGGGCGCTGGCGGCGACGCTGACGGACAGGGCCGGCGACCACTCGCTGTCGGCGAGCAAGGTGGGGGATGGCCTCTACCGCTTCATAAGCGTGTCGATGAACAACAGTGCTTTTGTCGGCAACGAGGGTGCGCTGCTGAACGTGAAGCTGAAGATTGACGAGAGCGTGGCCGTGGGCGACTACTGGGTGAAGGTGAGCGACACCAAGCTGACGACGGCCAGCAAGGAGGAAATTCACTCTGTGGAGCGCTCGGCATCGCTGACAGTGCAGGAGGCCGCACCAGGCGATGTGAACGGCGACATGAAAGTGAGCGTCAGCGATGTGGCCAGCATCATCGGCTATATCCTGAATGACAAGCCAGCAATCTTTATTACGAAGGCGGCCGACCTGAACCACGACAATTCGATTTCGGTCACCGATGCAGTACTGGCCATTGACATTATCCTCAGCCAGGGGAATACCGATGGCAGCAGAATGAAGAATAACACCATAATAGATCCACAATAAACAAAACAAACAAATGAAAAAGAAACTTTTGATTTCATTGGTGCTCTGCCTCATGGGCATGGGGCAGGCACTGGCCAGCGACGTGCTGACCACAGGAAACGTGACGCTGCCGCAAGGCGGCGAGGCAACCATTGAAGTGGGTTGCCAGTTTGAAACGCAGTTCAAGGCATTCCAGTTCGACATCGAGCTGCCAGAGGGCCTTGAGCTTGTTGCTAACAGCACAGGGAAACCTGTTTCAGAGCTGGGCTTCAGTGACACAGACCACACCATTTCAAGCACAGAGGCGTCAGATGGCGTGTACCGCTTCGTCTGCACGTCGATGAACAACATGCTTCTGCCCCAAAGTGGAACTTTGCTGAAATTGACGGTTAAAGCCACTGGTACACCAGCTGTTGGAGACTCGTTCACGGGCAAAGTGACGAACACGGAGTTTACGGCAACCAATTACGATGTGTACAATCTGGCAGGAACATCGTTCACCATCACCATCGGCGAGCCTGCCGACACGCGTGTGGTCATCGACGAGGCGGCAACCGAGCTGCCTGAGGCTGCCACGGGTGTGGATGTCCGCGTGAAGCGCACCATCAAGGCGGGGGAGTGGAGCACCATCTGCCTGCCCTTCGCCATGACGGAGGCACAGGTGAAGGAGGTCTTCGGCAACGATGTGCAGCTGCTCGACTTCGACGACTATGAGGTGCTGGACGATGGCAACAGCATCAACGTCAGGTTCAACGCCATCAGCAGCATTGGGGCCAACCATCCCTGCGTCATCAAGGTGACGGAGCCCGTGAGCGAGTTCACCGTGGACGGCGTGGACGTAGCCCCCGAGGAGGAGCCGATGATTAACAAAGGCACCAAGCGCAAGCCCCATGCCATCATCGGCAACTACGTGGCGGGGACGCTGATTGAGAATGGCTGCCTGTTCCTCAGCGGCAACGAGTTCTGGTACTCCGTTGGCAAGACGAAGATCAAGGGCCTGCGAGCCTACTTCAACTTCGACGACCTGCTGCCGGAGTTCGAGGACAACTATGCCGAGTCGCGCATGCACTTCGTCGTCAACAGCGAGACGGACGGCATCAGCGACATCAGCTCAAAGGCATCGACTGACGCCTACTACGACCTGCAGGGACGTAAGGTGGTCGACGGCCAGCAGAAGAGGGGCATCTACGTGAAGCAGGGAAAGAAAATGGTTGTGAAATAAACGAAAAAAGGAGATATAGCTATGAAACAGCATTATATGGCTCCCAAGGCGGAGTGTGTGAAAATACAGATGGGCACGCTGCTCGGCACGTGGTCGCTCAATGGCAACAACGTGGATGTGGACGGCACGAAAGACCCCTCATCGCGCTACCGCAACCCACTGTGGGACGACGACGAGGAGAACGACTTCTAATAGGCAGCCCTCACTCAAAGGGATAAGAATTGCCTGTGGCGCTCATGTGACAACCATGAGCAGTCGCAGGCAATTTTCTTTCGATCTGCTCTATGCAAAAAGCCAATTCATGGGGGAAAGATTTGGCAGAGCGACAAAAAATGCGTAATTTTGCAGTCGTAAAAGAAATAATCAAGATTTGCAGCTTATGAAACGACAACTGATTCTACTGGCAATGACCATGGTGGCCGCAGGTGCTATGGCATGTACAAACTTCATCGTAGGAAAACGGGCTTCGAAGGACGGCTCCGTCATCTGCTCCTACTCGGCTGACAGCTACGGCATGTTCCAGGGCCTGGTCCATCGTCCTGCCGCCAAGCACGCCAAGGGGGAGATGCTGAAGGTGTATGACTGGGACACGAATAAATACCACGGCGAGATAGCGGAGGCCGAGGAGACCTACAACGTCATTGGCAACATCAACGAGTGGCAGGTAACCATCGGCGAGACCACCTTCGGCGGACGCGAGGAGATGGTCGACACCACGGGCATCCTCGACTACGGCTCGCTCATCTACATCGCCCTGCAGCGCTCGAAGACCGCCCGCGAGGCCATCGACGTGATGACCTCGCTCACGGAGCAGTATGGCTACAACTCCGAGGGTGAGACCTTCACCATCTGCGACCCCAACGAGGCCTGGATCATGGAGATGATGGGCACCGCCAGCGACCGCAAGATAGAGAAGGGACGCACCGTGTGGGTGGCCCTGCGCATCCCCGACGATATGATTTGCGGACACGCCAACCAGAGCCGCATCACCCGCTTCGACATGAAGGACAAGACGGGCAACGTGCGCTTCTCGAAGAACGTGGTGAGCTACGCCCGCAAGATGGGGTGGTTCAGCGGCAAGGACGAGGAGTTCAGCTACAACGCTGCCTATGCCGCCCCCGACTTCTCGGGCCGTCGCATCTGCGATGCTCGTGTGTGGAGCTTCTTCAACCGCTATGCCGACGGCATGGACCGCTATATCCCCTGGGCAAAGGGCCGCGACAAGAACGCCGAGCCGATGCCGCTGTGGGTGAAGCCCAACAGACTGCTCGGCGTGCAGGACGTGGAGGCCGCCATGCGCGACCACTTCGAGGGTACGCCCTTTGCCATCAGCGGCGATGCCCAGCAGGCTACCGACTTCGGCGGCGGCATCTGGGAGATGCCCTATAGGCCGACACCACTCTACTTCGAGGTAGATGGTAAGAAATACTTCAACGAGCGTCCTGTCAGCACGCAGCAGGCAGGCTTCGTCTACGTCAGCCAGATGCGCTCGTGGCTGCCCCGCGAATTGGGCGGCTGCTTCTGGTTCGCTAACGATGACGGCAACATGGTGCCTTTCACACCCGTCTACTGCTGTGCCACGGAGTCGCCGAAGCCCTATAACACCCCTGGTGCCGACGACCTGAACTTCTCGTTCGACAATGCCTTCTGGGTGCAGAACTGGGTGTCGAACATGGTCTATCCCCGCTACTCGATGTTGTTCCCCTCGCTGGAGCAGGTGCGCGACTCGCTCGATCAGTCCTACTTCTGTCTGCAGAAGGAGGTGGAGGACAAGGCGCTGGCACTCAGCGGACAGGAGCGTGTGGAATACCTGACGGCCTACACCGCTGAGAAAGCCAACCAAATGCTGGCTCGCTGGAAGCAGCTGGCCACGTACCTCATCGTGAAGTACAACGACATGACCGTGAAGCCCGAGGACGAGAACGGACGCTTTGCCCGCACGCCCTACGGACTGGGGGCCACCGTGAAGCGTCCGGGCTACTCGCAGCGCTATGCCCGCGAACTGATACGCCAGACGGGGAAACGCTACGAGCTGGAGTAAGGAAGAAACGGAAATGAAAAAACTATATATTGAGACCTACGGCTGCCAGATGAATGTGGCCGACTCGGAGGTGGTGGCATCGGTGATGCAGATGGCAGGCTATGAGACCTGCGAGAGCGTCGACGAGGCCGACGCCGTGTTCCTGAACACCTGCTCAGTGCGCGACAACGCCGAGCAGAAAATCTACCGTCGGCTGGAGGCCTTGCAGGCCCTGCGGAGGAATCGTGACAGCGCCTCCCCCGCTTCTGGGGGAAGAGCCTCGCTCATCATCGGCGTGCTGGGCTGCATGGCAGAGCGGGTGAAGGACGAGCTGCTGAACCGCTACGGCGCCGACCTCGTGGCTGGTCCAGATGCCTACCTGTCGCTGCCTGACCTGACGGCACAGGCTGAGATGGGGCACAAGGCCATCAACATTGAGCTGTCTACTTCGGAGACCTACCGCGACGTGGTGCCCCAGCGTATTGGATTAGGACATAAGATTGGTGGCTTCGTGAGCATCATGCGTGGCTGCAACAACTTCTGCCACTACTGCATCGTGCCCTATACCCGCGGAAGGGAGCGGAGCCGCGACGTGGAGAGCATCCTGCGCGAGGTGCGCGACTTGCGCGACCGTGGCTTTAAGGAGGTGACGCTGCTGGGGCAGAACGTCAATTCATATCAGGCCGGAGGGGAGTCTTTCGCACAGCTTCTCCGCACGGTGGCACAGGAGGCACCAGAGATGCGCATCCGCTTCACCACCTCGCACCCGAAGGACATGAGCGACGACACCCTGCGCGTCATCGCCGAGATGTCCAATGTGTGCAAGCACATCCACCTGCCTGTGCAGAGTGGTTCCGACCGCATCCTGAAGCTGATGAATCGCAAGTACACGCGAGAGTGGTATCTTGACCGCGTGGCGGCCATCAGGCGCATCGTGCCCGACTGCGGCTTATCGACCGACATCTTCGTGGGCTATCACTCAGAGACCGAGGAGGACCACCAGCTGTCGCTGAGCCTGATGCGCGAGGTAGGCTACGACTCGGCCTTCATGTTCAAATACAGCGAGCGCCCCGGCACCTACGCCTCGAAGCATCTGCCCGACGACGTGCCTGAGGCGGTGAAGCTGCGCCGGCTGAACGAGCTCATCGCCTTGCAGACCGAGATTTCGGCACAGCAGAACCAGAAGGACGAAGGGCGCGAATTCGATGTCCTCGTTGAGGGCTTTTCGAAGCGCTCGCGCCAGCAGCTCTGCGGTCGAACTGAGCAAAATAAAATGGTGGTCTTCGACAAAGACCACCATCATATAGGCGAGACGGTTCGCGTCAGAATTACGGGTAGCACCAGCGCCACGCTGCTTGGCGAACTCGTCTGATTACTTTCATCACTTTCCACTCACGAATCTTGCGGGCTTCACGTCATCGTTTTTCAGAACGTCGGCAAACTGTTGCGGCGTGATGGTGACGGGGCCTCGCATGAATTCGGGAATATTGTAGCTCTTCATGAATTCGCGGTGGTAGTTCGGGTCGGCCTGCGGCAGCTCGAACGGCTTTGAACCGTGGCCGTCGGCATCTACGTGGGCAATGAAGGGACGGGTGTAGTTGCCGTCGGTGCGGCGGCTGCTGAAGATGACCCACCGACCGTTGCTCGACCACGAGTGATAGCTCTCGGTGTCGGGGGAGTTAATCTCGTCGAACGAGCGCACATCGCCTGTCGTCAGGTCCATCAGCCAGAGGTCGGCCTCGTGATGCCAGATATGGAACACCCCGTAGCGGCCCAGCGTAAACAGCAGGAAGCGTCCGTCGGGGGAAATGCGTGGCAGTGTGGCACTGAGTCCTGTCTTGACAGCTTCCAGCGAGTCGAGTTGCAGTCCCAAAAGGGCGGGCGAGAGCGAGTCGGCCTGGAACACCATCTCACGAGGGCCGAAGCGGCGTGTTTGCGGGTCGAAGCTCTTGCGGTAGATGTCGTACTTCACGTCGGTAGCACGCATGAAAACCTCGATGGTGGGGTTGATGGTGTCATGGTGTTCGAAGTGGGCACTGCTATAGTAGAGTGCCTGGCCATCGGGAGCCCAGAAGGGGTAGCACTCGAACTCCTGCGGGTCGGCCTCAACGTTGGCCACCTCGTCCTTCTCCACATCGTAGATGATGAGGTCGCTATTGGCATCGGCCACCTCAATCTTGTTTGGGTTGCGGGTGTGGAAGCTCTGGCTGGTGAGGTTGGTGGAATAGACAATGAGGGGCAGGGTAGGGTGCCATGTGGGGTAGACGCCAGCAGAGATGGTCGAGTCGGTCTTCAGGTTCACCTTGCGAATAATCCCGTCGTAGGCAATGACGGTGCCGCCGTGGCGCTGGCGGGCGTGGAACTGCATGCGCTGTGGGTTATACATCTGGTAGTTGTGGCAGTTGACGCACTGGCCGTTGCTCTCGGTTCCGCAGAGCATGTTGTCGACCATCACCTGCTCGTCGTAGTTCTCCAAGCAGCGCTGGTTGAGCGTCAGCTCCTCGTAGGTGACGTAGCTGGGCGAGATGAGGCGGTAGCTGATGTAGGGATCGATGCTGTCGGGTGACACATGGATGGCGAAGGGCTGGTAGCGCGTCCAGCCGTTACCGCTCTTGGCATATACCTCGACGGTGATATCGCTGCCCTTCGCCTTTTGGGTCAGCAACCGCCAGTCGTCGATGGAGGGCTGGGCCTTCATTCCTCCGCAAAGAATCTCTTCTCCCTGACAGGAATAGCGGACGATGGCATCGTCGGCATTAGCTTGCATGAGCTGCAGCGTCAGCGGGGCGATGTTGATGGGAACGGTGACGTCGGCATAGTCGGGATAGATGGGAGCCTGGGCGTCACTCTGGGTGTATGTTTCAGGAACGCTCACGTCCGAACAGGCAGCGAGGGCAGTCAGCAACGTTCCGAATAATAGTTTCTTCATCATAAATCTCAAATCTTAATTCTCAAACCTCAAATCCTAATAAAGCTTCTGGTTTCTGATGAGGAAGTATTCGTAGTAGAAGGTCTTTCCGAACTGCGGATAGAAGACGTCCCTCATCTTTTCCTCGCTCATGTTCTGACAGCGCTGGGCCAGTTGCATGAAGGCATCGTAGCTCTGCTTCACCTGCGGGTCGAAGGGCATGTGACTGATGTCGACACCGTCTTCCAGATGACCATAAAGATAGGCTGCCTCCTGATAGTGGATGGGCATGGGCTTGCCAGGATGGTTGATGGCATACTGGCGGAACTGAGGCCAGAAGAGCTGTATGTCCTTCATCCACAGCGCCGCATTGAGCGACTGGTCCTGATAGAGCGTGTCGCGGCTGGGGTTGTAGATGAAGTGGTGCATCAGGAACTGCTCCACCACCGACTGGTCGCTGCTCAGCTGGTCGTCGCAGTCCATCAGGTGGAGGATAGGCGAATAGTTGGCATCGGCCTCCAGGGCTTCCCGATGGCCTACGTAGCGCTCGTGTTCCTCGGCCCATTTGCCGTGGTAGCGTGTGTGCTTCAGCAGGTCGAGGTATTTGCGGGCAACTACGTCCTCGCCATTGACCAGGGCGCAACGCGTCATATACTTCAGGTATTCAGCACGCCATCCGTATTCCACGCCGTCCTCCAGACACCAGCGATAGCAGTAGTTGGCCAGTCCGTAGTAGAAGTAGATGGAGCGGCCCACCACCTGCGACATGTTGACGGGGATGGGCGTGTTGCTGGCTTTGGCACCTGTGCGGTAATGATACATCTTGTCGCCCTGCTGCCCCAGGCGGAACAGCGCCAGGTTCTTCATCAGGACGATAGCGCGGGTGGGCTCGTCTTCCAGTTCGGCAGCTTCCTCCAGGATGCCGTTCCAGTCGGCGGCCTCCATGCACCGCTGCATGCGCAGCTCCTTGTGGAAGTTGTAGTCACGATACCAGAACTGGCGCACGCCCAGCACGAGTATGGCCAGCAACAGCACATGGCAGAGCACCCATCCGAGGGGCCTCTTCACGTTACCCCCAGTCATTAGACCATAGCTTGCAGCCATGATAACGAAGAAGGCCACTATTAAATAATAAGGTATATAGTAGGCCGTATGATCCTCCAGAATGTGGTAGAGCGGTAGCGCCGTCCAGTAGATGTTCTCCTGACTGGTTTGATAGAAAACGAAGCGATAGAAGAGTAGGGGGATGACGACGATGGCAAGCATCGCTACCAGAGAACTAACCAGTCGTTCCGTCAGCGAAGCCTTCAGTCTCCAAGCCATTATGCCCATCAGCAGCGCTGCCAGCAGCGAATAGAAACCGATGAGGGGATAGAACACTAATGTGCTCAGCAGGATGAAAAGAGCCTGGATGAAGAACTTGCCGTGCAGACTGCGGAACGCCCATACCTCGCAGCAGACGGCGCAGAGGGCGATGGGAGCCACAAAGAAATGGCCGCGCAACTTCAGGTAGTAGACCCAGTAGCCCATGTCTACGCAGGTAATCAGCAGTAGTGCTACGGGAATGAGTAGCACTACCGACCACTTCAAGGGAACCTTGAATGCCCTGCTGGCAAGAAACATCAGCAGCCCCCACCACAGGCAGAGCCAGCCAACACCAAGGGCGGGATGGAAGAAGAATTCTGTGAACCAGGTGCCGAGCCATGTGAGCAAGCCTCCTGCCACGACCATCTGCTGATGGAAGAACAGCGGAGTGTCAAGATGCAGGTTCAGCTCCTGCACTTTCCACAGAAACTCTTCTTCAAGCACTACGAGCGCTATGCCTACTGCCACCAGCGCTACTATGCATAGCGCTGGGGAGAAGAACTTCAGCCCCCCGGCAGGCATGGGCTTTACGGCCTGCTTGCCGGAAACTGGTTTTTCACGGTTTTGTTGTTTTTTGTTCATCAAGTATTATCAATTTTCTTAGGTTTCGCATTTTCTCACTCCCGATTGCTTAACATTGGTTGCAGAGCTAAAGTCTCTCAACTCTCAATAGTTGCAAGTCTAAAGTCTCTCAACGCTCAACACTCAACTCTCAACACTATTCCAGGATTCTCACGCCACCCTTATCGGCTGAGCTGACGCTCTGAGCGTATGCTCGCAAAGCCTTCGATACGGTGCGCTGGCGCTTGAGGGGTTGTTGAGGGCGCTGTGCCAGTTCCTCGTCAGAGAGTTTCACGTTGATGGAACGGCTGGGAATGTCGATGACGATGATGTCGCCATCCTTGATTTTGCCGATGTTGCCACCGTTGGCAGCCTCCGGCGAGATGTGGCCGATGGAGAGTCCGCTGGTGCCACCGCTGAAGCGTCCGTCGGTGATGAGGGCGCATTCCTTTCCTAAGTGCATCGACTTGATGTAGCTGGTGGGGTAGAGCATTTCCTGCATGCCAGGACCGCCCTTGGGACCTTCGTGGGTGATGACCACGCAGTCGCCGCTCTTCACTTTGCCACCAAGTATTCCCTCACAGGCATCCTCCTGCGAGTCGAACACCACGGCGGGGCCTTCGAAGTGCCACAATGCCTCGTCGACGCCAGCGGTCTTCACTACGCAACCGTCCTGGGCAATGTTGCCGAAGAGCACGGCAAGACCGCCATCCTTCGTGTAGGCATGCTCGATGTTGCGTATGCAGCCAGCGGTGCGGTCGAGATCGAGCTTCTCGTAATACTCGTTTTGCGAGCCCATTTCCGTAGAGAATCGTCCGGCGGGAGCACTGTAGTAGATGGCCGTCTCGTCAGAGAGCCCATTGACGTCGTATTTGTCCATCGCCTCCTGTAGCGTCATGCCGTCAACGCGCAGGGCAGAGCCGTCAATAAGCCCGCCCTTGTTGAGCTCGTTCAAAATGCCCAGGATGCCACCGGCGCGGTTGCACTCCTGCACACTGTATTTCTGGGTATTGGGGGCCAGTTTGCAGAGGCATGGTGTCTTTCGGCTCAGCGCGTCGATGTCGCTCATGGTGAAGTCGACGCCTGCTTCTTGTGCAACAGCCAGCAGGTGGAGCACGGTGTTGGTGGAACCGCCCATGGCGATGTCGAGTGTCATGGCGTTGAGGAAAGCCTGGCGCGTGGCAATCGAGCGGGGGAGTACGCTTTCGTCACCCTGTTCATAGTAAGCCTGCGCGTTCTTCACAATCTGGCGCGCCGCTTCGCGGAAAAGCTTGATGCGGTTGGTGTGAGTGGCCAGGATGGTACCGTTGCCGGGCAATGCCAGTCCGATAGCCTCAGTGAGCGAGTTCATGGAGTTGGCGGTGAACATGCCGCTGCACGAGCCACATCCGGGGCAAGCGCAGTGCTCAATCTCGCGCAGCTCCTCGTCGCTCACGCTGGGGTCTGCGCCCTTCACCATGGCGGTGATGAGGTCTGCATTCTCGCCACGCCAGCGTCCGGCTTCCATGGGGCCGCCGCTGCAGAATATGGCAGGAATGTTCAGGCGCATGGCGGCCATGAGCATGCCTGGCGTCACCTTGTCGCAGTTCGAGATGCAAATCATGGCATCGGCCTTGTGGGCGTTGACCATGTATTCCACCGAGTCGGCAATGATGTCGCGTGAGGGCAGGGAGTAGAGCATGCCGTCGTGGCCCATGGCGATGCCGTCGTCGATGGCGATGGTGTTGAACTCGGCAGCATAGCATCCCATGGCCTCTATCTCCTCTCGGACAATCTGTCCTATCTCATGCAGATGGGTGTGGCCGGGAACGAACTGTGTGAAGGAATTGACGATGGCAATGATAGGCTTGCCAAACTGTTCCTGCTTCATGCCTGTGGCTACCCACAAGGCACGGGCACCGGCCATGCGGCGCCCTTCGGTGCATACGCTGCTTCTCAACGGATGTTTCATGATTTCTCTTTAATTACGTGCTTGCTGTTTCTTGTTGGATATGGGGGCGATGACCTCAGAAGAAAAGGTCGTTCACTATTTCCTCGAACTCGTCTACCTCGTCGTGGCCGTCGGTATCTTCTTCGTAGAGGTCACCATCGTCGTCATCGTATAGTTCGTCCTCTTCGCCCTTGCAGGGGTCGAAGTTGGCGGGCATGTCGAACTGATCTTCCTGGGTGATGCCCAAGTGCTTGTCGTTGTAGACTTTCTGCATAAACTTGCCAAAGACAGGCAGCGCGGCGGCGGCTCCCTGTGCGTAGGCCATGCTTTCGAAGTGGATGTCGCGGTCGTCGCCTCCTACCCAGCAGCCCGAGACGAGCTTCGGCGTGATGCCCATGAACCATCCGTCGCTGTTGCTGTTGGTGGTTCCCGTCTTACCGCCCATCGCGGCCGTGAAGTTGTAGGGTGCACGGCGCAGACGTCCGCCAGTACCACCGTCTACGACGCCTCGGAGCAGTACGATCATCTTGGCGGCTGTCTCGTTGTCGAGCACCTCGTTGCCAGAGCGCGTCAGCACATCGGCACCGAACACCTTGCCCTCGCTGTCCACAATTTTCGTGACGTAGATGGGGGCCGAGCGGTAGCCATGGTTGACGAAAGTAGTATATGCCGAGACCATCTCGGCCACGGTGTTCTCGCAGGGACCCAGGCAGAGGGCAGGACCCGGATGGATGTCGGGGTTGTTGAAGCCATAGTCGCGCAACAGGCGGAGGAAATTCTTAGGCCTGAGCACGTCGATGAGGTAGGCCGACACCCAGTTGTTCGATGTCTGGAGACCCCACTTTAGTGACACCATCTCGCCCTCACGTGCCCGGCTACCATTGCGCGGTGTCCATGCCTGTCCACTCTCGGTGTAATAGGTCTTCTGTATGCAGGGCACCTCAGTGCAGGGGTTCATGTTACCGCCCGAGGGCATCATGGCCAGCGAATAGAGGAACGGCTTGATGGTGGAGCCCACCTGACGGCGCCCCTCGGTGGCCATGTCGTAGGCGAAGTGCTGGAAGTCGAGTCCGCCCACATAGGCTTTCACGTGGCCGTTGCGGGGATCCATGCTGAGGAAGCCGGTGCGCAGGAACGACTTGTAGTAGAGGATGGAGTCGAGCGGGGTCATCGTCGTGTCGCGCTCGCCGTGATAGGTGAACACCGACATCTTTACCCGGGTGTTGAAGGCCTTGTCGATTTCTTGCTGCGATGCGCCATTCTCCTTCATCACGCGGTAGCGTTCGCATTGTCTGATGTTTCGTTGCAGGATTTTCTTCACCTCCGAGGCCGAGAGCGAGTTAGAATAGGGGGCGTTGCGGCGGTTGCGGTTACCCTTGCTGAACTCGTTCTGCAGATAGACGGCCACGTGCTCATAGCACGCCTCCTGGGCATATTGCTGCATGCGCGAGTCGATGGTGGTATAGATTTTCAGACCGTCGGTATAGACGTTGTAGTTCGTGCCGTCGCTTTTCTTGTTCTTGTTGCACCAGCCGTAAAGCGGGTCTTCCTGCCAGGCAATCTTGTCGAGGGCATATTTCGTGCGGTTCCATTCGGGATAGTCGCTGGCAACGGGTTCCTTGGCCATCATGTAGCGGCGCAGGAAGTCGCGGAAATAGGTGGCCTCGCCCTCGTTGTGGTCGATGACACGGTATTTCAGCTCGCTGGCCAGCGGCACCTGCATGCAACTGTCGCGCTCCTCTTCGGTGATGTATCCGCCTTTGCACATCTGCTGCAGCACCACGTTGCGGCGAGCCTCGCTGCGCTCAGGGAAACGGCGGGGGTTGAAGTAGGAGGGATTCTTGCACATGCCTACCAGCGTGGCGGCTTCGGTGAGGCTCAGTTCCGACGGCTCTTTCGAGAAATAGGTGTTCGAGGCCGTCTTGATGCCCACGGCGTTGTTGAGGAAATCGAAATAGTTCAGGTACATGGCAATGATTTCCTCCTTAGTGTAGTTACGTTCCAGCTTCACGGCGATGACCCACTCGATTGGCTTCTGCAGCATGCGCTCCGTGGTGCTATGGGCCACGTCGCTGAAGAGCTGCTTGGCCAGCTGCTGCGTGATGGTGCTGCCGCCGCCGGCACTCTTCTGCTGGAGCACACCGCGCTTGATGATGGCGCGTCCGAGCGCCCAGAAGTCGATGCCGGCATGGTCGAAGAAGCGGGCGTCCTCAGTGGCCACCAGCGCATCGATGAGCGATGGCGGCAGCTGGTCGTAGTTGACCATGACGCGGTTCTCGCGGCTCAGGCTATAGGTGCCCAGGAGTTTCCCGTCGGCCGTATAAACTTGTGATGCAAAGCGGTTGATAGGGTTCTGTAGCTCCTCAATAGGAGGCATGTAGCCTATCCGGCCATCAGAGATAGCCCAAAAGACAACTCCCGTGGCAATGACCACGAGTACGAGCAGGGTCCAGAGGATTCCAATAAACCATTTTCTCATAACAGCCGCAAAGGTACTAAAAAGGTTTGAGATTTGAGGTTCGAGATTTAAGATTTGTGCATTGACTTGTTATTTTTTAACACTCGTCAACGAGAAACCTCAAACCTCAATCCTCAAACCTCAAATATCAAATCTCAAATTACTTCCTACTCCTCTTCCGGCGTAATCAGCTTGTAGCCCTTGCCGTGGATGTTGATGATTTCAATCTGCGGGTCGTCCTTCAGGTGCTTGCGCAGCTTGGTGATGTAGACGTCCATGGAGCGGGCGTTGAAGTAGTTGTCGTCAATCCAGATGGTCTTCAGGGCGAAGTCGCGCTGCAGAATCTCGTTGGCGTGCGAGCAGAGCAGGGCCAGCAGCTCGTTCTCCTTGGTGGTCAGCTTCGTCTGCTTCTCGCCGATGCTGAGCAGCTGCTTCTGCGTGTCGAAGGTGAACTGGCCGATGTGGTAGAGCGTGCTCTCCTTGTTCTTCTTGCCACGCACGCGGCGCAGGATGGCCTCAATGCGGAACACCAGCTCCTCCATGGAGAAGGGCTTGGTGATGTAGTCGTCGGCACCCAGCTTGAAGCCCTCCAGGATGTCCTCCTTCATGGTCTTTGCGGTCAGGAAGATGATGGGCACTTCGGGGTTGGCGGCCCTGATTTCCTGTGCCAGCGTGAAGCCGTCTTTCTTGGGCATCATCACGTCCAGCACACAGATGTCGAACTTTGTCTTTAGGAAGGCCTTGTAGCCTGCCTCACCGTCGGCGCACAGCTCCGACTCGTAGCCCTTGGCGGCCAGATACTCTCTCAACAGCATGCCGAGGTTCTCGTCGTCCTCGCACAGCAAAATCTTCAGGTTGTCGTCCATAACTTTGTTGTTTTTTAGTGGGTTAATATTAAATCTCTTGTTTGTTACTTTTAGCTTAGCCGTTGCTCTCCTCCACCAGGATGGGCAGCGTAACGGTGAACTTGGTGCCCTTGCCCCATTCGCTCTCGCACTTGATGTCGCCCTCGTGCAGGTTGATGATTTTTTTCACGTAGGCCAGGCCGAGGCCGAAGCCCTTCACGTCGTGAACGTTACCGGTGTGCACGCGGTAGAACTTCTCGAAGATCTTCTTCACGTTCTCGCGCTTGATGCCCTGTCCGTTGTCGGCAATAGAGAAGCAGAGCTTGTTACCCTCGTTCCACGTGCGGATGTGGATGTCCACGGGCTTGTCGGGCTGGCGGTATTTCACCGCGTTGTCCATCAGGTTCGTGATGGCGTTCTGGAAGTGCACCTCGTCGACGAAGATGGCAGAGTCTACGGCCTCAATCTCCGTGTAAATCTTTCCGCCGGTGTGCTCCACGCGCAGGGAGAACGAGCTGGCCGTCTGTTCCAGCAGTTCGTTAATGTCGAGTTCCTTCTTCTTGAACGACACCGACTTACGGTCGAACATCGACATCTGCAGAACTTTCTCCACGAGGAAGCGCAGGCGCTTCGACTCGTCGTTGATGACGCTGCCGAGATGCTTCTGCATCTGAACCGTCTTGGGCACGCTCTCGTCGTTCAGCATCTGGGCTGCCAGCGAGATGCTGCTGATGGGGGTCTTCAGCTCGTGCGTCATGTTGTTGATAAAGTCGTTCTTAATTTCCGAGTAGCGCTTCTGGCGAAAGATGACCACGATGGTAAAGAGGAACGTGACGAGCAGCACCAGCGTGAAAATGACGGCAGGAATCATGAACCTCACCGACGAGTAGATGTACTTGTCCATCTCGGGGAAGTGGATGCGCACCACACCCATCTTCGAGGCCGGGTCGTTCTGGAAGAGCGTCTGTGCATAGCCGTGTTCAGAGCCCTCCTCGTCGTAGTCGGGACAGCGGTACACCTCGCGTCCGTCGGCCGTCGATACGGTGAAGTGATACTTCAGGTTGATGCCGTTGTTCTGCAGGCTCTCGCGGATGTCGGTGTCGAGCAGCTTGAAGTTCACGCGCTCCTTCAGCGGCTTGTCGCTGGCAGTATATAAAATATTGTATACCACCTCGTCGAGCAGCGCCTTCTGATAGACATAGCGCGTGCGCACAATCTCCTGCATCGACTTCGTGGCCTCCGAGAGCGACGAGTTGTCGGTCTTCATGATGATGGCCTTGGGGATGGTGGGCGGCTTCGTGGCAAACGTCTTCAGCTCGAAGGCGGAGTAGACTGTGCCGTCATCGGCCGACACACTGAACTGGTGCTGCTCCTGAATCTTGCCCTCTATGCCGTCTACCATCACCGAGTCCTGCTGGTAGGCGCGGCGCTCCACTTCGTTCACGTCCTTCTCCAGATAGCGCAGCGTCTCGTTCAGCTCCAGGTTGCGCGAAGCCTGGTAGAGGCTGCGCGTCACGCTCTCGTTGAACTGCTCCTTCTTCATCTTCGCCATCTCCTCGATGTACGACAGCTGAACGTAGAGCAAGCCCAGGAACGAGAACCCCATGATGAGGGCGATGGCCCATATTGTTGATTTCTTCATCTGTTTCCTTGCTTTGTCGAATGTAATGCAAAGATACAACGAAAACACCAATACACGATATTTTTAGTTAATTGATTCGGTTAAATTTAACAATGTTAACTATTTTTGGTGCAAATAGTTGTAAATACTGAATCAATGGGGGCGAACGTGAAGGACCCAAAAGGCCGCTTGGCTATCAGGCATGTTCAGTTCAATTCGTTCACAATCCCTTATATATGGGTTGTGAACGAATGAACGACGATGACGCTGAATCATTCTCGTCTCATTTATCTAAAGCGAACCGTTGTTGTTTACTAACGAACCGTTGTTATTTACCAACGAACCGTTGGCGTTATCAATGCATGAATCTTTTATTGTCCGAAAAAAAAGATTTGGGCGGACAAAAAACGTGGCCAGAAAAAAATCCGCCAATCGAGGATTTTCAGCAGCGGAAGCTCTGTAAACGAGGAATGGCTAATGGGGAACGCTGGGCAGCAGGCGGGTGATGTAGCTGCGCTGCCAGTCGCGCTGGTGGTAGCGGTCGCTGTCCCAGAGAAGGAGGTCGAGGTCGATGGGCACGATGCCCTGCCGTCGCATCTCGGGGGTTCGCCCCAGGGCCTGCTCCATCTCTTTGAGGCGGCAGTTCAGCTCGTCGGCGGTGAGTTCGGTCTCGGCGCTGACCAGCTGGTTGAGGTATGTCGAATGCTGCGCGCACGGGGCCTTGCCCTCGGCCTCGGTCCAGATGGCCTCGGTGTAGGCAGCAGACGAAATCACCTCAGCGAGCACCCTGTGGGCCTCGCTGAGGTGATTCTCTTGCTGGTAGTTGCTGGCCAGCGAAATGAGTACGCGGTGCATCACTCCTAACTCCTAACTCTGCTGATTCTGTCCTTTATCTTGAAGACGTAGGCGTCGATGCCGGCCACGGCGGTGATGTTCACCACGTCGCGCACCGAAGCACCGAAGTCGACGAAGTGGATGGCCTTGTTGAGGCCCATCTGGATGGGGCCGATGATTTCGGCGTCGGCGCCGAGCACCTGCAGCATCTTGTAGCTGGAGCGAGCCGAGGTGAGGTTGGGGAAGATGAGTGTGTTGACGTCCTTGCCGCGGAGGCGCGAGAAGGGGTACTGCTCGTCGCGCAGCTGGCGGTCGAGGGCGAAGCCCAGCTGCATCTCGCCGTCGATGGGCAGGTCGGGATAGAGCTGGTGGAGCTGCTCCACGGCGTGCTTCACCTTCAGTGCGCCGTCGCTGGTGGAACTGCCGAAGTTAGAGTGGCTGATCATGGCAATGACGGGCTTCTCGTTGAAGAAGCGAACGGCGGTGGAGGCCAGCTTGCCGATGTCTACGAGCGTGTCGGTGTCGGGGTTCTCGTTCACCAGCGTGTCGCAGATGTAGATGGTGCCCTTCGGCGAGTTGATGATGTGGAGTGCGCCGAAGTGCTGGTATTCGGGCCGAATGCCGATGACCTCCTTGACCACCTTCACCGTGTTCGAGTACTTGGTGTAGAGACCGGTGATGAAGGCGTCGGCCTCGCCCGTCTCGACCATCATCATGCCAAAATAGTTGCGCTCGAACATCTTGTCGTTGGCCTCCTGGAAGGTGTAGCCCTCGCGCTGGCGCTTCTCGGTGAGGATGCGTGCATAGCGCTCGCGGCGCTCCTGCTCCGAGGGATGGCGCAGGTTGACGATCTCGATGCCCTCGAGGGAGAGGTCGAGGCTCTTGGCCAGCTTGGCGATGACCTCGTCGTTGCCTAAGAGGATGGGGTGGCAGATGCCCTCGGCCCTGGCCTGCACGGCGGCTTTGAGCATGGTGGGGTGGACGCCCTCGGCGAAGACCACGCGCTGCGGATGGGCGGCGGCGGTGGCATAGAGCTTCTGCGTGAGCTTCGTCTCCTGTCCTAAGAGCACGCTGAGCGAGTCTTTGTAGTGCTCCCAGTCGGTAATCTGCCTGCGGGCGACGCCGCTCTCTATGGCGGCCTTAGCCACGGCGGCCGACACTTCGCTGATGAGGCGTGGGTCGACAGGCTTGGGGATGAAGTAGTCGCGTCCGAAGCGCAGGTTGTTCACCTTGTAGACGTCGTTCACCACGTCGGGAACGGGCTGCTTGGCCAGGTCGGCTATGGCATAGACGGCGGCCAGCTTCATCTGCTCGTTGATGGCGGTGGCGTGAACGTCGAGGGCACCGCGGAAGATGTAGGGGAAGCCGATGACGTTGTTAATCTGGTTGGGATAGTCGGTGCGGCCCGTAGACATCAGCACGTCGGTGCGGGCCTCCATGGCATCCTCGTAGGAAATCTCTGGCACGGGGTTGGCCAGGGCGAAGATGACGGGGTCTTTGGCCATGCTCCTCACCATGTCTTTCGACAGTACATTGCCCTTCGAGAGGCCTACGAAGACGTCGGCGCCGCTGACGGCCTCGGCCAGCGTGTGTATGTCGGTGCGGCTGGTGGCAAAGAATCGCTTCTGCTCGTTCAGGTCCTGACGGTCGGCACGGATGACGCCCTTCGAGTCGAGCATCACGATGTTCTCCTTGCGGGCACCGATGGCCATGTAGAGCTTGGTGCATGAGATGGCTGCGGCACCGGCGCCGTTGACCACAATCTTCACCTTGCTGATGTCCTTGCCGATGACCTCCAGCGCGTTTTTCAGTCCGGCGGCGCTGATGATGGCGGTGCCGTGCTGGTCGTCGTGCATCACGGGGATGTCGAGCGTCCGCTTCAGGCGCTCCTCAATATAAAAGCATTCCGGGGCCTTGATGTCCTCGAGGTTGATGCCGCCGAAGGTGGGGGCGATGCGCTCCACGGCCTCGCAGAACTTCTCGGGGTCTTTCTCGGCTACCTCGATGTCGAAGACGTCGATGCCGCCATAGATCTTGAACAGCAGGCCCTTGCCCTCCATGACGGGCTTGCCGCTCATGGCGCCGATGTCGCCAAGGCCCAGCACGGCAGTGCCGTTGCTGATGACGGCCACCAGGTTGCCTTTGTCGGTGTACTTGTAGGCATTGTCGGGGTTATCCTGAATCTCCAGACAAGGATAGGCCACGCCGGGCGAATAGGCCAGCGAGAGGTCGGTTTGTGTACGGTAAGCCTTCGTCGGCTTCACTTCAATCTTTCCAGGGCGACCGCTCTCGTGGTAGGCCAGGGCCGCCTCTTTCGTAATCTTTACCATTTGCAACTACTGTTAAGTCGAAAAAAATCGGCTGCAAAGGTAATAAATAGTTAGGAGTTAGGGGTTAGGAGTTAGGGGTTATTATGCGGTGGCTTAACATTTTTTTTGTTTTTCGTCGAAAAAAACTCCTAACTCCTAACCCCTAACTCCCAACTTTTAACTACCTTTGCAGCCAATTTTGAGAGAACATGACAGAGCAGAACTCAAAAACGCCTTACCGGCAGCAGTTGCATGAGCGCATCGTAGAAACGGCGATGCGTGCCTTTGCGGCTCAGGGAATACGTGCCGTGAAGATGGACGACATCGCCCAGCAGCTGAGCATCTCGAAGCGGACGATGTATGAGCTCTATGAGAACAAGGAGGAGCTGCTCTACGAGGGAATCAGGAAATACCGCGAACGGCAGCGGGCCGACGTGCAGTCTTTCATGGAAAAGAAGCCGAATGTGATTGAGGTCATCGTGCATGAATATAAGAAGAAGGTGCGCGAGCTAAAAGACACCGTGCCGCAGTTCTATGACGACCTGGAGAAATATCCGCGTGTGATGGCTTTGCTTGAGAAAGACCGCGAGGAGAATAGGGACCGCCTGCGGGCATTCATGAATCGCGGTGTTGACGAAGGCTATTTCCGGAAAGATATCGATTATGACATGGTACTCCTCTTATTAGATACGATAGGTTATCATATTATGTCACAGCGGCTGTATGCGAAGTATAGCATTGAGCAAATCTTCCATCAGGTGGTGTCCGTCTACATTCGTGGGCTGTGTACTCAGCTTGGCGTGGTGCTGCTTGACAATCTGATGGCTTCAGAGAAGCAGCCGGCAGCCAATCAACCATAAAAAAAAGAAAACAGAAGAAGGTGAATCAGTGTGCCCGTACTTTTATTCTCGTGGGGCTGGTAGTGGCCATTTTGCTGGCATTGCACTTCCTGCCCCAGCTCACCATTGGCGACCAGCAGCTGCGCCGCGTCAATCTGTTGAGCGACGTGTTGCCCGAGGTGCTGCCCGATGACCTCGATGCCATGCCCGAAATACCCATCCCCCAACAGACCCTGCAACCCCAGCGGACCCAGCAGGCCCAGCGGACCCTCCCCCAACCCCTCCCTGCAGGGAGGGGAGTGGATAGTTCTGCCACCTCTGTTTCTGCGGCTTCCTCTGTTTCTGCAGATGAGTCTATATACTCCCCTCCCAACAGGGAGGGGCCGGGGGAGGGGCCGGCGGGTCTTGAGAGTCAGGAGGGCCTGAAGGGTCAGGAGGGCCTTTCGGATGAGGGTCCACACATTCTCGACTACTCGCAGGGCCAGCCCGGTGGCATGCAGCACTTCTACCATGCCTTGGCCAGCGTGAGCCAGCTGGGACGCCCCGTTCGCGTTGCCTATTATGGCGACTCGTTCATCGAGGGCGACATCTTCACTGCCGACCTGCGTGAGCTGCTGCAGGACCGCTTCGGCGGCAATGGCGTGGGATGGGTCGACTGCGCCAGTCAGGTGCACGGCTTCCGCACCACCGTTGGCCACACGTTCAGCGGCATCCATGAATATGAGGTGGTGAAGCGCCCCTTCAACGCCGCCAACCAAGGCATTGCCCAGCGCTATTTCACCGTTGCCGACGGCGCACGCATCACCTACAAAGGCTCTAAGATGCGACGCCATCTGTCGGCCTGGGACCAGGCCATCTTCTACCTGCGCTCTGGCGGAGGACTGAAGCTGAAAGCCACCTTCAACGGCGACACCACCGTGGTCGACTCTGTGCCTGGCTCGCAGAACCTGCAGGCCATTGTGCGGACGGCAGGCTGGCAGCCCGGCGACTCACTGCAGCGGCCACGGCAGATGACCAGTGCCAGCTACACCGTGAGCAAAGCCGGAAACAGCACGCTGCTCTTTGGCGTGGCGCTTGAGCCGAAGCAGGGCGTGGTGGTCGACAACTTCAGCATGCGTGGCTCGGCTGGCTACACCCTCTCACAGATACCGGCAGCCACGCTGGCACAGTTTGCGGCTCAGCGGCCCTACGACCTCATCGTGCTCCACTTCGGCCTGAACGTGGCCAACAGCAAGCAGGGTAACTACTCTGGCTACACCCGGCAGATGGGGCAGGCCATAGACCACCTGCGACAAGCCTACCCGCAGGCCAGCATCCTCATCGTCAGCATGCCCGACCGCGACCAGCGCACCGACGCCGGACTGCGCACCATGAAGGGCGTCGAGCAGCTCGTGGCCTACCAGCAGCTCATGGCCAGCGAACATGCCGTCAGCTTCTTCAGCCTCTTCCAGGCCATGGGTGGCCGCGAGAGCATGAAAGACCTCGTTGACCGCGGACTGGCCAACAAGGACTATACGCACATCAACTTCAAGGGCGGCCGCTATCTGGCTCGCTTCCTCTTCGATGCCCTGATGGCGGGCTATGGCGGGAAATGATAAGTGAAAAGTGAGAATGAATATGATTGACAACATACTGCAACAGCTGACCTATAACCCCGACGCACCGCTCATCTTCTCGTCGGGACTCTTCCTGTTCCTCTTCCTCGGCTTCTCGCTCGTCTACATGCTCCTGCAGCATACGCGGACGCTCCGGCTGCTTTTCGTCACTGCCTTCTCCTACTATTTCTACTATAAGTCAAGCGGATTCTATTTCTTCCTGCTTGCCATCGTCACCCTGAGCGACTACGCCATTGCCCATGCCATTGCACGCAGCAAAACGGCCACACAGGAAATCGAAAATAGTAAATCGATAAATCGTAAATTAAAGTGGCTCGTTGCCCTCTCCCTCGTCATCGACCTCGGACTGCTGGCCTATTTCAAGTACACCAACTTCTTCGCCGGCATGTGGGCGCAGATGGTGGGGGCCAACTTCCAGCCCTGGGACATCTTCCTGCCCGTGGGCATCTCCTTCTTCACCTTCCAGTCCATGAGCTACGTCATCGACGTCTATCGGGGCGACCTCAAGCCGCTGCCCTCGCTGCTCGACTACGCCTTCTACGTCAGCTTCTTCCCCCAGCTCGTAGCAGGACCCATCGTCCGTGCCCGCGACTTTGCGCCACAGATTCGCAAGCCCCTGGCCATCACCCGGGAGATGTTTGCCCGTGGCGTCTTCTTCATCATGATTGGCCTGTTCAAGAAAGCCGTCATCAGCGACTATATCTCGCTAAACTTCGTCGACCGCATCTTCGACAACCCCTCGCTCTACAGCGGCGTGGAGAACCTGCTGGGAGCCTACGGCTATGCCATGCAAATCTACTGCGACTTCTCTGGCTACAGCGACATGGCCATCGGCATCGCGCTGCTGCTGGGCTTCCGCTTCCCCATGAACTTCAACGCTCCCTACACCTCGCAGAGCATCACCGACTTCTGGCGCCGCTGGCACATCTCGCTCTCCTCATGGATACGCGACTACATCTACATCTCGCTCGGTGGCAACCGTAAGGGAAAGGTGCGCCAGTACATCAACCTTATTATAACTATGCTGCTGGGAGGACTCTGGCATGGCGCCAGTCTTAACTTCGTGGCGTGGGGCGGCATGCACGGTCTGGCCCTGGCCTTGCACAAATGGATGCGCCAGAACATCTTCCACCACGACAAGCACTATCAGAGCCATGGCCTGCGCCGCGTGCTGGCCGTGGTGATCACCTTCCATTTTGTGGTGTTCTGCTGGATTTTCTTCCGTAACCACACCTTCGACGCCTCGTGGACGATGATCAGCAAGATTTTCACCGACTTCCATCCCGAACTCTTCCTGCAGGTCGTTGAAGGCTATTGGGTCGTCTTCGCCATGATTCTCTTCGGCTACGTCACCCACTTCATCCCCGACAGCTGGAACGAGCGTTGCGTCGCAGTCATCCAGAAGGGAGACGTGCTGCTTGGTGCCCTCCTCATCGCCATCGTCATCTACATCGTCATTCAGGTGAAAAGCTCCGAGATACAGCCCTTCATCTATTTCCAGTTCTGATGGATGATGCGTAAAATGGGACAATCGTTTTTGAAGGATTTTGACAAAACGGCCGTTTTTGCCCTCCATAATTTGAAAATTCTGCGCGAAACAACTTTTGTTCGAAAAAAAACGCATTTTTTTGAGGGTTTTCTAAATGGTTATAAATCAGTCCGTTGGGCCGCCTTTGGCGAAAAAAGCCGTTCGAACGTTTTCAAAAGTCAACGCCGCAGAAAAATTTGATGTTGACTTTTGAAAATTTGGCGTGCTTACAGAAACGCGAAAAGGAGCAAAAAAGGAGCAAAAAACGTGCACAAAAGGAGGGGTTGTGTGCAAAATTTTAACATTCCCCCCTCAGTTTTTCATCAGTCGATGGTCGAACAAGGAGCCCAAACGGCCATTTCTCACTCCAGGATGCGTCGCCGCCGTGAACAAATTTTTCTGTGAAATATTTTGACAAAAGGAATGGAAATTTGGAACAGCCATTAATTGAAGCACATTGAACAGCAATATCTGCCTTCCTCAACCGCACATGCTTCAACAACCTTTACCGTGGATAAAACAAAGGAAATTGAATGCCTATTCGAAAATAACAGCCTCTAAAGTTGCACAATTCGACAATTTTATGGAATTTTGCACCCATGACACGAAAGATAAAAACATACGGCGGCTACTTTGAGTCGTATATGGAGACTCTTTATGCAGACAAACAATCACATAATCGTTGACTACGATGCAGTGCTGGATGCCAAGTTCGGCAAGGAGGGAACTCCCGAACGCGCTCATGCAGAAGAGGCGGCCTACTCGATCTACTCTGGCCAGATACTTCAGGAAGCCCGCAAGGAGGCTAAAGTGACTCAGGCAGAATTGGCAGAGTGCATGCAGACAACTAAGTCGTACATCTCAAAAATTGAGAATGGCGTCAACACACCCAGCGTGGGCGTATTCTACCGCATCATTGCTGCCCTCGGCATGAGGGTAGAGGTGCTAAAACCTATCTGTTAGGACTATAAAGCTTGTATCCTCAAAGAGTTTTGTCCCGTTTAAGGTATAATAAGTCTTGTACCTTGAACGGGTTTGATCTTTTTTGATCATTTTTGTTAAGTTTTGATCTATTCCCAAAATCGTCGTTGATTTTGAGTACCTTTGCACAGCGTATGACGAAGTACAGAATAGAAGTGAGAGAGGTGCTGAGCCGCATTGTTGAGACGGATGCCGAAAGCGAAGATGATGCCGTTGAGACGGTGAGGCAGATGTATCGCAATTGCGACATTATTCTGGATGCTTCTGACTACCAAGAGACAGAAATTGACGCAAAAAGATGAAAAAGCAGGGCGAATTGCAGGTATTGCAGAAAAAATTGCTTAACTTTGCACCCGCTTATTGCTCAGATTCTTGAGCGTCGGCAAGACTTTGTGGAATTAGATAGCAGTATCTAAATTCTAACGAGACCTCAGACATAAAAGTCCACCAAACATTTATACAGAGGGTCTCAGGGAATGAGGATACGCCTATGCTATATAGGCGTACCCCTTCCTTTCACCTCTCTGTATGGGCTTCTGTGGTGGACTGCCCTTGTCTGGAGTTGAATGGGAAGAGGGTACGCTTTCTTTTGTCCGCATGCAAAACGACAAAAGAGCAATGAGCACAGAGGGCAACGTGACCCAAAGGTGTTTGAGGTGTTGGGCATCTTGATTGCCGTCAGGGATGAAGGTAAGAAACCCGTTGTTGACAGTTGCGGTCATGTGGTGATACTAAAAAGCTACTTTGAATCGGCAGCAAAAGTTTTGGAGTTTCTGCAAGGCACAGGACTGGCAGAGATTTTCCAGTCGCGCCGCATCAAGAATCTGGTTGACTATGTCTTTGGCATTGAAACCGGCCTTGACACCAATGCCCGTAAGAATCGAAGTGGTCATATCATGGAAGCTACGGTTGCCCGCATCCTTCGTGAAAACGGAATCAGTTTCCTACAAGAGGTTTATTCCTCAGAGTTCCCAGAACTGTCGGTGCTCGGTACTGACAAGAAACGCTTCGACTTCTATATAGAGACAACGAAGAGGAAGTATCTCATCGAGGTGAACTTCTATAGCGGTGGCGGTTCAAAGCTCAATGAGGTGGCCCGTGCCTACACAGAACTGGCACCTAAGGTCAATTCTGTCAAGGGGTTTGAATTTGTGTGGATAACCGACGGCATAGGCTGGAAATCGGCTCGAAACAAATTGGAGGAAGCCTACAATGCTATTCCCAGTGTGTATAATCTGGCGAATATTTCATCATTCATAGAACAGTCGAGATGATAAAACCCTATTACAAATCTCACGACCGTGCCTTCACCCTCCTCCATGGCGATACTTTTGAATTGCTCCCGCAGTTCGATTTCCTTTTCTACATGATATTTGCCGACCCGCCATACTTCCTCTCCAACGATGGAATATCGGTCCAGGCTGGAAAAATCGTCAGCGTCAACAAGGGTGAATGGGACAGAGGCGGCACGCCCGAGGAAATCAACGAATTCAACAAACGTTGTATTGGACTTTGCCGCGACAAGTTTAAGGAGGACGGCACCATCTGGATTTCTGGCACCTATCACAACATCTTCTCCGTAGCCAACAGCCTCACCGAACTGGGCTTCAAGATTCTCAACGTAGTCACATGGGCAAAGACCAACCCGCCGCCCAACATCTCCTGCCGTTACTTCACTTACTCAACAGAGTTCATCATCTGGGCACGAAAGAGTGCCAAGCGTCCACACCATTTCAACTACGAGTTGATGAAGCACTTGAACGACGACAAGCAGATGACCGACGTGTGGCGACTGCCCGCCATCGCCCCGTGGGAAAAGTCCTGCGGCAAGCACCCCACGCAGAAGCCACTCGCCCTGCTCACCCGTATCATCCTCGCCTCGACCGACAAGAACGGTTGGATTCTCGACCCGTTTGCTGGTTCCTCAACGACAGGCATTGCCGCCAATCTCATAGGCCGTCGCTACCTCGGCATCGAGCGTGAGCAGGAGTTCGCCGACATCAGTCGCAACCGCCGCATCGAAATCGACAACTTCAAGGTCTATGGCGACTACCGTTCCAAAATAAAGGACATTGCTAAAGCGGAGGTCTTAGAGCCATCCTGCCTTGTTTGCGAGGACAATATCATTGATGACTTGCCTTTTTAATCTGTATATCCCCCATATTAGCTTATAAGTGTCACAAAGAGATGAGCAAAGAAGAATTGCTAAAGTTGGACTATCCGAATAAGAAACCGAGAAAGAGTTACATGGCATTTTCTATTACTCCTCTGGAGATGGATTTGACTTTCTTGGCAGAACATCATCTAATAGAAAGATGTGACATGGCGAGAAGTCGGTTATCTGGCTCCTGCAAAACAGACTGAAGCTGACAGCCGACGAGATAATTGCCATGCGCTAGCACATGACGGCTTGGGACCTGCCTTTCCAGTCGCCAGAGATGAAAGGTAATCTGAATGCTGCCAGAGAGCGTTGTCCGCTCTTGTCGCTGATTCAGGCAGCCGACGGGCTGGCTGCTAATCTGTTAGAGAGATAATCATACTGGGTGTTGATGAAGTGAAACAGGAGCTACACGTGCCTACTTAGTGGTGCTAATGTGACGTATTTGACGAAAATAAAAAAACCGCAAGGTTCTGAACGTCAGATTCTTGCGGATTTCGTAAGGTGATTCCGTTGGGGCTCGAACCCAAGACCCACAGCTTAGAAGGCTGTTGCTCTATCCAGCTGAGCTACGGAACCCCATTTTGCGTCGGCAGAGGTTACTACCTGCTTTTTGTGGCTGCAAAGGTAGTGATATTTTTGCTAACTGCCAAATAAAAGCCTTCACTTTTTGCTAAAAAACTTTACATAGCCAGCTAAAATTGCATTTCTTGGAACCGGGAGCGGTTAGATGTCGAAGCGTATGTAGGCACGGTCGTCGAAAGAGTTGTTGCCCGCTGCGAACGCCTTTGTGGCCACGAAGGCTAGACCGATGTTCAGCGGATCGTTCTTCAGCTGCGCGGCCAGACGGTCCTCGCTCTCGGCAAGGGTGGGGCAGAGGAAGGGGTAGCCGTCGCTGGCCAGGACCAGTTGCCAGGGCTGGAAGTCGAGCGTGATGATGCGCACATGGCGCTCGTCGACAGGAAAGCCGTCGATGACGCTGTAGGTCTTGTTCTGCTGCCGCATGGTCTCAAGCATCCGTGGGATGATGGCCTGGCGTGCAGTATCGTCAGTCAGGAAGTGGTCCCACGGCTGGGGACTCTGCCTGATGATGTTGGCACGCATCTGAGCCAGCTCCTGTTCGTAGGGCTTTGGATTGTCGTAATAGGATGGGGTGGGGGCGTCGGCCCTTTCGCCGCTAATGGCTGCCGATGGACCGTGCGTAGGAGGCAATGGGATGGAGAGCGCCTGACAGTCGCCAATCATCCATATCTCACGTCGTAGGCGGCTGAAGACAACGCACGAAGCTGTCAACCGGTCTTCTGCATGTTCCGAAAGATGGTCGAGAAGCGATTTTTTGTAGCGGCTGCGGATGGCTGCCGAGGCTCCTGTGCAGAACTGGTGGCAGGTGGTGCCCTTGGGCATGTGCCTGATGAAGTCGCTGATGATGAGCATGGCCAGCTCGCCATTGCTATGTCGGCGCAGTGAGAGGTCACGATGGCACCGTTGCCGCGACTTCGACGTAGAGCCGTCGATGACCGCCACAAAGTCGGGGCTGACGACAATGCCATCCTCGCTTCTGCGGCTCGGGCTCTTCGGCACTACTGTTTGCTCGATGATGTTCATTCCGTGGTCTTCTTTTGTGATAACGAAAAAGGTCGGAACCTGTTTGGTTTCGACCTTTTCCTGTGTCGGGGCTACTGGACTCGAACCAGCGACCTCGCGCCCCCCAGACGTGTGCGCTACCAACTGCGCTAAGCCCCGATCCTTTTGCTAAAACAGCTTTGTTTTCTGTTTTGCGGGTGCAAAGGTACTATGTTTTTTTGAACTGACCAAATTTTTTCCTTCTTTTTTTTGCTTCTTCATGAAAAAACATTAACTTTGCACGTGAATATGACACATTATAGACTTAATGCCCCTACACAGTTGTCGACTTTGGTGAAATTGCCATCGTCGAAAAGCATCTCCAACCGTGCATTGATTATTTATGCGCTGTCCGATTGTTGCATCCTGCCTGACAATCTGAGCGACTGCGACGACACCGAGGTAATCATCCGTGCCTTGCGTGAGAACCCATACATTATTAATATAGGAGCCGCCGGAACGGCCATGCGCTTCACTACGGCCTTCCTGGCTGCCACGGCCAGTGGCGAGCATGTGCTGACGGGCACTGAGCGCATGAAGCATCGCCCCATTGGCATCCTTGTCAATGCCCTGCGCCGGCTGGGAGCCGACATCAGCTACGAAGGCGAAGAGGGCTTCCCCCCGTTGCACATCAATGGCAGACGGCTCGATGGCGGACAGCTGGAGATTGACGGGAACGTCAGCTCCCAGTATATCTCAGCGCTGCTCATGATTGGCCCCGTGCTGAGCAAAGGGCTTACGCTGCGGCTAATAGGCGACATTATCTCGCGGCCCTATATCGACCTGACACTGTGGACCATGCGCGAGTTTGGCGCAGAGGCTGAGTGGACATCGGTAGACACTATCGAGGTGAAGCCCACGCCCTATCGCCCGCGCACTTATTTCATAGAGAACGACTGGAGCGCTGCTAGCTACTGGTATGAAATGGTGGCCCTGTCGCCCGACCGCGATGCCGAGGTGCGTCTCGAGGGACTGATGGACGGGTCGAAGCAGGGCGACTCCAGCGTGCGCTATTTGTTCAGTCTGCTGGGCGTGAAGACGAAGTTCGACTCGCGTAAGCCTGGCCAGCCCACCACAGTGACGCTGAAGAAGAACGGCCATTGCGTGCCGAGACTGGAGTATGACTTCGTGAATTCCCCCGACCTGGCACAGACGTTTGTCGTGACCTGCTGCGCCCTGGGCGTGCCTTTCCATTTCACGGGCCTGCAGACGCTGAAGATTAAGGAGACTGACCGCATCAACGCCTTGAAGACCGAGCTGGCCAAGCTGGGTTACGACATCATTGACACGAACGGCAGCGAACTGTCGTGGGAAGGCAAGCGGCAGGCTATGCCCGATTCGCCCGTCTGTATCGACACCTACGACGACCACCGCATGGCGCTGGCTTTCGCGCCACTGGCCTTGCAGCAGCCCATCGTCATCAATAATCCCCACGTCGTCACCAAGTCCTATCCGCAGTTCTGGAGCCATCTGCGCGATGCAGGCTTTATCGTTGAGGAGGAGTAGCCCATGCAGTTCGTGCTCATCTGTGTGCTGGCGCTGTTGGCGCTTGGCGTGGTGGCTGCGCTGGCTTCCATGTTTACGAAAGGCGGTACCGACGAGCCCGTCGTCGAGGCCCACGACTGCTCTTCGTGCAGCAGCGTGGCATCGGGCGAATGCAAGATTGGCTGCCTGTTGGAAGAGAAAAAGCGCCGAGAAAGCAATAAAATGCCGCTTTCGTAGTTTATATTATTGAAATGCGAAGACACGCCGTAAACCTGTTGTCTGTGGTCATCCTCTTGTTGATGACTGCCTGCTCTGCGCACAAGAATACCGCGCGGAGCCGCTTCTGGCAGTCGTTTACGGCGAAATACAATACTTATTATAATGGTAAGCTGGCGTTCATCGACGGCTCGTTAGAGAAGGAAAAAGGCAACAAGGACGACTACACCGAGCTGTTGCCCCTCTTCACCGTTGCCAACAAGCAGAGCCGTCAGCTCGGCAGTGGCAACTTCGACCGCACAGTGGAGAAGATGGAAAAGACCATCAAGCAGCACAGCATCAAGGCGAAGCCCGAATGGAAGAAGACACGCCGCAAGACGGCCAAGGACCGCGAGTGGCTCAGTCGCCGCGAGTACAACCCCTTCCTCTGGAAAGCCTGGCTGATGCTCGGGCAGGCGCAGTTCCAGAAGGGTGCCTTCGACGAGGCCGCCGCCACCTTCAGCTATATGAGCCGCCTCTACCAGTCGCAGCCTGCCATCAACGCCGGTGCCCGTGCCTGGCTGGCCCGCTGCTATGCACAGCTCGACTGGATCTACGATGCTGAGGACGTTATCCGCAATCAGAACCGCGACTCCATACCCTTCAGCGCGCAACCAGCCTGGAACCAGACGATGGCCGACTACTATCTGCGTGCCGGTGAGCTGGAGAAGGCTGTTCCCCTGCTGCGCAAGGTCATCAAGCGCGAACACCGCAAGGTGCAGAAGGCCCGTGAGTGGTTCATCATGGGGCAGGTATATACCGTGCTGGGACAGCAGCAGCAAGCCTACAAGGCATACGGCCACGTGGCTGCGCAGAACCCGCCCTACGAGATGGAGTTCAACGCCCGCATCGCCCAGACCGAGGTGATGGCCGCCAGCAACTACAAGAAAATGATCAGCCGCCTGCGCCGCATGGCTGCCAGCGACAACAACAAGGACTATCTCGACCAGGTGTACTATGCCATCGGCAACATCTACCTCTCGCAGAACGACACCGCCAAGGCCATTGCCGCCTACGAGACGGGCAACGAGAAAGCCACGCGCAGTGGCACCGAGAAAGGCGTGCTGCTGCTCCGCCTGGGCGACCTCTACTGGCAGATGGAACGCTACAGCGACGCACAGCGCTGCTATGGCGAGGCCATCGGACTGCTCGACAAGGAGCGTCCCGGCTACGACGAACTGTCGTCGCGCTCAAAGGTGCTCGACGAGCTGGTGCCCTACACCGATGCCGTACATCTGCAAGACTCGCTGCAAGAGCTGGCCCGCATGCCAGAGAAGGAACGCCTGGAGGCCATCGACCGCGTCATTGAGGAGCTGAAGAAGAAGGAGAAAGAGGAGGCCGACAAGGCCCGTGAGGCCGAGGTGGAGCAGGCACTGAACAAGCAGGGTGCACAGGGCAACCGCAACCAGCGCCCCAACACTGCGCAGCAGCAGAACCAGCAGACCAGCGACGGACAGTGGTACTTCTACAACCAGATGGCCGTGAACCAGGGTAAGCAGACCTTCCAGCGACAGTGGGGAAAGCGCGAGAATGCCGATAACTGGCGGCGCTCCAACGTCACCGTCGTGGGAAACATCGACAGCAACGTAGAAACGCCTGACAGCCTGGAAAACGCTGACGAGCTTAACGACGCACTGGCTGCCAACGACAGCATCGAGGCTCCCAATGCCGAGGCAGACAGCCTGGCTGCCGACCCACACAACCGCGAGTACTACCTGGCACAGATTCCCTTCACCGAGGAGCAGGTGGCCGAGAGCAACGTCATCATCAAGGACGGCCTCTACCACGCCGGCGTCATCTTCAAGGACAAACTCGAAAACCTCTCCCTGGCCCGCAAGCAGCTCGTCAGGCTGGTCACGCAGTATCCCGACTACGAGCAGATGGACCAGGCGTGGTATCACCTCTTCCTGCTCTATTCGCGCATGGGCCTTCAGGCCGAGGCCGACAGCTGTCTGGCCCGCATGCAGGCCGACTATCCCGAGAGCGACTGGACAGTGCTGCTCAGCGACCCCTACTTTGTGGAAAATGCCCGCTTCGGCGTCCACATCGAAGACTCACTCTATGCTGCCACCTACGATGCCTTCAAGGCCGACCGCCACGACGTCATCGCTACCAACGCCCAGCTCTCAGCAGAGCGCTTCCCCCTGGGCGAGAACCGTCCTAAGTTCCTCTTCATCCACGGACTGAGCCTGCTCAACCAGGGCGATGCCAAGGGCTGCGTCGACGAGCTGAAGCAGGTGGTGGAGAAATATCCGCAGAGCGAGGTCACCGAGATGGCCGGCATGATTGTGAAGGGCGTGCAGGAGGGTCGTCAGCTCTATGGTGGCAAGTTCGACCTCGATGACATCTGGAGTCGGCGCGACCTGACCCTCAGCCAGGACTCCACGGCCGTAGACACCCTCTCGGCCGACCGCGACGTGCCTTTCATCTTTCTGCTGGCTTATCAGCCCGACTCGCTGGCCGAGGCGCTGGGCATCACACCCATCCAGGCTGAGAACCAGATGCTCTACCAGATGGCGCGCTTCAACTTCACCAATTTCCTTGTGCGCAACTTCGACCTGGAGACCGAGCACGAAGAGGGCTACAACCGCATGCTCATCCGTGGCTTCCTCAACTTCGACGAAGCCCTGCAATATGCCCGTCAGCTAACCGCAGCCCCCGAGCTCTCCGACATGCTGCGCCACTGCCGCACCATCGTCGTCAGCGAGCACAATCTTGCCATGCTCGGCAAGCGCTACAGCTTCCGCGACTACGACGAGTTCTACGAGCAGACCTTCCTGCCCCTGCCCGTCAGCAACGAGGAACTGCTGCAAGTGCCCGACTACGAGCTGCCCACAGAACTTGACGACGAAGAAGACGCTGGGGCAGAAGATGTCGACGACGACAGCCCTCAGCCGCAGCAGAACAACGGCGGCGGCTTTGATTTCGACGAGGACTTCTGGTAACCTTCGTTATTGTAATCTTTGCTTCCTGAATATCAGCTTCATGGTTTCGGGGTCGAGCGGCTTCATGGAGGGGAGCTTCAGGTCTTTCACCATGTGGAGCGTGCCCTGCTTGTACTTCTGGAAATGCTCGGTCTTGAGATGGCGCTGGTAGGCGTCCTCTGAGGCGTAGATTTCCAGGATGCGAATCTTTGTGGAGTCCTCGGCAGTCTGCATCGGGAAGAGGCAGACGACGCCAGGCTCTCGCTCCACGCTCAGCCGGTCCACCTCGTTGGCAAAGGCAAGATATTCCTTCAGATATTGCGGATAGACCTCGATTTCGGCAATGCGGCATAAAGCCCCACCCTCGGCCCCTTTAGCAAGGGAGAGGGGAGTGGATGGCTTTGCCGTAGATGTCTCGCCCAGAACTCCTCCGCGAGAGAGGGTAGGGATGAGGCTTCCTGCGTTCTTCCACAATATCATCTCCTTGTATGGGGCAAGGTCTGGCTCTGTGGTCAGGTACTCCTTCATCCTTGCGAGACTGGCCGTCAGCACCTGTGGAGCTACGTAGGGATAGTCAGAGCCGTAGAGCAGGTGGTCGGGCGTGGTGATGGTGAGCAGCATGCGGATGACCTCGGGAGAGTGAGCCCCAGCCAAGTCATAATAGAGGGCGGCAAGGTTCGCTTCCCAGTCAATCTCGCCAACCATCTTGTTAGCCTGCATCACGGGCACCAGCGACTTCATGCGAGGTACGGCCATGGGCAGGTAGGCACCACAATGGGGCACTACCACTCTCACGTTCGGATAGCGGGCCAGCACATTGCGCGAAATCATGTTCGACACGGCACGGGTGGTCTCCGCGAGATACTCCTGCATGGCCAATGGCGTCTGCTGCATCACCTGGCGGTTCACGGGCTCTGGGCGATGAGGATGCAGGATGACGACAGCCTTGCGTTCATTCAGCACGGCAAAAAGCCGGTCAAGTTCCGGCGCACCGAGATATTGACCTTGCACATTGGTTGCCAGTTTGATGCCGTCGGCCTTCAGCGTGTCGAGGGCATAGACGGCCTCACGGATGGCCGCATCCACATTGGGCAGTGGCAGGGCTGCACAGAACAGGAACCGCCCTGGATGCTCCTGCTTTAGGCGGGCTGCCGCTTCGTTGCAGAAGCGAATGACGGTCTTGCCCCCGACCTCCGCCGCACTTCCTGGCTGTGGAGCCGCCAGTGTCAACACTGATGTCTGCACGCCTGCCTCGTCCATCCAGCGCAGATGTGCCTCGGCATCATACTTTGGCAAAGGAAATCCCTCGTCCATCAGTCGCCCCTCTTTCTCGAGAGATGACAGAAAATCTGGAGTGATGATGTGGCTGTGCACATCAATCACACCCTGAGCTAAACCGTTTGTTGCCATCATCATTGCAATTAATACTGACTTTATTTTCATTCTTTCTTTTTTTAAGTAACAAATCAAATCTAATTTACACAAAACATCGTCTTTTCTTTAACAACGAATTGATACGAATTATACGAATTGCATGTATTTTTCACTTCCCCGCAGATAGAGTCCTTTTATGTTGCAAAGGTACGGAGATATTCTCAAATGAGGGTTAGACAATTTACGGATTTATCAACCAATTTTACAGAATCTTTTGGGGGGCTTGAGGGGCTTCCGGGGGCGGGTTCTTTTTCTAAAATGTCAAAATATTTCACAGAAAATTTTGGTCACGGCGGCGAAGCATTCTGGAGCGAAAAATGGCAAAAAATGGCCGTTTTGGCCTCTCTTCCAACCCTCACCCAATGAAAAATCTGGACGAAAAACGCGAAAATTTGCACATAATCCCTGCTTTTGTGCACGTTTTTTGCTTAAATTTTGCTACTCTTCGCGTTTTTGTAAGCACGCAAAAAAATAAAAAGTCAACGCCAAATTTTTCTGCGGCGTTGACTTTTAAATTCAAACGAACCCCTTTTTTTGCTAAAATTGAACCAAAGGATTGATTTGCAGCTATTTAGCGAACCCTCTCAAAACTCGCGTTTTTTCGTCCAAAAGTTCTTTTCGTGGAGAATTTTCGAAATATGGAGGCCAAAAATGGCCATTTTGTCAATATTATTCAAAAAAAAGATAGAGGTTTCTATTAGCTTCGTTTCTCCTTGATGATGCCGTGTCGATAGGCGTAGAGCAGGTCCTTCAGGTCGCTGATTTGTGCGCGTAGCTCGGTGCCCTTGTCGGTGTCGGCGACGAGCATGCGGTGGGTGGACATCTCGACGATTTGTGTGGTCGACTTGATGTCGGTGCCTCGCAGGATGGCATCCTGCTGGCTGGTGAACGGCTCGTGCTGTACGAGCTGGAAGCCTCGGCTGTGGTAGACGAGGGTGTAGCCGGCGATACCCGTCTCCTTGTGGTAGGCCTCGGAGAAACCGCCGTCGATGACCATCAGCCGTCCGCCGGCCTTGATGGGGTTCTCGCCAGAGCCAGCATGAACGGGCACGTGGCCGTTGATGATGTGGCGCGTCTCGCCCTGCACGCCGAAGGCATCGAGGATGCGGTCGCACACCTCGGCAGAGTCGCGCAGCTTGAAGTAGTTGCCCTTCTCTTCGTGGTAGGTGTCGCGGTCGGTGAGGAAGTAGCGCTCGAAGGTGGCCATCTTCGACTTGTCGAAGAGTGGGGAGTCCTTGCCGCACCAGAGGTAGAGGAAGTAGTCGCGGGCGTATTCCTTCAGTTCGCGGGGCGTATCGTTCTGGAATGCAGCACGGATGAGCTGACCAGTGTATTCCATCAGCTGTCGCCCGGCATATTTCTTGCCCAGGATTTCCACCTCCTTCAGCGTGCCATCTTCGTTGAGGGGCACTGAGGCATGGAAGAGCAGGTTCTGGTTACATATATTATACATGCACCCGTGGGAGAGGATGGTGCGGATGTGCTTGCGCAGCTTCTCGCTGACGCGGAACGAGTGGTGCAGCTTCTTCATCAGCTCCTCTTCCTCCTTTGTAAGTGAAGAATGGAGCGAGAAACGCTCATCACTCAACAAAGTGGGGAAGTTGCAGTCTTTCATCTGATAGGTCTTGCCTCCGATGGTGCACGTCTGCTGTTTCAGGTCGATGGCCTCGAGAAGGCATCGGTCTTCCATCTGCCATTCCGGTCGGCGGTGGAAGATGCGTGCCTCTTCCTTGAACTGTATGACGGCGATGGCCTTGTGCATCTTGGCTGTCAGGGCCAGCGTCTTCTCGTCCATCTTGGCATCGGTCTTCAGCTCCTTGGGGATGAACTCGGTGCAGGGGTCGTCGCCGTAGGTCTCTAAGGCGAAGGTGGCCAGCGGCACGAGGTTGATGCCATAGCCCTCCTCGAGCGTGGCCAGGTTGGCATAGCGCAGCGAGAGGCGCAGCACGTTGCAGATGCAGGCGTCGTTGCCCACGGCAGCGCCCATCCACAGGATGTCGTGGTTGCCCCATTGTATGTCCCATGAGTGGTACTGACGCAGCGTGTCCATGATGATGTGGGCACCAGGTCCGCGGTCGTAGATGTCGCCGAGGATGTGGAGCTGGTCGATGGCGAGGCGCTGGATGACGTTGCTGATGGCTACGATGAAGTCGTCGGCACGGCCTGTTGAGATGATGGTGTCGACGATGACGGCGACATAGGCTGCCTTGTCCTGGTCGTCGGTACGCTCGTGGAGCAGTTCCTCGATGATGTAGGAGAATTCCTCGGGCAGGCTCTTGCGCACCTTGGAACGGGTGTATTTCGACGAGACATCGCGGCAGACGCGCACCAGCTGGTGAATGGTGATGCGGTACCAGTCGTCGAGGTCTTCCTCCTGCGCCTTGATGAGTTCCAGCTTCTGTTCAGGATAATAAATTAATGTGCAGAGTTCCTTCTTCTCACTCTCACGGATGGTGTTGCCGAATATTTCGCCCACCTTGCGCTTGATGTTGCCCGAGGCGTTTTTCAATACGTGCTGAAAGGCTTCGTGCTCGCCGTGCAGGTCGGCCAGGAAGTGCTCGGTGCCCTTCGGCAGGTTCAGAATGGCTTCCAGATTGATGACTTCGCTGGCCGCATCGGCCACGGTGGGGTAGGTGTTCGACAGCAGGTGCAGGTATTTCTCGTCGGTGTTCATGTATTTCTTTTCGCTTTGAATGTTTTAGCTTTAAGTGGTGCAAAGGTACGGAAAAATGTTTGTATGAGCCAATTTTTTCTGAACTTTTTTGCAAAAGCGTTGGATGTTTGGAAAAATATTGCTATCTTTGCCGAACAAAAAGAAAAACGATAATTAGAAACAATAAACACAAAGTAGCTTATGTCACAGATTACAGGACGCATCAGCCAGATTATCGGTCCCGTCATCGACGTGTATTTTGACACGAAGGGACTTGATGCTGAGAAGGTGCTGCCCAAGATTCACGAGGCTCTGCGCATCGACCGAGGCGCAGGGCGTGAGCTGATTGTTGAGGTTCAGCAGCACATCGGCGAGGACACTGTGCGCTGCGTGGCCATGGACAATACCGACGGCCTGCAGCGCGGACTGGAGGCCGTGCCCCTGGGCTCGCCTATTCAGATGCCTGCCGGCGACCAGATTAAGGGCCGCATGCTGAACGTGATAGGACAGCCTATCGACGGTATGAAACAGCTCGACATGAAGGGCGCTTATCCCATTCACCGCGAGGCTCCCACGTTTGAGGAGCTGTCGACGAAGAAGGAAATCCTGACCACGGGCATCAAGGTCATCGACCTGCTGGAGCCTTATATGAAAGGTGGTAAGATTGGCCTCTTCGGTGGAGCCGGCGTGGGCAAGACGGTGCTCATCATGGAGCTGATTAACAACATTGCCAAGGGTCACGACGGATTCTCGGTGTTTGCCGGTGTGGGTGAGCGCACGCGTGAGGGTAACGACCTCATCCGCGAGATGATCGAGAGCGGCGTGATTCGCTATGGCGAGAAATTCAAGAAAGCCATGGACGAGGGTAAATGGGACCTTTCCCTCGTTGACCCCGAGGAACTGAAGAAAAGTCAGGCCACGCTGGTCTATGGCCAGATGAACGAGCCGCCTGGTGCACGCGCATCAGTGGCCCTGAGCGGTCTGACGGTGGCCGAGGGCTTCCGCGATGGTGGTGGCAAGGATGGCGCTTCGAGCGATATCCTGTTCTTCATCGACAACATCTTCCGCTTCACGCAGGCTGGCTCTGAGGTGTCGGCTCTGCTGGGCCGTATGCCGAGTGCCGTGGGCTATCAGCCGACGCTGGCCTCGGAGATGGGTGCCATGCAGGAGCGCATCACCTCGACGAAGAAAGGCTCCATCACTTCGGTGCAGGCTGTGTATGTGCCTGCTGATGACTTGACGGACCCCGCTCCCGCCACGACGTTCACCCACCTGGATGCTACCACGGTGCTCGACCGTAAGATTGCCGGACTGGGTATCTTCCCCGCTGTGGACCCGCTGGGTTCCACTTCGCGTATTCTCGACCCGCTGATTGTCGGAAAGGAGCACTACGACTGCGCCCAGCGCGTGAAGGAGATTCTGCAGCGCTACAAGGAGTTGCAGGACATCATCGCCATCCTGGGTATGGACGAGCTCTCTGACGAGGACAAGCTGACGGTGAACCGTGCACGCCGTGTGCAGCGCTTCCTCAGCCAGCCGTTTACCGTGGCTGAGCAGTTCACGGGTCTGCCAGGCATCATGGTCTCGGTGGAGGACACCATCAAGGGCTTCAACGCCATCCTCGACGGCGAGGTGGACGACCTGCCCGAGCAGGCTTTCCTCAACGTGGGAACCATCGAAGACGCCAAGGAGAAGGCTAAGAAACTGCTGGAGGCTGCTAAAGGATAAACGCTTATGCTGAAACTGAAGATTGTTTCTCCAGAGAGAGTAGAGTTCATCGGTACGGTGGAGCACGTCAAGGTGCCTGGCATGCGTGGCGAGTTCGAGATACTCACCGACCATGCCCCTATCATCTCGTCGCTACAGAAGGGCACCGTTGAATACGATGGCCAGCGGCTGGATGTGCTGGGCGGCTTTGTGGCTGTGCAGAAGAACGAGGTTTCTATCTGCGTCGAGATGGACGAGGATTGATGGTTCTCGAGATTCTGCTGTCAGCGCTCTTCTTTATCCTGCTGGGAACGACCTATGTGAAGGGTTACGACGTGGTGAAACACCACTCACCCGACCATCTGGTCCACTTCTATCTCATCATGGCAACGGTGCGTATGCTGCTCGTGGGAACGGTTGTAGCTCTCTACGTACTCTTTGCCGAAAACAGAGACGACGCCATTCGCTTCGCACTTATATTTATAATAATGTATATAGTGATGATGGTGACGACGCTCTGTCTGAGACATTAGAACAATGAAACTTGCTCTTGCAGCAATTATGTGAATTGTAGAATATGAATTGTAAATTGAAACGACTGCTATGCCTGGCACTGCTGCTGCTGACGATGATTCCGGCAGCGAGGGCTGAGGACTTCTCGGCCAAGGAGGTGGTGCTGGAGCATATCAAGGACTCGCATGAGTGGCACATTACTGACTTGGGTGAGGGTAGGGACCCGCTGGTCATACCCTTGCCGGTCATCGTGAAGAGCTCCACCGGGTGGCATGTCTTCTGTTCGTCGCGCTTTGAGCATCATGCCGATGCCAGTGGGCTGCGCCATGTGAAGGCCGATGCACCTGCCGATCTGCAGGGGCTGGCCATAGCCACTGAGGGCGAGAACGCAGGCAAGATTGTGGAGAACGGCTCTCCCGTCCTCGACTTCTCCATCACAAAGACCGTGGCCGTGATGTTCATCAATGTCATCCTGCTGCTCTGCATCGTGCTCGGCTGTGCGCGCTGGTACAAGAAACGTAAGGCCAGCGATGCGGCACCGGGAGGCTTCGTGGGCTTCATCGAGATGCTGGTCATGTATGTGGTAGACGAGATTATCAAGCCTGGTGTGGGCAAGGGTTACGAGAAGTACACCCCCTACCTGCTCACCTGCTTCTTCTTCATCTTCACTTGCAATGTGATGGGCCTCATTCCCTTCCCACCGGGCAGTGGCAACGTGACGGGCAACATCGCCGTAACGTTCTTCCTCGCCCTCTGCACCTTCATCATCGTGCAGTTCTCGGGTAACAAGCACTACTGGAAGGACATCTTCTGGCCCGACGTACCTACGTGGCTGAAGTGCCCTGCACCCATCATCCCCATCATCGAGTTCGTGGGCATCTTCACGAAGCCCTTTGCGCTCATGATCCGACTCTTTGCCAACATGATGGCAGGCCATGCCATCGCCGTGGCCATCACGTGTATCATCTTCCTGGTTGCCTCGCAGGCCGTGGCCGTGCAGCTCTCGATGTCGGCACTCTCGGTGCTGATGAGCATCTTCATGATGTGTCTGGAGTGCCTGGTGTGCTTCATCCAGGCCATGGTGTTCACCATGCTCTCGGCCGTGTTCATCGGTCTGGCCCGTGTGGAGCCCGCTCATGAATAATGAAGAGTCGTAATATCGAAATAACGTTATATCGTAATAACGAACATCGAAATAACGAACATCGTAAAAACGAAATACCGCGATAACGAAATAACAAAAATATCAACAAATTAAAAAAACATTTAAGCATTATGATTACAACATTGTTAGCCGTAGAAGGCGTAGCTAAATTAGGTGCCGCAGTAGGCGCAGGTCTCGCAGCCATTGGTGCTGGTCTGGGTATTGGTAAGATTGGTGGTCAGGCCATGGACGCTATGGCTCGCCAGCCGGAGGTGATGAACAAGCTGTTCACCAACATGATTGTGGCTGCCGCCCTCATTGAGGGTGTTGCCCTGTTCGCAGCTGTGATTGCATTCCTCTGCATCTAATTGATTTGAGAATTAAGAATTGAGATTTGGGTTTTACCTCACAGACAATGCGCTGAAGGGTATCTCAAAATCTCAAATCTCAAACCTCAAAAAACACAGCATTATGGATTTATTGATTCCGAGTACTGGCCTACTGTTCTGGATGTCTCTGACGTTCCTCGTAGTGCTGTTCATCCTGTGGAAGTTTGGCTTCCCCGTCATCACGAACATGGTGAAGGAGCGCAAGGCTTTCATTGATGACTCGCTGCGCAAGGCTCACGAGGCAAACGAGCGGCTGGCCAATATACAGAAAGAAGGTGAATCCATCCTGCAGGAGGCTCGTGAGAAGCAGGCTCAGATTCTGAAAGAGGCTGCCGAGACGCGTGAGGCTATCGTGACGAAGGCTAAGACCGATGCCCGTGTAGAGGGTGCCCGTCTGCTCAACGATGCCAAGGCCGAGATAGAGCAGGAAAAGAAGGCTGCCATTGCCGACATTCGCAAGCAGGTGGCCACCTTGAGCGTCGAGATTGCCGAGAAAGTGCTCCGACAGAGCCTGCAAGGCGACAAGGCGCAGATGGATCTCATCGACCGTATGCTGGATGATGTAAACAAGAAGTAACACCGCAAAGACTCATGGATATAGGAATCATTTCGGTACGTTACGCCAGGGCGCTGCTGAAGAGTGCCACAGACGCCAGGCTCGACGAGCAGGTGTATCGAGAGATGCAGCTGCTGGCCAATAGCTATGTCGAGGTGCCTGAGCTGCGCCATACGATAGACAACCCCATGCTGGCCAAAGAAAAGAAAGAGACGCTCCTGCTCACCGCTATAGGTGGCGAGCAGGCCTCGGCACTCTCGAAGGCCTTCGTGGCATTGGTGCTGAAAGAGGACCGCGAGAACATGATTCAGTTCATGGCTAACTCCTATGTTACGCTCTATCGTCAACAGAAGAACATCATCCGAGGAAAACTGACCACCGCTGTGGCCGTGACGCCCGCAACCGAGCAGAAAATGCGTCAGATGGTGGAAAGTAAAACTAAAGGAACCGTTGAGTTCGAGACTGAGGTGAACCCCGACATCATCGGCGGCTTCATCCTCGAGTACGACACCTACCGCATGGATGGCAGCGTGAAGACCAAACTCAACAACATTCTCAACACATTGAAGAAATAACGTCATAACGTTATACCGTAATAACGTAATAGCGAAATTTGAATTATGTCAGATAAGATTAAACCAAGCGAAGTCAGTCAGGTGCTGCTCGACCAGCTGAAGGGCATCAGCGATGCTCAGCAGTTCGACGAGGTTGGCACCGTGCTCACCGTCAGCGATGGCGTGGCCCGTATCTATGGTCTGCGCAATGCCGAGGCCAACGAGCTGCTGGAGTTCGAGAACGGAACGATGGCCATCGTGATGAACCTCGAGGAGGACAACGTGGGCTGCGTGCTACTCGGTACGACGTCGGGCATCAAGGAGGGCATGGTGGTGAAACGCACGCGCCGCATCGCCAGCATCCGTGTGAACGACAACATGCTGGGCCGCGTCATCAACCCCCTTGGCCAGGCCATTGACGGTAAGGGCGACATCGACCTGACGGGCGCTTTTGAAATGCCGCTCGACCGTAAGGCTCCGGGCGTCATCTATCGTCAGCCTGTGAAAGAGCCGCTGCAGACAGGACTGAAGGCTGTCGACTCGATGATTCCTATTGGCCGTGGACAGCGCGAGCTCATCATCGGCGACCGCCAGACGGGTAAGACCGCCATTGCCGTCGACACCATCATTAACCAGAAGAGTTTCTACGAGGCTGGTAAGCCCGTCTATTGCATCTATGTGGCCATCGGCCAGAAGGCATCTACCGTTGCCGCCCTGGTACAGAACCTCAAGGAGCACGGCGCCCTGCCTTATACCATTGTCGTGGCCGCCACGGCTGCCGACCCTGCAGCCATGCAGTACTACGCCCCCTTCGCCGGAGCCGCCATTGGTGAGTACTTCCGCGACCGTGGCTATGCCGCACTGGTGGTCTACGACGACCTCTCGAAGCAGGCAGTGGCCTATCGTGAGGTGTCGCTAATCCTGCGTCGCCCCTCTGGACGTGAGGCCTATCCTGGCGACGTGTTCTACCTCCACAGCCGTCTTCTGGAGCGTGCTGCTAAGATGAACGAGCAGCAGGAAGTGGCCGAACAGATGAACGACCTGCCTGAGTGCATGAAGGGCCATGTCCGTGGTGGTGGCTCGCTCACCGCCCTGCCTATCATCGAGACGCAGGCAGGCGACGTGTCGGCTTATATCCCCACGAATGTCATCTCCATTACCGATGGTCAGATATTCCTTGAGAGCGACCTTTTCAACCAGGGCTTCCGCCCCGCCATCAATGTCGGTATCTCCGTGAGCCGTGTGGGTGGTTCTGCACAGATTAAGTCGATGAAGAAGGTGGCTGGTACGCTGAAGATTGACCAGGCACAGTATCGTGAGCTCGAGGCCTTCTCGAAGTTTTCCTCCGACATGGATGCCGTGACTGCCATGACCCTCGACCGCGGCCGCAAGAACAACCAGCTGCTCATCCAGCCTCAGTACAGCCCCATGCCTGTTGGCGAGCAGGTGGCCATCCTCTACTGTGGCGTTCATGGCCTTATGCGCGACGTACCCATCGACAAGGTGCGCCAGTGTCAGGATCAGTTCCTCGACAAGCTGCGCTCCACCGCTCCCGAAGTCATCGAGACACTGGGCAGCGGTAAGATTGACGATGCTACTACGGGGAAGATTGAAGCCGTCATGGCCGACATAGCAGCAACGTATAAATAAAGGAATTGAGCCTTAACGCTCAACTCTCAAATCTTAGGAATTATGCCAAGTCTGAAAGAGATAAAAGGTCGTATCGCCTCGGTCAACTCGACGCGCAAGATTACCTCCGCCATGAAGATGGTGGCCTCGTCGAAGCTGCACCATGCCCAGGTGGCCATTCAGAACATGCTACCATACGAAACCTTGCTGGAGCACATCCTGAAGAGCTTTCTTGCAGCCGAGGCAGAGGCGCAGACCATCTTCGACCAGGAACGGCCTGTGAAGCGTGTGGCGCTTGTGGTATTCTCGTCTAACTCCTCGCTCTGCGGAGGTTTCAATGCCAACGTCATCAAAATGATGATGAATGCCGTCAATGAGCTTACTCCTGAACTGGGAGCCGAGAACGTGGAAGTCTATCCCATAGGTCGCAAGGTGGCCGAGAAAGCCGAGAAGCTGGGCTACAACGTGAAGTGTAGTCTTGCCGACCTCATCGACCACCCCAATGTGAAGCAGTGCATCGACCTTGCTATGGAGCTGGGTAAGCGTTTTGCCAAGGGCGAGCTTGACCGTGTGGAGCTCATCTACCACCATTTCAAGAGCGCCGGTTCGCAAATACTCACACACAAGACGTTCCTGCCCATTGACATCGAGACCGAGCTGGAGCGCGACCATGAACGCGACCTCACGACGAACGTGGTCACCAAGAAGGCCCAGGACTACCTGAAGCGCAACCGCCGCCAGCGTGAGCGTAAGGAAGACGAGACGAAGCCGCTGAACGATAACTTCATCGTAGAGCCCGACATGGACACAGTCCTATCGCAGCTCATCCCGAAGCTGGCTCACCTGATGCTCTACACTGCCCTGCTCGACAGCGTGGCCTCGGAGCATGCCGCCCGCATGGTGGCCATGCAGACCGCCACCGATAACGCCGACGAGTTGTTGCGTCAGCTGAACCTGCAGTACAACAAGAGCCGCCAGCAGGCCATCACCAGCGAGCTGCTCGACATCGTAGGTGGTTCAGTGAACAATTAATCCTGTCCCATCTGTAACTAAAAATGATAAGACTCGGAGTTTTGCTTACTCCGGGTCTTTTTCTTGTGTTGGCGTGACTCCGCAAATCGACGAGTGAAGGCGTGGTGGAAAAATGGCGTTACCTTTTCCATAAATGTATTCATTGCTGCTCGAAAAATGTAGTGATTTTCTTGTGCCGTTCTCTTTTTTTTATTAATTTTGCCGTGAAATAGCAAATACAACAATAAACGATAGGAAGAACATGGCAACAGTAAAACCTTTCCGTGGCGTCAGGCCACCCCGTGAGTTGGTAGAACGAGTGGAGAGCCGCCCCTATGACGTGCTCGACAGTGAAGAGGCCCGCGCCGAGGCCGGCGAAAACGAAATGAGCCTCTATCATATCATCAAACCCGAGATTGACTTCCCTGTAGGTACCAGCGAGTACGACCCTCGTGTCTATGAGCGCGCTGCCGAGAACTTCAGGAAATTCCAGGAGAAGGGCTGGCTGGTACAGGATGCCGATGACCACTACTATATCTATGCGCAGACCATGCAGGGCAAGACGCAGTATGGTCTGGTGGTTGGCGCACTGGTCGACGACTACATGCAGGGGCGCATCAAGAAGCACGAGCTGACGCGCCGCGACAAGGAGGAGGACCGTATGAAGCACGTGCGGGTGAACAACGCCAACATCGAGCCGGTGTTCTTCGCCTATCCTGACAACGAGGCACTCAATGGACTGCTGATGCGCTATGCACAGACGAAGCCTGAGTATGACTTCGTGGCGCCCATTGACGGCTTCCGCCATCAGTTCTGGGTGATTAGCGACAAGGAGGACATGCAGCTCATCACCGACGAGTTTGCCAAGATGCCCTCGCTCTACATCGCTGACGGCCACCACCGCTCTGCTGCTGCTGCCCTGGTGGGTGCAGAAAAACAACATCAGAACCCGAACCACACCGGCACCGAGGAGTATAATTACTTCATGGCTGTGTGCTTCCAGGCCTCGCAGCTTACCATCCTCGACTACAACCGCGTGGTGAAGGACCTCAACGGCCTCTCGTCAGAGCAGTTCCTCGACGCACTGCGGAAGAACTTCAGCGTGGAGCTCATGGGCACAGAAATCTATAAGCCTCAGCAGTTGCACGAGTTCTCGCTCTATTTGGACGGGCAGTGGTTCAAGCTGACGGCCAAGGACGGTACCTTCGATGCCAACGACCCTATTGGCGTGCTTGATGTGGACATCTCCAGCCGACTGATTCTCGACGAGATTCTTAACATTGGCGACCTGCGTTCCTCGAAGCGCATCGACTTCGTGGGTGGTCTGCGTGGCCTTGGCGAGCTGAAGCGACGGGTTGACAGCGGAGAGATGCGCATGGCGCTGGCCCTCTATCCTGTGAGCATGCAGCAGATTATCGACATTGCCGACAGCGGTAAGATTATGCCGCCGAAGGCTACATGGTTCGAGCCGAAGTTGCGTTCGGGCCTGGTCATCCATAAACTTGACTGATGGAAGACTCTTACCAGACTGTCAGCACTATCGGCGAGGGCTACTATACCGAGAAGCGGAGTAAGTTCCTGGCATGGGCACACCATGTGGAGACCGTCGACGAGGTGAAGGCACTGCTCGACGGCTACCGCAAGAAATATTACGATGCCCGCCATGTGTGCTACGCCTACATGCTGGGTGCCGCTCGTGCCGACTTCCGTGCCAACGACGACGGTGAGCCATCGTCGACGGCAGGCAAGCCCATCCTTGGGCAGATTAACTCGGCAGAGCTGACCGACGTGCTGGTGGTCGTGGTGCGCTATTATGGCGGGGTGAACCTGGGAACGAGCGGGCTCATCGTGGCCTACCGTGAGGCGTCCGCGCTGGCCATTGCCGATGCCCAGAAGGAGACCCGTCTGGTGGAAGAGGTGGTCAGCTACGACTTTCCTTACCCCATGATGAACAGCGTGATGCGCGTGGTGAAGGACATGCAGCCACGCATCGTCAGCCAGACCTACGACAACACTTGCCAGATTCGTCTGGCCATCCGTCGTTCGCTGGCCGGGCAGCTGCGCCAGCGGCTCGAGAAGCTGAGCTTTGAAAACTAATATACTTAATCTAAAATCATCATCAACATGAGAAAAATCAAATTCTTACTCGTATCGCTGGTGGCTGCCATCCTCGTGGGATGTGGCACCACGTCGACCGTGCCCATCACGGGGCGCAAGCAGACGCTGATGGTCTCCGATGGCGAAGTGCTCTCGCTGGCCTCTCAGCAGTATCAACAGTTTATGGCCTCGGCCAAGAAGTCGACCAACGCCTCCAACACCGCCATGGTGCAGCGCGTGGGACAGAGACTGGCCAACGCCGTGACGCAGTATCTCACCGCCAATGGCCTTGCCAGCGAGGCACAGAACTTCGCATGGGAGTTCAACCTCGTGCAGGACAAGCAGGTGAACGCCTGGTGCATGCCCGGCGGAAAGATTGTCGTCTACGAAGGCATCCTGCCTGTCACGCAGAACGAGGCATCGCTGGCCATCGTGCTGGGACACGAGATTGCCCACGCCGTGGCCAAGCACTCGGCTGAGCAGCTGAGCAACCAGATGAAACAGCAGTATGGCGCCCAGTTGGGTACCGCCGTGCTGGGTGCGCTCGGCATGGGCCAGAACACGCAGAGCATCGTGCAGGCCATAGCAGCACAGGGCTTCAGCTTTGCCAACCTGAAGTATTCGCGCGACCATGAGAACGAGGCCGACCACATCGGCCTGATCATCGCCGCCATGGCTGGCTACGACCCGCAGGTGGCCACCAGCTTCTGGCAGCGCATGGCCAGCAGCTCTACCAACCAGACGGCAGAGTTCCTGAGCGACCACCCGTCGGATGCCACGCGCATCAAGAACATCCAGAAATGGATGCCCGAGGCGCTGAAGTACTATAAGAAGTAAGCCTTAGGAGTTATCCGAAATCAGCTGCATGTATTCTTCGTAGCTGATGAACCGACCGCCCATCGACCTCAGATGGGCGGTTTCTAATTGGCAGTCGATGAGCACGCCGCCCAGTCGTTCGAGGGTGCGTGCCAGGAAGATGAGGGCCAGCTTCGAGCCGCTGGGCACCAGCGAGAACATGCTCTCGCCGAAGAACGCCTTCCCGATGTTGACGCCATACAGCCCACCCACCAGTTTTTTGTTTTCATCCCACACCTCCACGCTGGCGGCGAAGCCCTGCCGGTGCAGCTCGGTGTAGGCCTCTATCATGTCCTTGCCCAGCCAGGCACCGTTTTCCTCTATGCGCAGGCGGCTGCACTCGTGGATGACGCCCTCGAAGTCGCAGTTGATGCTGAATGAATACAGCCGTTTGTTCATCAATGTGCGCATGGAGTGGCTGACGTGGATTTCGCTGGGGAAGATGACAAATCGCTGGTGGGGGCAGTACCATACGGGCTCGTCGTGGTAGCGGAAGCTGTACCAGGGGAAGATGCCGTGCTGGTAGGCCAGCAGCAGGCGGTCGACACTCAGGTCGCCACCCACGGCCAGACAACCGTCATCGTCGGCCAGGGTGGGGTCGGGGAAGCAAAGTTTGTCGTCGAGTTGGAAAATCATGTCTGTTTTTATCGTGAAGGAAGGTGGTCGATAGTGATGGCACCGCCCTTGCGGAGCGAGCCGAAGAGAATCTCGCGCATGAGCATGGGCTTCAGGCGCTGGGCGATGACGCGGTCCATCTCGCGGGCACCGTATTCGCGGGTGAAGCCCTCGCTGAGCAGCTGTTCGAACACCTCGTCGGTGAGCGTCATCTGTACCTGGCGGGCGGTGAGCTTCTGCTGCAGCTCGCCCAGCTTCTTGCGCAGGATGAGCGTTGCCATCTGGCGATCCATGTCGTGGAAGACGACGGTGGCCGACAGACGGTTGATGAATTCGGGCTTAAAGGTCTTCTTCACCTGCCTGAGCATGGCCTCGCCACGCTCCACCCGCTGTCCGAAGCCTATGCTGGCTTGCGAGGCATACTGGGCACCGGCGTTGCTGGTCATGATGATGATGACGTTGCGGAAGTCGGCACGGCGCCCCTTGTTGTCGGTCAGCCGGGCATAGTCCATCACCTGCAGCAAAATATTGTAGATGTCCTGGTGGGCCTTCTCAATCTCGTCGAGCAGCAGCACGCAGTTGGGTGTTTTGCGGATGGCGTCTGTGAGCAGTCCGCCGTCCTCATAGCCCACATAGCCGGCAGGCGAGCCGATGAGCTTGGCCACGGTGTGCTTCTCGGTGTATTCGCTCATGTCGAAGCGCAGCAGTTCGATGCCCAGCTCGCGTGCCAGCACGCGCGCCACCTCGGTCTTTCCCACGCCCGTAGGCCCCACGAAGAGCAGCGATGCCAGCGGCTTGTCGTCCTCCATGAGGCCAGCCTTGGCCATCTGCACGGCCTCCACCACCTGGCGGATGGCCTCATCCTGTCCGTAGATGCTGGCCAGCATGCGCTCGCTGAGCGTCTCCAGCTGCGTGTTGTCGTCATCTTCTTTCATGGCGAGGGCTTCCACCTTGCAGGTCTTGGCCAGGATGTCGAGAATGAGGGATGCGCTGACGGCAGGCCCCCTCAAAGCCCCCCCTATGGCCCCCGAGGGGACTTCGGCTGGGGCTGCCTCTACCGCTGCCCCAGCCTCGTCGATGAGGTCGATGGCCTTGTCGGGCAGGAAGCGGTCGTTGATATACTTTGCGCTGGCCTTGGCAGCTGTTTCCAGGGCAGCGTCTTCGTAGACGACGCTGTGGAATTCCTCATAGAGTGGGCGCAGCTGCTTCAGGATGTTGATGGTCTCCTCGACGGAAGGCTCAGCGATGTCAATCTGCTGGAATCGGCGCACAAGACCCTTCGACCGCGAGAAATGCTTGTTGTATTCCTCGTAGGTGGTCGAGCCGATGAAGCGGATGTTTCCGCTCTCCAGGTAGGGCTTCAGCATGTTCGAGGCGTCCATCGAGCTTTCGCCCACGGCTCCTGCCCCCACCAGGTTGTGAATTTCGTCGATGTAGACGATGTTGTTCTTCGCCTCGTGCGTCACACCGTCCATCACCTGCTTGATGCGTTTCTCGAAGTCGCCGCGGAACTGCGTGCCCGCCAGCAGGGTGCCCAGGTCGAGCTGGTAGACCTTGCTCCCTTTCAGTCGTGGCGGCACGTTGCCCTTCACGATGCGCTGGGTGAGGCCATAGACGAGGGCCGTCTTTCCCACGCCCGGCTCGCCCACGTGCAGCGGGTTGTTCTTCTCGCGGCGGCAGAGCACCTGGATGGTGCGCTCCAGCTCGGCCTCGCGGCCAATGAGCGGGTTCTTCTGCGCCACCACGTCGTTGAGGCACACCACCAGCTGGCGCCAGCGCTCATGGCCTTGCCTTGGTGCTGACTCTCCGTCATCCTCGTCATCCTCGAACAGGTCGTCCAGCTCCTCGTCATCGTCGTCAGTTTCCTGATGGTCGCCAAAATGGGGCGGCGTGTCGCTGTCCATCAGTTCATACCAGTTGATGAGCTCGCTCATGAAGGTCTGTGGCGTCTCCTGCTGTTCGAAGAACTTCGTCAGCACGTAGCAGGCGTAAGAGTCTTCCAGCTTGAGCATCGCGTGCACCAGGTGGATGATGTCGACGGCTTTGGCACTGCTCATCGCCACCTGGGTGAAGGCTTCGCCGAGGAGCTGCGTGAGCTGTGCCGACGGCTCGGGGTGGTAGTCTTGTTCGCTGGGCACTTGCTCCATGTCGTCAATGAGCGATGACAGCTGTTTGGACAGCTCGTTGGTGTCGCCATATTGATAGAGCATGCTCTGGAATTCGTAGTTGTCGAGCAGTGCGAAGAGCAGATGTTCAGGAGTGATGAATTCGTTGCGGCGGTCAGTGCAGCATTTCACGGCAGTGTTGATGGCATCGGCAGCGCGCTCAGTATATTGTGGGGTGGGCATAGGTGTGTCTTCTATTCGGGTTGACTTTCTGTCTTTCTATTCGGGTTCGTATGTCAGGCGCAGGGGAAACCCCTCTTCGCGAGCCATGCTGGTGGCCTTCTGCACTTTCGACACGGCCATGTCGTAGGTGTAGATGCCCACCACGGCCTTGTCGCTGTGGTGCACCTGCAGCATCAGCTGCTCGGCCTCAGTCTGACTCTTGAAGAACACCTGCATGAGCACCTTCACCACAAACTCCATGGTGGTGAAGTCGTCGTTGTAGATGGTCACCTTGTAGCGTCGAGGCTCGCGGAGGCCTGTGCGTTGTCGCTCGCGTACATTTGATTGTTCTTTTGCCATAATCAGATGCAAAGTTACAAACATTTCTCCGTTCCACCAAGGCATTCGCCCAGAAAATGTGCCGAGCGTTCGCCAACCGTACCTCGTGAATGAAAGAAATGACCGTCATTTACAAATGAGCCCATTTGAAACGGACTTTTCAAGTGGCTCCTCATTGGGTACCGATAAGTATTCCTGTCGTATGAATGATGAAAATGATGGAATTTTTCTTTCCTTTTCTGATTAGGGTGCAGAGTAGCTGTGTGCGGAAAATAAAAATAGTTAATTTCTGTTTATCGAAGGCTTTGAATTGTAAAAGAACGCAAAAATGAAATTCTTGATTTTTTACAAAAAAAATTTTCAATCTAGAATAAAAAACTGCACACTTTGGTCTGTTTGTGCAGTGCTGAGCGATGATGAAGAAGCGACTCTCAGTCCAGTTTTTGCACAGTAAGGACGGTTTTGTGCAGAATTTTGGCCAGTTTTTGCGAAAAATTTGCCGATTTTCGGGTCGTTTTCCGTTTCTGTAAGCACGCCTCAGAAGAAAAAGTCAACGCCAAATTTTTCTGCGGCGTTGACTTTTTTCAGCCGTCGAAGGGGTTTTGAAGCTGTTTTTAGGCTAAACAGTTGAAAGCCAGCTATTTGCCAAACCTTCTCAAAACTCGCGTATTTTCGGCCAAAAGTTTTTTCGTGCAGAATTTTTAAAATATGAGGCCGTTTAACCGTTTTTCAGAGTCTTCCGCCTTAACATATTTTTAACTTTCGGGGGCCGTTCTATTTCTACGAATGTATGGCAGGCAACAATGATAACCAGACTCTGAAAGAGTTGAAAAGTCATTTCTCTGAACGTAGGGCAATGGCCCTTGTCTGTAAGTTTGAAAAATGCATGATGCAGTTGGTCTTGATAATGCATAAAGTGACAGAACAGACAGACGATTATTAAAAACATATAGAAAAGCGGGAAAAATAGCATAAAATGTGATTATTTGCTAAATATACGAACCTTAATAACGGGAGCCATGCGGTTTTCTCAAAAAATAGTTGTAACTTTGCAGTCGCATAATATGTGCAAGTACACTGCTAATAGATAAAGACAGTAATGAAAATAGGAGATAAAGTAAGATTCCTGAGTGAAGTGGGAGGTGGCTGTGTGGCTGGCTTCCAGGGTAAGAACATCGTGCTGGTGGAAGACGAGGACGGCTTCCAGGTGCCCATGCAGACGAACGAAGTGGTGGTGGTCGGTGAGGAGAACTACGACACCGGGCACATCGTCCAGGTGAAGCAACAACAGGCAAAACAGCGCAAGCAGGCAGAGCGCGAGCTGGAACCTGCCGACCGCCCCGTGACGTTCAAGGCTCCGCCTGAGGAGCGCAGGGGCGGAGAGCAACTGTCTGCCTATCTGGCCTTTGTGCCGATGGATGTGAAGGAATTGTCGAGCACCCGCTTCGAGACCTATTTCGTCAACGACTCCAATTATTTCCTGCGCTTCACCTATCTTACTGCCGAGGGCACCGCCTGGCGCCTGCGCTTCACCGATGTGGTGGAACCCAACACGAAGGTGTTCATCGAGGAGTTTGGCCGCGAGGACCTGGGGCAGATGGAGCGCGTGGCGGTGCAGATGCTGGCTTACAAGCGCGAAAAGCCCTTCCTGCTGAAGCCTACGGTCGACGTGCAGCTGCGCATCGACGGCGTGAAGTTCTACAAGCTGCACACGTTCCGCGAGAGCGAGTTCTTCGAGCAGCCCGCGCTGGTGTACACCATTGTGGAGAACGACAAGGTGGTGCGCCCGCTGGTGGTCGACGCCCAGCAGCTGAAGGCCAGCATGTATAACCTCGCTCCTGGCAACACTGCGGTGGGCGAGGGGAGTGGCTACGCCCAGGGTGAGGGCCGTCGGACGGGTTTCGTTCGCCGAGGAGATGGCACTGACGGCCCCGTGGTGGTTGACCTACATGCCAGCGAACTGCTGGAGACAACGGCAGGCTTGTCGCCATCGGACATCCTGAACCATCAGCTCGACGTGTTCCGCCGCACGCTGAAGGAGTATGAGAAGAAGCGCGGCACGAAAATCGTGTTCATCCACGGCAAAGGCGAGGGCGTGCTCCGCAAGGCGCTGGTGAACGAGCTGCAGTATCGCTACAAGTCCTACAGCTATCAGGACGCCTCGTTCCAGGAATATGGCTACGGTGCTACGCAAGTAACAATTAAATAGTTTTAAGTCAAATAGTTAATCGTAAGATATTAAATATGAAGTACGGTCTTATAAAGGTTGCCGCAGCCATCCCAGGCGTTCGCGTGGCCGACGTGGAATATAATGTGCAACAGATAGAGAGCCTCATTGCTCAGGCCGAGGGTAGGGGAGCCGAAGTGATTGTCTTCCCCGAGTTGTCGCTCACGGGCTACAGCTGCCAGGACTTGTTCCGCCAGCAGCTGTTGCTCGACAAGGCCGAGGAGGGATTGCTGGTGCTGCTCGACTTCACCCGCAAGCTCGACATCATCGCCGTGGTGGGGTTGCCCGTGCGCATCGGCTCGTTGCTCTACAACTGCGCAGCCGTCATCCAGCACGGGGCACTGCTCGGCCTGGTGGCCAAGACCTATCTGCCCAACTACGGCGAGTTCTACGAGAAGCGCTGGTTCGCCTCGAACACCGACCTCATGGAGCAGGACATCTACCTGGCAGGGTCGCCCGTGCACGTGTCGGCAGCGCCGCAGGTGTTCCGCACCTGCGATGGGGCCTGCTTCGGCATCGAGATATGCGAAGACGTGTGGGCACCCCTTCCGCCGAGCAACAATCTGGCGCTGGCGGGAGCCGACTTCATCCTGAACCTCTCGGCCACCGACGAGCTTATTGGCAAGCACGACTACCTGGTGTCGCTGCTGGCTCAGCAGAGCGCCCGCATGATGTGTGGCTACGTCTACAGCAGCTGTGGCTTCGGCGAGTCGACGCAGGATGTCGTCTACGGCGGCAATGCGCTCATCTTTGAGAACGGGCGGCTGCTGTCCCAGGCCGAGCGCTTTTCACTCGACCCGCAGCTGCGTATACAGCAGATTGACGTAGACCGCCTGCGTGCTGAACGGCAGAACAATACCACCTTCCGCACAGCACAGGACGGTGCCTTGGCACAGCTGGTGGAGTGCAAGCCCATTACGCCGCGCGACTTTGAGCTGATACGTTCTGTGAATCCCCATCCGTTCATCCCCTCCGACGACCGGATGGCCCAGAGCTGCGAAGAGATACTGAGCATCCAGACGATGGGCTTGGTGAAGCGCCTGCAGCATACTCACTGCGACAAGGCTGTCATTGGCATCAGCGGGGGGCTCGACTCTACGCTTGCCCTGCTCGTCATTGTCCGTGCCTTCGATAAGCTGGGACTTTCACGCAAGGGCATCATCGGCATCACCATGCCTGGCTTTGGCACCACCGACCGCACCCATCATAATGCCGTGAAGCTGATGGAGTCGCTGGGCATCACGCAGCGCGAAATCAGCATCGCCAAGGCCGTGAAACAGCACTTCGAGGACATCGGCCACAACATGCAGAGCCACGACGTGACCTATGAGAACTCTCAGGCTCGTGAGCGTACGCAGATACTGATGGACGTGGCCAACCAGGTGGGCGGCATGGTCATCGGTACTGGCGACCTCTCGGAGCTGTCGCTGGGGTGGTGCACTTACAATGGCGACCACATGTCGATGTACGGCGTCAACGGTGGTGTGCCAAAGACGCTCGTGCAGTATCTCATTCGCTATATGGCGCGCCTGCCGCATTTTGCCCAGCAGCGTGACACCCTCATCGACGTAGTGGATACGCCTATTTCGCCAGAGCTGACGCCTGCCGACGCCGAGGGCAATATTCAGCAGAAGACGGAAGACTTGGTGGGACCCTACGAACTGCACGACTTCTTCCTCTACTACATGATGCGCTACGGGTTCCGTCCGCAGAAGGTGTTCATGCTGGCGAAGCATGCTTTTAAGGACAGCTACGACGACGATACCATCAAGAAGTGGCTCACAACCTTCTGCCGCCGCTTCTTCAATCAGCAGTTCAAGCGCTCTTGCATGCCCGACGGGCCTAAGGTGGGTAGCGTGAGTCTCTCGCCGCGTGGCGACTGGCGCATGCCCAGCGATGCCGTCAGCACCTTATGGCTTAAAGAGTGCGAGGAGGTTTGAGACTTGAGGTTTGAGATTTGAGATTTTTTAGATTATATGATGAAGAGACCATTCAATAAGCGCTTTTTGTGGGTTTTCATGCTGCTGGCATGTGCAACCCTGAATCTCAACGCTCAAACGACCAACATCAGGTACCAGCAGTACATTGAGCAGTACCGCGACATCGCCATTGAGCAGATGCTGAAGTGGAAGATTCCTGCCAGTATCACACTCGCGCAGGGGCTTCTCGAGTCGGCTGCGGGGCAGAGCTCGCTGGCAGTGAAGGGCAACAATCACTTTGGCATTAAATGTCATGGCTGGACGGGGCGCACCATCTACCGCGACGACGACTTGAAGAACGAGTGCTTCCGGGCCTATAAGTCGGCTTACGAGTCGTATGAAGACCACTCCCGCTTCCTCGCAACAGGACAGCGATACAAGAGTCTTTTCTCGCTGAAGATTACCGATTACGAGGGCTGGGCGAAAGGCCTCAAGGCTGCTGGCTATGCCACCAACCCCAGCTACGCCCAAAGCCTGATAACCATCATCAGGAACTACAACCTGAGTCAGTATGACCGAGCCAAAGACTACGACAAGTTCATGGTTGGCCGCTCACACGACACCAATGCCAACGGGCAGCCGCTGCATCCCATCTATATCTTTAATAAAAACTACTATCTCTATGCTCGTCAAGGAGATACGTTCAGAAGCATTGCTGACGAGGTGGGCATCTCCTACCGCAAACTTGCCCGTTACAATGAGCGCAACAAGCGTGACACGCTGGAACCGGGCGAAGTGGTGTGGCTGAAGAAGAAGCAGAAGAAAGCCCCGAAAGAATACAAGCGGCAACCGCACACCGTCGTGCCGGGAGAGTCGATGTACACCATCGCCCAGAAGTATGGCATACGGCTTGAGTCGCTCTACAAGCTGAACCGCCTGACACCCGACTACGCGATACGTGTAGGCGACCAGCTGCGGCTCAGATAAGAAAGAACATCAACATAAAAGAATATTGACCATGAAACCCCTGAGACATTTGGCGGCTTTTGCCGTATGTGTGGCTTCAGCCTTGGTAAGCCCTGCACAGTCGTGGACGGCCGACAACGGCAACGGCACGTTCACTAACCCCCTGTTCTACGACGAGTTCTCCGACCCCGATATCCTACGCGTTGGTGACGACTACTATTTGGCAGGCACGACGATGCACGCCGTGCCTGGCTTGGTCATCCTGCACTCGAAGGACCTGGTGAACTGGGAGAACATCTCCTATTGCTTCGACCGCTTCGACTTCCCCGAGGACCGCTTCTCGCTGAAGAACCACGAGGAAATCTACGGTCAGGGCATCTGGGCACCCTGTATTCGCTACGCCAACGGACAGTTCTACGTCTTCTCCAACGTCAATGGCAAAGGTCTGCAGTGTTATACTGCCAAAGACATCCGAGGACCGTGGACGCACCATAATATGCAAGGCAACATCTACGACCTGGGTGTGCTTTTCGACGATGACGGTAAGGTCTATGCCATCCACGGCTACGGCACGGTGAAGTGTACCGAGCTGAAAGCCGACATGAGCGGTCCTGTGGAAGGTACTGAGCGCGTCATCATCCCAGAAGGCAACGGGGTGGGCGAGGGGCACCACATGTACAAAATTGACGGCATGTACTACCTCATCTCCACCGACTATCGGCCCAATGGCCGCACGCTCTGCTCTCGCTCGAAGAGCATCTGGGGCCCCTACGAGACGCGTGTCATCACCGCCGACGAGACCTATGGCTATCATGCTGCCTCGCTGACGCAGGTGCCCCGTGGCACGAAGTACCGCATTGGCGAGGACGGTACTAAGTTTGGCCTCGGACCCGTCGACAAGGACGCTACTGCCTGCACTAACGCTCATCAGGGCGGCATTGTTCAGTTCAACGACGGCTCGTGGTGGGCACTCTTCATGCAAGACTTCCATTCCATTGGCCGCACCGTCTGTTTGATGCCCATGACGTGGAAAGACGGTTGGCCCATGGTAGGCCTGGAAGGCAACCTCGGCCGTGCGCCCCGCACGTGGTTCAAACCCGGTATTCAGTTTGTTGCTGTACAACAGCAACCAACGGAACAACCCCCAACCCCCCACGCCCCCTACGACCGCAATGAGACCTTCGACGGCAAGCAGCTGGGCCTCATCTGGCAGTGGAACCACAACCCCGATGACAAGATGTGGAGCCTGAAGAATGGCCGTCTGCGCATCCAGTCGCAGCCAGCCGAGCAATTGATGTGGGCACGCAACACGCTGACGCAGCGTGTCATCGGCCCGAAGTCCATCGCCACCGTCGAGCTATATACAAAAGGTATGAAGGACGGTGACCTCTGCGGCTTGGGCAACATCAATGTACCCTGTTCCTGGATTGGCATCATGAAAGACGACAATACCCAAACGCTTATCTTGCGCTCTTTCAGCCAGTACGTGGCCGACCCCACGCAGGCACCTGCTGTCGTGCCCGTCGGTTTATCCGACGGAAAAATCTGGCTCCGTTGCATCGGTGACTATGACAACGACAAGATGCAGTATGCCTACAGCACCGACGGTGTGACGTTCCAGACCTTGGGCCAGGAGATACCACTGTCGTATCAGCTCATCACCTTCCAAGGCTCGCGTCATGCCCTCTTCGCCTTCAATACGAAGGGCAAGAAAGGCGGCTATGCCGAGTTCGACAACTTCACCGTTGAGGAACCGTGTGCCGACCGTAGCCAAAACATCCCTTATCACAAGACCTTCCGCATCATCAACAAGGCTACAGGCCGCCCAGCCGTCTGCGACCCGCACGGTCTGCTCTATGACACCCATGCTGCCGACCGCAGCCAGCGCACGCAGTTCCAGCTTATTGACCAGGGCAATGGCTGTGTGTCGTTGAAGTGTGTCGATGGACGCTACGTGAAGGTTTATGGTGAAGGCCTTCCTGGCGACGTCCGCTTCACCACTGACGAAAAGGACGCCGAGGTGTTCCTCTGGCAGGACTACCTCGACCACGACTTCATGCTCTTCTCGTTGCTCAATCACCGCTATATCGGCAAGAGTCCCACCACGGGAAGTCCCTATTCGATGGATTTCACCGGTGCCGACCCAGCTCGCCGTAATGGTGCTGTGCTACAGTGGGAGGAGATGTAAACCTTGAGGAGTTAAGGACTTATTTGTACTATAATCAATAAAACAGACAACAATGAAGAAATTCTATTGGATGATGGTGCTTGCCATGATGGCAAGTACCAATGTGCTGGCTGACGACTTTACGACAGACGGCGACGGAACAACATGGACAATGACTAAGCTGGCCGAGGCCGATGGCACTGGCGTCAGTCAGGAGGGCAGCGTCTTCACGATGGCTAACACCGTGGTGGTGGCTCAGGGCGACTATTTCCTCTTGGAGGGCGGCATCACCGTGAAAATGGGGCAGAAAGTGTCGCTCGAAATAGAGGGCGCAGCCTCGATGGCACCGCAGGAGCGCTCGCTTTTCACCCGCAGTGATGAAGGCGTTGTGCCCGGCCTGGTCTATCTGAAGAGCGAGAACAGCATGACGCTCGTGCAGCATGTCGACTTTGAGTACACTGGCCTGAAGTACTATGCCAGCCGTGGACTCTGCGTCACCGACTGTACCTTCCGCTACCATGAGGCATCAACGGCCAACGGCACCTCGGCGCTGAATCTGGCTGGCGAGGGCGCCTCATTCGTGGTGTCTAACTGCGTCTTTGAGAAGAACAAGCGCGCTGCCATCGGCGGTGCTGCCAACGCCTCTAACCCCATTACGGTTGAGAACTGCCAGTTCCTCTACAACGACCAGCAGAACCTGAACTATCCGCAGCTGAACCTGACTGCTGCTGAGAACGTCATTGTGCGCAACAACGTGGTGAAGGGCGACCGCGACATGACCCGTGGCGGTGGTATCATGGTGGCCGACCTGATGGGTGTGGCCCAGAACCCCGTGACACTCGTGGAGGGTAACGACGTCAGCGACAACCGCTATGGCATCGCCCTCTACTTTGGTCAGAAGGGCTTCATCCGCGATAACAATGTGGTGAACAATAACACCGAGACCACTCCTGCCAATGGCGGCAGTGGCATCAACATCTACGACACCACCGGCACCCAGCAGACGCTCATCACGGGCAACAAAATCGAGGGCAATCTCTGGGGCGTCACCATCATCGGCGGTGGACAGATCAACTTGGGCAAGGTAGACGAGACTGACAATGGATGGCAGTGGGCTCCTGGCAATAACACCTTCTACAACAATGGCAACGGCGGCGTCATCTACGACGTCTATAATAACTCGGCTAACACCGTCTATGCCCAAGGTAACTACTGGAAGAGCGCTGAGACGCAGGATGACGAGGGCATCGAGGCCGTCATCTTCCACCAGGTCGACAATGCTTCCCTCGGCGAGGTGATCTTCACCCCGTGGGCCGATGCCACCACCGTGGGTATCTACCAGACTGCAGTCACTGTCGAGGCACCGGCAGAGCAGGTGTTCTCGCTGAGCGGCGTGCGCCAGAATGGTCTCCACAAAGGTTTGAACATTGTTAGGCGGGGTAGCACCACCGTGAAGGTGATGCGCTGATGAAAGCAGAACGACGATGAAAGACAGTATCCTCATATTGAGCGGCGGCGTGGACTCCACGACGCTGCTCTATGACTACCAGGAGCGCATAGCGCTGGCCGTCACCTTCGACTATGGCTCCAAGCACAACGCCCGCGAGATTCCCTTTGCCCGCCTGCACTGTCAGCGCCTGGGCATCGAGCACCTCGTCATCCCCCTCGCCTTCATGGCGCAATATTTCAGCAGCTCTCTGTTGCAGGGTGGGGAAGCCATCCCCGAGGGTCACTATGCCGAGGAAAACATGAAGTCGACGGTGGTGCCCTTCCGCAATGGCATCATGCTCAGCGTGGCCGTAGGGCTGGCTGAGAGTCGCGGTCTGAAGCACGTGATGATGGCCAACCATGCCGGCGACCATACCATCTATCCCGACTGCCGCCCTGAGTTCGTAGATGCTTTCAGCGAGGCCGCTCGCACGGGAACCTTTCCCGGCATCACCCTCGTCTCGCCCTATACCCACCTCACCAAGGGCCAGATAGCCGCACGCGGACGCCAGCTCGGCATCGACTATAGTGAGACTTGGTCGTGCTATAAGGGTGGCGCCATCCACTGCGGACGCTGCGGCACCTGTGTGGAGCGCCATGAGGCCATGCTCGAGGCTGGCATCGACGACCCAACGGAGTATGAGGAGTTAGGTGTATGAGGAGTTAGGAGTGTGTACCGCATCAGCATTGGCGAAACCAATTTCTAATTCCTAACTCCTAAAAGGCAGCACCCCTCGGAACCAGTCGGTTCCGAGGGGGCTGTTGTTTGTTTGGAATAAGTTGTTTGTGAGTTGTTAAGCCTCAGCAGCCGGTGTTTCGGGAATCACTGAGACGACGCTCTTGTCGTGATAGCCGCGGTGGAAGTTCACCGTGCCGTCAATCAGAGCAAAGAGCGTATCGTCCTTACCGATGGCTACGCCGTTGCCGGGGTTGTGGTGGGTGCCACGCTGGCGAACGATGATGTTGCCGGCCTTCACCTTCTGACCACCCCAAATCTTAACGCCAAGTCGCTGGGCTGCGCTCTCGCGGCCGTTCTTCGAACTACCTACACCTTTTTTATGTGCCATAATTCTGTTCCTCCTTTAAGCGATTACTTGTTTAACTTCTACCTGTGTGAACTGCTCACGGTGGCCATTGCGCTTGCGTGAGTCCTTGCGACGCTTCATCTTGAAGACAATCACCTTGTCGCCCTTCACGAGCGGGTTCAACACTTCTACTACTACCTTTGCGCCCTCTACGGTGGGTGCGCCTACCTTGACAGCGCCGTCGGCATCTACGAGCAGCACCTTGTCAAATTCAACAGTCTTGCCGGCTTCCACGTCTTTCATGTGGTGAACGAAGAGTTTCTTGCCCTCCTCGACCTTGAACTGCTGACCCTGGATTTCTACAATTGCGTACATTGCTTTTTGTTGATTGTAATTGTTTAGGGGTTTTTCCGAGAGGCGGTGCACGTCCGTACACACTTCACCCTGCCTCAGCGGACTCTCATTCGGGCTGCAAAGGTACTACTTTTATTTCACATAACCGCCTCACAGGTGCTCCTTTCTCTTTTTCTTTAGTTTAATTTAACTCTTTTTTGACTTTCTCTTGACGCGCGGTAACTGCTTAGTACAGAAAATCCGCGCACAAAGAAAAGCCAAGCTGCTCGAAAGCCCTCTCGCTTCCCCACATCAGCAGGGATGAGAGGAAAAAGGCGGCGACAAATGGGGACAAGGCCACACCGTGGCGGGAAAAAGCCACGCCTTTTCCGTTGGCAGCGGACGGGGACGATATTGGCAGCGGCCGCTGCCAATGATGGCAGCGGGCGGGAAAAACAATGGCAGCGCCCGCCGACTTCCATGCTGAGAACAGGGGGAGCTACGCACAAATAGGTCAACTGCTGTATCATTGCCAAAAGATATTGCCTGAGACACCACATACGTGCAGGGGTAAAAAAACAAAAGCGACGGACTTCACAGCCGATCGCTTCTATCTTCAATAGGTATTAGTTCTTTTAAGGTAAAAAGATTGTTTTCAGGATAACGATGCAAAGGTAAGCAAAGTTTTTGATAGTCACAAACTTTTCTTAAACTTTTTTTTATAAAAAATGTTGTGCGGGAGCACAATTTCTTGACAAAGGGCAAAATAAGGTGCAAACGATTACTTTTTTAGTTTTTTCAGTCTCTTTTTTGCATCGTTGGCTTCAGGATAAACTTCAAGGGCTTTCTCATAATTGCGTATGGCTGCGTCCGTCATGTGTTCACGCTCACATTCCTTGCCCATGAGGACGTATTCTGCGGCCATTCGGCGCAATTTTTCGTTGGTTTGCTTCTGCTGTTGCTTTAGCGCGGCTATCTCATCGCGTTGGCGGTTAATGACTTGCAGCTTATGGCGTATATATCGCTGTGCTACGGGCTTCTCGATGTCGTAGCGCGAGTGGATGGCGAGGAAGAAGTGTTCAAGGAATTGCTGGAAGTCGCCACCGTCGAAGGCGCGTATGGCGTCGCGGTACTGGCGGTCGGCCTTGCCTTCCTGCATGGCCTGGTTGATGGCTGTGGGGTCGTTGTATCGGCGTGCGAACTGCACCACCTCGGCCCTGACGAAGATGTCCTGCTGGTGGATAGGTGCGGTGAGGGTGATGCCATCGAGCGAGGTGCAGCGCGAGAGGGCCACGTAAGTCTGCCCGCCGGCGAAGGCGCCGCCGGTGAAGTCGATGTCGACCTGATTGAACGTGAGTCCCTGGCTCTTGTGCACGGTGATGGCCCATGCCAGGCGCAGGGGGAACTGGGTGTAGGTGCCCAGTAGCTGCTCTTCAATCTTCTGTTCCTTCTCGTTGAACACGTAGCGCATGTTCTCCCAGACGGCAGGTTCCACGTCGTAGTCGGTGCCGTCCTCGAGCATTACGGTGATGATGCCAGCCTCGTGCTCGCTGTCAATCTCGATGATAGTGCCCAGCGTGCCGTTCACCCAGCGCTTGTCCTTGTCGTTCTTGATGAACATGACCTGTGCACCAAGCTTCACCTGCAGCTCCATGGGCGTGGGCAGCGACGATTCGGGGAAGTCGCCCTGAATGACGCCGTGGAAGAGGGTGGGAGAGTCGTTGAGCTCGGCCAGGCGCTGCTCGTTGATATAGTCTACGGTGTCGCGTCGGGTGGCCAGGGTGATGCAAAGAGGAGCAGACCCTCTCTCACCCCCTCCTTGAGAGGGCTGGGAGTATATAGACTTTCCATCAGCAAGACTATCTACGCCCCTCCCTGCAGGGAGGGGTTGGGGGAGGGTCTGATGGGGATGGGGCTGTACCTGCTTGTTCAGGGCATCAATGTCGGCCTGTGTAGCCTGATTCTGACGGATGCGGTCGAGCATGCCGATGAAGCGGTCGTCGCGCTGGCGGTAGACCTTGCGCAGCTCAATGGAGACGAGCTGCATCTGCTGCCACACCTTGGCGTTGAAGAAGTAGGCGCTCTGGTAGAAGGGGCGCAGCAGTTGGCGGTCTTCCTCCTTGAGCACGGGCTCCAGCTGGTAGATGTCGCCCACGAGCAGCAGCTGCTTGCCTCCGAAGGGCTCGTAGTTGCGGGTGTAGATGCGCAGCACCTTGTCGATGAAGTCGATGATGTCGGCTCGCACCATCGATATCTCGTCGATGATGATGAGCTCGAGCTCGCGCAGTAGCTTCCGCTGGGCGCTGGAGTATTTCAGCGTATCCTTGATGTGGCGTCGGTCGAAGCGGCTGTCGTTGGGCAGCAGGGGATGGAAGGGCAGCTTGAAGAAGCTGTGGAGCGTCTGCCCGCCGGCGTTGATGGCGGCGATGCCCGTGGGTGCCAGCACCACGCACTTCTTGCGCGTGTGGCCTACGACGTAGCGCAGGAAGGTAGACTTGCCCGTGCCGGCCTTTCCCGTGAGGAAGAGCGAACGACGGGTGAAATCGACAATCTGCAGCGCATCCTGCCACTCCTTGTTGTCGAGGTCGAGGGGCTGCTCGTTATTGTTCTTCTGTGACATTCTCTGTTGCTGGTGCTGCGGGTTCTGCGGGTGGTGCCGGTAGCGGCTCGTCGCCTTCGGTGTTGCCGGGTGCCAGCTCGTTGAGTATCACTTCGTCGCTCAGGGCTTCCAGTTCTTCTACCTTGAAGCGCATTAGCGTGTCGAGGGGGTTCACGTAGCCGCCGCCCTGATACTGGCTCTGCAGGATGGTGGAGTCCTTGCAGGCCTCGAACTTGGCGTGGTAGCGCTGGAAGCGGCTGTCGCCAAGCACAGACCGCAGGAAGCGGCCGCAGATGGGGAGCGCCGTCTTGCTGCCCTGTCCGAGCTGTCCGGTGCGGAAGTGTATGGCGCGGTATTCGCCTCCCACCCAGGCGCCGCACACCAGACGGGGACTGACGCCCACGAACCAGGCATCGGAGTGGTTGTTCGATGTGCCGGTCTTTCCGCCGAAGTCGGTGTCCTGCATGTGTGGGTTGACGTATTCGCGCAGCGACCAGCTGGTGCCGCTGAGGCCTCCCATGAGCATCTGCTGCATGAAGAAGGCGCTGCGGTAGGGAATGGCCTCGTGCTGCTCGTTCTCGTAGTGGTAGATTTCGTTGCCGTCGCGGTCGAGGATTCGAGTGAAGAAGACGGGTTCGTGCACCTGTCCGTCGTTCACCACGGTGCAGTAGGCGTTGGCCAGCTCGAGCAGGCACACGTCGCTGGCACCGAGAGCCAGCGAGGGCACCTCTTCGAGCTTGCTCTTGATGCCCATGCGGTGGGCGGTGCGAGCCACGTTCTCGATACCCACGTCCTGTCCCAGTCGGGCGGCGATGGTGTTGACGCTCTTGGCAAAGGCCGAGCGCAGCGTCAGGCTGGCACCGCTGACGGAGCCGTTGGCGTTGTGGGGCGTCCAGTTGCCGCCAATGCGGTAGTAGGTGTCCAGATAGGGCTTGTTCGGCGTCATGCCCTGGTTCATGGCCTCGGTGTAGACGAAGAGCTTGAACGTGGAGCCAGGCTGTCGCAGGGCGGTCACCTTGTCGTATTCCCACGTGTCGTAGTCGACGTCGCCCACCCAGGCTTTCACCTGCCCCGTGTGAGGCTCTATGGCCACGAACCCGCAGTGCATGAAGCGGGTGATGTAGCGCAGCGAGTCCAAGGTGCTCATCTGCCGGGTGATTTTCCCGTCGTAGCTGAACAGCTCCACCTCGTGGGGCTGGTTCAGGTAGTACCAGATGGAGTCGGGCGTGTCGGGGAATTTCTTCTCCAGGTATTTGTAGATGGGCAGTCGGCGGGCGCAGTTCTCGATGAAGTTGGGAATCTCCTTGTAGCGCTCGTCCTGCCAGGGGTTCATGCCCTGCCAGTGCTGGTTGAAGTTGTCCTGTATGTGGCGCATCTGCTCGTTGGCCGCCTGCTCGGCATAGTGCTGCATGCGCATGTCGAGGGTGGTGTAGATTTTCAGGCCGTCGGTGAAGGGGTCGATGTGGTGCTTGCTGCCCCATTCCTCCACTTTCTCGCGCAGCGCGTTGCGGAAGTAGTTGGCCTCACCGTCGTGGATGTTCTCCACGCTGTAGTTCAGCTCGATGGGCTGTGTACTCACCGAGTCGTAGCGTTCCTGCGCCAGGTGGCCATGCTGCAGCATGTTGGCCAGCACCACGTTGCGGCGTCGCTGGCTGTTCTCGGGGTTCAGGCGCGGGTTGTAGGTGGTGGTGGCCTTCAGCATGCCCACCAGCACGGCAGCCTGCTCGGGCTGCAGGTCTTTTGGGGCGATGCCGAAGTAGGTCTTGCAGGCGGTCTTAATGCCATAGGCGTTGGAGCCGAAGTCGACGGTGTTGGCATACATGGTGAGGATTTCCTCTTTGGTGAAGTTCCATTCGAGCTTCAGGGCCGTCACCCATTCCTTGCTCTTCATGACGATGATGCCCAGGCCGGGGATGCGCCCCAGCAGGCCGGTGGAATACTGCGTTCGCACACGGAAGAGGTTCTTGGCCAGCTGCTGCGTGATGGTCGAGGCGCCACGGGCGTCGTTGTGCAGCAGGTAGTCCTTGAAGGCCGCGAAGAAGGCCGGTATGTCGATGCCCTGGTGGCTGTAGAAGCGCTCGTCCTCGGTGTCGATGAGCGCATCCCAGAAGACGGGGTTCACCTCCTCGTACTTCACGGGCGTGCGGTTCTCATTGAAGAACTTGCCGATGAGGACGCTGTCGGCGCTGTAGATTTCCGACGCCTGTGCAGGGCGAGTGCTCAGGATGGTTTCAATGTCGGGAGAGCGCCCGAAGAGTCCGAAGAGGTTGATGTCGACGGCTCCCAGATAGAGGATGATGAATAGGATGAACGAGGCGATGGCCGAGAGGATCTTGATGTACCACGGCCTTCCCTTGTAAAGCAGAGCGTACCAATGGAATGGTTTAGTCAGTAGCTTGTAAGTAGTTGATAATATTTTCTTTATCATCGGGTGTAAACCATTTTACTTCAGGGTCTTTCTTGAACCACGTCAGCTGTTTGCGGGCGTAGCGACGGGTGTTTCCTTTCATGCGTTCCACGGCTTCGTCGAGTGTCCACACGCCGTCGAAGTAGTTGAACATCTCCTTGTAGCCCACGGTGTTCAAGGCGTTCAGCGACCGTCTGGGCAGCAGTGCGCGGGCTTCGTCGAGGAGTCCGTCGGCCATCATCTGGTCTACGCGGGCGTTGATTCGCTGGTAGAGCTCTTCACGTGGGCGGCTGAGGGCCACCTTCCTGATGGTGAACGGTCGCTCCTTGCGGCTGTTGGTGCGGAAGGAGGTGTAGGTGCGCCCCGTCATGTGGCAGATTTCGAGGGCGTGAACCACACGCCTCGGGTTCTGTCGGTCAACGATGTCGTAGTGCTCGGGGTCGAGGCGTTTCAGCTCCTCACAGAGTGCTTCCAGCCCTTCGGTGGCCAGTCGCTGCTTCATCAGCCGGCGGGTGTCGTCGTCGACGGTGGGTATGTCGTCGATGCCGTTGCACACGGCATCGATGTACATCATGGAGCCACCTGAGAGCAGGGCGTAGTCGGAGGTGGCGAAGAGCTGCCGGGTCAGCTCCATCACCTGTTGCTCATAGAGCGAGGCGTTGTAGTAGTCATCGAGGCCGAGGATTCCCACAAAATAGTGCCGCACCTGCCGAAGCTGTTCTTCGGTAGGTGCGGCTGTTCCTATTCGCAGTTCGCGGTAAATCTGTCGGCTGTCGGCGTTGATGATGGGAATGCCGAAGCTGCTTGCTATGTCCAGGCAGAGGGTAGTCTTGCCTACTGCCGTGGGTCCAGTGATTACTATCAGCGTCTTTGACAAAGCGTACAAATCGTAAATCGTCAGTCAGTTAATCACTCAATCGTCAATCGGTCAATCGTCATTACCTGATGATGCCTCTCTTTGACGTCTCAATGAACGAGCAGATGTATTCCACCTCTTTCGAGTCGGGGTACTTTGCACGTGCCTCGGCAATACCGTCCTTCAGTATGCCATGGGCATAGATGGTGCGGTAGGTGTCGTGAATCATCTCGATGACGTCGTTGCTGAATCCGCGGCGGCGGAGGCCGATGAGGTTCACGCCAGCGAAGCGGATGGGTTCCTTTCCGGCAATGATGTAGGGCGGTATGTCCTGACTGGTGCGGCTGCCTCCCTGAATCATCACGTAGCTGCCAATCTTGATGAACTGATGGAAGAGCACCTCGGCCGAGATGATGGCGTAGTCGTCGACCTCCACCTCTCCGGCAAACTTCGTCGAGTTGCCGATGATGCAGCCATTGCCGATGACGCAGTCGTGGGCGATGTGCATGTTCTCCATGAGCAGGTTGCCGCTGCCAACCACGGTCTTGCCGCGCGAGGCTGTTCCACGGCTGATGGTGACGTTTTCGCGGATGGAGTTGTTGTCGCCGATGATGCAGACGGTCTCCTCGCCCTGGAACTTCAGGTCCTGCGGCTTCGTGGAGATGCTGGCGCCGGGGAAGAACTCGTTGCCATTGCCAATGCGTGCGCCGGTGTGCAGCGTGACGCTGTTCAGCAGCTTGTTGCCTGAGCCCATCACCACGTTGGCGTCGATGACGCAGAAGGGGCCAATCACGTTGTTGTCGCCCAGCTGAGCTTCAGGCGAGACGACGGCTAAGGGGTGTATCTGGTTCATTTCTTGGGGATTACTTGTTCTTCACAATCTGTGCCGTAAACGTGGCTTCGCTCACCACGTGGTCGCCAACGAAGGCATAGCCGCGCATGCTTGAGATGCCATGGCGCAGCGGAGCCAGCAGCTCCACCTTGAAGAGCAGCGTGTCGCCGGGCACCACCTTCTGGCGGAACTTCACGCCGTCAATCTTCATGAAGTAGGTGCTCCAGCGCTCGGGTTCCTCCACGCTGTTCAGCACCAGCAGGCCGCCCACCTGTGCCATCGCCTCCACCTGCAGCACGCCGGGCATCACCGGCTCCTGCGGGAAGTGGCCCTGGAAGAAGGGCTCGTTGGCCGTGATGTTCTTCACGCCTACGATGCTCGTGGGGCCTATCTCCACCACCTTGTCCACCAGCTGCATGGGGTAGCGGTGGGGCAGCAGTTCGCGGATGCGGTTCACGTCCATCACAGGTGCCTCGTTGGGGTCGTAGAAGGGCGCCTGCACCTCGTGCTTGCGAATCTCCTTGCGCATCTCGCGTGCGAACTTATTATTAATAGTATGTCCGGGACGTGTGGCAATGATGCGGCCCTTGATGGGACGGCCGATGAGGGCCATGTCGCCGACGACGTCGAGCAGCTTGTGGCGCGTGCACTCGTTCTCCCACACCAGCGGCTTGTGCTGGATGTAGCCCAGCTCGTTGGCGTCGCGGTGCTCCACATGCAGCATGTCGGCCAGCTTGTCGAGGCGCTCCTGCGTGGTCTGCCGCTCGTAGATGACGATGGCGTTGTCCATGTCGCCGCCCTTGATGAGGTTGGCCTGCAGCAGCGGCTCAATGTCGCGCACGAAGACGAAGGTGCGGGCGGGGGCTATCTCCTCGGCATACTTGTGGATGTCGTCGAGGGTGGCAAACTGCGAGTTGATGAACTTCGACTCAAACGAGCACATCGTGGTGAGCGAGAACTCGTTGTCGGGCAGGATGGTGATGCACGAGCCGCTTTCTTCGTCCTTCACTTCAATCTTCTTGCGAATGACGTACCAGTCCTTCGGCGCATTCTGCTCCTCGATGCCTATCTCCCGAATCTTCTCCACATACTGGATGGCCGAGCCGTCGAGGATGGGAAACTCTGGGCCGCTCACCTGGATGAGGCAGTTGTCGATGCCGAGGGCATAAAGGGCCGAGAGGGCGTGCTCCACCGTGCTCACGCGCACATCGCCGCGACCGAGCACCGTGCCGCGCTGCGTGTCGACCACGTTCTCGGCTACGGCGTCGATGGTGGGCATGCCATCCAGGTCGATGCGCTGAATTTTGTATCCGTGATTCTCCGGTGCGGGGTTAAAAGTTGCCGTGAGGCTCAACCCCGTGTGAAGGCCTTTTCCGCAGAGCGTGAAGCTGCCTTTCAGTGTCTTTTGCTTCATGTTTGCTTGTTTTGATTCGTAAATTTCCTGCAAAGGTACATATTTTCTTTGAAACGGCTGAATACTTTCACTATATTTTCTATTTTTTTGGCAATTTACCCCATTTGGTGCCTGTACTCCTTTTGGGGTACGCTTGCGGGCAAACCTCAAAATAGTGTTCAAAATTACCACTAAAAAAGTTCGTCCTGACGCGTCATTCTGGCTCGAAAAACGGCCATTTTTGGCCCTCATGAAGCGAATTCGGCCCGTTGACGATAATTAAAATAAGTTAATATTTGCACATTAATACCCATTCTGTGCAGGATTTTCACGTTTTTTTTGAGTTTTTTTGCCTCGACTCCCCGTTCTGTAAGCACGCCAAATTTTCAAAAGTCAACGCCTTTTGATAATTTGGCGTTGACTTTTTTCTGCCGTTCGCCGCCTTTTTTCGCTATAATAAACTTAAACGCTTATATTCCAGTCGTTTAGCAAAATCGCTCAAAATTCGCTTATTTTCGGCCAAAAATTTTCTCGCGCAGAATTTTCAAAATTTGGAGGGTGGCGAGTGTTCATTTTCGGAACAGATTTAACAAAAATTCAGAAACGACCTCCAGCTTTAGCCCTTTACAAAAAAACGGACTTTTTATTTTGTCATTAGCCGCGGTTTTTGTAACTTTGCACCCCGTAACAAGAACACTTACTTAGATTATCAAGAAATGGAAAAAAGTGCATTGCAGATGGCTCGTGCCGCTTATGAGCCCAAGCTTCCCCTGGGACTCCAGGGAGCCGTGAAGGCCGTCGAGGGCGAGCCCACACAGAGTGTAGACAACCAGGAGGAGATCAAGAAGCTCTTCCCCAACACCTACGGCATGCCGCTGGTGGAGTTTGTGAAAGGCGAGGAGACAGCTCACGAGAAGATGAACGTGGGCATCATCCTCAGTGGCGGTCAGGCCCCTGGCGGCCACAACGTCATCACCGGCCTCTTCGACGCTGTGAAGAAGCTGAACCCCGAGAACCGTCTCTTCGGCTTCATCCTCGGCCCTGGCGGTCTTGTTGACCACAACTACATGGAGCTGACAAAGGACATCATCGACGAGTACCGCAATACCGGCGGCTTCGATATGATTGGCTCTGGCCGCACGAAGCTGGAGAAGGTGGAGCAGTTCGAGAAGGGCCTGGAGATTATCCGCCAGCTCGACATCAAGGCCATCGTCATCATCGGTGGCGACGACTCGAACACCAACGCCTGCGTGCTCGCCGAGTACTACGCTGCCAAGCAGTACGGCGTGCAGGTCATCGGCTGCCCGAAGACCATCGACGGCGACCTGAAGAACTCGCAGATTGAGACCTCCTTCGGCTTCGACACCGCCTGCAAGACCTACTCGGAGCTCATCGGCAACATCGAGCGCGACTGCAACTCGGCCCGCAAGTACTGGCACTTCATCAAGGTGATGGGCCGCTCGGCCAGCCACATCGCCCTGGAGTGCGCCCTGCAGACGCAGCCGAACATCTGCCTCATCAGCGAGGAGATTGAGCAGAAGGGCATGAGCCTGAACGACATCGTTGACTACATTGCCAATGCCGTGGCCGTTCGTGCCGCCGACGGCAACAATTTCGGTACCGTCATCATCCCCGAGGGCGTCATCGAGTTCATACCTGCCATCAAGAAGCTCATTGCCCAGCTGAACGACGTGCTGGCTCTGCCCGAGGCTAAGGACATCAGCCGCGACGAGCAGGTGGACTTCGCCAAGAGCCACCTCACCGACGAGAACTTGGCCGTCTTCAACTCACTGCCCGTCGGCGTAGCCCGTCAGCTCGCCCTCGACCGCGATCCTCACGGCAACGTGCAGGTGAGCCTCATCGAAACCGAGAAGCTGCTCTCCACAATGGTGGCCCAGAAGCTGGAAAAGATGAAGAAGGAAGGCACCTTCAAGGGCAAGTTTGCCACGCAGCACCACTTCTTCGGCTACGAGGGCCGCTGCGCCGCTCCCTCGAACTTCGACGCCGACTACTGCTATGCCCTGGGCAACAGCGCTGCTCAGCTCATCGCCGCCGGCAAGACGGGCTACATGGCCATCGTGAAGAACACCACCGCTCCCGCTGCCGAGTGGAAGGCTGGTGGCGTGCCCATCACGATGATGATGAACATGGAGAAGCGCAACGGCGAGATGAAGCCCGTCATCCGCAAGGCTCTCGTCGAGCTCGACGGTGCTCCCTTCAAGGCTTTCGCCGCACAGCGCGACCGCTGGGCACGCGAGACGGCTTACGTCTATCCCGGACCCATCCAGTACTGGGGACCCACTGAGGTCTGCGACCAGCCAACCCGCACGCTGGCACTGGAACAGGCATAAACCCCGACCAAAGCCCCTCCAGCGAGGGGCTTTTTTAGTTTCATTTTTTTTACTCTTCAGGTTTGTAGATGGTGAAGAAGACAGCAAAGACACCGGCTGCCAGACGCAGCGCGAAGGCGGCACCGAAGACTTCCGTGGGCGCTACTTCGTCGAAGCCTGCGGCAAAGACCAGTGCTGCGAAGGCTTCTGCGGTGAAGCCGTCCTCGGCCAAGAGTTCCGCGCCGAAGCCTTACGCCACTGGAAAGCCTGCTGGCAAGCCTTCGCGCCGCAGACCTGCACGCCGCAAGAGTTTCTTTACACAATGGCGCCGCCATCTGCCCAAGTGGCCGCAGATGGTGGGCGCCGTCATCGTCTTTGCCACCTGCTGGCTGCTGTGCCGTGCGCTCTTCTCGTCGAAGGGTAGGGTGTTGGTGGAGCCGCCAGAGGGCTACACCGTGCACGGCATCGACGTGAGCCATCATCAGGGCATCATCAACTGGGAACTGCTTCGCAATCAGGCCACCATCAGCGACCAGCCCTTAGCCTTCGCCTTCATCAAGGCCACTGAGGGCAGCGACATGGTCGATTCGCGCTTCAGACAGAACTTCGCCGCTGCCCGCCAGTACGGCATCGTGCGCGGTGCCTACCATTTCTACCGCACCAGCACGCCTGCCAAGCAGCAGGCGGAGCATTTCATCCGCCAGGTGCAGCTCGAGGAGGGCGACCTGCCTCCCGTGCTCGACGTCGAGGTGAAGCCCGCCGAGGTGAGCATCGAGGACTTCCGCCAGGGCATCCTGGAGTGGCTCCTGCGAGTGGAGCAGCACTACAAGGTGAAGCCCATCCTCTACACCTACCACTCGTTCCACCAGCAGTACATGCGCGACAGCATCTTCAACCTCTATCCCTACTGGATTGCCCACTACTACGTCGACTCCGTGCGCTACAACGGTCCATGGGCCTTCTGGCAGTATAGCGACAAGGGCGAATTGCCCGGCATCAAGGAGCATGTCGACCTGAACATCTTCCGGGGCACCTACGAGGAGCTGCAGCAGCTGGCCATTCACTGACCTGTTTATACAAAAAAAGACAACTCTGGACAACTTTTCCCGCCGAAAGATTCGATGGCGCGTTGTCCAGAGTTGTCAGAGTTGTCTTTAGCCTGCCTGATTTACAGGATGGTCTTCACGGCTTCGAGCATGCCGCGATCCTGGATGAGGTCGAGGTACTGCTTCACGAGGGCGTTCAGACCCTGCACCTTGTTCAGGTCCTCCTGCCAGATGAACTCGGCAGCGAGCACGCCGTCGGCCACCTTCTGCGTGTCGCCGGTAGCCCACAGCTGCTGCAGCAGCTCGATGATCTTCGGGTCGTCGTTAGGCGTAATCTCGGCACCGTCCTGAGCACGCTGGCCACCCTTGTAGTAGGTGATGATGGCGGCCAGGCCGAAGACGAGACCCTTCGGCAGCTCGCCCTTGCGCTCCAGATAGGTCTTCACGCCGGGCAGGTCGCGGGCCTGGAACTTCGGGAACGAGTTGAGCATGATGCTGGTCACCTGGTGGTCGACGAACGGGTTGTCGAAGCGCTCCAGCACGTCACCGGCGAACTTCTCCAGCTCCTCCATCGGCAGGTCGAGCGTCTGCATCAGCTCCTCGAACTGCACCTTGTGGATGTATTTGCCGATGACCTCGTGCTGGCAGGCATCGCGCACGATGTTCACGCCGCTCAGGTAAGCCACGGGCGAGAGCACGGTGTGCGGGCCGTTGAGCAGGGTCACCTTGCGCTTGTGGTAAGGCTCCTCCGAGGGGACGAACAGTACGTGCAGCCCGGCCTTGTCGGCGGGGAACTCCTGAGCCACCTCCTTCGGGGCCTCGATGACCCACAGGTGGAAGTTCTCGGCCTGCACCACGAGGTTGTCGCGGTAGCCAATCTTCTCCTGAATCTGGGCAATCTCCTTGCGGGGGAATCCCGGCACGATGCGGTCAACGAGCGTGGCATAGACGCCGCAGGAGTTCTCGAACCACTGGCGGAAGCCTTCGGGCAGCTCCCACAGGTCGATGTACTTGCGGATGCAGTCCTTCAGCACGTGGCCGTTGAGGAAGATGAGCTCGCAGGGGAAGATGATGAGGCCCTTCGTGGGGTCGCCGTTGAAGGTCTGGTAGCGGCGATAGAGCAACTGCACCAGCTTGCCGGGATAGCTGCTGGCGGGTTTGTCGTCGAGCTTGCAGGCGGGGTCGAAGGCGATGCCGGCCTCGGTGGTGTTCGAGATGACGAAGCGAATCTCCGGCTGGTCGGCCAGGGCCATGTAGGCATCGTTCTGCGAGTAGGGGTTCAGGCAGCGGCTGATGACGTCGATGCGCTCCAGCGTGTTCACGGGCTTGCCGTTCTCGCGGCCCTGCAGGTTCACGTGGTAGAGGCAGTCCTGGCCGTTGAGCCAGTCGACCATGCCGCCGGCGAGCGGCTGAACGACGACGACGGAGCCGTTGAAGTTGGTCTTCTGGTCCATGTTCCAGATGATCCAATCTACGAATGCGCGAAGGAAGTTACCCTCGCCGAACTGGATGACCTTTTCGGGCATCACGCTCTTTGGAGCAAAGTGCTTGTTTAGCGGTTTCAGCATAGTGTTAACGTGTTTATTGATTTGATTGGTTTTTAAGTTGCCGCAAAGGTACGAAAAAGTTAGGAGTTAGGAGTTAGGAGATAGGAGTTTTTTGCCCCCCAGTTAAATATTTTTAACTCCTAACTTCTAACCCTACCGTTAACCTTTATCTTAACGTTAACTCCTAACTCCAAGCTCCTAACTCCTCATGGCTTTGCGCATCCGGCGCACGGCGCGGTCGCGTATCTGCCTCACGCGTTCGCGCTTCAGGCCCATGTCCTCGGCTATCTCGGCCATCGTCAGGTGCTCCTGGCCGATGCCGAAGTAGGCTGCCACCACCTGGCGTTCGCGCTCGTTGAGCTCTTCCAGCGCGTGCTCCACCTGCTGTTCCAGCGCACTGCTGTAGGTTCGCCCGTCGGCCATCGGCGAGTTGCCGTCGGTCAGCGCCTGCAGCAGGTTCACGTTGGGCTTTGCCCCCAGCGGGGCATCGAGCGAGCGCGTCTGCCCGTTGCTGCGGCTTTCCAGCATCTTGTCGGTCGACTCGTGCTGCAGGGCACGCTCAATCTCGCGTCGGATGAACACCACGGCATAGCCGGCGAAGCGCAGGCCCCGCGAGCCGTCGTATTTTGCCGCTGCCTTCATCAGTCCCACGTTGCCCTCGCTGATGAGGTCGTCGTAGGAGAGCCCTTGCCCCTGATATTCGCGGGCCACATGGGCCACCAGCCGCAGGTTGGCCTCTGCCAGGCGGTTTACGGCGCGCTGGTCGCCCTGCAGGGCACGCACTGACAGCTGCTGCTCCTCTTCGGCGCTGAGCAGCTGGCGGTTACCCATCTCGTCGAAGTATTTCTGTAGTCGGTTTTCTTCCATTCTTTCCTATAATATATAAATGTGTGTGCAAATTTAGGAAAAAAAACTGAAATACGGGCCGTCAGGGGAAGAAAAAATTAGGTAATTCAACTTTCTCAAGTTGAGGAGTTAAAGAAGTCAGAGCGAATGCGCACAAAGAAAAGCCAGGCAGCTCGAAAGACCTCTCGCTTCCCCACAGCAGCAGGGATGAGAGGAAAAAGGCGGCGCCAAATTGGGACCAGGGCACGCCGGAGCGGGAAAAAAGCCACGCTTTTTCCGTTGGCAGCGGACGGGGACGATATTGGCAGCGGGCGGGAAAAACAATGGCAGCGGCCGCTGCCTTCCCCGCTGAGGACAGGGGGGAGGCTGCCCCCCTCAATCCCCCCCAACTGGGGGGAAGTGGCTGCGCCGGAGTCAGCGGCAGAAGTAACTTCTAAAGCCTCCCCCAGTTGGGGGAGGTTGGAGGGGGCCGTCTCAGCACCAAGGGTGCTCTCTTCTTCTCTCTCCCTGCTCCCCCTCCTTCTCTGCGAGGCTCTGCGCTCTCTGCGCGAGTCCAAAGTCTTTTACAAACTTACTGCAAAGCGGTCTTTCAAAAACCTTGAGTCAACCGCAGCTCGAAATTATTCTCATGCCCGCCGGGGAATGTGTTTTTTCCGGGGAGTTGAGGCTTTCTTTTCAGAAACGGCGCTGTTTTCCCGGCTAAACGGTTCGTTTTCGGAGGGAAACGGCGCCGTTTTCCTCCGAAAACAAATGCCTTTTTTTTGCCTGGTCACGCATTCGGAAAATCCGCGCTGTCCGTATTCTTATCCACCAACCGCGGATTTTTGTCCGCCCACGTCGGATTCTTTTCAAAAGACGGCGCCTTTTTTGGGCGAACCATGACAGAAATAAAAAATTTTTCGTACCTTTGCAGAAACTTTCATTTACTAACCGCAAATTATGCTAAGAAAACTATTCCTATCAGTTGCGCTGTTGACAGCATGCAGTGCATTCGCAGAGTCCACACCCTATTGGCGTGACCCTGCCGTGAACCAAGTGAACCGTGAGGCACGCCGCGCCGCCTTCTTCGCCTTCGAGAGTGCCGACAAGGCCAAGGCTGGCGACAAGACGAAGAGCGACCGCTACCTGTCGATGGAGGGCAAGTGGCGCTTCAACTTCGTGAAGGACCACGACAAGGCCCCGAAGGACTTCTTCTCCTTGAAGTTCGACGACTCGCAGTGGGTAGACTTCCCCGTGCCCGGCCTCTTCGAGCTGGAGGGCTATGGCGACATGACCTACAAGAACGCTGGCTATGCCTGGTGCACCACGTTCGACAACAATCCGCCCTACATTGGCGAGACCAACAACTACACGGGCAGCTATCGCCGCACGTTCGAGCTGCCTGCCAGCTGGAACGGACAGGAGGTCTATTTCCACGTAGGCTCGGCCACCAGCAACCTCAGCGTGTGGGTCAACGGCAAGTTCGTAGGCTACTCCGAGGATGCCAAGGTGGCCGCCGAGTTCAACATCACGAAATATCTGAAGAAGGGCCAGAACCTCATCGCCATGCAGGTGATGCGCTGGTGCGACGGCAGCTATCTGGAGGACCAGGACTTCTGGCGCTTCACCGGCATTGCCCGCGAGGTGTACATGTATGCCCGCCCGAAGGTGCACATCGAGGACCTCGTCATCGGCCAGGACTGGCAGAACGGAAAGGGCCTGCTCGACGTCAAGGTGGCGCTGAAGGGTAAGGCTGCCATCGAGGCCGAACTGCTGGATGCCGACGGCAAGCAGGTGGCCACGGGCCTTCAGGCAACGGTGGACAACGTGAAGGCCTGGACGGCCGAGACCCCTTATCTCTATACGCTCTACATCACGCTGAAGCAGGGCAACAAGGTGCTGGAGAGCGTGAGCCGCAAGGTGGGCTTCCGTCACATTGAAATCAAGGGCGGTCAGCTGCTCGTCAACGGCCAGCCGATATTAATAAAAGGTGCCGACCGCCACGAGCTGGACCCCGACGGTGGCTACATCGTCTCGGTGGAGCGCATGATTCAGGACATCAAAATCATGAAGCAGCTGAACATCAACGCTGTGCGCACCTGCCACTATCCCGACGATCCCCGCTGGTATGACCTGTGCGACGAGTACGGCATCTACCTCACCGCTGAGGCCAACCTGGAGAGCCACGGCATGGGCTACGGCGAGCACACGCTGGCCAAGCGCCCCGACTTCGAGAAGATGCACCTGGAGCGCAACGAGGCTAACGTGCTCAGCTTCCGCAACCATCCCAGCATCATCGTCTGGTCGATGGGCAACGAGGCCGGCATGGGCCCCAACTTCGAGAAGGTCTACGAGTGGATTCACAAGACCGACAACACCCGTCCCGTCCACTACGAGCGCGCCGGCAGCGACAGCCCCTTCACCGACATTGCCTGCCCCATGTATGCCGACTATGGCTGGTGCGAGCGCTATTGCAAGAGCGACAATCCCCGTCCGCTCATCCAGTGTGAGTATGCCCACGCCATGGGTAACTCGATGGGTGGCTTCAAGGAGTACTGGGACCTCATCCGAAAGGAGCCGAAGTATCAGGGCGGCTACATCTGGGACTTCGTAGACCAGGGCATGCGCGACAAGAGCCCCATCACCGGCCGCACTATCTTCACCTATGGTGGCGACTATGGCGAATATCCCGCCAGCGACTATAACTTCAACTGCAACGGCATCATCGCCCCCGACCGCCGGCTGAATCCGCACGCCTATGAGGTGGGCTACTACTACCAGAACATCTGGGTGACCGACAAGGGACTGAAGGAAGGCAAGTTCGAAGTCTATAACGAGAACTTCTTCAAGACGCTCGACGACATGGAGCTGGAGTGGTTCGTCGGTGGAGCAGGTGCTCACCACCACGACAATCCCGGCCGTCCTGTCGGCATGACCTTTGGCCACGGTGGAAAGATTGACATCAGTGGCATCCAGCCTCAGCAGCGCAAGCTCGTCAGCGACCAGCAGCTGCAGCAGACCATCCAGCGCGTGCTCGGACATCATGGCGAGGACAGCGAGGTGTTCGTCATCTTCCAGTTCAAGTCGAAGAACGGTGAGCCGCTTATTGATAAGGGACAGGTGCTCGCCCGCCAGCAGTTTGCCCTGAACGAGTATAAGTTCCCCGAGCTGAAGGCTGCCGTGGGTACTTCCGTCAGCAAGGAAGAGACCAATACCTATATCAAGCTGTCTGCCGGTGGCACCGACTTCTCCGTGGGCAAGCGCTCGGGTATGATCGACTATCTGAATGTAGACGGCAAGCGCATGTTGCAGTTCCGCGAGAGCATCACGCCAGAGTTCTGGCGTGCCCCGACCGACAACGACTACGGTGCTCAGCTCCAGCGTCGCTTCCAGACGTGGAGGAACCCGCAGATGAGGGTGAAGAGCGTCGAGGCTGTTGACAACTCCATTCTCGTCAGCATCGACATGCCTGAGCAGAAGGCCCAGCTTGCCCTGACCTATACGCTGACAGACGAGGGCGAAGTCATCGTGCGTGAGCACATGACCACCGACAAGGAGGCCAAGGTGAGCGACCTCTTCCGCTATGGCATGCAGTTGCAGATGCCTAAGCAGTTCGACCGCATCGAGTACTACGGCCGTGGTCCTGTGGAGAACTACATCGACCGTAACTCGTCGGAGTTCATCGGTGTCTATGGCGCCCAGGTGCAGAACGAGTATTTCGACTATGTGCGTCCGCAGGAGAGCGGCAACCACACCGACGTGCGCTGGTTCCGTGTGCTCAATGCCGACGGCAAGGGTCTGGAGTTCTACAGCAATGCACCGATGGAGGCCAGCGCCATGCCATACACGATGGACCAGCTCGACGACGGCATGTCGAAGGACAAGAAGTGGGGCCACCACAGTGGCGACCTCATCCCCGCCGGCAAGACGCAGGTGTTCATCCAGCAGCGCCAGTTCGGCCTCGGATGCGTGAACAGCTGGGGTGCATGGCCCCGCGAGGAGTATCGCCTGCCCTATAAGGACTACGACTTCACCTTCGCCATCAAGCCCCTGAAATGATACTGAGACGTCTTTTCTTCCCGATAGCGGCATCCCTCTTGATGCCGCTATCGGGTTTTTCGCAGCAGCATTTCCCCGACGACATCCCTGCGGGTAACTATAGCGGCATCTGTAGCCTTGGCGACGGGCTCTTCGCTGTGGTCGACGACAAGGCCAGCGAGGATGGCTTCTACCTCTTTAATCTGGAGATTGACCAGGAGAAAGGGCGCATCACGAAGGCTCAGAATCTGGGCTACCGCTCAAGTGGCAAGCCCAATCGGGACATGGAGGGCATCTGCTACCGCCCCTCCTCGAAAACGCTGTTCATCAGCGGTGAGAAAGACAATGAAGTCTACGAATATACGCTGGAGGGAAAGCGGACGGGACAAAAATTGCAGATGCCCGCTGCTTTCAAGAAAGCGAAGGGCAACAAAGGCATTGAGGCGCTGACCTATGACCCGCAGTCGCGCCAGTTCTTCCTGACAACGGAACAACCCCTGCGGGGTGACTCGCTGCTGCGCATCCAGTCCTTCGACGACTATCTGAGGCCCCAGAAGCAATATCTCTACAAGCCCGACAAGCCCATCAACAGGAAGTACATACAAGGGGTGGCAGAGTTGTGTGTGCTGGGCAACGGTTGGCTTCTTGTGCTGGAACGGCAGATTTATGTGCCTCGGCTGAAGCTCGACGCCCGCACCGTGATACGCATCTACGAGGTGAGCCTTTCCGATGGCAAAGGCGTGCAGGAGAAGCGTCTTGTCAAAGAGTTCAAGACGAAGCTGACGCTCACCAGCCGCAAATTCGCCAACTATGAGGGGATGTGCAGCCTCTCGCCGAAATGGCTCCTGCTGATAGCCGATTCCCAGAGCCAGTTCAAGGGCGTGCTGCACGACTGGTTCCTGCTCCTAAAAAAAGAAGACTGAAGACGGGGTTGCCACTTTCAGCCTTCTTTGCTTATGCCTCTTTGTGCTTCTTCCTTTTGTACTTGATGACGAGCCAAGCCACGACGAGCGCAACGATGGCGATGATGCCCAGCACGATGTAGTGGTTGTACTTCTCGATGGTGGCATCCAGCTCTTCTTCTGGCACGATGCTGTGCAGATACCAGCCGAGGGCTGCCAGGATGCTGTGCCACACGCCGGCGCCGATGGTGGTGTAGAGCAGGAACTTGCCATAGTTCATGCGGGCCAGTCCGGCTGGAATGCTGATGAGGTGGCGGATGCCGGGAATGAGGCGCCCCGTCAGCGTGGCCACGATGCCGTGGTCGTCGAAGTAGCGCTCGCTCTTCTCCACCTTCTCCTGGTTGAGCAGGCACATCTTTCCCCACTTGCTGTTGGCAAACTTATAGACTACCGGGCGCCCCACGTAGAGTGCCACCACGTAGTTGATGCTGGCACCGATGGCGGCACCGATGGTGGCGAACAGCACCACGAGGAAGACGTTCAGGTTGCCCGATGCGGCATGATAGGCCGCAGGGGCCACCACCAGCTCTGAGGGTACGGGGATGACGGTGCTCTCGAACAGCATCAGCAGCAAGATGTTCGGGTAGTTGAGGTTATTGAGTAGCCAGTTCATTTGTGCGAATGTGTTATTTCATCCTGTCCTTTATGTAATTATAGTATTCTTTCGGGTCAAGGTCTTCCGGGAAGATGTGCCCCATGGCAACTTTGCATTCTCGCGGACAACGCTCGCAGGCTTTCTTCAAATAAGAGAGAAATTCGCTGTAGCGCTTCAGGTCGTAGCAGCACAACGCCATGTAGCCATAGCCTTCGTCGAAGTCTTTGCCAACGATGACGAAGAATTTCTGGAACAACTCGTAGGCCGCCTCAAGATAGTGGTTGTCATAGAGCGAGACGATGACGCGTAGCAGCGTCAGGTTCGGTTCGTCGCTGCTGAGCACCGCCTGGCGGAAGTGATGCTCCGCTTCGGCCACCTTTCCCTTGGCCAGCAGGATGTGGCCCCTCACCACCATCGTCTGAATCTTGTCGGCACCGTTCTCGTCGGCGCGGTCGAGCATTTCCAGCGCCTTTTCCTCGTTGTCGGTCTCGCTGTAGGCGAAGGACAGCTCCTGGTAGATGTCGGCTAAGTAGGGCGAGTCGACGGGAGCTACAGCCTCTGCCTGATGAAGCTTTTCGATGGCCTCCTCGTTGCGCCCCATGTTGATGAGGCACGTGCCCTGGTGCATCAGACCAAACTCATCGTCGGGCACACGTTCAGAGTAGCGCTCATAATATTTCAGCGCCTCTTCGTAGTTGAACAGGCGATAAAGGCCGTTGGCCTTGGCAAGGAGTCCATCGGGGTCGTTGGGGTCTATGGCGATGGCATATTCGCTGCTTTCGATGGCGGCGCTGTAGTTCTCGTTCATGAACTGAGTAGAAGACAGCGCGTTCCAGTAGTGCTTCGAGAACGGGTCGGCGTCAATCAACTCGCCCCACAGCTTCTCGCTGTCCTTGTACTTTCCTAATCCGAACAGCGTGCGTGCCATGAGCTCCTTAAATGATGACGAGTCTTCCTGCTGGGCTTGAGCCATCCATTGCATGGCTTTCTCGGGGTAGTTGTAGTCGACGTAGATGTTCGCCACGTCAACGATGTAGTCCTGGCGCTCTTCGGGAACGACGTTCTTGAATTCCTCCTGAAAGAGTTGCTCTGCCTTTTCCTCCTCACCTTCGGCGAGCAGGATTTCCGCCTTGTCGTAGATGTAGTCGGGTTCGTCGGTCTCGTCGATTTGTTCCAGGTAGGAACGAGCCTCGTCGGTATTGCCGTTCCACAGCGCCTCGTGTATCTTGTAGGAGAGTGGGGCAATGGCTCCCGGCGAGAGGCTGAGGGCGAGGTCGATGGCGCTGTCGGCCTCGTCGTAGCGCTCCGTCATCTGATAGTAGTCGGCAATGTCCGCCAACTCATCAGCATCCATGAACACTGGCATGCCAGTGCTCATGGCGTTTTCATATTCATCGAGCAGTTCGTGGAACTCCTCGCTGTCGAAGTATTCGTCTCCTGTCTTTTTCAATTTACGAGCGTAGTCCTACGGTTTTGTTGAACACGGGATGGCTGGGTGTGGAGTCGGGGTCTACGTTGAAGTAGCCGATGCGCTGGAACTGCAAATAGGTGAGTGGCTGCAAGTTGGCCGCAAAGGGCTCAATGTAGCAGTTCGAGAGCACCGTGAGCGAGTCGGGGTTGATAATCTGCTTCATGGCCGTGACGGCGTCGCACTGCTGCTCCTCGCGGATGGCGGCCATGTCGTCGCGGGGATTCTCCACCTTCCACAGACGGTTGTAGAGGCGTACCTCGGCGCTGACAGCGTTGTGGCAGCTCACCCAGTGCAGCGTCTTGCCCTTAATCTTGCGGTCGGCACCGGGCATGCCGCTGCGCGTCTCGGGGTCGTAGGTGCAGTAGATGGTGGTTACGCGGCCCTCGGCATCCTTGTCGCAGGGGTGCTCCTCGTCGCACTTGATGATGTAGGCGTTCTTCAGGCGCACCTCTTTGCCGGGAGCCAGCCTCATGAATTTCTTCTCGGCCACTTCCATGAAGTCGTCACGCTCTATCCACAGCTCGCGGCTGAACTCCACCTCGTGGGTGCCGTCGGCCTCGTTCTCGGGGTTGTTCACGGCGGTGAGCATCTCCGTCTGACCTTCGGGATAGTTGGTGATGACCACCTTCACGGGGTCGAGCACAGCACTGACGCGCAGGGCGCGCTGGTTCAGGTCGTCGCGCACCACGCTCTCCAGCAGGGCCATGTCGTTCAGGGCGTCAATCTTGGTGTAGCCAATCTTGTCGATGAATTTCACGATGCTCTCAGGCGAGTAGCCACGACGGCGGAAGCCGCAGATGGTCGGCATGCGGGGGTCGTCCCATCCGCTCACCATGCCGTTCTGTACCAGCGCCAGCAGGTTGCGCTTCGACATGAGCGTGTAGTTCAGATTCAGCTTGTTGAATTCCGTCTGGCGGGGGCGGTTGTCCTCGATATTGTCGGTCTCGCCGCGCCATTCCTTCATCCATGTGACGAAGAGGTCGTACAAGGGGCGGTGCTCCACAAACTCCAGCGTGCACCATGAGTGGGTGACGCCCTCCAGGTAGTCGCTCTGTCCGTGGGTGAAGTCGTACATGGGGTAGGCGTTCCACTTCGAGCCCGTTTTTACGTGAGGGATGTTCAGCACGCGGTAGAGCAGCGGGTCGCGGAACAGCATGTTCGGGTGGCCCATGTCAATCTTGGCACGCAGCACCAGCGTTCCCGGCTCGCACTGGCCGCTGTTCATGAATTCAAACAGCCGCAGGTTCTCCTCAACGGGACGGTCGCGGAAGGGCGAGTTGGTGCCGGGACTGGTGGTCGTTCCCTTCTGCTGGGCGATGACCTCGGCGCTCTGCTCGTCCACATAGGCACGGCCCTGCTGGATGAGCCACACGGCGAAGTCCCACAGCTGCTGGAAGTAGTCGCTGGCATAATAGACGTGTGCCCACTCAAAGCCCAGCCACTTGATGTCCTGCTCGATGTTTTCAATGTATTCCGTGTCTTCCTTCACGGGGTTCGTGTCGTCGAAGCGCAGGTTGCACTCGCCGCCGTATTTCTTTGCCAGTCCGAAGTCCAGGGCGATGGCTTTGGCGTGGCCGATGTGCAGGTAGCCGTTGGGCTCTGGCGGGAAGCGCGTTTGCAGCCGTCCGCCGTTCTTGCCTGCTGCCAGGTCGTCAATCACCTTCTGTTCTACGAAACTCACCGATTTTTTCTCTTCGTTCTCGGTCAATACTTTCTCTGCCATATTCTTTTGTTTCCTAATTTTATATTTTGAAGGTGCAAATTTAGGTAAAAAATTCGAATTACCATCCAGAAGGCATAAAAAAAGTATTAAAAATGGCTCTTCTCCCGTTATTTTTCGTACCTTTGCCGACGAAAAACCATTTCTGCTATGACTCAGGAGCAAGATATCAAGAATGCCGTGGAGGTGATGCGGAAGGGTGGGGTGATACTCTATCCCACCGACACCATCTGGGGAATAGGCTGCGATGCCACCAACGAGGAGGCCGTGGCCCGTGTGTATAAAATCAAGCAGCGCGACGATTCTAAGGCGCTCATCTGCCTTGTCGACAGCGATGCCCGCTTGCAGCGCTATGTGCGTCAGGTGCCCGACGTGGGGTGGCAGCTCATCGACTGCATCGAGAAGCCCACGACGATCATCTTCGACGGTGCGGTGAACCTGGCCCCCAACCTAATTGCCGAAGACGGCACCATCGGCATACGCATCACCAAGGAACCCTTCTCCCACGAGCTGTGCTACCGTTTCCAGAAGGCCATCGTCTCCACCTCGGTCAACATCAGTGGCGAGCCTGCCGCGCAGAACTACCGCGACATCGACCCGCGCATCATCGAGCAGGTCGACTACGTCTGCTTCTCGCGCCGTCAGGAGCACAAGCCCCATCAGCCCTCGGGCATCATCAAGCTCGGCATGGGTGGCGAGGTGAAGATTATAAGGTGAGCGTTGAGAGTTGAGGGTTAAGTGTTGAGAGACGTTACAACCGAGCCGCTATCGGTGCAGAACTAAAGACTCTCAACACTCAACGCTCAACTCTTAACTCGACGCTGCTCCAGGAACTCGCTCACCTGCTCCTGCGTGCCCCTCGTGACGGCAATGCGGCCCGAACGGGTGTATTGCAGCACGCAGCCGAACTCGTCGAGGGCGCGGTAGAGCGAGATGATGTCGTCGGTGATGCCATATTTCATCACGATGACGTAGGTGGGATTCACCTCGATGATGCTGGCATCGTGGCGTCGAATGGTGCGGCTTATCTGCGGGTTCCGCATCACCACGTCGGTGGCCAGCTTGTAGAGACCGCTCTCACGGATGAACAGCTGGTCGTCGGTGAAATAGTTGGCCTTCACCACGTCAATCTTTTTCTCTATCTGCCGGGTAATCTTCGCTATCTGGTCCTCGTCGCTCCAGGCCGTGATGGTGTACTTGTGTACGCCCGGAATGCTCGATGCCGACACGTTCAGACTTTCTATGTTCACTTGCCGACGGGTGAAGACGGCCGTTATCTGGTTCAGGATACCGGCGATGTTCTCCGAGTAGACCAGCAGGGTGTAGAGAGAGGATGAAGCCCCTCTCTCTTGCCCCTCCCGAGGGAGAGGAGTGGTCACTTCTGCCATTGATTTATCTTGTTGTTTTTCCATTAGTCATTCTATAATTACGTTGCAGAACTATTGTCCTTTATCTCCCCCTTAACTCCCCCTTAAGAACTAATCCTTGATGTCGAGCATCATCTCTTCGACGCTCTTTCCTGGGGGGGTCATAGGCAGCACGTCGTCGTCTTCCTTGATGGCGCACTCCAGCAGATAGGGACCCTTGGCAGCGAGCATGCGCCCAACGGCCGCTTTCAGCTGTGCGCGGTCGGTCACGGCCTCGTAGGCGATGCCGTAGCCCTGCGCTATCAGCTCGTAGCAGGGGTTGAGCATCTTCGTGAACGACTTCCGGCGGTTCCAGAACATGTCCTGCCACTGCCTGACGTTGCCCAGGTAGTGGTTGTTCAGCAGAATCATCTTCACCGGTGTCTGCTGCTCCATGATGGTGCCCAGCTCCTGCAGGTTCATCTGGAAACCGCCGTCACCACAGAACATGCACACCGTCCTGCCGGGGGCTCCGAAGGTGGCTCCGATGGCGGCAGGCATGCCGAAGCCCATCGTGCCCAGCCCTCCGCTGGTGACGATGCTGCGCTTATGGTGATACTTGAAATAGCGTGTGGCAAATAGCTGGTTCTGACCCACATCTGTCACCAGCACCGTGTCATCGGGGGCCTGCTCCGCCACCGCGTTCACCACCTCGCCCATCAGCAGCGGCCCCTCCTGCGGATGGATGGCGGGCTCAATGACGCGCTGCCGTTCCTGCTCGTCGAGGGGCAGGAACGAGCGTCGCCATTCCGAGTGGTCAGCCCGCTCAACATAGCGCGTCAGTGCCGGCAGCGACTCGCGGCAGTCGGCCACCACGGCCACGTCAGTCTTCACATTCTTGTCTATCTCGCTCTTGTCGATGTCTAAGTGAATCACCTTTGCCTGTCGGGCGTAGGTCTTCAGCGAGCCCGTCACGCGGTCGCTGAAGCGCATGCCGATGGCTATCAGCACGTCGCACTCCTGTTCCTTCAGGTTCACGGCATAGTTGCCGTGCATGCCCAGCATGCCCACGTTCAGGGGGTGATTGCTCGGCAGGGCGCTCAGGCCCAGCATGGTGCGGCCGGCTGGAATGTCGGCCTTCTCCAGGAAGGCCCTCAGCTCCTCCTGCGCATGCCCCAGCTCCACACCCTGCCCCACCAGTGCCAGCGGCTTTCGGGCGTGGTTGATGAGCTCGGCGGCACGGCTCACGGCATCCAGGTCGAGTGGGGGATAGGCCACGTAGGAGCGCACAAAGTCCACCTTCTGCGGGCGGAAACATACCGTCTCCGTCTGTGCGTTCTTCGGGAAGTCGAGCACCACCGGCCCAGGCCGTCCGGAGCGGGCGATGTAGAAGGCACGGCTCACCGCCCAGGCAATGTCCTCAGCATGCCGGATCTGGTAGCTCCATTTCGAGATGGGCTGTGCCACGCCCACCAAGTCCACCTCCTGGAAAGCGTCGGTGCCCAGTGCGCTCGTGGGCACCTGCCCGGCGATGACCACGATGGGTGTCGAGTCGAGCATTGCGTCGGCCACGCCCGTCAGCGTGTTCGTGGCACCGGGGCCGCTGGTCACGATGCACACGCCCACTTCGCCGCTCACGCGGGCAAAGCCCTGGGCGGCATGGGTGGCACCCTGTTCGTGGCGCACCAGAATGTGGTCGAACGCCTTTTTCTCACCCCGTGTGTAGTCGTAGAGCGCGTCGTAGACGGGCATGATGCTACCGCCGGGGTAGCCGAAGATGGTCTTCACGCCCTCCTGTCGCAGTGCCAGCATCAGTGCCTCGCTGCCGCTTACCGTTAGTTCCTGTGTCCTGCTATCTTCTTTCTCCATGTATCGGGCCTGTTGATGAAAATTTCGTGCAAAGGTAAGCATTTTTCTGCACATCCGATAGATTTTCTCCTTTTTTTTGAAAAAACTGCTTGCTGCCTTTCCGAAAATGCCCCTGAAGGAAACGCGAATTGACCGTTAATAATATATGAGACTTTCACTAAGTGTATTATGTTACCCACTGATTGTTGAGAATAAAACCAGTAAGTTAAGAACACTCAACATGCTTCACATTTGCTTAATTCTATCAATTAATTGCTGAACTGTAACGGCTCCGTTGATAGGCTGATGGTCAAACACCATATAATATCGATAGAAGCTAAGTCCTGCCATATTGGCCCACTTCGTCCCTAACTCCAACTTTGCAGCACTGTCATCATTGGCCAATTGCTCACCTTTCGTTTCGATAATAATTATCATGCCACTTTCCAACTTTACGATGAAGTCTGGGTAATGATTAATAAAACCGTTGATGCAGAAGCCTCTCTTCTCGATATTCCGATGCCAGAACACTACATTATCCAAATTGGCAACGGCATTGATAACCTGATACTCAAAATCATTCATTTCTCCTTCTTTCTCGTAAAGACTCTTCCTGATTCCGCCTGCCGATGGCTTCAACAGTTGTAATTTATTAGGGAAGCAGAATGATGGTTGCATAGTTACCTTGTTTGTGTCTGTCCATTCTCCGAACTTCGTCTTACGGTAACTTTGTAAAAGCCCTTCTATCTTCAACTTGATTAGTCGAAGTGCCTGTTCCTTGTGTGCAATAATATCTGTAATCTCCTCTCGAGTATAGTGGTCTAATATCTCCTTAATATACTTTCTGATATGAGGTGATGCAATCTCGTCTGAGTTTACGCGTTCTGCGAGATATTCAGACAGTTGCCTCTTCTGTGCTTCGGGGGCCATGGTAGCAATCAGCCTCCTGAAAGCGTCAAGATTTGTTGGGTCAAGATATTTATGCACAGGTGCAGAGTGATTTGCTGAGGTTTCGTCTAAATCGAATTGAACTGCCTGTGCCTGAGTCCAAACAAAATTGATGCTTTTATCTTGAAGGCTCAAATCAAATCCCTCGCTCAGATTTTCTTTCTTTAATAACAATGCTTGTGTAGCACCGCTAAAGATGTCTGACGTCTTACTGTTTACAAAGAATTGAGGAAGTTTGATGTCTTTTGCTTGGCTAAAAGTATCTTTTATCTTATAATATGTTTTCTTTACTTCAGGTGGTAAGTTTGTACCTTCCGATTCTTTGCGCGACTTAATGGTCTTAACATAGTCACTATTTTGTTTAATAGCAACTTCCTCTAACTTATCAATAGTGCTTGAAAAGCTTGATGTGTTTAGTTTTTCTTTTACTTCTTCTGCATTGATTTCTGTTTCTTCGTTTGTCAGTTTCAAATCATCTGCCGCCCTATCAAACATGGAAAGAGACTCTTGACGTTGTGGTTCTACGCCTGGCGATGCCAATCTGTAGTCGCGTTCGCTAAAACCTGCATTATTCAGTCCTTTGGTGATATTCTCCAGCGTGTTTCTGAAATTGGCTGAACACGTAAACACATACGACATATTCAGCATGGGATCACGATGTTGCTCTGTATGTGGCAGTCGTAACACCCTGCCCAATATCTGTTCCACATCTACCCGTGAGGTCTTGTTTGCCAGTGATGCCAGCACGTATGCAAACGGGCAGTCCCATCCTTCTTTCAGTGCATTCACCGTGATGATATACCTCACAGGACAATCTTTGCTCATTAAGTCCTCATCCTTAATCTCATCTTTCTCGGCAGTTTTTATTCTGATACGTGATTCAGGGATACCCAAAAGGATGAGATCCCCCTTGATTCCGTCGAATGTTTTGTTATCTTCACTGGTTTTAGGCTGTGCCTGAAGCAACACGATAGGACGGATATACCTACCGCCTTGCTGCTCTTGTGCAATGGCCCTTTCTTCCAGTCGTTCCTGCAGACGGATTGCCGATGCAAGCACATCTGAAGTCTCTACCATATTATATACAATGACAGGCAACTTCACCATGTTTTCCAACTTCAGTTTGTAGGCATCCACAAAACTGATGATGTTGCTTTTTGCTTTGGGAGTAGCAGTCAGGTCAAGTATAAACCTTGGGTTAATGCTTTTCAGCATATCCACACGCAAGTCTGCCTCAAAGTTATGGCTTTCGTCCACGATGACAACTGGATTCAAGTGGTAAAGCAGATTCATCAGCGAATATTCGTCTGCGCCCTCCACTCTGCTCGCCGTGTCTTCATATTTTGAAATAACGTCAGCCAAGTTCTCATTCTCTCTATAAACCCGTCTGCCATCTTTGTTGTTAGCAGCAAACGACTGCACACTGAGCACGAAGATTGTAAGGTGTTCGCGAAGGTCTGAGAGACTGAGATGAGTGCCCATCAGAGCCGCTTCTTTGTCAATGACATTCACTCGGCTGTTAAACAGACTGTCAATCTTCTGCCTATATGGATGGTCTGTATTTGACAGATTCCTGTAGGTCTGCTTCAAAATCGTATCCGACGGAACGAACCATGCTACCACTCGTGGGGCATCATCGTGATAATGATTGAAAATCGTATCAATGGCGTTGCAGGCAATGAAAGTCTTGCCACCTGCTGTAGGAACTTTTACGGTGACATTGGGCACCCCAGCCACATCATTCCGATACGGGTGCATAAAGTCATCGTTCTGTGCTGACACGCTGACACCTCGCTCCTCCCAAAACCGTGCAAACGCAAGTTTCAGGTCACCAGTTGCATCTACGTAATCCATATATGCGTTCAAGTCCTTCAGGACGTCCCGCTGATAATCTTTCAAGTTCATAGGTTCCATACGCTAAAATCGTTTAATGTCACGAGGTATTTGTTTAAATACGACATTCAGTTCGTTTCGTGTTTCTTCGTCTATCGTACAAGTGTCTGCATAGATAATGTACTGGCTGCTACGCTCCTCTACTATCTCATTGAGCGTGTCAATGCTCAGATTAGTCAGCTGATTACGCTTATAATAAAAATAGTAAGCAGTACCGTTGAGGGTGTCTAACAGATACGAACGGCCTTTTCTTTCTCTTGTCAAAGGTTGCTTCGTTTCAGTGTAATAGATGTAATGGCGGATATCCTCTTCACTGACTTCTTCATTAAGATTGCCGTCTTTGAAAAGTGGCTTGCCTAATTCGTAATAATCGAAACTGCCGCCTAAGCCTTCTACGAAACCATCTGCCACCCTTGAAGCAATTACCTTGATACAATTATCTTGTAGTTTTGGTTTACTTATCTCTGCATAGTTCCTTTGCTCTTTCTCTATCACGGCATCTGCTTCTTTCAAAAATGTTTCAGCCTTTGTCAGATTCTTAACCGTTAGTTTCTTGTTGTAGATTTCTTCCTCATGCTTCATCGTAGCCTTATAGCCGGTGATGGCTTTCTTTACGCGATAGGCGGTTGTTGTATCTGCATAGTCCATCAGTTCTACTAAGATAAACTTCTTGTGGCTATGCTTCTTCTGATTAGCTAACAGAACTGCATGGGCTGTTGTGCCACTACCTGCAAAAGAATCAAGGATAATGCTGTCATCATCTGTCGCAATATCCAGAATCCTCTCCAATAATCGAGTTGGCTTAGGGGTATCAAAGGGACTTTTGCCACCGAAAATTTCTTTCAGTTCTTTCTTGGCTTCGTCTGTATGACCTACTTCGTCAAAAGACCAATAGTTTGTGGGTATTTTCCCTTCAACTTCAGTAATATAAGTTTTTCTTCGTATACCACCAAGGCCTCCTTTTGTAAAGAAGTACTTTGGCCAAGGTCCTTTATTATAAATCTCTTTTGCTTTTTCCCTTGAAGTATTTAGATCATGTTTTAATACAATCCCTTTAATATTTTTTCTTATTTCATCTACTGAGACACCACAGATTTCAGCCCTCTTTGCTTCATCACCTAAATCTCTCAATTCATATTCGCACCACCCATTCATAAAGCCAAGCATTTCTTCTTGCCCGAAAGACCAACAACGACCTGTTGTAGGATACAATAATTCACCAGTAATTGGCTGTTGTATGGCGTAAACCATTCCTTGATGTGAAGATGCACTCGGAGCAGTAGGAATAACACTAGCCCATGCTGCATAATCATTATCAGGATTGGCATAGTTTGCATCCATATCATCAGTGCGTTCCAATTTCAGAGGAATCCAGTTTGGTTCCTTACTATAAATTAGTATATGTTCTACAATAACAGCTATACCATCTTTATCATTTCTTACAGAGTATGTCCTTTGCCAAGATACATTCGCTACAAAACAATTCTTTCCGAATATCTCATCGCAGATTGCTTTCAAGTTGGTATATTCGTTGTCATCAATCGAAATGAAAATGGCACCCTGTGGATGAAGTAACCTTTGGAGTAAAGCCAAACGTGGATACATCATACAAAGCCACTTATCATGTCGGCTTAGGTCTTCCCCCTCTTTTCCAACCACTTCACCCAACCATTTCTTGATATGCGGATCGTTCACATTGTCATTATATACCCACTTCTCTTCACCAGTATTGTAAGGCGGATCAATATAGATGCAGTTCACTCGTCCCTCATATTCTGGCAGCAACGCTTTCAGTGCAACAAGATTATCCCCATGAATAATCATATTGCCGCTATGTGTCTCAGATGTATCCGTTTCATCCTCCGCCCGAAACCCATACTTGTGTTCCAGCGTATAAAACGGCACATCCAAATGTTGGTTCACCACCTTATCTTTTCCTATCCAATTCAATGTAGGCATATTTCGATTCTAATTTCTTAGTTGTACTCAACTATACTTTGTATTTAACAGATTTACTTCAACAGCCTCAGCACTGTCTCTGGCCTCACCGTTAGTATTGTCACCGCACACAGGCCGTTCCCCATATCGACTCTTGCTGTTCAATACTGAATATTTGGTGAATCACCTGCGTTTACTGATTCACCATTGCGGTTTTAATGACTTCTACCGCGCTGTTATATGTTATATTTGTCTTTTCGCTCATATCTTCTTATAAAAATGGATGGCATCGTTTGGTTATCCGAGTCGGATGCAAAATTACTAACAAAAAGCGGATTGGCCAAGAAATCGGGTCTCTTTTTGGCGACTTCTTTGTTGCAACTGCAAACTTCTCGCGGTTTGGCTGCCGTCTGAACGGCTTACAGATGGAAGTGTTAATAAACTGCTAAATGTGTTAACTACATGTTAACCGTCGGGCTGCAGACAGCCGAAATACTATCTTTGCCGCTGAAATCCGACGTGGGCGGACAAAAATCCGCGGTCGGTGAATAAAAGTACGAACTTAGCGGATTTTAAAATTACTAAACCTTAAAAAATAAAGTGACTCATGAACAAGAAAGAACTATTGAAAGAGAAGGTAGGACGGGGCTTTGTGCCTTGTTTCAATCAGAGTTGCCAGTTGCGCGAGCATTGCCTGCGCTGGCAGGGGCGCGACTTCGTAGACCGCGATGCTATGGTGGTGCTCACCGTCAGCCCTTTGCTGTCTGGCAATGCCTGTCGCATGTATCAGAGCGACGAGCCTGTGCTCATGGCCTATGGCTTCAACGGCTTGCTCGACCGGTTGCCCCGCTCCATGGGTACGAAACTGATGCTGGGCGTGCGTAGTGTCTGCTGCCGCACCTATGCCTACGAGTATCGCAACGGCCAGCGCCCCATGCCCCCGACGCTGCAGCGCCACATCGAGACGCTCTGCAAGGAGATGGGGTGGGAGGGCGACGTGAAGTTCGATAGCTACGTCGAGAGCATTTTAACTCCTTTTTAACTCCCCCAAAAAAGGATAAATAAGAATAAAAGAAAGCGAATTCTTTGGCGGTTCGCTTTCTTTGTCGTAACTTTGCAGCCATTATTTTAACAAAATGTGAAGAAAAAGATATGAAAAAGCTAACACTCGTGTGCCTCCTCCTGATAGGAAGCATCGCCATGAGCCTGGCACAGACGGCCAAGCAGGTGCTCGACAAGTGCGCCGCCACGGTGAGCGCTGCCAGCGGCGTCTCGGCCCAGTTCACGATGAACAGCGCACAATATGGCAACGCCTCGGGCACCATCGCCATCAAGGGGCAGAAGTTCTGCATGAAGTCGAGCCGGACGTCGATGTGGTTCGACGGCACCACACTCTGGACCTACGTGGCCAGCAACGAGGAGGTGAACATCTCGAAGCCCACGGCGCAGCAGCTGCAGACGCTGAACCCCTACAACTTCATCAACCTCTACAAGAAGGGCTTCAGCCAGACGATGACCACGTCGGCCTCGGACTTCAACGTGCACCTGACGGCCACTGACCAGCAGCACAAGATTCGGGAGGCCTTCCTCACCATCGACAAGAAGACCTACGCACCCAAGGAAATCAAGATGCTCACTGGCTCGAAGTGGACTACCTTCACCATCTCGGGGCTGAAAACGGAGAAGCAGGCCGACGCCACCTTCCGCTTCGACAGCAGTGCCTATCCCGATGCCGAAATTATTGACCTGCGCTGACACACACTGACACTCTCCCCATGAACCGTTTACAGACCTACCGCCTGCTGCGCCAGCATGGCAAGCTGAGCGAGAAGCGCAACCCGGCGCTCGAACAGAACAAAGTGGCCAAGGTGCTGATGTACGTCGGCGCCGCTGTCATGGCCATCTATCTCATTATCTTTGGAAGCATGATTGGCAAGTTTGCCGCTGAGGACGATTTCCCCGGCCTGCTGCTCATGGTGCTGCCGTTCTTCCTCCTCTTCGACTTCCTGTCGCGCTTTGCCATTCAGCAGACGCCGATGATGTTCATCAAGCCCTATCTGCTGCTGGACATCAAGCGCGACCATGTCATCGAGTCCTATCTGGTGAACATGGTCACCAGCAGCTATAACTTCCTGTGGCTCACGCTCCTGCTGCCCTATGCCTACATCTGCCTGGTGGCGGGCATCTCGTTCTGGAAGGTGCTGGCCGTGGTGGTGGCTGGTCTGCTGCTGGTGATGGCCAACAGCCAGTGGTATCTGCTGGTGCGCACGCTGGTGATGCGCTCGCTGCTGTGGTGGCTGATGCCCATCGGCGTGGCGGGGGCATGCGTGGGGCTGTTCTTCCTGCTGGACCAGTCGGAGTCTTTCTCCGACCTGCTCGATGAGCTGATGGACAGCGCTCCGGCGCTGTGGCTCGTGGCGCTGGTGGCCCTGGCGTTGCTGGTGGCCATGCTGCTGCTGAACCGTGCGTTGCAGAAACGCTTCATCATGCAGGAGATTTCGCGTGAGCAGAAGAAGCCGTCGGCTATGAAGCACGTGTGGCAGTTTGCCTTCCTCGAGAACTTCGGCATGGCAGGCGAATACCTGAAGCTGGAGCTGAAGAGCATCTTCCGCAACAAGGCCATCAGGGCCCGCGTGGTGTCGAGCCTCTTCCTCATCGTCGTGCTCTCGGCACTGATCACCTATACCGACGTCTACGACGGCTTCATGCTGCTCAACTTCTGGTGCTACTACTGCTTCGCCATCTATGGCATGACGGCGCTGACGAAGGTGATGGGCCCCGAGGGCAACTACATCGACCTGCTGATGACGCAGCGCGAGAACATCCTGCTGCTGCTCAAGGCGAAATACTACTTCCACGTGGCCATCCTCATCGTGCCTGCCGTCATCATGCTGCCTGCCGTCATCGCCGGGAAGTTTACCGTGATGATGGTGCTGGCCTACCTGCTGCTCACCAGCGGCCTGGGCTATTTCATCATGTTCCAGCTGGCTGTCTACAACAAGCAGACGCTTCCCCTCGACTCGAAGCTGGTGGGCAAGAACGGCGTGGAGAGCGGCCTGCAGCTGGTCATCGAGCTGGTGGGAATGTTTGTGCCGCTGCTGCTCGTGGGCGGCATGCTCATGCTCACCGAGGAGAACACGGCCTACATGGTGATGGCCATCCTCGGCCTGCTGCTCACCATCGCCCATCCGCTGTGGCTGCGCAACATCTACGAGCGCATGATGACCCGTAAATATGAGAACCTGGAGGGCTTCCATGCCAGCAGATAGCCAACACTAAAAACTCAACATCAATGAGGATACAACTGCTAACTACATGTTTCGCTGCCGTGCTTGCGACGACGGCGCAGATTCCCTTTGTGAAAGGGAAAGCTATTGACGACAAACTGACGGAGATGGGCATGGGCGCCGACAGCGTCAGCCTCACCTTCACTGCCAGCAAGGCGGCCACGGCCTCGCGTGCCGACCTGGAGGTGGCCTTCGGCGACGTGGTCATCACCGAGACACGAGGCTGGCTGGAGTCGGCCTACGTGAAGTTCGCTCCCTATCCCGGGGCCACCAGCTACCATGTCTACCTGAAGGGTGGGCAGTATGGCAACGCCTACACGCTGCTCGATGAGCCTTTGGTGAGAAACTACGGCAGCTACGGACGGGCCGATGCCGTGGGCTTGCGCCCAGCGACCGACTATCAGTTCCGCGTGGTTCCCCTCGATGTGGAGGGGAACGAGATTTCCTCGGCGGCCTCGGAGACCAGCGCCGTCAGCGTGGAGCCATACAACCGCGAGGGCTTTGCCCATTTCAATTACAATAGTGGGGTAGGGGCCTACCTCGACGATGGCACGCTGAAGCCCGGTGCCGTGGTCGTCTACGTGACGGCTTCGACGGCCAAGAGCGTGACGGCGAAGCTGAGCAGCGGGACGTTCACCGGCCTGCAGGCCATCCTCTCGGCCTATGAGAAGGGCAACGTGACCCATCCGCTGGCCGTGAGGGTCATCGGCTGTCTGTCGGCTGAGGACATGGACAGGCTGGGCAGCTCTGCCGAGGGCATTCAGCTGAAGGGCAGGAGCAACAGCACGCCGCTGAACATCACCTTCGAGGGCATTGGCGACGACGCCACGCTGAAGAACATGGGCATGCTCATCCGCAACGCACAGAGCGTGGAGGTGCGCAACATCGGCATCCTCTACTGCTTGGACGACGGGCTCTCCTTCGACACCGATAACCTGCATTGCTGGGCGCACCACGTCGATATCTTCTACGGGCGCAATAAGGGCGGCGACCAGGCCAAGGGCGACGGCTCGCTCGACGTGAAGGGCAACTCGCAGTATGTGACGTTCAGCTACTGCCACTTCTGGGACAGCGGCAAATCGTCGCTCTGCGGCATGAAGAGCGAGACGGGCCCCAACTATATCACCTATCATCACAACTGGTTCGACCATAGCGACTCGCGCCATCCGCGTGTGAGGACGATGACCGTGCACGCGTACAATAATTATTATGATGGCGTGGCGAAGTATGGCGCCGGAGCCACCACGGGCAGCAGCATCTTCATGGACCGCAACTACTTCCGCAACACCAACAAGCCCATGCTGATTTCGCTGCAGGGCACCGACACGAAGATGGGCACCGACCTGAAGGATGCTCCCTCCTTCTCGGGCGAGGACGGAGGCATGATTAAGGCCTTCGGCAATGTCTTTGCGGAGAAGTCGTCCAGTTTCCGCTATGCCACCTACCAGCAGAATGCCGTAGAGTTCGATGCATACGAAGTGTCAACGCCCGAAGAGGCCGTTCCCGCCACCGTCGTCTCAAAGCAGGGAAACAGCACTTATAATAACTTCGACACCAACCCGCAACTGATGTATGTCTACACCGCCGATGCTGCCGCTGACGTGCCTGCCCGCGTGACGGGATGGACAGGAGCGGGACGCATGGCTCACGGCGATTTCCAATGGACGTTCGACAACGCGAAGGAGGACCGGAACTACGCCGTCATCGACGAGCTTTCCGCAGCGGTGAAGAACTATCGCTCCTCGTTGCTGGGCATCTTCGGCGCAGAGCCAGAACAGACTGACACGACCGGGCAGGGTGGAACCACCGACCCCATTGAGGGCGTCATCTTCTGTACCTTCGACAAGAGCGGGCAGCCCTCCACGACGTTCTTCACCGTCAATGGCAACGGTTCTAATTCGAAGGGCACGGCCACCGTCGACGGTCAGACGCTCACCACCTGTCTGAAGATGGAAAGCAGCACCAGCATCCGCTTCACGCTGACGCAGCCGATGACGATGACGCTCTATTTCGGCGACACCGAGACGGCCAGCATCAAAATCAACGGGCGCAAGATTGTTGGGACGTCGAGTACCTACACCGAACAGCTCCCGGCTGCCGAATATGAGCTGACAAAGGACAAATCGGTTAATCTTTTCGCCATCAAACTGGTGCCAGAGGCGTAAAAACGAAGAGAATTTGCATGTTTTAGGAAAAAAAACGCCTAAAAGTTTGGCCAATTCAAAAAATGTGACTACCTTTGCACCCGCAAAACGAAAAGCGATGCACCCTTAGCTCAGTTGGTAGAGCACCTGACTCTTAATCAGGGTGTCCAGGGTTCGAGCCCCTGAGGGTGTACAAAGAAGCAGGGAAGTGGCAGGATGAAGAGTCTTGCCACTTTTTCTTTTTTTAACTCCATAAAATACGCTAACTCCCCCAAAAGTTGTACCTTTGCAGCCGTTATGAAGAAAGATGAACTAAAGGCTGCGCTTTTCGACCTCGACGGCGTGGTGTTCGACACCGAACCACAGTACACCGTCTTCTGGGGAGAGCAATGCCGCCGCTACCACCCGGAGCACCCTGGGCTGGAGCACGAAATCAAGGGTTCCACGCTGGTGCAGATCTACGACCGCTGGTGGGCTGGCCCCCTGGAGCAGGAGCGCGACGAGGTGACGCGACGGCTCAATGAGTTTGAGGCACAGATGGACTACACGTTTATCAGCGGACTCGAGGCTTTCATTGCCGACCTTCACCGCCACGGGGTGAAGACGGCCGTCGTCACCAGCAGCAACCAGCCCAAGATGCAGAGCGTCTACCGGACACAGCCGGAATTCCACCATCTTTTCGACGAAATCCTCACCAGCGAAGACTTTGCCGAGAGCAAGCCCTCGCCCGACTGCTATCTGCGTGCTGCCAGCCGCTTCGGCCTCGACAGAAGCCAGTGCGTCGTCTTCGAGGACAGCGTCAACGGTCTGCGTTCGGGCCGTGCTGCCGGCATGATGGTCGTGGGGCTGCTGACCACCAACCCGAAGGAGACGGTCGCACCATTGTCAGACATTCAAATAAGCAATTACAACCAATTCGATTTTCAAAAATTAAACCAATTATGGCAGGATATTTAGTGAGCGACGAGCGCAAAGTGACCACTCGTCGTTTTGTAGAAATGAAACAGAAGGGAGAGAAAATCTCCATGCTTACCTCTTATGACTTTACCACGGCAGGCATCGTCGACCGTGCCGGCATCGACGGCATCCTCATCGGCGACTCGGCCTCGAATGTGATGGTGGGCAACTCCACCACGCTGCCTATGACTGTCGACCAGATGATTTACCATGCCCGTTCGGTGGTGAAGGCCGTGAGGCGAGCCCTCGTGGTGTGCGACATGCCCTTTGGCAGCTATCAGACGGGAGTGCACGATGGCGTCTACAATGCCATCCGCATCATGAAGGAGAGCGGTTGCGACGCCCTGAAGATGGAGGGCGGCGTGGAGATTCTCGACACGGTGAAGGCCATCCTCGACGCTGGCATCCCCGTGATGGGCCATCTGGGCCTGACGCCGCAGAGCATCAACAAGTTCGGCACCTATGCCGTGCGAGCCAAGGAGGAGCGCGAGGCCGCCAAGCTGCTCTCCGACGCCAAGGCGCTGGCCGAGGCTGGCTGCTTTGCCGTGACGCTCGAGAAGGTGCCCGCCGCGCTGGCCGAGCAGGTGACAAAGGAAATCGGCGTGCCCACCATCGGCATCGGAGCCGGCAACCATTGCGACGGACAGATTCTCGTGGTGGCTGACATGCTGGGCATGACGCAGGGCTTCTCGCCTCGCTTCCTGCGCCGCTATGCCGACCTGAACACCGTGATGACCGACGCCATCGGCCAGTATGTCACCGACGTGAAGAGCGGCGACTTCCCCAACGAACAGGAAAGCTATTAACTCAGAAAACACGACCCCTATGAGACGACTGGTTTTGATATTGTCATTCTTCGTCCTCCATCTGTCATGCTGCTTAGCGCAGGACGTCTACACGAAGCAGTTTGACAACCCTAAGCTGGAGAAGAAGGCTGCCAAGTGGCTGAAGAAGGGCAAGTGGCGCAACGGCTTCATGAAGGCCAGCCCCGATGCCTCGGTCAACGCCACCGACTTCTACTTGCAGTATCAGCGCAACCCCGAGCAGTGGAAGGCGCTCTTCCGCTGGATTGCCGAGACCGACCTGACGGGTATCCCCAAGGGGAAACACCCCATCGAGGGCACTAAGCTGGTGGCCAGTGTGGAGGACTCGCAGAATGGTCCCCTGGCCAAGCGGCAGAGCGAGAGCCACTATCACCATATCGACTTCCAGTATGTGGTGCGTGGCGTGGAGCGTTTCGGCCTGATTGAGCACAACTCGTCGAAGCCCAACTGCCAGTGGCGCGAAGACGTCATCCACTACGACTACGACCAGCAGAAAGCGCGGTTCATTGACTCCGCCCCCGACCGCTTCTTCATCTTCTTCCCCCAGGACTGGCACATCGCCAAAGTGGAGAACGACACCGAGGATCAGGACATACGCGTCATCGTCATCAAGGTCGACTATATTGACGACTGATATACAGAAACTTTTTAACTCCGAAGATGGACAAAATAGGATGTTATGACTTTATGGCCGAGCCCTTCCACTGCGACTTCAGCGGAAGGCTCTTCATGGGCCACCTGGGCAACCACATGCTCAACGCTGCCGATTTCCACAGCACCGACCGCGGCTTCGGCATGCACTATCTGAACACGATTCATCGCACATGGGTGCTCTCGCGGCTGGCCATCGAGATGGAGGAGATGCCTCCTCAGTACTCCCGCTTCCAGGTGGAGACGTGGGTGGAGAGCGCCATGCGCTTCTTCACCAACCGCAACTTCCGTGTCGTTGCTGGCGACAAGGTCTATGGCTATGGCCGCAGTATCTGGGCCATGATTGACACCGAAACGCGGCAGCCCACCGACATCTACGACATAGACAGTGGTGCCATCCGCAACTGGATTGTCAGCGACAAGGAGTGCCCCATTGCCAAGGGCGGACGCGTGAAGATGGGCCCCGACGCCGAACTGCTGCGCACCATCGACACCTACTATAACGATGTGGACATCAACGGCCACATCAACTCCGTGAAGTACATCGAGCACGTGCTCGACCTGTGGCCGCTCGACTGGTATGGCAGCCATCAGCTGCGCCGCTTCGAGATAGCCTACGTGGCCGAGGCGCATGCCGGCGACCAGCTGTCGTTCTACCGCGAACAGGTAGCCGAGGGCGTCACCAACGTGCGCATCGTGAAGACCGGCGACGTGGAGGTGGCTCGTGCTGCCTTGCATTTCATCAACGAACAACATTAACCCTCAACCCCCTTTTCCAAATTATGAAGAAATTCTTTCTTTCAGCTGCCATGAGCCTTGCAGCCCTTACCGTGGCTCAGGCACAGACCAGCTACAGCGTGACGGGCTCGGCACCTGCCGGAACGAAGACCGTCTATCTGATTGACGTGCAGAACCGCTTCGCGGCCATCGACAGTGCCAGCGTCACTGCCGGAAAGTTCAAATTGACAGGTACACAGCCTAAGAACGCCGTGCTGGGCGTAGGCAATACCAACACCGCACTGCTGTTCATCAACGACGGCACCCCGCTTCAGGCCGACTTGCAGACGCTGACGCTGAAGGGCTCGGCGCAGAACGAAAAGCTGAATGCCTACGACCGCGAACTCACCCCGCTCGACACGCAGATGAACGACATCCTGGCCAAGGCGCAGGCCCGACAGATTCCCGAGGAGCAGATGGACTCCGTGGGTGCCCTGTTCTCGAAGCTGAGGGAGCAGAAGGAGAATCGCGTGATGGACATCATCATGCAGAACACCGACAACATGATTCCCGTGGCTTTCCTCGACCAGAACATGGCCTACGGCATGAGCTACGACCAGCTGAAGCAGCTCTGCGACCCCGCCCGTCCCTACTACGACCATCCTGCCATGAAGATGCCCCGTCGCCTCTTGGAGGGTCTGGAGAAGCGCGCTCCCGGTAAGCTGTTCACCGACATGACCATCCCCGACATGAGCGGCAAGGAGCGCAAGCTGAGCGAATGGCTGGGCAAAGGCCAGTATGTCATGATCGATTTCTGGGCTTCGTGGTGCGGTCCCTGCCGTCAGGAGATGCCCAACGTGGTGGCCAACTATAAGAAGTACCACGAGAAGGGTTTTGAGATTATCGGCATCAGCTTCGACCGCTCGGCAGAGCCGTGGAAGAAGGCCGTGGAGCAGATGGGCATGACGTGGCCCCAGCTCAGCGACCTGGGCTACTGGCAGTCGGCAGCAGCAGGCGTCTATGGCATCAGCTCCATCCCCGCCAGCATCCTCTTCGACGGCCAGGGCAAAATCATCGCCACTGACCTGCGCGGTGAGAAGCTGGGCGAGAAACTTCAGCAGCTCTACGGATTCTAAAAAGGGCGCTGTTTTTCGGCAAAAACGGTTCGTTTGCATTCGTAAACGAACCGTTTTTACGTAGAAACCGTTCGTTTACGATTCGTCTTTATGGGGATGGCTCTCCAGCACTAATATTGGCTCTGACGCTTGATGGCCCTGACGTGAAGCAGCAGCCCCAGCAGGATGAGAACAAAGGGCACGATGAGCAGGGCGTTGACAAACGTCAGCCGCAACAGGTGAACAGCCAGCAAGAGTGTCGTCCCGAGCAACATCAGCCCCATTCCAAGGTGGTCTCTAAGCCATTTCATAGACACAATATGTTGAAATCGGGTGCAAAAATAATGAAAAGTTAGGAGTTATGAGTTATGAGTTAGGAGTTTTTTGGGCGGAAATGGATAAAAAATGTTAACCGTTGGAATTAAACTCCTGACTACTAACGCCTAACTCCCATTTTTTTTGTACCTTTGCACCCGCATTTTGCAAAAGTAACATTTATAAACACTACAAGAACGTATGAATCAGTACGAAACCGTTTTCATTTTGACTCCCGTTTTGTCTGACGATCAGACAAAGGAAACGGTCGACAAGTTCAAGAAGGTGCTCACCGACAACGGTGCAGAGATTGTGAACGAAGAGGCCTGGGGACTGAAGAAACTGGCTTACCAGATTGAGAAGAAGACGTCGGGATTCTATTTCCTGATGGAGTTCAAGGCCGAGCCAGAAGTGATTAAGACGCTGGAGACCGCCTATCGCCGCGACGAGAAGGTGATTCGCTTCCAGACCGTGAAGCTCGACAAGTATGCCGTTGAGTATGCTGAGAAGCGCCGCAAGAAGTATCAGACTAAAGTAGAGGAGGCTTAAATCATGGCAGAACAATCAGAAATCCGTTATCTCACTGCTCCTTCCATCGACACGAAGAAGAAGAAGTATTGCCGCTTCAAGAAGCTCGGCATCAAGTATGTTGACTACAAGGATCCCGAGTTCCTGAAGAAGTTCCTCAACGAGCAGGGCAAGATTCTGCCCCGCCGCATCACCGGCACCTCGCTGAAGTTCCAGCGCCGTGTGGCTCAGGCTGTGAAGCGTGCACGCCAGATTGCACTGCTGCCCTACGTAACCGACATGATGAAGTAAAAGTTAAGGAGGACGCAACACTATGGAATTGATACTGAAAGAAGACATTATCGGTCTGGGATTCAAGAACGATATCGTAAACGTGAAGTCGGGCTATGGCCGCAACTACCTGATTCCTCAGGGCAAGGCCGTCATCGCCTCTGAGAGCGCCAAGAAGGTGCTGGCCGAGACCCTGAAGCAGCAGGCCCACAAGCTGGCTGCACAGAAGGCTGCCGCCGAGGAGCGTGGCAACGCGCTGCAGGGCGTGGCTCTCTGCATCGCCGCCAAGGTGAGCACCACGGGCCAGCTCTATGGCTCGGTGAACACCGCTACCGTGGCTGAGGAGCTGAAGAAGCTGGGTCACGACATCGACCGCAAGATCATCACCATGCGCGACATCAAGAAGGTGGGCGAGTATGTGGCTCTGGTGCACTTCCACAAGGAGGTCACTGCCGAGATTCCCGTCACCGTTGTTGCCGAGAATGCTCCTGAGGAGGTGGCTCCCGTCGTGGAGGAAGCTCCCGCTGCTGCTCAGGAAGAGGCTCCCGTGGAGGAGGCTCCTGTTGCCGAGGAGGAAACTCCCGCTGCTGAGTAACTACGCAGTAAAGCATCATTTGATATTACAACGCGAATCCCAGTCGTCCCTACGGTCGGCTGGGATTTATTCATGAGCTCACTTCAAAAACTTCCATTCTTCCGCAAGTGCAGAGTTTAAGGAGGGGAAGCATTCTTCATTTCTCATTTCTCATTTTTCATTTCTCATTCTCAATACAAGGTTTTCGGACTGATCCCATCATGAAGAAAGGGCCAATAGCATTCGCCATTGGCCCTTCCGGCTTATAAATAGTGTTTGTGTTGTGGTTTATACCAGTCCCTGAGCCATCATGGCCTTGGCCACCTTCATGAAGCCGGCCACGTTGGCGCCCTTCACGTAGTTGATGTAGCCGTCGGGCTGCGTGCCATACTTCACGCAGTTCTCGTGGATGTCGTTCATGATGCGCTTCAGGTAGTCGTCGACTTCCTTGGCCGTCCAGCTGAGACGCTCGCTGTTCTGCGACATCTCCAGACCGCTGACGCTGACGCCGCCGGCGTTGCTGGCCTTGCCCGGTGAGTAGAGAATCTTGGCATCTTGGAAAATCTTGATAGCCTCGGGCAGTGAGGGCATGTTGGCACCCTCAGCCACGGCGATGACACCGTTGTTCACCAGGGCCTGAGCCTCTTCGCCGTTGATTTCGTTCTGCGTGGCGCAGGGCAGGGCGATGTCGGCCTTCTCGTACCAGGGGCGCATGCCCTCGTGGTAGACAGCCGTGGGATATTCCTCCACATATTCCTTAATACGTCCGCGCTCGATGTTCTTCAGCTCCATGATGTAGTCGAGCTTTGCGCGGTCGATGCCGTCGGGGTCGTAGATGTAGCCGTCGCTGTCGCTCATGGTCAGCACCTTGGCACCCAGCTGGAGGCACTTCTCGGCAGCATACTGAGCCACGTTGCCGGCACCGCTGATGAGCACGCTCTTGCCAGCCAGCTCAATGCCGCGGGTGGCGAGCATGGAGGTGAGGAAGTAGACGGTGCCGTAGCCCGTAGCCTCGGGACGGATGAGCGAACCGCCGAAGGGAATGCCCTTGCCGGTGAGCACGCCCTGGAACTGGTGGGTGAGCTTCTTGTACTGGCCGAAGAGATAGCCAACCTCGCGTCCGCCTACGCCGATGTCGCCAGCAGGCACGTCCTCGTCGGGACCAATGTGGCGGTAGAGCTCGTTCATGAATGCCTGACAGAAGCGCATCACCTCAGCATCGCTCTTGCCACGGGGCGAGAAGTCGCTGCCGCCCTTGGCACCGCCCATGGGTAGTGTGGTGAGCGAGTTCTTGAACGTCTGCTCGAAGGCGAGGAACTTCAGGATGCCCAGATTCACCGACTTGTGGTAGCGCAGTCCGCCCTTGTAGGGGCCAATGGCGTTGTTGTGCTGGATGCGGTAGCCCATGTTGGTCTGAACGTTGCCTTTATCGTCAACCCAGGTGACGCGGAACTCGATGACCCTGTCGGGGATGCAGAGACGCTCGATGAGATTCGACTTTTCGAACTCAGGGTGCTTGTTGTACTCTTCTTCGATGGTGGGAAGAACTTGGCTCACGGCCTGGATGTACTCAGGCTCATTGGGGAAGCGCTGCTTGAGGCTTTCTACTACTTGTTGAGCATTCATAATCTTTTACCTTTTAATGTTGAACTATAGTGTTGTCTTGGTTTCTTTGTTTGACGGGTGCAAAGATAAAGCAAAAAACTTAATTGCGCAACATTTTAGCAATATTTTTTATCAAAAAGTGACTTTTTGTAAGCAATTCATGATTTTCGTCAACTTTTTGATAAAAACATCTGGCGTCATGCGTTTGGTGATGAGGCGAGCAAGGACTTTGGAAGTCAGCGGGCGCTGCCATTGTTTTTCCCGCCCGCTGCCATTATTGGCAGCGGCCGTTGCCAATATTGTCCCCGTCCGCTGCCAACTGAAAAGGCGTGGCCTTTTTCCCGCTCCGGTGTGGCCTGGTCCCCATTTGTCGCCGCCTTTTTCCTCTCATCCCTGCTGATGTGGGGAAAAGAGAGGTCTTTCGAGCTGTTTGGCTTTTCTTTGTGCGCAATAATATAGCAGTTGGCCTATTTGTGCGTAGTCCATCCCCGACATGGGAGGGGAAAGAGTAGGCGACCAAAGGTCGGGAATGGGCCATGCGGAACCAAAAAACTCGCTTGTTTTCGACCAAAATATTCTTTTGTGGAAAACAAACGAGTTTTGAAGGGGGTAAATGGCCAATTTTGTCAATTCTCTTCGAGGAAAATGACTGAATGGCGGTACAGTCTATGAAGTGCCCTCTTTTTTCCAGACGATGTTGCCTTCGCTGTCTTCGATGCTCTCTACCGTCACTTGGCCTTTGCTGCCACCTGGGCTTACAGAGCGGCTCAGCTGTCCGCTCTCCTCCACGCCGCTGTCGGTGGTTTCCCATGAGCCGTCGCTTCTCATGATTAAGGTGATGAGGTTGCCCACGGTTTTTGCCTTTTCTACATAGAAGTAGGGCGTGAGACCTATCAAGAAGGAATGTTCTTCTTTATCCGTCGCTTCTACGTAGTTCCAGTTGATTTTGTAAGTGCCGTCCTTCAGCTTCTTGTCCTTTGCTTTGTCGTATTCTTTGGCTACGTGGTTGAATTCCTCGGATATGCCCCATCTTGTTATGTTTTCAATGCCCATGACCATATTGATGGTGGAGAAGTTGTAGGTGTACTTATAGCGATATTCGTCGGCAAAGTTGTTGGGGTTTCTATACTTGGTCACTTTGGTCGGGATAACGCTGATGAGTATCACGTTGGGCGAGGTGGCGTTGTAGTTGAGCGCCTTGTCGATGGCCACTGGCCCTTTGTCGTAGGCTGATGCGAAGTAGCATGGCGAGATGTTGTACTTCTGGTCATCTTCTATCGTGGGCAGGGGGAAGTGGTAGGTGATGCCTGTCTTCAGCGTGGCATAATAGTTGCCTTCTTCCGGGAAGAAATAGTCTATGATTTCCTTTCCTTTCTTCAGGCATAGTGCAGGGATGTATTGCTTGCCGAACAACTCGTGCATGGTGCCCAGTTCCTTCAGGCTGTATTCGCCCATGAAGGTCATGGTTTTGCTTTCATTGTCCCACGAGCGGATGACGCGCAGTGACTTGTCGTTGATGACGGGGAACCAGGGGAACTCGATGGGCTCGCCAATGATGAATGGGCCGAAGGTGATTTTCTTGCCTTTCTCTCCCTTTCCCACATCGTCCATGCCGCCAGTAACGGGATCGACTTTATCCTTGTCTTTGTTCTCGTCCTTGTCCTTGTCGTCATCCTTTCCATAGTTCTTTTTGTTGGGGTCATAGGACGCCTCATCGGCACTGACGACGGCTTGGTAGTATTCGCTGGTCTGCTTGGCGTCGGCCTCCAGCTGTTCCAGCAGTTTCTTCTGCTCGTCGGTGCCCACCTGCATGCTGTTGCCGAGAATGTTCCGGAGCGATATGTCGATATAAACGCCCAGGTCCACGCTGAAGCTGAATGTCAGTTTTGGTGCAGCTCGCTCGGTGATGTCAAAAACGATGCAGCCTCGCGAGTCCTTGTATATCTTTGGCGTCTGTGCCTCTAACGAGGCTTTCACCGTTGGCACGATCCTGACGGAGAGAATCTTGCCGTAGATGCCGATGCCCAGCTGCACCTCCACCCACATGCTGACGTCGAGGGTGCCCACAAACTCTTCGTATTTCCACCCCGTGTCGTTGGTCACATTTACGTGCTTGTCGATGGTGAGGTGGTAGAGGTCAATGTCGTAGGTGTATTCTACGGTCTTGCGCTTCGATATGCTGGTCGAGAACTCGAGATCCACGCTGAGCCACAGGTCGATGTTGACAAAGAACACCAGCACCACGGGACCCACCACGACGGCCTTTCCCGCGAGTGGACGCCAGCGGTGCAGGCGCCACTTGTCGGAGTAGCCTCCTTTGATTTCTATGCCGGCCGACTCGTCGATGGTCTCCTTGTATTGCACCTTGTAGTTGCTCTTGCTGATGGAGAACTGGTCGAAGCTCAGCTCCTCGCGTATCTCATAATAGTTTTTATCGGCAGTGATGCCGATTTCACCCATAAATCCAGTCTTGTACTCCTTTTTCCAGCTGAATTCGAAGGGGAAGGTAAAGGAGATATAGTCGGTGCCGAGGTGCACATCCATCCTGTCGATGCTGAAGTCGACGCCCACCTTCGAGCGTGCTTCTGCGCCGGGCTGCTCCGCCTCATTCTCCTCGTCGTCCTGGGGTTCGGCTTCCACGTAGAACTGCTCTTCTGTAGTGCGCGACACCTTGCCGTCGATGTCGAGCTCCTCGAAGGTGTCTTCCAAGTGTGCAAAGGTGGCGATATACTTGTAGACGCCTTCGTCGGTCACGCGGTATTGCACGAGGTGGTTGCAGCCCCAGGGGAAGCGCTCGGTGACCGTGCTGACGAGGATCTCGCCGGGCACGGGCAGCAGGTCGGCGGGGGTGTCGAGGCGGTAGTGGATTTCGATGAAGGCACCCGCCTGGTCCTGCTTCGTGTTGACGATGTAGCGCTGCTGCTCCTCGTAGCTCAGCTGGCGCACGTTGCTCTTGTACTGGTAGGTGATGGTGCAGCCGGCATCGTTGATGGTGATGGGGTGGTCGTAGCCCATGCCGCTGTGGATGGGCACGTTGGCAAAGCCGTTCTCGTCGATGACGTCTTCCTCGTCGATGAACAGGTTGCACGAGTTCAGCAGCAGCGTGGCGCCAAGCGTGAGGATATAAAGCAGGAATGGTGAATATCGTTTCATGTTCATCTGTTTATGGGGTTTATTTCGATGATGACGGTGTCGGGATCCTCGTAGATGGGATTCTCGTCGGTGAAGTCTTCAATGTCAGGCTCGTAGGGCATGGAGCTGTTGTCGATGACGAGGGGGTAGAGGTCGGAGAGCGTGCCGAGGGCCTCGCCGTCGAAGACGATGGCGTCGGGGAACCAGTCGGCGCGGGCCTCACCGCGGTAGTAGCAGCGCAGGCGCACGGTGTCGCCGCGCTGGCGGTAGGAGCCGATGCGCATCTGCAGGTAGTCGATGCCGTGGGACTGGCGCAGCTGGCCCACACCGCGCAGGTCGCGGTCCACGTAGGCGGCTATGATGACCGAGTCCTGGTTGGCCGGGGTGAGCGGCGTGCCGTGGATGGTGACGCTGGCGTAGAGCATCATCTCGTAGGGGAAGTTGCCCCAGTCCACCTCGGGCCGCGGCAGCACCTGCACCCAGCAGGTATCGCTCAGGCGGTCGATGGTGCTGGTGGCGATGGCGCGCGTCACGCCCGGGGTGAGGGCGATGAGTGTGTCGTTGTCGAAGGCGGCAATGTCGTCGTCCTCCGTCTCCCAGTAGACGGTGGGGTTGTAGAGCGTGTCGGGCGTGAACCAGACTGGGATGGCGTAGCGCTCGCCCTCGACGATGGTGACCACGCGGCGCCCCAGGCCCATCTGCCGCCCGTCGGCAATGTTGGCCGTGTCGGCAGTCCAGAAGTCGCCGCAGGAGACAAGGGCTGCGCTCAATGACAAATGAAGAATGATGAATGATAAATATCGTCGCGCCATAATCCAATTATTTTATTCGTTTGATTGATACTGTGTTCGACTGCTGGCTCTCGCGCCCGTCCTTGAACTGGATGACGACGTAGTACTCGGCCTGCTCGCCCGCCTTGAGCAGCTGGTCGGTGTACTCCTGCTCGTCCTTCGCCACGTTGTACATGTAGAGGAAGCGCTTGTCGGACGGCCCCTTGCGGAAGATGCAGAAGTAGTAGTCCTGGCCCTGCAGCGAGGCATCGACGCGTGCATCCCACGTCAGGCGCGCCAGCCCCTCGTGCTCCACCCAGGCACCGCTGAGGGTGATGGGGATGTCGAGGATGCGCGGACCGCGGTGCTGCCAGCTGACGGCGAGGCTGCGCGAGGTGTAGGGCGTGCTGTTGTGGCTCTCCACGAGGTAGTAGTAGCGGCGGCTCTGGTCGTAGGGCGGGTTGTCGTCGACGCTGATGGCGTAGCTGTCGGCCTGGCGCAGGCTGTCGGCATCCCAGCGGGCCACCAGCTCCCAAGGGCCGTCGGTGCCCAGGCGGCGCAGCAGCAGGTGGTGGTCCATGTCGGCATCGGTGCCCACAATCCAGCGCATGTGCATGCCCTGGCGGTCGTTGTGCCACGACTCGTCGAGGTGGGGCGCCGTGGGCGGCGTATCGTGGGGGCGCACCACCTCGAGGGCGGGCGTCCAGGGGCCGAAGTTGTTCTCCGTGTCCACGGCGCGCACCTTGTAGTAGACGTACTTCTGGTTGACGTCGAGGGCCAGCGAGTCGATGAACATGGGGTCGGCCAGGCCGCCCTGGTTGAGCTGCAGGAACTTGTGGGTGCTGTCGTTGGTGAAGGCCACGTCGAAGTAGGCAATGTCGGTGTCCTCGGCCTTCGGCAGCCAGGAGAGCACCACGTGGCCCGTGGGCAGGACGATGGCGCGCAGCGAGTCGGGGGCGGCGGGAGCCTTGTAGTCGGTGATGCGGATGAGCTGGGGCAGCGACTTCCCGGTGTTGCCCGAGTTGTCGTAGGCCATCACCGAGAGCATGCCCGTGCGCAGGCCCGTGACGTCGATGACGCACGAGGTGTCGGTGGGAGCGAGCAGGGCGTCGTTCATCGGCTGCCACTGGTGGCCGGTGATGCGCTCATTGGGCGCACCCGGATTTTTCCGTGGCAACCCACACAGACCCGCATGACCGCATAAACTGAGAGGTAGATTTTTTCGTCTGCCCAAAAAGTTGTACCTTTGC
>CACYME010000004.1 GCA_902775475.1 uncultured Prevotellaceae bacterium
ATGTCTGGGCGTTTCATCATCTCGTCGAACAGGCGTAGCATGGCATCGTCAGACTGCGATGCGGCAGAAGCCTCTTGCAACAGATGGTTCATGTCGCAGTAGCCGAAGTTTCCGATTTCCGATTTCACCATCTTCTTCAGCTTGCCTATCACCTCGTCTTTCTCTTCCTGCGGCACGCTGTCAGCCCCGATGCTCTCTACCAATAGCTTGCCGTAGTGCTCAAGCACATCGGCAAGCCACCAGTCACCATCATCCTCGTCTACATAGTTCAAATCCTCGGCATCAGTAAGTTCAAACATGCGCATGGCTATCTGGAGTGTAGCACTGGCATTGCCCATGTCTAACAGTCGGCGGGCATCCTTCAACACATCGGTTGAAACGCTACAGACCTCATCCCAGTCCGTCACATAGTAACTGTGCCAGCGGTCGCCGATATTCTTCTCCTCGCCGAAGGCATCTTCCAGCCGGGCTATGAAGTCGGCGGCAGAGTCCTCATCGTCAATGAACCGCTCATTAAGGAACTTGGTCAGTTCATTACCGAACTTCTTGTCTCTTTTTGCATAGTCAAGACAGAATCCCCGCAAGTCTTCAAGTGTTGCCAATGGCATTAGGTCGTTAATCTGTTTCATGCTGTATCAATTTTTATGCAAAAGTACACAAAATAATCCGAACAATCCGCGTGTTTTGATAATTATTTGTAGCCTTTGCAGGAAAAGCTTATAATCAGCAATGAATATATGAGCAAAAATGCCTTTGAACAGATTCATTCATCTCTCTATTTCATCCTTTTATAGATAGTGAAAGGTAGATTTCTGCTGATAACAGCAATGAAGCGCCAGCGCTTGGTGACATAGGCTTTAGACTTCTTCTTACGAATGGCAGCAATGATTTGACTGGCAACTTTATCGACAGGCATCACCCAAAACAGACCTTCTCCTTTCGCCATTGCAGTATCAACAAGGCCTGGACGAATGTCAGTTGTTATTATACGACTACCGCTATTGAAAGCTTTCTTACGCAAAGCTTCCATGTAGTTGATTTGATAGGCTTTTGTCGCGCTATAGGCTGGTGCTATAGGTTCTCCGCGAAGGCCACCCACAGAAGTAATAATGACAAGATGGCCCTTTCCTTGTTGTTCGAACAGACGATAGAGCGTGTCAACAACAAATGTCCATCCGATTACGTTCGTTTCAATAGTTGGACGTTCTATAGAATAGTCAAGCGAAGGATTCAGTTCGCCTGTTCCGGCACAGACAATGGCCAGGTCTATTTGCCCAAATGCTTCATGGATGCTGTTGATGGCCAAACCAGATTCTTCCAGTTTAGTGATGTCTGCCGTTACAGCCTTCATGTTGATGGGATATTGTTGTCGCAACTCTTCTAACAGGTGTGTACGTCGGCCTACTATACCTATTCTATGGTCACGTTTCGCATAATTCAGAAACAATGCCTTGCCAATTCCCGAGGTGGCGCCTATGATAATGATGTTCATGTCGCTTTTTTTGTGCACAAAGTTAATCATATCATCTTAACCTCATACAAATAAATAAACGAAAATGCCATGTTGATAGTAAACTCTCAAAACGTTTTGAGAATTTACAAGCCAAAAGTTACTTCCCTGCGAATATTGCTGATGGTTGTTGGCGTTACTTTCAGGTAAGATGCAATGTCTTTTAAGCTGATGCTTTGCACAAGGTTTGGGCAACGACGAAGCAAGTCTTTATATCGCTCTCTGGTAGACATGCGGTAGGTGTCAAGATACTGGGCATAGACTTGCGAGAAGAGGTGGTCGGATATGGCTTGCTGGACTTCTTTCATGCCGTCTGAATCAAGAAACTTGAGCAACTCTTCCCCAGAAAGTAGGAATATCTTGCAGGGCGTTGCTGCCACAATCGTCACTTCAGAAGTCTTGCCATAAAGACAATTGGGATAATCGCCAACAAATTCGCGCTCAAATGCGAAGCCAGAAATATAGTCTTTCTGTTCAGAAGGATGATGCACAAGATACTTGAAAAAGCCCTTCTCCACAAAGCCCACATATCGGGAATGCTCACGTGCCTTGATGAAGTAATCGCCCTTGGCATATTGTACCATTCGTCCGTGATTAACGCAATAATCTGTCAATGGCGAAAGGTCAAGACCATCGATATATGAATTGAAGCCTGTCATTGAAAGGTTTCCTCGTAAAGTGCCACGGGGCCGAGGTGCCATAGTTTGGTTTCCTCGTTTTCCTGTTGTCACGCTTCGTCTATTTCTTCCCGAAGCATATCCATTACATAGACAGCTCCTTGGTAGTATAGCCCCGTACTAGCTCGTTCTACTTTCTCGTAGGTGTGTGAGCCATAAACTGCGTCCATAGCTTGTTCCATGGTCATGCCACGCTCCTCCATCAGCATAGTCACCAATTCGTGAGTCAAGCACTCTATCTGGAACTGCTTGCTTTGTTCCTCCTGCTTTGTCATGTTTCTTGGATCTTGCAAAGTAAACTAATGGCTCGCTCCGTTCCAAAAAAATACTGGAATGTAGGGCGAATAAATGAGAGTTGCCTGATGAGTTCCTCCATTGGAATGTATTGCAATTGGTAGCGGCTGATTTGCAGGCCTACTTTGTCGTTGGCTATGGGGCCATAGACAATGTCGTAGTCATGCGCCTGAATGTGGGTCTTGTTGCGGCGGTTCATAATGATGAATTCCGCCCATTCTTGAGAATAGCCCTCGAAGATTTTCACTTTCAAGTCCAAAGGCCTAAACAGGATGCTGTCATCAAACTGGTAGGTGGTCAGTATAGGCGCACCCGCTTCTTCACGGTCAACAGTCCGTTCTGCCATCTGTTGTGCCTGAAGGCGATCAGGGCTGAGATAAAATCCCTGCCCAAAATCCTTGCCGCGACGCCCACGTTTCAGATCGATCTCTTCAATATGTGTATTTGAACCGTGATATAGTATCATAATGCCAATGCCCCTCCGTGGCGGTTGCATATAATAGCGATATCCTCCACGGCGTCCTCAATAGATTGTGTATGTTCCACGCCATAGTGCTTAATCAGGAATTCCATACCTTTGTATTGCCGCAGATACTGGTAGGCCTTGGCATTGGTCAGGGAAAAATGCTGGGCGAAGGCACCGATAACACAAACCAGATACTCGATAATGTTTGATTGCTCTTTTGACATGGATTTGTCGATTAGCTATAAAAACAACCACGGGCAGGGCATTTCACCCTGCCCGCGGCATTGATTATACTATTGGAAATTACTCGCTCCAATCTTCCTGCGTCTTGCGGACGTAGGTCTTGTAGCGCAGCTGGGCCATCTTCTGGGCCTCGGCGAAGAGCTCCTCGGCCTCGTTGGGATAAGCCTTCTTGACGGAGAGGTAGCGGACCTCGCCCATGAGGAAGTCGTGGAAGTTTGCCCAGTTCGGCTCCTTCGAGTCGAGGCTGAACGGGTTCTTGCCTTCCTCGATGAGGGCGGGGTTGAAGCGCCACAGGTGCCAGTAGCCGCACTCCACAGCCTTCTTCTCCTCGGCCTGGCTCTTGCCCATACCGCCCTTGGCCTTCAAGCCGTGGTTGATACAGGGAGCGTAGGCGATGATGATGCTGGGTCCGTGCCAAGCCTCGGCCTCGCGGATGGCCTTCAGGGTCTGAGCGTGGTCGGCACCCATGGCAATCTGAGCGACATAGACGTAACCGTAGGTGGTGGCAATCATGCCGAGGTCCTTCTTGCGGATGCGCTTACCCTGGGCAGCGAACTGAGCGATGGCGCCGAGCGGCGTAGCCTTCGAGGCCTGACCACCCGTGTTGGAGTAAACCTCAGTATCGAGCACGAGGATGTTCACGTCCTCACCGCTAGCGATGACGTGGTCGAGACCACCGTAACCGATGTCGTAAGAAGCACCGTCGCCACCGATGATCCACTGAGAACGCTTGGCCAGATGAGCCTTACCCTCAAGGAGTTCGCTCTCCAGTGCGCAGCCACGGCACGGGCAGATGGGGCTGCCTGCAGCCTTGGCCTCCTTGGCCTCCTGCAACTTCTGTGCAGCCACCTCGGCACCGTAGATTTCAATGCCCTTACCCTGCCAGAACTCGATGGCTCCGTCGATGGGCAGGATAGCCTTTTCGAGGGCAGCTATAAACTCATCCGTTGCCTTGCGGTTGGCAGCAGAGTCATCGTAGGTGTCAAGCCACTTCTGTGTAGCCTCGCGCATCCAGTCGAATGCAGTGGTCTTGACCAGCTCTTCGGCCTTCTCGCGTAGGACGCCGCGCATCTTCTTGTGTCCCAGCTGCATACCGAGACCAAACTCGCAGAAGTCCTCGAACAGAGAGTTGTTGAAGCATGGGCCCTGACCCTTCTCGTTCTTCGTGTAAGGCGTGGAAGGAATAGAGGCAGAGTAGATAGAAGAGCAACCAGTAGCGTTGGCAATCATCTGACGGTCGCCGAAGAGCTGCGAGATGAGCTTCACGTAGGGTGTCTCACCGCAACCAGAGCAAGCGCCAGAGAACTCGAACAGCGGCTGTGCGAACTGCGAGTTCTTCACGTTGCTCTTGATGTCGACGAGCGACTGCTTCGAGGGCACCTTCACGAGCTTGTCCCAGTCGGCAGCCATCTTCTTCATGTCGTCGGCATCGGGGTTGAAGGGCACCATGGTGAGGGCCTTGCCCAGCTTCGGGTTGCCCGGGCAGATGTCGGCGCAGTTGCCGCAGCCGAGGCAGTCGAGCACAGAGGGCTCGATGACGAAGTGCATGCCCTTCATGGCGGCGGGAGCCTTCATCTCGAGGGTCTCCAGGCCGTCGAAGCCCTTCAGCTCGTCGTCGGTGAGGACGAACGGACGGATGGCAGCGTGAGGACAGATGTAGGCGCACTGGTTGCACTGGATACAGTTGTCCTTGTTCCACAGGGGCACGAAGGCCTCCACGCCGCGCTTCTCGTAGGCGGCAGTGCCCACCTCCCAAGAACCGTCGACAGTGCCGTGCTTGACGAATGCGCTGACGGGCAGCAGGTCGCCGGCCTGGGCGTTGATGGGGCGCACGAGCTCCTTGACGAATGCGGGAGCGTTGTCCACCTTCTCCTCGTCGTCGGGCAGGTTGGCCCACTCGGGCTTCACGGTCAGCTGCACGTACTCGCCACCGCGGTCGATGGCGGCGTAGTTCTTGTCCACCACGTCCTGACCCTTGGCGCCGTAGCTCTTCAGGGCGGCAGCCTTCATCTTCTCCACGGCGAGCTCCACGGGGATGACGCCGGTGATGCGGAAGAATGCCGACTGCAGGATGGTGTTGGTGCGGTTGCCCAGGCCAATCTCCTGTGCAATCTTGGTGGCGTTGATGGTATAGACGGTGATGTTGTTCTGAGCGAAGTACTTCTTCACCTTGTTGGGCATGAACTTCTCCAGCTCGTCGGCGTCGAAGATGGTGTTCAGCAGGAACTGTCCGTTCTTCTGAAGACCGCGGGTGACGTCGTACATGTGGAGGTAGGCCTGCACGTGGCAAGCCACGAAGTTGGGCGTGGTCACCAGATAGGTGCTGCGGATGGGCGTGTCGCCGAAGCGCAGGTGCGAGCAGGTGAAGCCGCCCGACTTCTTCGAGTCGTAGCTGAAGTAAGCCTGGCAGTACTTGTCGGTGTTGTCGCCGATGATCTTCACCGAGTTCTTGTTGGCACCCACAGTACCGTCGGCACCCAGACCGTAGAACTTAGCCTGGAACATGCCTGCGCCGCCGAGTGCAATCTCCTCGACCTCGGGCAGCGAGGTGAAGGTGACGTCGTCGACGATGCCGATGGTGAAGTGGTTCTTGGGCTCGGGCATAGCGAGGTTGTTGAACACGCTGATGATCTGAGCGGGCGTGGTGTCGTGAGAGCCGAGACCGTAGCGGCCGCCGACGATGAGCGGACGGTTCTCCTGGTCGTAGAAGGCGTCCTTCACGTCGAGGTAGAGGGGCTCTCCGCTTGCTCCGGGCTCCTTCGTGCGGTCGAGCACGGCAATCTTCTTCACCGTCTTGGGCACGGCAGCCAGCAGGTGCTTCACCGAGAACGGGCGATAGAGGTGAACCGAGATCATACCCACCTTCTGGCCGTTGGCGTTCAGGTAGTCGATGGCCTCGCGGGCGGCGTCGGTGGCCGAGCCCATGAGGATGATCATGCGGTCGGCATCCTCGGCTCCGTAGTAGGAGAAGAGGTGATACTCGCGGCCGGTGATCTTCGAGAGCTCGCCCAGATACTTCTCCACCACCTCGGGCACTGCGTCGTAGTAGGCGTTGCAGGCCTCACGGTGCGTGAAGAACGTCTCGGGATTCTCGGCGGTGCCGCGGGTGATGGGGCGCTCGGGGCTCATGGCGCGGTCGCGGAAGCGCTTGATGTACTCCTCGTTGACGAGCGGACGGATGTCCTCGTTCTCCAGGAGCTCAATCTTGTGATACTCGTGAGAGGTGCGGAAGCCGTCGAAGAAGTTGACGAAGGGCACGCAGGTCTCCAGCGATGCCAGGTGGGCGGCGGCGGTCATGTCCATCACCTCCTGCACGCTTCCCTCGCAGAGCATGGCGAAGCCCGTCTGGCGGCAAGCCATGACGTCCTGGTGGTCGCCGAAGATACACAGCGAGTGGCTGGCCAGCGTACGGGCCGAGACGTCGAAGACGCAGGGAATCAGCTCGCCGGCAATCTTGTACATGTTAGGAATCATGAGCAGCAGACCCTGCGAAGCTGTGAACGTGGTGGTCAGCGCACCAGCCTGCAGCGAGCCGTGGACGGCGCCGGCAGCACCGGCCTCCGACTGCATCTCCTGCACTGTTACGGTCTGGCCCCACAGGTTCTTGCGGCCGCGGGCAGCCCACTCGTCTACGTGCTCGGCCATAGGCGAGCTCGGCGTGATGGGGTAGATAGCAGCTACCTCCGAGAACATGTAGCTGATATGAGCTGCAGCCTCGTTGCCATCACAGGTGATAAATTTCTTTTCTTTTGCCATTTGTTTAGATAAATAAATGTATTAAATAAGTTGTTATTTTTTTTGATTCCTTCAGTTTGTTCTCTATTCTACTAATCCTTTCAGAAAGGCTGATGAGCTGCATGAGCAACGCCCACCCGACGACAGAAGCACCAACTCCACCAACAAAGGTCAAAACAGCTTGCGGGAAAGCCATATCCTGACCAGACTCCCAGATTCCCTTGCTTACGAGAAGCGTAAAGAGAAAGCCGCTAATCAGTCCCACCCAGGCGATGATGGCCAACAGCTGTTCAATTTTTGTTCGTTTCATTATAATCAGAATAATACCTAAAAAAGATGATTTGTTTTTATAAAACGTGTGCAAAGTTACAAAGATTTTGGCGAATTGCAAAGCAGAGTTTGCAAAATATTGCTAACTGCGCTTGTTTTTGTTTTGTCTAAATAAAAGCAAAGAAGCCAGCCAGAACGGGATTTGTTTTTTGAAAGATATTGACAAAATGGCCATTTTTGTCCTCCATATTTCGAAAATTCTGCACGAAAGAACTTTTGGGCGAAAATAAGCGAGTTTTGAGAGGGTTTGCTAAATGACTGGCAATCAGCTGCTTGAAGCCGTTTTTACGAAAAAAGGCGTTCGTTGAGAAAAAAAAGTCAACGCCTTTTGAAAATTTGGCGTTGACTTTTGAAAATTTGGCGTGCTTACAGAAACGCGAAAAGGAGCAAAATAGGAGCAAAAAACGTGCACAAAAGTAGGGTACATGTGCAAAATTTTAACGTTTCTCCCTCTATTTTTCATCAGGCAACGCTTCCCCAAGGCTCGAAAACGGCTATTTTTCATTCTAGAATGCGATGCCGCCGTGAACAAATTTTTCTGTGAAATATTTTGACAAACGCCCCCCGAAAATCCCACTTTTTGACTGAATATGTGCCCTGGTTGAAACAAACAAGATAGTTTCTTAGACATTTGTGAATGGTAGTTTCGCTTTTTTGTGCTACCTTTGCAGGCTATAAGACATCATAAAATCAAAAGAACATGAAAAGACTATTCGTAAGTGCACTTTTGCTGGCCCTGACGATGGGGGCCGGAACGGCTCTGGCCGAGGACCACTGGGTGGGAACATGGGGTACAGCTCCGCAGCTGGTAGAGCCTAACAACAATCCGCCTTCGCCCGGACTGGGCGGCAACTCGCTCCGCCAGATTGTACAGGTGTCCATCGGCGGTGAGACCGTTCGCCTGAAACTGACCAATGAGTTCAGCAGTGGTGCCACTGAGATTAAGGCCGTCGAGTTGGCGCTGGCACAGACTGCCGGTAGCAGCAGCGACATCGACGAATCATCGGTGGTGAGCCTCACCTTCGGCGGTAGTCCATCGGTGACGATGGCGGCAGGCGGCACGGCCACGTCGGACCCCGTGGCGTTCCACATCGCCGACCGCCAGAACGTGGCCATCACCATCCACTATGGCAACGCGTCGTCGACCAGCGTCAGCGGGCATCCCGGCTCGCGCACCACGTCGTACCTGAAGGCCGGCAACACCACCGACTTCAGCGGCGCCACGAAGACGGAGCACTGGTACAACATCCTGACCCTTGAGGTGCAGGCCCCCGAGGAGGCCGGAGCGGTGGCCATTCTGGGCAACTCCATCACCGACGGTCGCGGCTCGACCACCAACGAGCAGAACCGCTGGGCCGACGTGCTGTCGCGCCGCCTGCTGGCCAACGAGCCTACCCGCCAGGTGGCCGTGCTGAACATGGGCATCGGCGGCAACTGCGTGCTCGGTGGAGGCCTTGGCCCGGCTGCCGTGAACCGCTACAAGCGCGACCTGCTGGGGCAGGAGGGCGTGAAGTGGATCATCCTGTTCGAGGCGGTCAACGACCTGGGCTATACGGGTAACGGTGTGCAGACGGCGCAGCGCATCATCGACGTCTACAAGCAAATCATCCGCGAAGCCCATCAGAAGGGCATCTATGTCTTTGGCGGCACCATCACTCCCTTCAAGAACAGCTCCTACTTCAGCGCCGACCACGAAAACGGCCGCAGTGCGCTGAACAAGTGGATTCGCACCACGAAAATGCTCGACGGCGTGATTGACTTCGACCAGACCGTGCGCAACCCGCAGGACACGGCGGCCATGCAGCAGCGCTTCCTTTTCCAGAACGACTGGCTGCACCTGAATGCCGAGGGCTATGAGACGATGGGCGGCTGCATCGACCTGAACCTCTTCACGAAGACCGACCCACTGGCTGCCGACGACGAGGAGGACGTCTACGGCGAGGCCATCTGGATAGAGGCCGAGCACCTGCGCAAGGGCGTCGTGGGCACTGGCTTCCAGTTGGTGGAGGACGGTGCTGCCTCGGGTGGCTCCTACCTGAAGACGGTGAACAACATCGTGAACGCCGCCCCGACGGACAGTGCCAACATGCTGGTGGCCCGCTTCAACGCGAAGACGGCGGACACCTATTATATATATGCGCGCGTGAGCTGTCCCTCGTGGGATGACGACAGCTACTGGATTGGCGCCGATGGCCCGATGGCGGGGTTCGCCAACGGCCTCTATACGGGTGGCTCGTGGGACTGGAAGCAGTTGCACAGCGGATTCCTGCAGGCGGGCAACCACACGCTAACCATCGGCGGGCGTGAGGACGGGGCCTGCATCGACAAGCTCTGCATCACCGCCAATCCGCAGCCGCCGACGGGGCTGGGAGGCTCAGAGACACAGACCGCGAAAGTGTCGGCAGCCCTGTCGGGGCAGAAAGAAGACAAGGTGGACCTGTATTCGCTGAGCGGCGTGCAGCTCTCGACCGACGATGCCCGTCAGGGACTCTTCGTCCGTGTGGGCCGGGCCGACGATGGGCGCGTGCTCTCGCGCCGTGTGATGATGGGGCGATAAAAAAGAAGAAACCAGGCGAGGAGCCTGGTTTCTTCTTTTAGATAAGCTGATAGCCTGATTTACCTCTTGTTCAGGGCCAGGTCGACCTCCACGGCGATAGACACCGTAGCACCCACCATGGGGTTGTTGCCGATGCCGAGGAAGCCCATCATCTCCACGTGAGCGGGAACGGAGCTTGAGCCGGCGAACTGAGCGTCGCTGTGCATGCGGCCCAGCGTGTCGGTCATGCCATAGCTGGCAGGACCGGCGGCCATGTTGTCGGGGTGCAGGGTGCGGCCCGTGCCACCACCAGAGGCCACTGAGAAGTAGGGCTTGCCAGCGAGCACGCGCTCCTTCTTGTAGGTTCCGGCAACGGGGTGCTGGAAACGGGTGGGGTTGGTGGAGTTACCCGTGATGGAGACATCGACGTTCTCCTTCCACAGGATGGCAACGCCTTCGCGCACGTCGTCGGCACCGTAGCACTTCACCTTGGCGCGGGGACCGTCGCTGTAGGGCACTTCCTTCACCACCTTCACCTCGCCGGTGTAGTAGTCGAACTGGGTCTGCACGTAGGTGAAGCCGTTGATGCGGCTGATAATCATGGCGGCGTCCTTGCCCAGACCGTTCAGGATGACGCGGAGGGGCTTCTGGCGAACCTTGTTGGCCTTCTCGGCAATCTTGATGGCACCCTCAGCGGCAGCGAAGCTCTCGTGGCCTGCCAGGAAGGCGAAGCACTCGGTCTCCTCGCGCAGCAGACGGGCAGCCAGGTTGCCATGGCCCAGACCCACCTTGCGGTCGTCGGCCACAGAGCCGGGGATGCAGAAGCTCTGCAGGCCCACGCCGATGGCCTCGGCAGCCTCGGCAGCACTCTTCACACCGCGCTTGATGGCGATGGCAGCACCGCAGACGTATGCCCACTTGGCGTTCTCGAAGCAGATGCGCTGCGTCTCCTCGCACATCTGGTAGGGGTCAACACCTGCCTTCTCGCAAATCTCGTTGGCCTCTTCGATGCTATTGATTCCGTTCTCCTTCAGAGCGGCCAGCACCTGGTTGATGCGACGCTCGTAGCTTTCGAATGATACTTTTCTAATCATATCTTGTTTCCTCCTTTACTCTTTGCGTGGATCAATAGCTTTAACAATTCCCTGCTCGGCGGTAGTGCGGCCATAGCTGCCGGTGAACTTCTTCACGGCCTCGTTGGCGTCCATGCCGTCCTTGATGGCTTCCATCATCTTGCCCAGGTGAACATATTCGTAACCACAGACCTGGTTGTCCTTGTCGAGGAACTGCTTGGTGATGTAGCCCTCGGTGAGCTCCAGGTAGCGCGTGCCCTTGGCAACGGTGCCATAGAGCGTACCCGTCTGCGAGCGAAGACCCTTACCCAGGTCTTCCAGACCGGCGCCGATGACGAGACCGCCCTCGCTGAAGGCGCTCTGCGTGCGACCGTAGACAATCTGCAGGAAGAGCTCGCGCATGGCGGTGTTGATGGCGTCGCACACGAGGTCGGTGTTCAGGGCTTCGAGGATGGTCTTGCCCGGCAGGATTTCGCTGGCCATAGCGGCAGAGTGGGTCATGCCCGTGCAGCCGATGGTCTCAACGAGAGCCTCCTGGATGACGCCGTCCTTCACGTTCAGGCTCAGCTTGCAGGCTCCCTGCTGAGGAGCGCACCAGCCGATGCCGTGAGTGTAGCCCGAAATGTCCTTAATCTCTTTGGCCTGAATCCACTTGCCCTCTTCGGGAATGGGTGCAGGACCGTGGTTGGGGCCTTTGGCCACAACGCACATGTTTTCTACTTCTTTTGAATAAATCATAATGTTTTTATCTTTGCAAAAATAAAATGTTGTTTTCGCGACTGCAAAATTACTACTTTTTTCCGACAATACCTAAAAATGATGGCAATATTTTGCGGCCATTTTGAAAATAATTGCCTCTCTTCGGCATGGCTGATGGTACTATCGCTCGAAAAAGCGAAAGAAAAACGAGTTTTTTCTTTGCTTTTGCTCACTTATTCGTACCTTTGGGCATTGCCCGAAGGTGCTATCGCTCGAAAAAGCGAAAGAAAAACGAGTTTTTTCTTTGCTTTTTGCTCACTTATTCGTACCTTTGCAAGCAAAACAATCAATGTAATAATACTAAAACATGAAACTTAGCGGAAGAAGAATGAGCTCTAACGTGGAGGATCGCCGCGGATTGAGCAGTGGAACCAAGGCAGCCGCCGGTGGCGGTATCCTTGCAGTGATTATCGGCATCGTCATGTCGCTTCTCGGTGGCGGTGGCAGTGGTGGCGGAGGTATCGACCTTGGCCAGGTCATCAACGTGGTGACGCAGGGCGGAGGACTGGGCGACATCCTTGGCGGACGCCAGGCTGAGGCAACCTATGAGGGCGAGACCGACCCCACGAAGTTCACCCCCGAGGAGCAGCGCCTCGACACCGTGTGCCGCATCATCCTGGGCTCGACGGAGGACGTGTGGAAGCAGGTGTTCAAGGAGTACAACCTGGGTGAATATACCAATCCCACGCTGGTGCTGTTCACTAACAGTGTGCAGTCGGCCTGCGGCAGTGCCACTTCGTCGGTAGGACCGTTCTATTGCTCGGGCGACCAGAAACTCTACATCGACCTCTCGTTCTTCACCGACATGAAGCGCCAGCTGGGCGTCGAGGGTAACGACTTCGCCTATGCCTACGTGATTGCCCACGAGATTGGCCACCATGTGGAGTATCTGACGGGCACGCTGCAAAAGGCACATCAGGAGATGAGCCGACTGAGCAAGGCTAAGGCCAATCAGATTAGCGTGCGCTTAGAGCTGCTGGCCGACTACTACGCTGGCGTGTGGGCTCACTATGAGGAGAAGAACAACCACTCGCTGGAGTATGGCGACCTGGAGCGTGGCCTGGAGCTGGCCCAGAAGATTGGCGACGACTGGCTGCAGAAGCAGGCCACGGGGCGTGCCGTCGAGGAGTCGTTCACCCACGGCACCAGTGCCCAGCGCAAGCGCTGGCTGAACCGCGGCTTCCAGACGGGCGACATGCGCACTTCGACCTTCAGCGTAGCAAACTATAACGACCTGTAAGCGCTCAGCAGTTGGCTGACGGCGTGGAGCAGTGCTCCCGGTTGGTTGGTATCAATGCATACGGACTCTTTGCAGCCGGCATTGATACCAGCTTTTTTGTCGCGCATATCATCACCAATCATGTAGGATTCGGCCAGGCTGATGTTCAACTCGGCTGCCGCGCGCTGCAACAGTCCAGCCTTGGGCTTACGGCAGTCGCAGTCGAGCTTGTATTCTGGCCGCTCGTCTTCAAATCCGCTGTCGGGATGGTGCGGACAGACGTAGATGGCATCGACGAAGGCTCCCTCCCGTCCCAGCAGCGTCTCCAGCTTGTGGTGGATGTCTTGCAGTTGCTCCCAAGAGCATTCGCCACGGGCAATGACGGGCTGGTTGGTGACGACGACGGCCAGGAAGTCAGATGCGTTGATGGCCTTGACGGCCTCCGCGGCTCCCTCCAGCAGTTCCAGCTGCTCGGGCGCAGTGAGGAATCCCACGTAGCGGTTGAGGGTGCCGTCGCGGTCGAGGAAGATGGCCCGTTGCTTGTGCCTGAGGTTGCGGGAGGTCACTTTTCCTGAGATAATATCGTGCTCCACTTCCCGCAACCGGTCGGGCGTACCCATGTCCTTGATATATTCCGACGTGTCGTAGGCGTAGATGTGCCCGCTGGAAAGGCTTGGCTTCAGCACATCGCGGTCGAGGTCAATCTTCCCGGGGTTTTCAGGGTGCCGGGGCACCAGTTGCTTGCTTGTTTCCCTCAGCAGCTTGGGCGAAATCATTTCAATGCCGGCGTTGACACGATTCTTGTAGTAAAGGCGCTCGTCTTCTTTGTTGAGCCATCCTGTGACGCGATGTGTCTCCACGGGCCATCCGCCGCTCTGTGCTGGCGGCAGCGTCTCGGTGATGAGCAGCGAGCTGTCGTAGGGGTGGCCGTTGGGGTGCGCCATGAGGCTTGCCCAGGCGTTATGCTCACGATGGAAGCGCACAAACCGGTTGAAGTCGACGTCGATGATGATGTCGCCGCACATGAGCAGGAAGTCATCGCCTTCCATCAGTTCGGGCATGCAGAACAGCGCCCCTGCCGTGCCCAGCGGCTGAGTCTCTTCAAAGTAGCTGATTTGTACACCCAACTGCTGGCCATCGCCGAAATAGTCCCTGATGACATGGCCCAGATGGCCAATCACCAGGGTGATGTCCGTCAGTCCGCAGCTGCGAAGGTTCTCTATCTGCCATTCCAGGATGGGCTTCCCGCAAACCTTGATCATCGGTTTAGGTATGTCATTGGCTATTGATGCGATGCGGGTGCCTTTTCCTCCCGCCATGATGACCGTTTTCATCCGAAAAACCTTTCTTCAAGCATTAGACACAGACAGTGATAGACGGGGAGGTGCAGTTCCTGAATCTTATAGGTCTCCGTTTCTGGCACGCGGATGCACACGTCAGCCAGTCTCGACAGTCGGCTCTCGCGCTGTCCTGTCAGTCCGAGCACCTTCAGCCCGCGTGCCTTGGCTGTGATGGCGGCGTAGATGACGTTCATGCTGTTTCCGCTGGTGGATATTCCGAGGAACACGTCGCCCGGCTTGCCGTAGCCATTCACCTGCTGTGCAAACACCAGCACACTCTCAGAGTCGTTCATGAATGCCGTCGACAGGGCACTGTGGCCTGTCAGTGCGATGGCAGGCAGTGCTCCCTGCAGGTTGTTGGCCAGATAGTCGCCCATGTCGGGGTCGATGGCTTTCATGGCGTCAGCCTGGCCGGAGTAGACCTTACGCTTCAGCTTGAATTCCTTCATCAGCTCGCCCACGATATGCTCAGAGTCGGATGCCGACCCTCCATTGCCGCAAACGAGTAGCTTGCGCCCCTGAGCGTAGGCCTGCTCAAGCGTTTCGTAGGCTTGCAGAATAGCTTCTTCGCAAGGTCTCAACTTTGGATAGCGTTCGGTCAAAAGGTCTATCTGCTTCATCTCTTTTCAATATTTCATTTTGTTTACGTCGTCAGTGGGGTAAATCTTCCATCCGTGGGCACCGCCATCGGTGAAGTTGAATGGCATGACGAAACCGTTCAGCGCCTTCAGCGCCTCCGTGACGGCCTTTTTCTTTGTGGGTTCCACCATGAACATGCAGAATCCGCCGCCACCGGCTCCGCTTACCTTACCCGCAATGGCACCTGCCGCCATGGCTGTGTTGAAGGCTTCCTCGATGACGGGGTTGGTGATGGCATCGGCCATCTGCTTCTTGTCCTCCCATGCCTTACCCAGAATCCTGGCGAAGGTCTGCATATCGCCTTTCAGCAGTGCCAGCTTCATGTCCTTGGCGCTCTGCTTGATGCGGTGCATGGCAGCTACGCTCTTGTTCTCGCCCTTCGACGTGTTGGCTTTCTGCTGGTCGATGATGGCGGCAGACGAGCGGCTGCGACCGGTGAAATAGAGCAGCAGCGAGGCTTCGAGCTCGTCGACAATCCATCGCTTGATTTTCAGTGGGTTGACGATGACCATGTCGTTTTCCAGGAATTCCATGAAGTTGAACCCTCCGAATGCTGCTGCATACTGGTCCTGCTTGCCGCCGCTGAGCTGCAGGTCTTTGCGCTCCACCTCGTATGCCATCCGTGCTATCTCGTAGTCGCCGAGTGGCAGGCTGAGCCATTCCACGAAAGCCTTGATGATGCACACCACCATGGTAGAGCTGGTGCCCAGTCCGCTGCCTGCTGGCGCGTCGTTGTAGGTGGTTATCTTGAAGGACCTCGGCTCTACGTCAAAGTCGCGCATCACGCGGTTGTACACGCCCTTGATGAGCGATGCCTCTCCGTCGATGGTAAGTTCCCGGCTCAGCGGATACGCCTTGTGGCAATCAGCGTCGTAGCTGTCAATCTCGATGCCGCCGTCGTCCCTCTCTTCTATCGTGGTGTAGGTATAGAGATTGATGGTGGCGTTGAGAATCAGTCCGCCGTACATGTCGCTGTAGGGAGAGACGTCAGAGCCTCCTCCTGCCAGTCCCAGTCGAAGTGGTGCCTTACTTCTGATAATCATAGCTATTTAATGTTTTATCTTTGTTTGTGATATTCGTCAACTATTTTTTTTGCCGTGGCCTTCCATGAGACGTCGCCCGTGGTGTAGGCCTCGTGTATCTCCCGTGAGAAGGCTTTTACTCGTTCGGGGCTCTTCCAGAGAGCGACGATAGATTCAGCCAGCGCGTCGACGTTCTTCTCTGGAATCAGCAGACCGTAATGGCCATCTTTCACCATCTCTGGCAGTCCGCCGACGTTGGTGGCAATGACGGGCCTGTTGAACGCAAATGCCGACATGATGACCCCGCTCTGGGTGGCATCGGTGTAGGGGCACACCATGAAGGCGGCATTGTAGATGAGCTCAACGAGTTCGCTGTCGGGGATGAACCTGTGGCGGAATTCGATGTAGTCGAGCTGCTGGTACGGGCTGATGTCGAAATGGAAGTCGCCGGCTCCGGCGACAATCAGTTTGCAGCCAGGGCACTGCCGGTGAACTTGCTGCATGGCTGGCAGCAGGTAGTCGAGGCCCTTGTATTGGGAAATCTTGCCAGCGAAGAGAATGTAGTCGAGCGTCGGCTGCTCGTCGCCCTTGAGCAATGTCTGAAGATAGGTGCAGCAGCTCAGACGGCTGTTGATAACCCGCTGGGGGGCAATGTGGTAGTAGTCAATGAAGCCTTGCCGTTGCTTCTCGTTGAGGATAATCAGCCTGGGAATGAGCGCAAAGGCCACTTTCCTTCTTAGCCTCACGATGAAGGTGTCGAGTCCGGAGTGGGGGAACGGGTCGTGTACGGTGAGGAGCATCTTCCGCCGCAAGAAGTAGATGATGAATTCGTAGACGTTGGGAGGCCACACGAGGTGGATGGCGCTGAAATGGCCGCGGACGAGGAATAGCAACAGCAGGAAATAGGTCCAGAAGGACTTCAGCTGCCACAGTCGTCCACAGGTGTTGACGACGTAGAACTTGTCGGTATCGATGAACCCGCTGAGTCGGCTAAGTTCGGGATAGGCCTCAGTGGCCTTGAAGATACCCGTATGGGGATAAATCGACGGGATGTTGAAAGCCGGTCCCTTCAGGAAACGGGGCGTCACCTCCAGCAGGTAGGTGATGTCGGCCATCTGCTGCGCTTCATGCAGGAAGGGCAGGTCGGTGTCGCTGATTTGTATTTTCCCTAAGTATGCTATTTTCACTTTTCTTGTTCTTATTATTATAAGGCGTATTTTTGGCGGGCTCGTTCCGTAAAATCCGCCCCGTCCGTATTCCTATCTGCCAACGGCGGATTTTGGCCCGTCCACGTCGGATTTTTCAAGAAGGCCATCAGAAGTCTGTAGGATGTTCTCTTCGAGCAGGATGGCGCGCAGCTTCTCTACGCCAGCTTCCAACGAGAAGGTTTCCCGATAGGCCTGATAGACATCAGTGGGCGAACTGCTCGTGGAGAGCATGGCGGACAAGGCCTCGGCAAACGATGGCTTGTCGCGGTAGCAGAACATTCCGTTGGCTTGCACGATATGTTCGTAGCCAGCGGCCGATACTTCGTGGCAGATGACCTGAAGACCGTTGCGCAAAGCGTCCATCACCCGCAGCTTCAGGCCGCTGCCGGCGTTGATGGGGCAGATGTAGTAGTCGGCCTGCTCAACCAGGCTGTTGATGTTGTCGGGATTGGGAATGACCGTGACGTTGCGATGCTTTCGGCATTCGTCGGTGAGCATCTTCTGGGGATTCCTACCGGTGATAGTGAGCTGGGCGTCGGGTACCATATCGACGACGCACGGCCAGTAGGTCTGAAGGAACTCCATGATTGGCATCAGCGACTGCCAGAAGGACAACGAGCCGGTGATGACGAAGTGATGACCTTTCGGGCGGGGCTTGAACACCTTGTCGGGGATAGGCTTATACTCATGGACTCCCCAGCAGTGAACATGCAGGTTTGCATCCTTGAACCAGGAACGGAATGCTGACGCGTCTTGCTCGGTCAGGGTCAGGTTCAGACTGCTGGCCTGCAGACAGCTGCGCTCGGCCTTTTCCCCATACCAGACGTAGGGCTTGCGATACAAGATGGAGTACATTCTGGCATTGTCGCGCAGGTAGTCGCGCTCCACGTTGTGGTGTATGGTGATAATCTGTGCACCTGTTGCCCGGATTTCGTCAATCATGTCAGAGGCAATGAAGCTGTGGTCGATGACTATCACGTCGTAGTTATGTGTGGACAGGTGTTGCCTGGTAAATGCCGACAGCGGGCTGACCACTCCACGATACATGTCGATGCCCTTGCGGACGAGCGACCTGCCGTCGTGACAGGGGAAGAGCTTGTAGCGAGTAGGAACATAGAGCGACGTGTCGTCGATTTCAGGGAAAATGAGCGAGCAGTCGTCGAACAGCTGCGCAAAGCACTGCACGTTGGCTTTCGAGCAGTTTGCCCCGCCATTGCTTTCGTTCAGCCGGTGACGTGTGATGAAGAGTAGTCGTTTGTTCATAGGAGGCATTTCTTTTTATGCAAAGAGATGATACAGTGAACTGAGATACCATCGCAGGAAGGTGGAAGTGGGGAAGTGGAGCGGCTTCAGCTGGCGATAGTACCATCGCAGTCGCAACGGGTTGCCTCTCACTCCGTCGATGATGTCCTTGCCAAAGGATTTCGTGTAGTAGGAACGGCGTGGCGCTTCTATGGTGACGAAATGCTTCCCATCGTCGGCAGAGAGCTGCTCAGTGCTCAGTGCGGAGAGCAGATGGTCGAACCAATCATATTGCTGAAGGGTGGCGAGCAGTTTCGTCTTTGCATGGCTGGTGGAGCTGCTGATGGTCTGGTTGTTCTGCCTGTACTGGAAACAGAACGCCTGCGTGTTGGCAATGCCCTGGCTGCGGGCAGCTCTGGCTGCGGTGACATCGTCGGAGCCCCACGCCAGTGGAAGTTTGTAGTAGCCGCCCTCGGCAGTCAGGTGCTGGCGGCGGTAACAGAAGTCGCCAATGAACTGCAGGTCGCGGTGTGCCCATCTGTTCCATATTAGCGAGAGCATGGACTCCCACTCTGGTCGTGGTTCCTGAAGACTGACCACCTCTCCGTTTTCATTGATGATTTCCGTGCGAGCGTGGTAGACATTGAGGTTGGGGTATTTGCCAATGAGCTTGGCATATTCGTCAAGGCAACAGGGCAGCATGCGGTCGTCATCGCCCATACAAATCACATAGTCGCCAGTGCAGTAAGACAGGCAGATATTCCAGTTGTCGACCAGGTTGAAAGCCCCGCAGTTGTGGTCATTGCGATAGTAGCGGATGCGGCTGTCGCTGAGCCAGGGGGCAACGACGCTTTCGATGTCCTCGGGCGAACAGTCGTCGACGACAATCAGTTCCCAGTCGGCATAGGTTTGGCAGATGACGCTCTGGATGGCTTCGGCGAGATAGCGTGACTTGAATGTGGGTATGGTGATAGAGAATTTCATGACTTTTCCTCCTTTCTTCTGCTCCGACTATGTCTGATGTACTGGACGACCGCTAGGAACAAGACCGAGGCAGATATGATGTGTGCTGTTCCTTTCGCGCCGTTCTGGGGCATTTGCTTCTTCTGCTCGTTGATGTAGGGCTCCAGTTCCTTTTGTTCCGTAGGACGAACCTTGTACTGCCGTGAAATCGACTGGTATTCATCCCAGGAGCCGTCAGCAGTGGCATCTTCTGGGTTCGTGAGCACTTCTGCTGTCAGTAGCTGTAGCTTCACCAGCTTCACGCGTCGCTGCACTACCGTGTCTTTTCCCGCTGCCTTTTCAGCTGTTGCGAGCAGGCGCTTGCTGTCGGCAATAAACTTTTGGTTGAAGAGTTTCGAAAAATCGGAGAATACGATTCTGAAGTGTTTGTTGGCATCGCTCAATGCACGAACGCGCTGAAAATATTGTTCTATCATTGGAGCAGCTTTGCCATAGTAGTCCTTAATAAACGCAGTTGCCAGCGAATCGCTGTTGAGCGCGGGGTTCCACATCAGCTTGGACAGTACCCACATCTTCAATTCTGCAAACTCACCTCCCTCGGAACTGCGTTGCCCCTGTTCCATAAGTCCCACGACATGATTGTCGCGGAAGAGCCTGATGTTCTCTGCCAGTACATCGAAATTGGGGTAGGGGGCAGTATATTGGCTGAAATTGACGGCGTAGTCCCATACATAAATGTTATTGCATAGCTTGCTCCACCCCTCAAGTGCCGCTACTACTTCGTCGCTATGCACAACTTGATTGCTGCAACCTTGGCTCAGCGGGTGGGCAAAGCAGCCCAGGGAACTGCTAAGGCGTATCATGACATTCTTCTCAGGCTGAATGTTGGTGGGCGGTTGAAGCGTGTATTGATAGGCCATGGTGCCAACCAGCTTCCCGGGGAACTCCTCCCTGACGGCACGGGCCACCTGGTTGACAAACCATATCAATGCTCCCGAATGGCCTCCATATGTCCTTTCCAGAGCAACGCAACTCTTACAGGTGCAGTACCGCTTGTTGTCGTTTTGCGAAAGCTCGTAGGCAATGTAGTCAGGGTTATGCTGCATCACGTCGCGCATCTTGCTGATGCAGATTCTTAGCACTTCGGCATTTGAAAGGCACAACTGTCCGTCGCTGATGCGCTTGCCTTCCCAGAGCGCAAAATATTCGGGATGGGAGTGGAAATAATCCTTAGCGGGTATAAAATGGCTGCCCATGGTGTGTGCTCCCCAGTAGCGATTCACCTTTCCGTAGACAGCCTGCTCGGCAGCCTTTGAGAACCAAACCTCGTTCAGACGGAAATGAGCCGTCAGTTCGTGTGAGATGTTGACGGGATAGGCCAGCAGGCAGCGATATTTGAATGCCGGTGATTCGTCATGCCGATGAATGTCGCGCAGCTGCTTGGCTTTCAGCTTTGGAATTATGGTGCAATCCTGAGCATACCAGTGCACGCCGAGCTCGTTTTCCAGAAACGCATAGACACCATACATCGTGCCGCGATGGCGTCCACCATAAATCACCAGCGACTGTCCTTCGACATCATAGACAAAGCCGTCGTCGTCATCGTTGGGCTGGGGTATATCTGCCATTGCGGCCATGTCGCTGCGATGGCCAATAAAGATGTTCTTTGTTCCTGGCGTTTCTCCCACTGGGAAGGTCGCACCACTAATCTTGTTCAGATAATATTGCAGTTCGGTGGCAGCATGCTTTTCAGAATCAGATGCCTTAGATGATACCACAATTCTATAGTCGGTCTTCCCGTTCCTGAAGAGCATACACCTCTCTGTTCCACTGGCTGTAGCCAGCAGACAACCCCATACCAAAGCACAGAGCAAAGCCCAAAAGCGGGGCTTACCAACCGCCATAGAATCGATAGATGTTTTCATAAATGGTATCTAAGAGGGGAAAAGCCATGAGCAAGTACACCTGCCTGCTTGATAACAGTTTATCGGTATGCATGCGAGCCACAATCAACGCAAGGGCAGGGTAGGTGAGATTCATCATTCGCAGGGCAATCACACCGACGTCGGGATACATCAGGCGGAACGTGTATGCTGCCATTGTGATAGCCAGCACGATGTTGAACGTCTTGACAATGATGGGAGGCAAATTCTCTTCCTTATATCGGAGAATAAACGTCAGGATGATGACGGGTGTCAGCATGCGCAATTCGCGCACGATGAAAGTAATCCATCCGCTAATGCCGCCAGTGGGCTTGCCCCATTCCAGTTCGTCGTATTCTTCCATGTAGAAGATGAATTTCTTCAAGATAGTATCGCTTCCCAGCAGCTCAATCACTTCCATCGGGTTGTTCATCACGTATATCATAAGGCTAATCACCACCACGAGGAAAGTGATGATAATTTTCTTTGAAAGCTTGGCAAGATTGGGCAATAGGATGATTGGCGTGAATGCAATGAGCATGGTCATCGTGCTATGGAAGATGGAAGAGAAGGCTATCAGTGCCAGTGCAATGACAATGCTTCGCTTGCGCTTCTCAGGAATGGGAACCAACAGGAATGAAAGCCCCAGATAGTAAACCGCTACACCCATATTGGCACGTGAAGAAGCAAACTGCGAAAAGAATACCAGCAGCAGGAACATGAAGGCAACCGTGTCGGTACTCCACCGTTTGCATACCTTGGCGTAGATGAGCAACAGTCCGCCCCATACCAAGAGGCGGAACAGGAAATAGTCGCCGGCAACGAAAAACACGAAGAACTGATAAATCCATTCCATGTGAAGCTCCTCGCTATAGTCGAACGACCATACCGACTCGACCTCAGAGATGTAATTCCAGAAGTCGGGAGCGAGGAAGTCTGAAACGGCAAATAGCACCATTCCTGCCAGGTACTTGCCATAAGGGGTGGAATCCTCCAGTTCTGGCAAAGTCTTCTTCCATCCTACTATCAGTAGGACGGTATAGAGCAACATCGTCCACAGTCGGGTGGCCAGTGTCACATCACCTGCATCAAGAAGACTTTCAAACAACATCTCTACTTCTCTTTAAGAATACTTTTTAGTGGTACTATATGGAACAGATGGATGCACAGCAAATAGCATAATAGCCATACTAAGCCCTTCATACAGAAAACGAATACGCTCAGCCACCGGTCGTTGCTTCCAGTCAGAAGGCTGTCGAATGGTATCTGAAAACAGAGTGCGAGTGTAAGCACCCCTGCAAGAGTGGGCTTAAGGAAGCACATCAGCATCTTGAGTCTGCTGAGCTTCAGCAGATGCTTGTAAAGGATGACGTAGTTTACACCGATGACAATGACGACATACAGTAGGTAGGATACTACGGCAGAACCCACCTGCAACCAGGAGCATAGCACAATGTTAAGCACTATGGAAAGCGTGCAGGCCACAGCTGCTGCCATCACCAACGGACGGGTGCGGCCGTAAGCCAGAATCAATGCTTCGCCTGCTGTCGTGTGCATCTGTATCAGCACAGTGATAATCCAGATAATCAGCCATAGTGAGAGGTTCGCATAGGCGCTTCCCACATAGGCCGTCAGGGCTTCCTGGGCTCCCAGAATGAACGGCATGCACAGGATATTGACCACCACGGTGCTCAGTGTCGTCCATTTGTAGGCAAAGGCCTCAATGGCCTGCTGGTCTCGTCGTGTTACTAACTCTGATGCCTGGGGGAGAAAAATACTCGAGAACGTTCCGCTCAGCATGATGATGAATGTGGGGAACACGGATATGATGTTGAATTCGGCCGTCGTTGCCGCGCCATCGTAGGCAAACATGCTCAGCAGGATGGGGCGTGACTGGGCTGCCGTGACCCTAAACAGCGACAAGATGAAGATGGCCAGACTGAACGCCAGCACCACCTTGAAATCCTTCCAATACCATTTGGGCCTCAGGCTCTGTAAGATGCCGTCGTGAAGGCAGCGCCATGCGTAGGGTATTACGAGCATTGCCAGAATCATGGTCATCAGGAAGAAATAGCAGGTCATGGGGAGCTGAAGGTAAAGCGTGAGGCAGATGAGGCCAATTTTCAGCAATGGGAGCACAGACTCCATCTGCATCACGAATGCCATTTGCTTGTAGGCGGTCAGCAACTGATTGAACGGAGCGGCGCCCCAGCTGAACACGCTGAAAAGTGCAATAATCAGCAGGCACTGGCGGAGAGTTAGGAACTGTGTGTGAGTGATGTTGAACAATGGTTTTCCCCACAAGGCCAAGGCCAGCAGTCCCAGAATGTTGATGGCGGCAACGAGCAGGTAGAAGGTCGTGTTTGTCGCCCCCACCTTGCGTATCATGTCAACATTGCCCTCTGTTCGCCATTGCGAGAAGAACTTCACGGCTCCTGTGTTCATGCCAAAATCCAGCAGGTGCATATAGCCGTTGCAGGCGGTGGCCAGTACCAACAGCCCATAATCGGCCTTGCCGTAGAGTCCCAGAAGCAGGGGCACGGCAAGGAAATTGAAGATGGCATTCAATAGTTTTGATAGCGTACTCCAAAAGAACGAGCTGACGTAGTAGTTGTTTCGCAGATTCTTCATGGCATGCTCATTATCAGGTTGAACGCATGCGCTATCTCGTCAGCCAGTGATGACTGGTATGGTTGCGCAGGGCTGGCAAGAAGCTCCAATGCCATGCTGCTGAGTTCATGACCATCGGCATGGCCCAAATCGAGCATATACTGCCTCATGCCAACCTTGTCCATGAATCCCTCGAACTTTCTTGCTGTATTGATGCTGATGATTCTGGTGTCTGAGCGATAGCCAAGAATCAGTCCGTGCAGATTCTGAGAGATGAGCAACTGGGAGGAGACAATCAGTTCCTGCAATGAAGCCACGTCGTGAGGAATGGTCAACTCGACGTTGATTCCCGCTTGTCGGAAATGCAGGAAACAAGCAGTGGCAAGGTCAATAGCCGTCTGCCACAACTGCGTCACCGTCACGACAACACGGCATCTCGTCTTCTCGGAAATACTTTTTAAGTTCAAAGTGAGGAAATCGAGATGCGTGAGCACCTCGGTATTGAACGGAATGAAAAGCAGGCTGTTGTCCCGTTTTTCACTTTCAATATGCTCATAGAGTGCCAGGTCAGGAACCTTTTCGGACAATGCCTTCTGCTTCTGGCAGCAGTCGGCGATGGAGGCGCTGTCTCGAAAGAACATTCCATCCATCATGCTACAAATTGACTGCCCGATGCGTAGAGTGTCCTTACTGCTGAATGGACCGATGGTCTGTCCCATCATCATCATTCGCAGCCCGTGTTGCTTTGCCTGTATGCATTCTATGTGCTTCACGATGTCGCTCTCCACCCAGTCGTTGATGTAACCGCCTCCGCCCTGGAGGTACATGTCTGCGTCCGTCATGACGGCATCCACTTCTTCCCGTGCTTCTTTAATCGTCGAAATGTAGTCTTCGGGTGATTGCAGATAGCTTTTCAATGTACCTCGAATGCCGCGGCTGTTCTTCCTGTATCTCAGTCCATGCCTGATGCGTTCCTTAAATGTCAGCTTGGTGTCTACGTAAAACACTTGGTCACTGCTGAATAGCTGTCGATGGATGGAAGGATGAATGGTTACATTATGGTAAGTATGCAGTAAATCGGCAGCTCCATGCTCATCACAGGTGATGACACGGATGACAGGCTGAGGCAGCTTCTCGCATATAAGCTTCACGGCTGACACCAATATGGCGTCATCGCCTAAGTTGCCATATCCCCATCCACCAGACAGGACAACTATGGGGTGCTGTGTTTTTCTTCCGCGAGAATCTGTCATTCTAAAGACATCAGAGATTAAGCTGCTGTTTGACTTCCTCTCTAAGCGTGTAAAGCAGACACGCCCCAAAGGCCAGGAAACACATCATCAGCACAAAAACCATTCGTTTGGGCTTCGATGCCTTCTGTGGCACGGCAGCCCCCTCAAGAACTGCGAATGCCGGCGTTTTTTCCTGCACCTTCGCTTTGGCTGCCAGGAGTTGCGTATTGAGCGTGGTGAAGTTGTTGTACTTCAGCTGCATGTCGTTCTCCAGGTCATTTCTCTTTGAGCGGTATCTTTCAAGCACAGGCTCCATGTTGGAGTCGGCATAGTCAACATAGCGGCGGCGAGCCTTCTCGTATTCCTCCTTTGCCTCTTCTGTCAGTTTGCCATAATACTCCGCATCGTTGCGAGCCTTGCTGGTGCGGTAGTCGGTGATGAATGCCTGCAGATGCGCACAGGTAGAATCGGCAATGGTCTTACAGATGAGTGGATCCTGCGCTTCCGCAGCAACCAGGATGACGCCGGTTTTCTTGTCAGTGTGGATACTGATGGACCTGCGAATGGCATTTGCAATTCTATCCTGCTCCCTATTGAGCCTATAGGGGTCGAAAGTGCTTTCTCCCTGACTGGCTCCGAAATCCTTTTCTTTGGGCATGACAGACTTCAGTACATTCCTGAACCATGTGAAGACTGAAGTCCACCAGGCTTGTTTCTGGTGCTTCTGCAGATAGTCATAATAGGTACAGTCTATTTTGCCATCCACGTCTTTCACTCTAACCGTGAAGAGCGAACAGATAAACTTGTTATCATCCGCAAGGTCGGGATATAACAGTGGCGTGATGGCATCATTGGTCTGCATGTTGTTGAGGTCGATGCCAAAATTGGCGGCGATGCTCCCGATGGCTCCTGCTGGGTCGGCATTGATTTCCGGTGCCAGCATGATGCTGGAGCTATAGGAGCGTGGCACACACAGAATCAGAATGCACGACAGCACGAACGTGACCGCTACGGTGATAGCAAAAAGTTTTTTATGTTCCTTGATGCGTTGTATAACGAGCTTCGGCGTTATTTCTTGTTTGTCCATCGTCTTGCCATTTATCATTTTAGTTACTTCAGGATGTTAGCAATTGTGGCAATCATCGTGGCCACCGAAGCAATGCCAGAACCCAGTGCGACAATCTCGGTCGTGCTCATGCGGCGCCCCTGCTGCTTGGTGGGCACCACGATTTCGCAGCCTGGCAAAGGCTTATGCCGTCTGCCAGCCTTGGCCACCGTACCGTTCATATAGATAATGTAGGTCTGGCGCTTGCGGGCATTCTCACCGAATCCACCTGCCTGGTTGATATAATACTTCAGGCTCTCACCGTCCACATAGCTCGTGGTGTTGGGGTACATCACCTCGCCGTTGATTTTCACCGTACTGCTGTATTCCGGAACGATGAGGCGGTCGCCTTCGCGCAGCTCGATGTCAGCCTCGCTGCCAGGGTCGGCCAGCGCCTTGTCCAGCTGTATACCTACGGGGTAGGTGGCACCCAGGTCGAGTTTGCTGATGTCGATGGAGTCCTTGCCTCCAGAGCGCTTGGCAGCGCTGCGCAGTGCTTCCTGGCGGGCCATCTCTTCGCTGGTGCGCTGACGGATGAGACGGGCACCGGCAGCATAGGCAGTCTTTGACAGACCGCCAGCCTTCTTGATGATTTCGCTCAGACGCTCGCTCTTCTTCGTCAGCGTGTAGGTGCCCTCAAAGAGTACTTCACCCTCCACGAAGACGTTCTGCTGAGGCGAGTAGCCCGGACTCTTACGCACATACACCTCGTCGAAGGGCTCCAGATGGAATGCCTCGGTGCCGTCGACAACGAATCCGTCCTTGATGGCAAAGCTGTAGTAGCGTGCCAGCGTGTCTTGGGAGGCCGTGGCGTAGGGGTTAGAGATGCGTCGCGCCACGTCGACCTTCACCATCGAGGCAGCGTCGGTCAGTCCGCCAGCTTGCAGGATGAAGTCTTCCAGCGTCTCGTTGTCGGCATACTTATAGATGCCGGGGAACTGCACCTCGCCGTGGATGGTCAGCGTGGGCATTTCGATGGTCTCCTTGCGGCTGGGCACCCAGAGCACGTCCTCGTTGCGCAGGGGCACGTCGGGCACCGTGCCGTCCATGATTCCCTTGATGTCTACCGACAGCACTTCCAGCGTGCGGTTGGCCTTCATGCGGTGCATCACGCCACGTGTGGTGAAGGCTTCCTCCGTCAGTCCGTCGGCGGCCTCGATGAGCGAGCGCACGGTGGTGATGTTGCCGCCAATCTCGTATTGTCCGCTATGGAACACGGCGCCCTTGATTTCGGCCATGTTCTGGTAGCGCGCTACGATGGAGTCTACCCAGATGGAGTCGCCGTCGGCCATGTGGAAGGTGGTGAAGTCGAACTCGCCCACGGTGTGTACCGAATAGAGTGCCCCCGATTTCCTGGTCACGCGTACTGACTTCTTAAAGGCATCGCCAGTGAAGCCTCCGGCATATTTCAGCAGGGCCGACAGGCTCTCGCCCGTCTTCATCTCGTAGAACATGGGGCGCTTGACGCGACCCGTGGCGTTCACCAGACAGTCGTAGGACCCAACGATGATGACATCATTGTCTGTCAGCTTCACGTTGCCCGTAGCCTTGCCGTTCAGAATGTAGTCGTAGACGTCGACGGTCGATATTTCACGGTTGTTGCGATAGACCTTGATGTTTCGCAGCGTGCCGATATCGTTGATGCCGCCAGCCATGTAGAGGGCGTTGAACACGGTGGAGAAGGCCGACAGCGTGTAGGTGCCGGGGTAGTTCACCTCGCCCATCACGTTGACGAGGATGGTTCGCGTCTGCCCCACGGAGAGACGAATCTGGCTGTCGGCGAAGCGTGCACCCACTTGCGAGCGCAGCCGTGCGTTGGCCTGGTCGACGGTGAGTCCGCTCAGCTGCACGGGGCCCACGCCGTCGATGGTCACGTAGCCGTCGGGGGTGACGGTGGCATCGATGCTCATTTGCGAGGCACCATAGATTTCGATGGTCACGGCGTCGCCTGGCCCCAGACGGTAGTCAGCTGGCGTGGCAATGTTCATGTTTGGCTCAAAGCTCAGCGCCTCGTTGTTGAAGATGTCGTGTCCGTAGATTTTGTTCTTCTCTGCCTTCTGCTGCTCCAGCAGCTGTTCCAGCAGAGCGATGGAGTCGACAGGCATGATGCCACCCAGCTCGGCCTGCATCTGCAGCAGGTCGGGGTTGGTCTCGTCGTAGACAGGCTGACCGTTCACGCCCTGGCGCACCTGAAGACTACCCTGGCCTGCCGGGCGTCGCTGCTGCCCGTTGTTCTTGCGCAGGCGGTTCTCGGCCTTGTTGATGGTCTCGTCGGCCACCGTGCCCAGGCCCGTCTGGCGCAGCTGGCGGTCATATTTGCGCTTGATGCGTTGCAGCTGCTCCATGTCAACACCGCGCTGCATCAGTTTCACGGCAATTTCCTGCTGCGAGGTACCCTTCTCGTTCTCCTCCATGATGTAGGTAATGATTTGCTGCTCTGTCATGGTAGACTGGGCCACGGCCCCTGCCGCGCCGAGCAGCAGGAAAAGCAGAAGTGGCAGTAGACGTCTTTTCATACGTATGTTATGCTTCATTTATTATATACTATAAACTCAAAAAAGCGCAAAATATTGCAAAGATGCTGCAAAGGTACGAAAAAAGTTTTGTTTTTTCTTTGTAGGAGCGAAAAAAGTTGCTACCTTTGCACCGCATTACCTGACGCATCGCGTTCAAGCACTTCTGGGGTTGACTGGATTTGACGGCGAGATGAGATGGTGTGTAAGCACGCGGAGCTGGGCGATGGGAGGCTCCTTAATCTCTTCTGTCGGAAAATTAATTGGCAACAACGAGTATGCTCTCGCTGCTTAATCGAAGTAAAGTAGATTACGAGCTTAATTCCACTACAAGGTAGAGGAACGAGACGTCGCCCCAAGGATGTGGTTCCGAATCTGAGGAACAGGCGGCGCAGGAAAATCGGAAATAGTTGCGGCTGGCTCCGCTGTCGCGATGAAGCTTCAGGAGATAAGGGTGCAGTTGGTGGCTCAGGTCTTGCTGCATCACGAAAACGAAGGCTGAGATAAGCGTGTAGAAAGCACATGGTTTCCTCGTGCGGACGAGGGTTCGACTCCCTCCAGCTCCACTTACGTTTCGCAGCAGGAACTCTCACCCTCGTGAGGGTTCTTTCGGCTTTCGACTCAGCCATGCGCAGCCTGATTGTTGCCATCTACGAACTGGGTGTACAGGAGATTATGGTTGTCGCCCATTCCCATTGCGGAGCCTGTCACATGAGCTTCGACCATTTCCACCACGAAATGATAGAAGGGGCGTGACAGAAGAGACGCTCGACACCATCTAGAAATGTGGCATCGACCGATGAAGAGGACTATAAGAGAAGCGAGACCAGATGACATGGCCGATATCATGAAGGTCATGGATGCCGCAAGGCGTATCATGCGGCAGTCTGGGAACATGCACCAGTGGGGAGATGGCTATCCGTCGGAGGCTGTTATCGCTGCAGACATGGAGAAACACGGTGGATTCGTGGTTGAGGATGGCTGTAAGATTGTCGGCTACTTCGCCTTCCTGCCATCCCCGGAACCCACTTATGCCAGGATTGACGGAGGTGAATGGGTTGACGACGTGCGCCCTTATCATGTAGTCCACAGGATCGCCAGTTTTCCCGATGCCCATGGAATCTTCAGCAGCATCATGGACTACTGTTTTTCACATGAGCCAAACATTCGCATTGACACCCATCACGACAATGCCATCATGCAGCATGTCATTGCCAGGCTTGGCTTTGCCTATTGCGGCATCATCTATCTCTCGAATGGCGACGAACGATTAGCCTATCAGTTGGTTAAGGCCGTCGAGAGGAAGTCCTAAACCATTATCCAGAACGGCCTAACTTCGTCTATCAGCTAATCGTTTATATAGTTCTTTGTACTCATATCATAATACAGGGCTTCCAGCTCTTGCAAAGTCAGCCTTTCCACGGAATGTTCTATAGTTTTAATAAAAACAGATGGTATAAACTGTTTTTGCATGGTTACTTAAATGAACACTTTAGGAATAAATAGTGACTTTTGTAAAAGCCGTTGCGATAGGCCTTGGAGCTTGCTGGCAAGGAAGAATGGGGGATAGAACGGTTCGCCCTTGTTGAAAAAGGGTGGGGGACGGGGAAAAAAGTGGCGAAAAAGAGGGATAAGGCGATGCCTACGAGGGAAAAAGGCGGCACTTTTGTTATTGGCAGCGGGCGGGTACGATATTGGCAGCGCCCGCTGCCAATATTGGCGGCGGGCGGGAAAAAGAATGGCAGCGTGCGCTGACTTCCTGCTTTTATTCCTTGGGAGCGTCCTGGAGCAAGGCGTAATGCAGGGTGCGGCCCTCACGATAGCGGTGCAGACGGGGGTGGTCGCCTTCGCAGAGACTGTCGAGATAGGCCTGGGCCGACTTGCGCTTCAGGTGGCTGAAAAACATGAAAGTCTTGATGGTGATGTAGCCGTGGCGAGCACTTCGGCGCAGGGCCTCGTCCATAGCGTCGGGGTCGTGCGTCTGGCTGCTGCCCACGCTGCCCTGCTGCAGGCGGAAGCCATCGCCGCTGCAGTCGGCATTCTTGACGAACTGCTTGGAGGGAATGAACTCTATCCCGCCGTACATGATGTCGCGCCCCGTCACTCTCTCCGGGTCGGTGTGGTCGCCAAGCAGCTTCAGCTTGGGGGCCAGCGAACCGAAGGGCGTCTCTACGCGATAGCCCTTGCGCAGCCACATGGTGGCCACGTCGCTGAAGAGGTCGAAGAGCAGTTTGATTTCGCCCTTGCTGGTATGACGATACTTGGCGCAGAAGTCGTCGATATCGTCAAGGTCGTACTTGCGCTCTATGACGGGCAGTGCATAGAGCAGTGGCTTGCCGTCGTCGCCCTTCGTGGGGCGCGGATGCAGCTCAAAAAGAATTCCGTCGGTCTTACGTGGCATAGTGGTTTCTCTGTTTTACTATTTGTCCTGCTCCTTCTTCCAGGCATTTACCACCTCGCCGATATACATTGAGTGAACGCCGGCGGGGAAGTTGGCATACATGTTCCTGGGAACGTCGCTCTTGAAGTACTGGGCGTCGAAGGGTGCTGCGTACATGATTTTGCATTCTATCACCATCTCGGCCTCGGTGTAGTAGGGCGTTCCGTTGGCGGTGTAGGCCGTGTGGAGCCCTAAGGCGGCCGCCTTGTCCTCGTTGCGCCCGCTCTTCGTTCCCATGTATCTGAGAACGTTGCCGTGCTCCACGCCGAAGGCCATCACCGTGAAGTAGTCGGCCTGGTCCATAAACTCCTTCGTGTAGCGCTTCTCGGCCACGTAGACCGTCAGGGCCGTGCGTCCCCACAGGGTGCCGATGCCGCCCCAGCCAATCGTCATGGCATTGCTCTTCTCCCTGTTGCCGGCGGCTAACAGCTCGGCATCGTGGAACCATTGGAAGCCATTCTCCGTGAAGTCCTTCCTGACGTCAATTTTCTTAAACCCAGACTCTTCCTGAGCCATTGCGGGAGCAGTGACCATCGCCAAAATGGCCAGTAGTGCTGTGATTAATTGTACTTTCTTCATAAACATTCCTAAATTTGTGCTGCAAATTTACGGAAAATCAGGCAAAAATGAGTAACTTTGCATGAGAAAAAATTAATTAATCGATGAACGGACATAATAAACGACACAGAAAAGCAGTTGTAATTATAAATAACAATATTTATATATATGGGAAAGATTAAGACTATCGGTATTCTGACGTCGGGTGGCGATGCTCCCGGCATGAACGCAGCCATCCGCGCCGTGACGCGCGCCGGCATCTACAATGGTTTCAACATCAAGGGTATCTACCGTGGCTACGACGGTCTTATCAAAGGCGAGGTGCAGCAGTTTACCACCGAGAACGTCAGCGGCATCATCACCCGTGGCGGCACCATCCTGAAGACAGCGCGCTCGAAGGAGTTTATGACGGCCGAAGGGATGCAGAAAGCCTACGAGACATGCCAGAAAGAAGAAATTGATGCCCTTGTAGTCATCGGCGGCAATGGCTCGCTCACCGGTGCCCGCAATTTCGGCATGGAGTTCGACTTCCCCGTTATCGGCCTGCCCGGCACCATCGACAACGACCTCTACGGCACCGACTCCACCATCGGCTACGACACGACGATGAACACGATTATGGAGTGCGTGGACCGCATCCGCGACACCGCCAACTCGCATGAGCGCATCTTCTTTGTCGAGGTGATGGGCCGCGACGCCGGCTTCCTGGCTCAGAACTCGGCCATCGCCTGCGGTGCCGAGGCCGCCATCATCCCAGAGGACATGACCGACGTGGACCAGCTGGCACAGTTCATGGGCCGTGGCATACGCAAGTCGAAGAAGTCGTGCATCGTCATCGTCTCCGAGAGTCCGAAGTGCGGCGCCCTTTACTATGCTGACCGCGTAAAGAAGGAGTTTCCCGAGTTCGACGTGCGCGTCTCCATCCTCGGCCACCTGCAGCGCGGCGGCTCTCCCTCGGCCCACGACCGCATCCTCGCAAGCCGTACTGGCGTGGGGGCCATCGAGGCCATCCGTCAGGGACAGCGCAACGTCATGGTCGGCGTGCGCAACAACGAGATTGTCTACGTGCCCTTCTCCGAGTGCATCCGCACGGACAAGCCCTTTGACAAGAAGCTCATCAAGGTACTCGACGAGCTAAGCATTTAAGCGCTTGCCAACATGAGGAACAGTGATGCCGTCATCCTTAATCATGAGCTATGAAAAGAAACGTATTCTTCCTGCTCATGCTGCTCGTTTCGCAGGCCTCCTCAGCAGGGAAGCCGGCGAAACGGCTTGTGAGTGCTGCTGACAGCCTGTCGCAGAACCTGCCGGGAGCCGACGACGACACGACGCACACGGAACGCCCGACCGGGAAAATGGGGGAGAAGGGATGGGCAGGCGTGCCGGGCGTGAATCTCTATGGACGTGGACAGGGCGAGAAGGCCCAGATAGGGCATGGACTTGCCGTCGACTTCGGGAAGAACCACCAGGATGACACCACCCATGTCACCCACCTGAGCATAGGCTTTACCAGTCATGCCGACACGCTGAAAGGACTGCAGCTGAATGCGGTCTCCAACTATGCCAGCAGTGTCCGTGGAGTACAGTTCTCGGGCTTCTCCAACATCTCGTCCTCTCCCATGAGGGGCCTGCAAGTCAGCAGCGCCACCAACATCTCGATGGGGCTGGAGAAGGGGCTACAGCTCGCCGGTCTGCTGAATGTCTCGTCGGGCAACATGAATGGCATGCAACTGGGAGCCTATAACTACGCCGACCATTCGAACGGCCTGCAGCTTGGCGTCCTGAACGTGGCAGGCTCGCATCTGAACGGCTGGCAGATAGGACTCGTCAATTACACGAAGGACACTGAAGGCCGGAAGATTGGCCTGGTGAACGTGAGCCCTTCGACCACCATCGACGTGATGGGCTACGGAGGCACCAGCTCGAAGCTGAACTCGGCCATACGCTTCCGCAACCGCAGCACCTACAACATCATCGGTCTGGGAACCCACTACATGGGGTTCGACGAAGACTTCTCGGGAGCGCTCTTCTATCGTCTCGGACAGTATGCCCAGCTCACGCCTAAGCTGTCGCTCAGTGGCGATATAGGCTATTTCCACATTGAGACTTTCAAGAAGCAGAGCGACGAGGGTCCCAGGCGGCTCTTCTCCGTACAGGCTCGCCTGAACGTCGACTACCAGCTGTCGCCCGCCGTTGGCCTGTTCGCATCTGTCGGCTATGGCGATACACGCTATTATCGGCATGAGAAGAAATACCGCAGCCGCATGCTGGCCGAGGCGGGACTGACGTTCCGCTATCCTCACAACGAAAACCGGCGAACGGCTGTGGTGCACAGAAGCGAGGACAAGTCGCCCGCCGACTCGCTCATGGCGCTGGGACTGGGCAGGAAGCATCCCTGGTGGGCACTGGGGCAGGTTACGGGCGTGAACGTCTTCGTGCACTGCTTCGACCGCTTTGCCCTCAATGCCGACTTCGCACAGACTACGCTGCGCACTTGGGGCGACAACTTCAAGAATGGCTTCGTGTGGGACAACGACCAGTTCTCCACGAACCTTTTCATGCATCCTTATCATGGCAACCTCTACTTCAACTCAGCACGCTCGCAGGGCCTCTCTTTCTGGGAGTCTGCTCCCTATGCCATGCTGGGCTCGCTGGAGTGGGAGTTTCTCGGAGAGCGAGAGCCACCTGCCATTAACGACCTCATTGCCACTACAATAGGCGGTATCTGCATCGGCGAAATCGCCAACCGTATCAGTCGCATCTTCCTCGATGACTCCAAGAGCGGATGGCCACGCTTCTGGCGTGAGCTGGGGGCCACCATCTTCAACCCGATGGGCCAGCTGAAGCGCTTCGCAACTGGCGATGCCTGGAGGGTGAGAAGCAGTCATTACCGCTATCACGACTACAACCGGAATCCCGTAGAAATCTCCATCTCGGCCGGCGACCGCTACCTGGCCGACGATGGCAGCATCTTCAGGGGGGAACACAATCCTTATGTCGATTTCTCCATGCAATACGGCGACCCCGTGAACGAGGAGGAGCACAATGCTCCTTTCGATTACTTCGAGACACAGCTGGTTTTCGGACTCTCTAAGAATCAGCCCCTCTTCAACCAGCTGCACCTGATGGCGCGTCTCTGGGGCACACCGATGATTGAGCGGAAGAACATCAGGGCCGGCTTTGGCATCTTCCAACATTTCGACTATTTCGACTCCAAGCCCGTGAGGGATGGCTCTTCGCTGACACCATACCGTATCAGCGAGGCCGCTGCCTTCGGTCCGGGGGCCATCATCCAGATGCCCGAGGTGGGGGCGCTCTCTCATCTTGAACAGCGCATCTTTGCCAATGTCATTCTCCTGGGCGGTACGAAGAGCGACTACTACAGCATCATCGACCGCGACTACAACATGGGCAGTGGCTTTAGCGTGAAGACAAAGACGCACATGGAGCTGCGCCACTTCGGGCGCTTCATCCTCAACGCACACTATTACCGCATCTACACGTGGAAGGGCTATGAGCAGAAAGACCTGTCTCATCTCACAGAAGAGGACTTGCTGCACCTGAATTCCCAGGGTGACAAGGGAAATGCGGCACTCTTCGTCATTAATCCCATCGCCGAGTTTGACATTGCGCGCAACTGGAGCATCGCGCTCTCAGGAGCCTACTATTCTCGTCATACCAGGTACAAATACTTCGACGACGTGAAGGCCAACACCTTCGAGGTGCGCCTGGGGGCTACGGTCCATCTGTAGAACCGAAAAAGGGCTACGGAATACTAATGGCCGTATTCCGTCGCCCTTTCTGGGTTCATCAGCTGATTTGCTTGTTTACTTCGTATGCTTCACGATGAGGTAGGCTCCTGCGACTTGCAGCAGCAGACCGGGCCAGCCGATGGTGAAATCCTGTACGGTGGCGGCAATGCCTCCCGTCAGCATCCACTCGCCGAGGCCACCGATGAGATCGCTCACCAGCACCACGCCAACGAGCAGTGGCAGCGTGACACGGCGAAAATATTGTGCGGTGAGTCCTGCCGCCAGGGCCAGCACGACGAGCTTCAGCATCATCACCTGGAGCACGCCCCAGGCAGGAAGGCCGAACACCAGGTTGTTGACAAGCGGCGTGGCCACGGCAGCCAGCAGGCCCGTTCGCCAGCCCAGCTTGTAGGCTCCGGCAAGGATGACCAGCGACAGCGGGGCAAAGACGATGCCGCCCTGGGGGATGAGGTGGAACACTTGAGGCAACACCATGTTGCAGGCAACGAATACTGCTGCCCACAGGTAGGTCTTCACCTCGTCATAGTTTAGCGTGTAGAGTCTTACGCTTGCTTCCATAATCGTTTAGTTTTAATGTAATATTCAAGTTCTGCTTTTCGCTTTGCTCTATTCTATCGCCGACATCAGAAAAGGGAGAACGTCTGGCGTCGTTGCGGTGAGCTGCCTTTTCGTCTGCAAAGTTACGAATTATTCTTAGAAAACGTAGAAAAAATCTCGAAAAAGTGCGATGAGAGCTTTGGCTACTGGGCGTAGCCGATTTCCTGCAGCCATTTCTTCACGCTCTCTTTCCCGCTGCGCACATCGTGGCCGTACATAGAGAACTCGCCCTTGACGGTGGCGTTGGGGTAGGCTTTCTTCACGTCCTTCACGCAGTTGCCCAGGCCGGAGCCTTCGTGGGTGGTGAAGGGAATGATGGTCTTGCCGTTGAGGTCGTACTTCGAGAAGAAGGTGAACATCACCTGTGGGTAGGTGCCCCACCAGACGGGGCCTCCGATGAAAACGGTACCGTAGGCATCGAGATTGTCGAGCGTGCCTTCAAACTCGGGCAACTCGCCCTTCTTCTGTTCTTCCCCGGCCAGGTCGCAGAGCGGCTTGTAGGCCATGCCGTCGTATTTCGAGGTTTTGATTTCGAACTGCTCGGCACCAGTCAGCTCCGAGATGTAGTCGGCCACAATCTTGGTGTTGCCCACTTCGATGTTGCCCACTGAGTAGTTGTCGCCAGCGTGCGAGAAGAACACCACGAGGAGTTTTCCCTCGTTGCTCTCAGTAGTGCTTGTGGTTGCTGTTTCTGCTTCTTTCGCTGCATCGGGAGAGGCTGTTCCCTTGCAAGCCGTAGACACCAGCAGGCATACTGCCGATGCCAGAATGTACTTCAATGATTTCATGATAGATTTTGTTTTTTTGATTATCCGTAGGTTTCGATGAGATATTTCACGAACTGCGGGTCCTGGAAGTTAATCAGACCCGTGTCGTGCTGGTTGAGCGTGGCGATGGTCTGCATCTCCTCGGCAGTCAGCGCGAAGTCGAAGATGCTGAAGTTCTGCGCCATGCGCTCCTTGTGGCTCGACTTGGGAATGGCCACGATGCCGCGCTGTGTCAGCCAGCGCAGGGCTACCTGGGCAGCGCTCTTCTGGTACTTGCTGCCGATGGCGGCCAGCACCTCGCTCTTCACGATGCCGTCGACGCCTTGCCCGCCCAGCGGGCCCCATGCCATCATCTTGGTATTGGTCTCATCGAGCAGCGGCTCGATGCCCGTCTGCTGAACCATCACATTGCACTGCAGCTGGTTCACCATGGGCTTCACGTTGACATAGTGGGCGAAGTCGAAGAAGCGCGCAGCCTGGAAATTGCTCACACCGATGGCACGCACTTTGCCGCTCCTGTAGGCCTGCTCCATGGCCCGCCAGGAGCCGAAGACATCGCCGTAGGCCTGATGGATGAGCAGCAGGTCGATGTAGTCAGTCTGCAACTTGCGCAGGCTTTCGTCGATGCTCCGGGCTGCTTTCTCCTCGCCGGCGTTGCTAATCCACACTTTCGTCACCAGGAAAATGTCCTCGCGCCTGACACTGCTCTTGGCAATGGCGGCACCCACTCCCTCTTCGTTCTGATAGGCCTGTGCCGTGTCAATCAGCCGGTAGCCCACTTCGAGCGCATCGCTTACACAGCGCTCAGCCTCCTGTGGTGGCACCAGAAAAACACCATAGCCCAGCAGGGGCATTTCAATTCCGTTAGATAGTCTTATCGTTTCCATATTTGTTGGGTGTTAATGGTTTTCGGTTGCAAATTTACAAATAAATAGGGAGACTGCATGTATAAAAATGGCGGATTATTTTATCAAAAATGCAGAAAGCGCTTGCCTAACCCCCTTACAGAGATTTGGCAAGCGTTTTATGGAGTCTTCACGATGAAGATGAAGGTGCGTGGCCTGATCTACTGATGCTGTTCACGGAGCAGGTCGTTGACGGTCTTCACTGGGTTGAACGTGCCAAGGGGCACCTCAACGAAGATGGTCGACCAGTTGCTCATGGCGCCGTTCCACAGACCCGGCAGCTCGAGAGCCTTCAGCTCCTTGCCACCTTTCGACTTCGAAGAGATGAAGCCCGTGGTCTTATCGACGAATGCAGGAAGGTCGAAGGGCTGGCCCTTGTAGTCCTTCACGGCGCAAACGAGGTCGACGGGGTTGAAGTGGGTGCCCTGGGTGAACATCTTCATGTATTCTTCGTTCTTCGTGTCAATCTGCGAGCTTTCCAGAATCTGCAAGCTCACGGTGCCGTCCTGGTTGTAGGTGAGGAACGGGCCGCCGCCAGGCTCGCCAACATTCTTCACCACGCCACAGACGCGCATGGGGCGGTTCAGCTTGCTGCGCAGATAGTCGGCGTCGACGGTGTTCTGCTTCGGGTCAGTGCAGAGGCAGTCCTTCACGAAGGCGGCTATCTCGGCCAGTTCGTCTGCCGTGGCTCCCTTGTCGAGCAGTCGCAGGTAGTCAAAGGCCTTCTTCTGCAGGGTGACCAGCACGCCGGCGATGACCTGCTTCCACTCCACGGTCTCAGGCTTCAGACGGTCGGGCACCACGTTGTCGATGTTCTTGATGAAGATGACGTCGGCCTCAATCTCGTTCAGGTTCTCAATGAGGGCGCCATGGCCACCGGGACGGAAGAGCAGCGAGCCGTCGGCCTCGCGGAAAGGTGTGTTGTCGGGGTTGGCGGCGATGGTGTCGGTGCAGGGCTTCTGCTCGGAGAACGTGATATCGTACTTCACACCGTATTTCTGGGCAAACATGTCGGCCTTCTCGGCCACCTTGGCCTTGAAGAACTCCATGTGCTCGTGGGAGACGGTAAAGTGAACGTGGGCCTCGCCCTTCGAAGCGGCATAGAGGGCACCTTCCACGAGGTGCTCTTCCATCGGCGTGCGAGCCCCTTCGGCATACTTGTGGAAGAGGAGCATGCCCTTCGGCAGCTGTCCATAGTTCAGTCCTTCCTTCTTGAGCATGTTGGCAGCCACAGCCTTGTAGTTGCTTTCGGCCATCAGGGCCTTGATGCCCTTGCCTTCGTTCTTCTGGCAGACGGCATCGAGGGCCTCGTAGAAAGCGAACTTCTCTATCTCGGCGAAGTATTTCTTCTCGAAGTCGGTGGTGGGCTCGTTGCTTTCGCCGTCGACAAATGAGAAGATGTTCTTGAACATGCGGCTGGCGGCTCCACTGGCAGGTACGAACTTCACTACACGGGGGCCCTCGGCCTTATAGGCTTCCCAGGCTGCAACATACTGCTTGCGCTCCTCTTCACTGGGGGCAACGATGCCACGGCCAACGGCTGCGGCTGCGTCAAGGCGAAGGAAGGGGAAACCAGTCTCAAACTGATGGAGCTGGGTTTCAATCTGCTCCTGCGAGATGCCACGCTGGGCTATCTGCTGGAGGTCTTTTTCTGATAGGTTCATAGTCGATTGGATTTGATGGTTTATAATATGCTTTTGATTTCTTCGTCAGTAGCCAGGTTGAAATCGCCTGGGATGGTGTTCTTCAGCGTCGAGGCTGCCAGCGAGTAGTTCAGCTGCAGCTGAGCGTCGTCGGGGAAGGCCTGGATGCTGTGCAGCAGTCCGGCCATGAAGGCATCGCCAACGCCCGAGGGGTCTACCACGCCATTGATGTCGTTGATGGGAGCCTTCAGCAGCTCATAGCCGTTGGCGGTCTGGTGATAGAGTAGGGCGGTGAGCAGATGACGGCTCGATGCCACCATGTTGCGCATGCCCATGAGCCATTTCTTGCAACGGGGGAAGGCAGCGTGCAGCTCTTCGAACCATTTGCGGTATTCATCCATCTGCATCTCAAAGTGAGTGTCGGTGGCAGTGAAGGGCGGCTGCTTGCGCTGACAGAGCCATTCGAACTCGATGGCATCGCCGAACATCAGGTCGCAGCGGCTGAGCATTCGTCCCAGCGTGGCGCGTGGGTTGGCCCCCTCATAGCGCCAGAGGTTCTTGCGATAGTTGATGTCGAAGGCTACCTGCACGCCCATCTCGTCGGCCACGTCAAGGGCTTCGAAGGTGGCGTCGAGTGAGCTTTGAGAGATAGCTGCCGTGATGCCCGATACATGGAGCACCCCAGCTCCCTTTAGCACGTCGTGCCAGGGAATCATACCGGGTTGCAGTTCACTGCTGGCGGAATGGGCACGGTCGTAGATGACCTTGGCTGAGCGCATGCCTGCCGCTGGCTCGAAATAGTAGGTTCCGATGCGGTCGCCACCGAAGAGTACGTGACGGCAGTCGACGCCCATCTCCTGCAGGCGCATCACGCCGGCACGGCCCACAGGGGTGGCTGGCAGGCGCGTCACGTAGGAAACCTGATTGCCTAAGGTCGCCAGCGACACGGCCACGTTAGCCTCGCTGCCACCGTATTTGCTGGTGAACCAGTCGCCCTGCGTCAGCCGCAGATGGTCGTCTTTCGAGAAACGGAGCAGCAGTTCGCCAAAGGTGACGATTCTGAATTGATTATCCATGCTTGTTTAATTATTGTGTAGAAGAAGCAACTTCTCACGTTGCTTGCGGGCTTCCTTCTCGCCTACCTGGATCATGCGGGCCATGCTCTCATTGCCGAAGCTCGAGGCATCGTAGTCGGGTAGGGGGGGATTGATGTAAATGTCGCAGTGCTTGCGATTCTCATAATACTTGCTGATGTCGGGCCGTGAGAAAACCCAGTTGACAATGTCACCGAAACCAATGGCTTCTGCCAGGCCGATAATCATTTCGTTTTTTTTCAGCGCGTTGCGTGGCAGCGTCTGTTGCAGGTCGACGGCAATGACGATGTCGGCCCCCATCTTACGAGCCACATCGACAGGCAGATTGTTCATCATGCCTCCGTCGACCAGTTGCTCGCCGTCAACCTCCACAGGTTTGAACAGGCCGGGAATGGCCATCGAGGCTCGGACGGCACGCGGTACGGTGCCCTTGCTGAGCACCACCTCCTCGGCATCCATCATCGAGGCAGCCACGCAGCGGAACGGCGTCTTCAGACATTCAAACTCCACGCAGCCTTTCAGCGCCAGCATCGAGTCGAGAACCTGCTCCACGCGTCCACCCTTCAGCATGCCAAACGAGGTGCTGCCTTTGTCGATAATGGGGAATCCGAAGATGTAGGTCACGCCCCCCACCTGCTTGTAGGGCTCGTTGCCCAGGTCTTCGCGGCGGTCGGTGAGCAGTGTGAGCCACTCCTGCTGGCAGAACAGCCGTTCCAGTTCGGAGGCAGAGTAGCCTGCGGCATAGAGCCCACCAACGATGGCCCCAATGCTGGTGCCAACAATGTAGTCGGGCTTGATGCCGGCTTCTTCGAGCACTTTCAGCACGCCCACTTCGGCACCGCCCTTGGCACCTCCGCCGCCCAGCACAAGCCCAATCTTTTGCGCCCCTGCTGGGCTAAATGATAAATGATAAATAATAAATAATAGGACAAGCCTTAAGAATGAGAAATGAGAAATGAGAAATGAAAAAGGGATAGACTTGCTGCGAACACCTTCGCAGCATCCGGGTCTTGGAACTATCCATTTTTCATTTCTCATTTTTTCATTTCCTATTTGTCATTCAGGGCATGGTCGGCTTACTTCACCAGAACCTTCTGGCCCTTGACGATGTAGACTGCGGGGCGCAGGTTGTTGACTTCAGAAGCTGAAATCTGCGATGCCACCTTGGCGCCAGCCAGATTGTAGACATCGACCAGTTCGTTCTGTCCGGCGATGGCGCTGATGCTGGTAGCCTCGCCGTAGCCCAGGTGCTGGGCTGTGAGCAGTTTGCTGGTGCCCGACGACAGACGGATGTAGCAACGGGTGGCATAGAAGCCCGTGGTGTTCTCATTGCCCACCGACACGAACTTCACTTCGCCATTGTCGCGTGCCAGCACGCCATAGAGGCCGTCAGCCTCCACCTGCTTCTTGGCTGCTTCCATAGTGACCACCTCGCCACTCTTCGTTGTAAAGGTCAAGGTAGCCTGGCCATCGGTAATCTCGGCCTCTTTTGCAATCTTCTTCGTGCCCATCTCGCCCGTGTAGTAGAGCATGTAGGGCGTGTTGGCCTTCAGGCCATCGGCCTTGCAGTTGATGAAGTTCAGCGTCACGCCGTTGGCGTTGTCCTCCACGCTGGCCAGCTGCTCCAACAGGCAGTCGCTGCCGAAGGTCTCGTTCAGCTCCTGCTCGGTCATCGAGAAGGGCAGGGCGATGGTGTTCCAACCGGTGAACACGCTACGGCTCACGTTGACGTTGCACACTTTTCCGTCGTACTTCTGCAGGTTCGTACCGCCGTAAGTACTCAGATAGAGACGCTCCTGGGCCTGTGCTCCAAGCGTCAGCGCCGTCATGGCTGCAATGATGAATAGTTTCTTCATAGTTGTAATTGTGTTTTTTGGGGGTTAATAATATTATTCCTTGATATTTGGTTCTTCCAGTCCGATGCCCTTCTTGCGGTCCACGACCTTGAGCAGCAGGCCCAGCAGCAGGGCAGCCACGCCAAGGCAGGCCAGCATCACCAGCGGAGCGGTGTAGTTCTTCTGCGTGGGGTCGGTGATGCCAGGGTTCGTGGCGTCGAGCATCTTGCCGATGAGCAGAGGGAACAGCCACAAGCCAATGTTCTGAATCCAGAAAATCAGCGCATAGGCCGAGCCGATGATCTTGGGCTCCACCAGCTTGGGCACTGAAGGCCACAGCGAGGCTGGCACCAGCGAGAACGATGCTCCCAGCACCAGAATGGTGAGGTAGGCCACGACGACGCCGCCGACGGCACTGCCCTTGAACAGAGGCAGGATGAAGGCGAACGTCAGGTGACAGCCAATGAGCAGCAGCGACCCCAAGACCAGCATGGAGGCTGCCTTTCCCTTATGGTCGACATAGCTGCCCAGAATGGGAGTGATGAGCACGGCCAGCAGGGGGAACACGGCAAAGATGGTCTCTGCCGACTGGCGCATATAGCCCATATAGCAATAGGTGACCAATGCTACGAACGACAGGGCCAGCAGCCCGTATCTCATGTTGGCCTTCTTCTGGAAGTTGCTGGCAAAGCCTGCTGCCGCCACTACCAGCATGATGACATACTGCACGATGGGCACGGTTTCGCTTGCCCAGAACGAATCGGCCGAAGGCTCCGTGAGCGTGAGGTTGCACTGCAGCATGTTCACGGCATACTTCTGGAAGGGGAAGATGGCGCTATAATAGAGCACGCAGAGCAGGGCCACAATCCAGAAACCGCTGTCAGTGAGAATCTTGCCCAGATCGCTGATCTTGAACGGGTCGTCCTTCTCCTCGGCTTCGCCCGTCTGGCTGTCCAGCTTCTTGTCCATGAAGAAATAGACGATAAACATCATCAGGGCAATGCAGAGCAATACGACGCCGAAGGCTACCGAGCGGCTGACACTAATCTCGCCACCCAGCTTGCAGAAGAACGGCGAGAAAATCATGCAGGTAGCCACGCCCAGACGGGCAAGGGCCATTTCCGAACCCATGGCCAGGGCCATCTCGCGGCCCTTGAACCACTTCACGATGCCGCGGCTCACGGTGATGCCGGCCATCTCGCAGCCACAGCCGAAAATCATAAATCCGCATGCCGCCAGTTTGGCCGAGGCGGGCATGCCCTCATAGAACGGACTGACGCCCAGCTCGTCGAAGCCGGGAATATAGTTCAGGTTGTTGGTGAACCATGTCTCCAGGCCGCTGCCGATGAAAGAGTCGGTCATGGCATACCACTTAATCACGGCACCCGCGAGCATCACCGCCCCGGAGAGTACTGCCGTGAAGCGCACGCCCATCTTGTCGAGGATGATGCCTGCAAAGATGAGGAAGAACACGAAGACGTTGAGGAACACCTCCGAGCCTTGCATCGTGCCAAAGGCAGAGCCGTCCCATCCACGGGTGTCCTGTACCTCCTTGAAGATGGGCGAAAGGATGTCCATGAAGATGTAGCTGCAGAACATGGCCAGGGCCAGCAGCAGCAGAGCCGTCCAGCGCATGGCGGCGCTGTCGCGTAGAGTCTTTTGAATCGTTTGAGTCATGATCGTTTTTCAGGATTAATGTTCGGGAATCTTGTCGATGCGCTTCTGGTGGCGGCCGCCCTCGAAGTCAGTGGCGAAGAATTCGTCCATGATTTTGCGGGCCATGTCCTCGTCGATGAAGCGGCCCGGCATCACCAGCACGTTGGCGTTGTTATGCTGGCGGATGAGGTGGGCAATCTCTGGAATCCAGCACAGCCCGGCACGAATCGACTGGTGCTTGTTCAGCGTCATGTTGATGCCCTCGCCGCTGCCGCAGATGGCGATGCCTGGGAATACCTCGCCCTGCTCGATGCCGCGGGCCAGCGCATGGCCGAAGTCGCTGTAGTCGCAGCTCTCCTCGGTGTAGGTGCCGTAGTCCTTATACTCGTACCCCTTTTCCTCCAGGTACTTCTTCACAAACTGTTTCAGTGCAAAGCCTGCATGGTCGCTGGCCAGACCGATTATTTTTGTTTCCATATTATCTTTTTTTTGTTTAGAGATTAGTGTTTAGTGATTAGTGACTTTAGTTCTGTGCCGAGAGAGACTCGATTGTAAAGTCTCTCAACACTCAACACTCAACACTCAACTCTCAACATTCAACTCTTCTTTAGTGCTGCAAAGTTACATAAAAGTTTCTTAACCGCAAAACTTTCTCCGCTTTTTTCTTTGCTGGTCATGGAAAAAGCCGCTATCTGGAAGCTTTTCGCTGGGGTTAGGAGGAATGATGACTTAACTATGGCACGTCAAAAAGGTTACCTAATTCGCTAAGCAACTACACCACCATGGTTGATTCTAAATTTTAGTTAATTTTGTTCCCAAAATGAACACTCGCCCCCCCTCTAAATTTTGAAAATTTCGCGCGAGAAACTTTTTGGCTGAAAAAACGCGATTTTTGAGAGAGTTTGCTAAGTGGCTGGAATATAGTGATTTGTCCCTTTTTTTTGCTAAAACTTGGCACCTTTTCGTTTTCAAAAGTCAACGCCAAATTTTCAAAAGGCGTTGACTTTTGAAAATTTGGCGTGCTTACAGAAGCGAGAGTTGAGGCAAAAAAACGCAAAAAAATCGCCTAAAATTTACACAGAATGGGGGGTAATGTGCAAAATTTAACCTTTTTTAATTACCGAAGGAGTGGCAAATTCACTTCCGAAGGGCTGAAAAAGGGTGATTTTCGAGCCAGAATGACAACCATAGAACAGATATTCTCCTAAAACTTTGATATTGGCTGGGAGCGTGATGCGTTGCAGCGAGCTGCAGGCGTAGAACGCTCCGCGGTCTATGCGTTGCAGGGTGGAGGGCAGCTTCACCTCTTCAAGGCTGTCGCAGCTGGTGAAGGCGTCCTAGTGTATCGTGGTGACGCCCTCGGGCAAGGCGATGCGGCCCAGGGCATAGATGTCGGTGCGGGCATCCACGTCGTAGGCGGCGTCGAGCTGTTCGGGCGCGGCGAAGCCTTCGGTCTGTCCCGTCAGGTAGGGCCGGGCGTCGGTGTAGCTGCAGCCCAGGTCGATGATGCGCACGTCGTGGTTCACGTGGGTGAGCATGATGTTCGACGGCTTCAGGTCGAGGTGCAGGGCCTGTGGCTGTGCATCTCGTGGAGCGCCAGGCAGAGCTAATGCACGAACTTTCGCAGATGGTCGGGCTGGCGGAAGTAGTCGGGCTGCTCGCGGAGCAGGTCGGTGAGCGTGGTGCCGTTCACATAGTCCATCATCACGCTGCACTCGTCGGCAGTGTCGGTCAGCTGGTGATAGCCTACGATGTAGTCGGTCCGCAGCGTCGAGCCCAGCTCATACTCCTTGCGCAGCACCTCGCGGTAGAAGTTCTGCTGCAAGTGTTCGGGCCGCAGCGACTTCAGGAAATAGTAGCAGCCGTCACGACATACCTTGTAGAAGATATGGTGGCGGCTGCCAGTGTCTAACGCCAACTGCTCGACATGCTCGTTGGCATGTGCAGCAGTTGGCTGAATGAAATCGGATTCTTCTTCGTTGAAAAGCATTATGCCAGGAGCTTCTTCACTTGCTCGTAGACATTCTGGCCGTTGTAGCCCAGCTTCTCGTCGAGCACCTTGTAGGGAGCGCTGAAGCCGAAGCTCTGCAGACCCCACACGCAGCCGTCGGCACCCACGAGGCCTTCGAGGGTGACGGGCAGTCCGGCGGTCATGCCGAACTTCTTCTTGCCTGCAGGCAGCACGCTCTGCTGGTACTCCACGGGCTGGCTGCGGAACAGGCCCTCGGAAGGAACGCTGACGATGCGCACCTTCACGCCGTCCTCGCGCAGCAGCTTGGCACCAGCCTCCAGTGTGCTGACCTCAGAACCCGAGGCGAGCAGGATGACGTCGTAGTCCTCGTCGCTGCCGGCCACCACGTAGGCACCCTTCTGGGCCTGGCTGTAGTCGTTGCCCTCGGGCAGGTTCTCGATGTTCTGGCGGCTGAAGATGAGCGCCGTGGGCGTGAGCGTGTTCTCCATGGCCATGCGCCAGCAGACGGTGGTCTCCTCGGCGTCGGCGGGGCGCAGGACGAGCATCGAGTTGCGGCCGTGGTGGTTCTTCAGCTTCTCCATCAGGCGAATCTGTGCCTCCTGCTCCACGGGCTCGTGGGTAGGACCATCCTCGCCAACGCGGAAGGCGTCGTGGGTCCAGATGAACTTCACGGGCAGCTCCATCAGGGCAGCCATGCGCACGGCGGGCTTCATGTAGTCGGAGAACACGAAGAACGTGCCGCAGGCGGGGATGACGCCGCCATGCAGGGCCATGCCGATGCAGCAGCAGGCCATCGTCAGCTCGGCCACGCCAGCCTGGAAGAAGGCGCCGGTGAAGTCACCCTTCACCAGGTCGTGGGTCTTCTTCAGGAAGCCGTCGGTCTTGTCGCTGTTCGACAGGTCGGCCGAAGCGCAAATCATGTTGGGCACCTGCTCGGCGAGAACGCTGAGCACAGTGGCGCTGGCTCCACGGGTGGCGGCGCCAGCCTTCTGCTGCACCTTCGTCCAGTCGATTTCGGGAGCCTTGCCGCTGAACCAGTCTTCGAGCTGCTTGGCCTGCACGGGGTGACCCTTGGCCCACTCTGCCTTCTCGGCATAGCGCTCGGCCACAATCTTCTTCAGCTCCTCACGACGCTTGGCGTAGAGCTCCTGCACTTCGGGGAAGATCTGGAACGGATTTTCGGGGTCGGCACCCAGATTCTTCATCGTCTGCACGAAGTTGTCGCCTCCGAGGGGTGCACCGTGGGTGGCGCAGTTGCTCTCGTAGCTCGAGCCGTCGGCCTTGCGGGCACCCTTGCCCATCACGCAGTGGCCGATGATGAGTGACGGGCGCTCTTTCTCGGCCTGAGCCTTCTTGATGGCCTCGCGTATCTGGTCAACGTCGTTGCCGTCAATCTTCTGCACATACCAGCCCCATGCCTCATACTTCTTGGCGGTGTCCTCGCTGGTGACCACCTCGGTGCGGGTAGAGAGCTGAATGTCGTTGGCGTCGTAGAACATGATGAGGTTGTCGAGGCCCAGGTTGCCGGCGATGCGGCCTGCGCCCTGCGAAATCTCCTCCTGCACGCCACCGTCGCTGATGTAGGCGTAGATGGTCTGGTTCATCACGTTGCCCAGGCGTGCCTTCAGGAACTTGGCGGCGATGGCAGCGCCCACGGCGAAGGTGTGTCCCTGTCCGAGGGGGCCCGAGGTGTTCTCGATGCCGCGAGCCAGCTCGCGCTCGGGGTGTCCGGGGGTGACGCTGCCCCACTGGCGCAGGTTCTTCAGGTCTTCCAGCTCGTACTTGCCGATGAGGCAGAGCTGTGAATAGAGCATCGGAGCCATGTGGCCGGGGTCGAGGAAGAAGCGGTCGCGGCCCTCCCAGTTGGGGTTCTCGGGGTCGTAGACCAGGAACTCGCTGTAGAGCGTGTTAATGAAGTCAGCGCCACCCATGGCTCCGCCGGGATGGCCACTCTTTGCCTTTTCAACCATTGCTGCAGCCAGGATTCGGATATTGTCGGCTGCGCGATTCATCACTTTGTTGTCGTTCATAATAAAAAGAATTAATAAAAAATGCAATTTGGCTGCAAACTTACACAAAATTTTTGAATTATGCAACTTCTTTGCAGCTAATTTGCAGGCTGTTGAAGAATTTTCGGCAAGAGGCGGGCTTTATTTCCTCCATGAGTCATGCCCAGATTGACTCAGACAATCATTCCCCGCACTTAGAATGGCGGTAGGCTCCCAAGGTCAGCAGAATGGCTAATTTTTTAGCCTTCTTTTTTTGAATAATCTTGACAAAAGAGCCATTTTTGGCCTCCATATTTTGAAAATTCTCCACGAAAAAACTTTTGGACGAAAAAAAAAACGTTTTTTTGAGGTTTTGGTAAATGGCTGATTGTCAGTTGGTTGGTTTAATTTAGGCGAAAAAAAGCGTTCGTTGAGAAAAAAAAGTCAACGACTTTTGAAAATTTGGCGTTGACTTTTGAAAATTTGGCGTGCTTACAAAAACGCGAAAAGTAGCAAAATAGGAGCGAAAAACCTGCACAAAAGTGGGGCCTGTGTGCAAATTTTTGCCTTTTTTGCCCCGTTTTTTCATCGGGCGAGGGCAGAAAGAGGGGCCAAAACGGCCATTTTTCACTCCAGAATGCTTCGCCGTCGTGAAGAAAAATTTCTGTGAAAAATATTGACTTTTTGGGGATGCAACTGTCTAAATTAATTCTATGTCGAACATGCTTAGGATGACTTTGTTCAAAATAGCATCAAAGAAGTCTTTTTTGACAAAGTTGTTGAATGATTGTATATTGATGAAATCAGGAAAGCATAGAACATTCCGTCTTCGGCATGAAGAAGTTTCTCAGTGGACAGCACCAAAGCCATGTGTGGCAACAATTCATTAAAAAAATATGGGTGTGCAAAGATACAAAAACAAACTGTGAACTACCAAATGAAACAAAGAAAAAAATCATGTGCGCAAAGAAGCGGCTTATTTTTTTGTCGAATTATTTTGCGGAATCAGCAGAAAAGCGTATTTTTGCACAAAAATAGCCTCGTGATAGGGAAATCCGGCGTGGGCGGACGAAAATCCGCGGTGAGCGGACAATCATTCGGCAATAGCTGATTTTTACGTACCGAGACCATTTGAAAGCGGTTCATCAGCAGATGTAGCTATCGTGGACCAAACTGCTAAATAATAACGACATACGGACTCGTAAATCTTGAATTAAAACAACAGTATATGAGAAGAATCATCACCCTCGTGGCTGCTGCGCTGCTGTTAGGCGCAGGCAGCATGCAGACAAAAGCGCAAGGAGAGAACGACGTGAACATTGGCAAACAGAACATCAAGCTGGCCAGCGACTTGATGACGCCCGAAGCCCTCTGGGTCATGGGGCGCATCGGCAGCTATGCCGCTTCGCCCGACGGCAGCAAGATTGTCTACCAGGTGGGCTACTACAGCGTGAAGCACAACAAGAGCCACCACGTGCTCTACGTGATGAACAGCGACGGCAGCGGGCAGCAGAAGCTGACCACTGGCTCGAAGAACGAGACCGACCCGCAGTGGCTCTCCGACGGACGAATTGCCTTTATCACTGGGGGCGAGGTGTGGGCGATGAATGCCGACGGCTCGGGCCGCAAGCAGCTCTCGAAGACCGGCGGCGAGGTGGAGGGCTTCAAGTTCTCGCCCGACGGACAGAAGGTCATCCTGCTGAAGAGCATCCCCTATAACGACATTATCCAGAAGAACCCCGACGACCTGCCGAAGGCCACGGGACGCCTGGTGACCGACCTGATGTATCGCCACTGGGATCACTATGTGGAGAGCATACAGCATCCTTTCGTGGCCCGTGTGACGGCTGACGGTATCGGCGAGGCTAAGGACATGCTGCGCGGACTGCCCTTCGAGTGCCCCATGGAGCCTTTCGGCGGCATGGAACAGCTCGACTGGAGCCCCGACTCGAAGAAGATTGCCTACACCTGCCGAATGAAGACGGGACTGGAGTACTCCGTCTCGACCGACTCTGACATCTGGCTCTATGACATCGCCCTGCTCGACGACGGCGTCGAGGGTAGCGTGGAGATGAACATGAACCTCTGCAAGGGCATGGACTACCACACCGGAGCCTGGAAGGAGCCGAAGAGCGACCCCACGAAGTCGATGAAGAACCAGCCCATCAACGCGAAGGAGAACCTGAAGTACAACGTGGGCTACGACCAGAACCCGAAGTTCTCGCCCGACGGCCGCTACGTGGCATGGCTCTCCATGGAGCGCTGTGGCTATGAGGCCGACCGCCAGCGCCTGTGCTGCTACGACCTGCAAACGGGTGAGAAGACCTATCTCACCGAGAGCTTCGACTCGAACGTCGACGACTTCTGCTGGAGCGACAACCCGAAGGACGCACTCATATATTATATTGGTGTTTGGCATGCCACAGAGAACCTCTACGCCGTGACGCTCGACAATAAAAAGCTCACCACCAAGGTGACGCAGCTGACCAACGATTGCGCCGACTGGGGCTCGCTGCAGCTGCTGAACAATGGGCGACAGCTGCTCATGGAGCGCCACAGCTACACCGAGCCGGCCGACCTCTACGTGGTGACGCCCAACACGAAGAAGCCCGAGAAGACCCTCTGCCAGCAGATTACCAATGAAAACAAGCACATTCTGGACCAGCTGGCCAAGCCTACCGTTGACTCGCGCTGGGTGAAGACCACCGACGGCGGACAGATGCTCTACTGGATTGTGCAGCCGCCACACTTCGACCCCTCGAAGAAATATCCCACGCTGCTCTTCTGCGAGGGTGGGCCGCAGAGCCCCGTCAGCCAGTTCTGGAGCTATCGCTGGAACTTCATGATCATGGCTTCGCAGGGCTACGTCGTCATCGCCCCCAACCGCCACGGCCTGCCCGGCTTCGGCCAGGAGTGGCTCGAGGAAATCAGCGGCGACTGGACGGGACAGTGCATGAGCGACTATAAGGTGGCCATCGACGATGCCGCTGAGAACCTGCCCTACGTAGACCGCGACCGACTGGGCTGCGTGGGGGCCTCCTTCGGCGGCTTCAGCGTCTACTATCTCGCCGGACACCACGACAAGCGCTTCAAGTGCTTCATCGCCCACGACGGCGCCTTCAACCTGGAGGCCATGTACACCGAGACCGAGGAGAACTGGTTCTCGAACTGGGAGTATGACGATGCCTACTGGAACAAGGACCAGACGGCCAATGCCCGTCGCACCTATGAGAACTCGCCCCACCGCTTCGTTGACAAGTGGGATACGCCCATCCTCTGCATCCACGGTGAGAAGGACTATCGCATCAATGCCACGCAGGGCATGAGTGCCTTCAACGCTGCCCGCATGCGCGGCATCGAGGCACAGCTGCTCATCTTCCCCGACGAGAACCACTGGGTGCTGAAACCCCAGAACGGCATCCTCTGGCAGCGCACCTACTTCAACTGGCTCGACCACTGGCTGAAGGGGAAACCCTTCCCGCACCAGAGCGGCGTCGTAGCTGAGCAGGTGAAATGGTAATGACACATCAACTAAACCGCAAACAATGAAACTGAAGATTGCAATCCTCGCGGGCGACGGTATAGGCCCGGAGATCATGAAGCAGGGCGTGGCCGTCCTCGACGCTATCGCCCGTAAGTTCAACCACGAGTTCATTTACGAGGAGGCCCTCGTGGGTGCCACGGCCATCGACGCCGTGGGAAATCCCTATCCCGACGAGACCCACGACGCCTGCATGCGTGCCGATGCCGTGCTCTTCGCTGCCGTCGGCTCGTTGAAGTACGACAACGACCCCACCTCGCCCGTGCGGCCCGAACAGGGGCTGCTTGCCATGCGCAAGAAGCTGGGCCTCTTTGCCAACATCCGGCCCGTAGCCACCTTCGACTGCCTGCTGCACAAGTCGCCGCTGAAGGAAGACCTGCTTCGCGGAGCCGACTTCATCGTCATCCGCGAGCTCACCGGCGGCATGTACTTCGGCGAGAAGTATCAGGACAACGACAAGGCCTACGACACCGACATCTACACCCGTCCAGAGATTGAGCGCATCCTGAAGGTGGCCTTCGAGTATGCCCAGAAGCGCAGGAAGCACCTCACCGTGGTCGACAAGGCCAACGTGTTGGCCAGCTCGCGCCTGTGGCGCCAGATTGCCAAGGAGATGGAACCGCAGTATCCCGACGTGGTGACCGACTACATGTTCATCGACAACGCCTCGATGCGCGTGCTCACTGAGCCGCGCTTCTTCGACGTCATCGTCACCGAGAACACCTTTGGCGACATCCTCACCGACGAGACGTCGTGCATCACGGGCAGCATGGGGCTGCAGCCGTCGTCGTCGCTCGGCCTCCACACGCCACTCTTCGAACCCGTGCATGGCTCGTGGCCGCAGGCTGCCGGGCAGAACGTGGCCAACCCCTTGGCGCAGATTCTCTCTGCCGCCATGCTTCTTGAGCACTTCCGGCTGAACGAGGAGGGTGCCCTTATCCGCCGTGCCGTCGACGCCTCGCTGGATGCCAACGTTCGCACGCCAGAAATCCAGGTGGAGGGTGGCGCCCACTACGGCACCCGCGAAGTGGGGCAGTGGATTGCAGACTACATCGAGAAGGTTTGAGAATTAAGGTTTGAGAATTGAGATTTAAGGGATAGAAGGTGCTGGTTATGAAAAAACGAATTGTTTTAATCATTCTGTCGTTGGTTTGTCTTGCAACTAATCTTAAATCTCAAACCTCAAACCTCAAATCAAACTGGCGTGACTCGCTTGCTACGCTCAACAAGCAGATTGCCCAGCAGCCTTCGTCTACCGACCTGCGGCTGAAGAAGGCTGCCGTAAACATTGAGCTGGGCCAGTGGGAGTATGCTGTGGAGGAGTACGGACGGGTGCTTGAACTCGACGCGAAGAGCCTGCCGGCACTCTATTTCCGTGCCTTTGCCCAGAACCATCTGCGCCACTACGACCAGGCCAAGGCCGACTATGAGCAGTTCCTGCGGCTGATGCCACGCCATTTCGACGCACAGCTCGGACTTGCCATGACGAAGCGGAACATGGGGCGAATGCTGGAGGTGCAGGACGACCTGAACCGGCTGGTGGAGATGTTCCCTGACTCTGCGCTTGCCTACGCCTCGCGGGCCGACTTCGAGCGTGAGCAGGGACAGCTCGACCTGGCGCTCTACGACTTCGAAGAGGCGCTTCGCCTGCAGCCCTCCAACGTCGAATTTCTTCTTTCGAAGTATGCTGTCCTGTGGGCGCTCCGCCGTTACGACGAGGCCCGACGCCTGCAGACCGACCTCCTCCGCCTCGGCGTGCCCCGCAGCACCCTCACGCAACTGCAGACGCCTCAGCGCAAGAGATAGAAACAGAAAAATCCCGAAACCCTTTATTTAAGCAGGTTTCGGGATTTTCTTGTGAGGTGCCTAGCAGATTCGAACTGCTGTAGACGGTTTTGCAGACCGTTGACTAAGCCACTCATCCAAGGCACCTTTTCACTTAGCGAATGCAAAGGTAGCGTTTTTTTTTCGTTCCACCAAATTTTTTCGGATGTTTTTTCTCTTGGGCGAAGAATTTCGGCCGATTCTTACTTGCCGGACTTCTCCAAAAGCGATTCAATCCTGCTCTTGATATCCCTCTCGGGCAGGTCGCGGGCAACGATGTTCCCCCTCTTGTCGGTCAGGATGTTGGAGGGCAGGTTGCTGATTCCCAGCTGTGCGAGGACGGGCGACTGCCAGAGCAGGCTATCGCAAATGATGGGCCAGCTAATGCTGTCGCGTTCCAGGAGTTTCTTTCCCTCGCCGGGGCTGGCATCGAGGCAGATGGCGACTACGGATAGCCGTCCGGGATGGTTCTTCGAGAGCGAGCGCAACTGCCGCATGGCGTTCTGCGACTCATAGCTCCACGTGGCCCAGGTCATGATGATGTTGACGTCAGACTTCAGCGTCTTGTTGGTGATGGTGTCGCCCTTGGTGCTAATGGCCTGGAAAGCAGGCAGCGACCCGCTGTCCTTCTTGTTCTTCAGCCCTTCGAGCAGATTGTGCAGGCGGGCCAGATGTTGGTTCTGCGGCTGAGCCCTGTGCAGGCTGTCGCAAAGACGGAGCGCCAAGGCATAGTCAGGCGAGTAGTCTTGCAGGAAGTATCGTCTCAGCAGATAGGCGCTGACGGGCGATGTGGGGTTCTTCTCGATGAAGCTGCGGGCCTCCTTCTGCACGTCGGGGGGCATCTTGTCCTTGGTGTCGATGCGAAAGGCGGTCATCGCCTCGTTCTCTTCCGAGCCCACCACTTCCGTCTCGCGCAGGTGCGTGGCGTCGCCCTCCATCTTGAGGGAGATGTTGGGCCGTGCAAAGATGGGCAGCTCAGAGTAGTTGGGGAAGAGCAAGACGAGCGTGGCGGTGTCGCGCATGTGGCGTTCAAAGACGAAGCTGCCGTCGTTGACGGCGATGGTGTCCTTCGTGCCTTGTTCCAGGCTGTAGAGGTAGAACTCTCCCTGGTTGAGGTTCTTGAAATGTCCCTCCAGCCGGAATCGGTTGTCGTTGCGGCTGCAAGAGGAGAACAAGAAAGAGGTAAAAAAGCCAAAGACTATGAAGGGTAGAACAATATGGTGTGTACGCATAGCTTTAACTTTTTTACCTCAAATAAACGTTTGTAGCAGGCTACTTTACTTCTTCACGTTGACCAGTTCAAGGTCCTTGGCAGCGTAGGTGGCCAGCGACGGATCCTTGGCAACGGCGGCGGCCAGAGCCTGAGCAGCAGCGGTGGTGTTGCCCGTGCGGGCGTTGACGATGGCCTTCAGATAGTCGGTGATGGCGTCGGCGTTCTTCACGCTGCTCAGCGTCTGGGCAGCAGCCTGGTAGTTCTTGTTCAGCAGCTGTGCGAGGGCAGCGGAGTTGGTGGCCAGCTTGCCGAAGTCCTGCTCAGCCTGAGCATACTTGCCCTGGGCCAGGTGCAGGTTGCCGAGCACCTCGCTGATGCCGTTGGCACCTGCTGCCTTGGCGATGAGGTTCTCTGCTGTCTGCAGGTTACCCTGCTGCAGGGCGATGAGGCCCAGGTTGGCGTTGGTCTCGGGCAGCACCTTGCCAATCTTGCTGGCCTTCTGCAGCCAGTTGGCAGCCTCGCTGTAGTTGCCCTTGGCATATTCCACGAGGGCCACGTTGTTGAAGGCGCGTGCGTCGTTGGGATAGAGCTCGGCAGCCTTCTTGTAGGCGTTCTCCACCTGGTTGAGGTCGTTGCCATAGAGCGTTCCGGCGTAGAGCAGTTCCTCGACGCTGAGCTGCTTGGCATCGCTCTTCAGCTGGTCCTTGATCTGCTGGTCGTCGCGGCCCACCACGTCGTAGTTGATGGTCATGCGGGCGCGGCGCAGCTGGGGCAGAATGCCGTCGGCCAGCTCGCGGAAGGCGCTGCTGATGTTCTTAATCTGCTGCTCGCGCTCCTCGGGGTCCTGATACATGGAGAGCACGCGCAGGATGACGTCCTTGTCCTGGATGTTGCTGGCGCTCACCAGTTCCTGGAATCCCTCCCAGTCCTCAGCAGTGTACTTCGTGTCGAGCGATGCGTTGACATTGCTCTTCTTCATCTGCTGCTTCACGTAGTCGGCAGCCACGTCCTGGCGCTTGCCGGCCAGACGCTCGTTGATGGCGTAGCCACCATCGGGGGAAGCGTATGCAGAAACTTCAACGCCGTCGAGCGTCAGTCCTTCCTGGTCCTTGGCAATCTCACCCAGCAGGCGCACGAACTCCTGCACCGAGTTGTTCTGCAGCTCCGAGCGGCGCAGGTTGGCCTGGCCGATGAGGAACTTCACGTTGGCCTCCTGCTTCTGGTTGATGATGCGCTGGAAGCCGTCGAGTGCCAGAGCGGGCTGGGCGGTGGCCAGCGTGCGCTTGTAGAGCTCCGATGTGGCCAGCACGCCGTCGGCCACCTTCACTGCAGGCACGCTGACGGTCTTCTTGCCCACGCGGGCGTCGAAGGTGAGGTAGAGCTCGCTCTGCTCCATCTCAGGCTGATAGTTGAAGTTGGTCTTCATGGCATAGCGTCCGCCCACCTTGTAGGAGATGGTCTGGTCGTTGCCCTGCACCTTCTCGCCCTGGAAGGTGGCGCTCTGGCCCTTCACGGCCTGCTGGCCGAAGCGCAGCTCGGGGGTGACGGTCACCACGGCCTTCTTCTTCATATACTTCTCAGGGAAGGAGCCGTTGATGGTGGCAGCCACTTGGCCTGCCTGCGACTCCAGCGGATTGGGGGTAACAGTGAAATTGTCGGCAGAGAGGGCGCCGAGCTTTCCCGAGCACGATGTCAGCAGCGCAGCGGCAGCCGACAGAACGATGACTTGCGTTTTTTTCATTTTTCTTTTGTTATGTTATTTTAGTTTGGTGAATCTTCATGCAAAGGTACACATATTTATCTTTATTATGTGCGTGAGCCGCATTTTTTTTCGTTTTATTAATATTTCTGTTCCTTTCGGCTGTTGTTCAGCGACCCAGAACGATTGCTTGTATTCGGAATGGAAACTCAGGCTTTCGCTTCTGTTAAGTTTTCTAAAATTCTAAATAAGAAAGGGTCGTGGCGGGAAGTGATTTTGGAGAAAATGTGTAGTAAAAAGTTGTAATTTCTGACTTTTGGACGAGTGTGGCGAGTGCTTCGAAGGCTCAATTCTTGCACAAATCGGTGGTTTTGTGCTGGTTTTTCGCTTCTATTTTGCTATTTTTCGCTTTTTTGTAAGCACGCCAAATTTTCAAAAGTCAACGCCAAATTTTGCTGCGGCGTTGACTTTTTTGAGCTATCGAAGCCCAAATTTCCCTGAATTGGCTTTAATCTGCTGATAGTCAGACGGTTGCTAAAACCGCTAAAAACGGGCTTTTTTGCGGCCAAAAGTTGTTTTGTGGAGAAGAAGCCCAAAATGAGCGTGTTAAAATTAGCCTTATTTAGACAAAACCATGCAGCTCGGAGAAACGAGTTTTCAAAAATCGCAGCTGTATTCCGGCGGATGCTTTCGATGCCGTAGAGATGCAGCCGAAGATAGTGATTCCGGCAACTGCTGACCATCAGAAATGCCGTTGCCGTTAAAGAACCGGCGAGGCGCTACTTCGATTTCTTGGTGAAGAAGCCAATGCGGTGGTTGCGGCCCTTGCGTCCCAGCGAGCGCAGCTGGTACATGCCGTCGGGCAGGTTGCTGATGTTGAGCATGTGGCTGTAGGGACAGATGGTTATCTGCTGGCCAAGGGCATTCTCTATGATGACAAAGTCGGCATCGAGCGTAGCGCCTTTCTCGGGCATGGCGATGGGTCGCCCGTCGCTCCTGGCAATGATGGGGGCGGCATATTCGGGCCCGGCGTTGAGCAGCAGCTGCACGGCAGGACCCTCCTGGCCGTAGCGGTCCATGGCCGTCACGGCGTAGTTCACGTTGTTGCTGGGCACGAGGATGTCGGTCTGGGCGAGGCGCATGGCCATCAGGTTCTCGGCCTTGGTGATGTCGACGGGAAAGTCGGGCGAGGCGTAGACGTTATAGTGGAGGTCGGGCGCACCACTGCGGTCTTGTGCTCCGCCCCAGCTGAGCCTGTTGCCCTTCAGCTGGATGGCCGTGGGGGCCGTGGGTGCAGGCCGCCCCTCCCACGTCATGGGCGGCACGAGGGCTGGCTTGGCATCGAAGCGCTTGCCCAGGTCGTAGATGCCTTTCACGTTGTCGGTGAAGAAGCGCGAACGGAAGTAGCAGTGGCCCAGCCCCAGCTGGCGCACCACGCTGAGCTGGCGTTCCACCATGTCGAGCGTCCAGCGGCCCTCACGTGGGTCGAGGAAGTAGATGCCCAGGCCGGGCACCACGGTGCGCCCGTAGCTGCGCTCCTGCCAGTCGATGGCGAAGGGGTAGAAATTGTCGCCCTGGAAGTACATCATGGGGTAGAGCTGGTCCATCAGCCCCGTGCGCAGCCACTCCTGCGCGTCCTGGCAGACGGCGGTGCGGGCGTTCCAGCCTCCGGCGCGATAGCGCGTCAGGTCGTCGTGCTTTCCGATGGGCGAGCACGACATCTTCACCCAGGGCTTCTCCTGCTTCACCGCGTCGTGGATGGCACGGGCTATGCGGGTGATGTTCTCGCGGCCCTTCGCCCTGGAGACCTTTATCTTCCACTGCTCAGGATAGCGAATGTAGTCGAGGTGGATGCCGTCGATGTCGTAGTTGCGGGTAATCTCGCGGCAGATGTTGGCCAGATAGGTGGCCGTCTCTGGGTTCTCGGGGTCCATGAATGCGTCTTCACCGATGCGCTTCACCAGTTTTGGCTGCTTCTTGCGCATTTGCTGGGCACCAATCTTGTTCCATTTGCCGATGGGGAGGGTCACCACCCAGGCGTGGCATTCCATGCCGCGACGGTGGCACTCGTCGATGCACAGCTGCAGCGGGTCGTAGCCAGGAGCCACGCCGGGCGTGCCGCTGAAACCGCCCTCCCAAGGCTCCATGGCCGACGGGTAGATGGTGGTGGCGCGCACACGGGCCTGCACCAGCACGGTGTTGATGCCGCCCTGCTGCAGCTGGTCGAGAATGTGGCTGAGGTCGCGCTTCTGCTGTTCCTGGTTGGTGGTCGAAGGCCAGTCGAGGCCCGAAATGATGGTCAGCCAGACGGCTCTTACCTCGTGCTTAGGGGCGGGTGTGTCGTCCCAGGGAAGGGTGGGGGCATCTTGTGCCTTGAGCGTAAGAACTGACCATATAATAATAAGTGAAAAGCAGAAATGTCTCATGAACTGTTTGATTTTGAGTGCAAAGGTACAAATAAGTGAGCGAAAAGCAAAGAAAAAAAACTTGTTTTTTCGATTTGCTTTTCCGAACGGGCGTACCTTCGGCAATGTCAAGGGTACAAATAAGTGAGCGAAAAGCAAAGAATTTTTCCCGTTTTTCTTTGCATTTTGATCACTTATTCGTACCTTTGCAACAAATTTGATAATCAGTTAATACAAGCAAGATGATTACTTTTCTGTTAAGTTTCGTAGCGTTGGTACTGGGCTATTTCCTCTACGGTCGTTTCGTGGAGCGCGTGTTCGGCCCCGACGACAGACCAACGCCTGCCGTGGCCAAGGCCGATGGCGTAGATTTCATGGTGCTTCCCGGCTGGAAGATTTTCATGATTCAGTTCCTCAACATCGCGGGAACGGGCCCCATCTTCGGTGCCATCATGGGTGCCAAGTTCGGACCTGCGGCCTATCTGTGGATTGTCCTCGGCTGTATTTTTGCCGGTGCCACCCACGACTATCTGAGCGGCATGCTCTCCGTGCGTCATGGCGGAGCCAACCAGCCTGAGCTGATAGGCCACTATCTGGGCAAGACCACGAAGCAGGTGATGCTGGTCTTCGCGGTGTTCCTGCTGATGATGGTGGGTGCCGTCTTCGTGTTCAGTCCTGCCAAGATTCTGGGCGACATGTGGGAGCCGGCCGTCGTGACGGAGCAGGCGGGGCAGTACACCTTCTGGATTGTCATTATCTTCCTCTACTATCTCATTGCAACGATGATGCCTATCGACAAGATTATCGGCAAGATATACCCCCTCTTTGCCTTCTCGCTGCTGTTCATGGCCGGAGCACTGATGGTGATGCTGTTTGTGAAGTGGCCGTCCATCCCCGAGTTGTGGGAGGGCCTTCCCGGCGAAGCACTCACCCCCAAGGCCGTGTTCCCGGCCCTGTTCATCACCATCGCCTGCGGTGCCATCAGCGGTTTCCATGCCACGCAGAGCCCGCTCATGGCCCGCTGTATGAAGAGCGAGCGGCAGGGACGCCCCATCTTCTACGGTGCCATGATTACCGAGGGCATCGTGGCCCTCATCTGGGCTACCGTGGCCATGTTCTTCTTCTACGACCAGCCTACGCCCGGCTATGAGCAGATTGCCGGTGGGGCAGCGGCCCTGAACGATGCACCCTCCGTCGTGACCATTATTAGTAAGGACTGGCTGCTCGCCGTAGGCAGCATACTGGCGTTGCTGGGTGTGGTGGCAGCCCCCATCACCAGCGGCGACACGGCCCTGCGCTCGGCCCGCCTCATCATTGCCGACTTCATCCACCTGGAGCAGCGCTCCATTCGCAAGCGCCTCTATGTCTGCATACCTTTGTTCGCAGCAGTCGTTGCCTTGCTCATCTGGCAGATGTCTGACGCCAATGGCTTCAACATGATATGGGGATGGTTCGGATGGTCTAACCAGACGCTGGCCGTCTTCATGCTCTGGACTGTCACCGTCTATCTGGTGCAGCAGCGTAAACCCTATGTCATTACGCTCATTCCCGCCCTGTTCATGACGACGGTGTGCACCACCTATCTCTTCACCGAGCAACTCTTCACCCTGCCCCGAATCTGGACGTGGATCATTGCCTGCGCCGCTGTGCTCGTTTCGCTGACGTGGTTCTTCCTTTGGTATAGAAATTACAAATCAAAACATTAAATTACAGATAATTATGAAGAAAACAATTCTTTCGCTGCTTTGCGCCGTGTTCGCGCTGGCAAGCAATGCACAGAGCTACACCACTCCCCAACTGGACCGTCCTCCCTTTGGCGAGGGCAAGTTCTATACGGCTGCCTCCATGTCGGGACTGGGCGTCAACTGGAACAAGTGTGAAAAATGGAATTTCGACCTGCAGGCCAAGGCGGGCTACCTGTTCATGGACAACTGGATGGTGACGGCTCAGCTGGGCTACAACTACCTGACCCACGGGGCCAACTCGCTGGAGGCTGGTGCCGGACTGCGCTACTACATTGAGCAGAACGGACTGTGGGTAGGGGCCAGTGGCAACTATGTGCATAAGTACCACACCTACGACGACTTCATGCCGAGCGTGCAGCTGGGCTATTCCTTCTTCCTGAACCGCACCGTGACCCTTGAGCCCGAAATCTTCTATAATCAGAGCCTCAAGGACAACGACTACTCTGGCTTAGGCTTCCGCATCGGTATTGGTATCTACTTTGAATAACAGGAGGCGCTTATGCTGAGTACAGAAGAACTGGTTGACAGGCTGATTGACCTGTCGTTTGCCGAAGACATCGGCGACGGCGACCATACCACGTTGTGCTGCATCCCCGAGGACGCCATGGGACGCTCGCACCTGCTCATCAAGGAAGACGGCATCCTGGCTGGCGTAGAGGTGGCCAAGGAGGTGTTCCGCCGCTTCGACCCCACCATGCAGGTGGAGGTGCTCATGGGCGACGGCTCGCAGGTGAAGAAGGGCGACATTGCCATGGTCGTTACGGGCAAGGTGCGCTCGCTGTTGCAGACTGAGCGACTGATGCTGAACATCATGCAGCGCATGAGCGGCATTGCCACCATGACGGCGCGGTACGTGGAACGGCTGAAGGGAACGGGCACCCGCGTGCTCGACACTCGCAAGACCACCCCCGGCATGCGCATGCTGGAGAAACAGGCCGTGAAGATTGGCGGCGGATGCAACCACCGCATCGGGCTTTTCGACATGATTCTGCTGAAGGACAACCACGTGGACTTCGCCGGAGGCATCGTCAATGCCATCGACCGTTGCCATGCCTATCTGGAGGAGAAGGGGCTTAACCTGAAGATTGAAATAGAGGTGCGCAACTTCGACGAGCTGCAGCAGGTGCTCGACCACGGTGGCGTTGACCGCATCATGCTTGACAATTTCTCGGTGCCCGACACGAAGAAGGCCGTCGACATCATCGACCATCGCTTTGAGACGGAGTCGAGTGGCGGCATCACCTTCGATACCATCCGCGACTATGCCGAGCAGGGTGTCGACTTCATCTCTGTGGGAGCACTTACCCACAGCGTGAAAGGCCTCGACATGAGCTTCAAGGCCTGCTGACCTTTTACCTTTGACCTAAACCCTGAATGCTATGATGAGAAGAGTTTTGAGAGTGGCCGCATTGGCGTTGATGACCGTGTGGCTGGGGGGTGCTGCGCAACAGGTGAAACCTTTGCAAACCGATGTGCCAAAGCGGCCTTCAGGGCAGACTGACGTGCTTCAGCTGACGGCCCAGCCCATCAAGGTGGTGCGAGTAGGGTTTGTGGGGCTGGGTATGCGTGGCCCTGGCGCCGTGGAACGTTTCAGCCAGATTGACGGGACGGACGTGAAGGGCCTCTGCGACGTGGAGACCGACCGTGTGGAGGCGTGCCAGAAACTGCTGGAGAAGCATGGTCGCCCCCGTGCAACGGCCTATAGCGGCAGCACTGAGGCTTATAAAAAGATGTGTGAGCGCAAGGACATCGACCTCATCTACATCGCTACCGACTGGGTGCACCATGTGCCCATTGCCCTCTATGCCATGGAGCATGGCAAGCATGTGGCCATCGAAGTGCCGGCAGCAATGAACCTGGAGGAAATCTGGCAGCTGATCAATACCTCGGAGCGTACCCGGAAGCACTGCATGATGCTCGAGAACTGCGTCTACGACTTCTTCGAGCTGGCTGCCTTGAACATGGCTCAGCAGGGACTCTTCGGCGAGGTGATTCATGTGGAGGGCTCCTATCTGCACAATCTCGATGACTTCTGGACGGCCTACTGGAACAACTGGCGCCTGGACTACAATGCAAAGCATCGGGGTGATGTGTATCCCACGCATGGCATCGGCCCTGACTGTCAGGTGCTGAACATCCACCGGGGCGACCGCATGGACTATCTTGTTGCAGTCGACACAAAGCCTGTGAACGGTCCGCGAGTGGTGAAGAAGCTGATGGGGAAGGACTGCCCCGACTTCCAGAATGGTGACCAGACTTCGACGCTGATTCGCACGGTCAATGGAAAGACGATGCTCATTCAGCACGATGTGTTGACGCCTCGCCCCTATAGCCGCATGTTCCAGGTGGTGGGCAGCGATGGCTATGCCAGCAAGTACCCCATCTATCAGCTGCTGTTCCGTCAGGAAATGCTCAGCAACAGCGGAATACCTGACCATGAGAACCTGAATGCTCATGCAGCTATGCCCGACAGCCTCTGCAACGCCATGTTGCACAAATACCTGCCCGACTTCGTGAAGGAACTGGAGGAGAAAGCTAAGCGCGTAGGCGGTCATGGCGGCATGGACTTCATCATGGACTATCGCCTCGTCTACTGCCTGCAGAACGGCCTTCCCTTGGATATGGATGTCTACGACATGGCTGAATGGTGCTGTCTGGGTGAGCTGACACGCATCTCGTTAGAGAACAACTCTGCGCCGGTAGCCATTCCCGATTTTACACGGGGAGCGTGGAACCGCATCAAGGGTTTTAAGTACGCCTTCAAATAAGTTGGTGGGTATGACAAGGGAGGATATCGTCAGGCATTTCGACCTGCAAGGTACGGTGGCATCCATAGAGCCGCTGGGTAATGGGCTTATCAACGACACTTATCGGGTGAAGACGGCTGAAGCCGATCAGCCCGACTACGTGTTGCAGCGTATCAACCATGCCGTCTTTAAGGATGTTGACCTTTTGCAGCGCAACATCGAGGCTGTCACTCGCCATCTGCGTGCAAAACTTCAGCAGGACGAATGTGGTGACATTGACCGCCGGGTACTTCGTTTCATTCCAGCAAAAGACGGGAAGGCGTATTACTTTGACGGGGAGAACTATTGGCGCACCTCCGTTTTCATACCAGATACACTGACGATTGACGAGGTGACGCCCGCTTCCTCCTATGATGCAGGCAGAGCCTTTGGCCAGTTTGAGGGCATGTTGACGGATTTCCCAGAGGTGCTGGGCGAGACAATTCCCGACTTCCATAATATGGAGCTGCGGCTCAACCAGTTGCGGCAAGCCGTAGCTGACGACCGCAAGGGGCGCGTGGCGCAGGTTGGTACTGAGTTGGCGCTGATTTGGAAACATGCCGAGCAGATGTGCCGGGCTGAGCAGATGCACCGGCAGGGCCTTCTACCCAAACGCATCTGCCACTGCGATACCAAGGTGAACAATATTCTGTTTGACCGTGAAGGGCATGTGCTGTGCGTTATCGACCTTGACACGGTGATGCCTGCCTACGTCTTCTCGGATTATGGCGATTTCCTGAGAACGGCTGCCAACACCATGCCAGAGGATTCACCAGAGCAGGACAGCGTGGCTTTCCGCTGGGATATCTTTGAGGCTTTCACGCGAGGTTATCTGGAGTCGACGCGAAGTTTCCTCATGCCAGTTGAGACTGAGAACCTTCCATACGCTGTGGGGCTCTTTCCCATGATGCAGGCTGTGCGCTTCCTGACGGACTATCTGAATGGAGACACCTATTACAAGATTCGGTATCCAGAGCACAACTTGGTAAGGACACGCAATCAGTTGCGCTATTTTCAGCAAGTGGAAGCCCGGAAGGAAGATATGGAGCGGCTGATTCAGAGCTTGATAAAATAAGAAATGCGGGGTCGGTGCCCCGCATTTCTGTTGCTTTCCGTTTGTTAGTTTTCCATTAGGAAACGTTCGGCCTCAATGGCAGCCTGACAGCCTGTTCCGGCTGCGCTGATGGCCTGACGGTAGACGGCATCGGCGCAGTCGCCAGCCACGAACACGCCGGGTAGCTTTGTGCGGGGCGTGCCGTCAATCTTCTTCAGATAGCCCACCTCGTCGGTGTCGAGCCAAGGCTTGAAGATGTCGGTGTTTGGCTTGTGGCCGATGGCGAGGAAGAATCCGTCGATTTTAATGTCTACCAGCTCCTCGTCGGGCTCGCCACGGCGCTTCACAAGATGTGCACCTTCCACGCCTTCTTCGCCGTAGAGGCCCAGCGTGTTGTGCTCGAACAGAATCTCGATGTTCTCACGTTCTGCGACGCGCTGCTGCATCACCTTTGAAGCACGTAGGAAGGGTTTGCGCACAATCATGTAGACCTTTTTGGCCAGACCGCTCAGGTAGAGCGCATCCTCGCAGGCTGTATCGCCGCCGCCCACCACGGCCACGGTCTTCTTGCGGTAGAAGAACCCGTCGCAGGTGGCACAGGCAGAGACGCCCATTCCGTTGTATTTCTGTTCATCGGGGATACCGAGATACTTGGCCGAGGCACCAGTAGCAATGATGACCGTGTCGGCCTCCAGTTCGTTGCCTGCATCGTCCTTCAGCCGATATGGGCGTGCGGAGAAGTCCACTTCGACAATCTCGCCGTCGCGGATATCCGTGCCGAAGCGCTCTGCCTGCTGGCGCAGGTCCATCATCATCTGGTTGCCGTCAACACCTTCGGGATATCCGGGAAAGTTCTCCACTTCCGTTGTCTGCGTCAGCTGTCCGCCAGGTTGCAGTCCGCAATACTCAATGGGCTGCAGATTGGCGCGAGAAGCGTAAATGGCAGCGGTGTACCCTGCGGGTCCGCTGCCAATGATTAAGCATTTCGTCTTTTCCATGATTCTATTTCAGCAGTTCCTCAATCTTGGCTGCGATGACCTCAATGCTCTCCGTAGGTTCAAAGCGTGCTACGACCATGCCTTTCTTGTCGACGAGGAATTTGGTGAAGTTCCACTTGATGTCGGGCTTCTCCTTGTATTCGGGGTCTTCCTTCGACAGCATGTCGTCGAGAATGTGGGCGATGGGGTGCTCCATGTTCCAGCCGGCGAAGCCCTTTTGCTCCTGAAGGAACAGGAAAAGCGGGTCGGCGTCGGGGCCGTTCACCTTAATCTTCTTGAACTGCGGGAATTCTGTGCCGAAGTTCAACTTGCAGAATTCGTGGATGCTCTCGTCGGTGCCGGGAGCCTGCTGTCCGAACTGGTTGCAGGGGAAGTCGAGGATGACAAAATGCTGTGAGCGATACTTCTGGTAGAGTTTCTCCAGTTCGTCGTATTGTGGAGTGAAGCCACACTTTGTTGCGGTGTTCACGATGAGTAGCACCTCGTTGGCGTACTCTTTCAGCGACACGTCCTTTCCTTTTCTGTCCTTGACAGTGAAATCATAAACTGTTTTCATTCTTTACTTAATAGCTTTTTATGTGGTTAGTTTTGCTTGTTTTTTGTTGTTCAGCTTACAAATATACGTAAAAAGTTTTTAGCGGGCAAAATTATTAGGAGTTTTTAAGTAAAAAAGTTCATCTTGTGCATCGCGGAGCCGCTTAAATGCCCCATGCGCTGAGTATTTCGCTATGGGCAGCATTCTCTACCCGCTGTTCAATGTCGTCGGGCAGGTTACAGAAGAAATCGATGCCCGTCTGCTGTTCCAGCTGGCGGATGTTGATGACGTATTTGCCCAGTGCGTCGCCTTTCTTGTTCTGGCTGGTATGCTCCACCCAGAAGGCCATCGCCTTGTATTGGCCTTTGTTGTCTTCGCACAGAACGGCCATATAGAAATATTTGGGGACAATCATGCCCGTAATTGTGCGAGATTGTATATTTGCATCATCAATGGTGCCACCTTTTACAATATAAAGAACCTTGCGGAATGAATCGTTGTTCCAGCTCCGCACCTTAGCCTCCATGTCAGACCAAATGCCTTCGTTAAGGGCTCTTGTCTGAGGCATGATGTTTGAAAGATAGAACGTCTGTTCATTGGCCTCCTTCGAATTCAGACGGTCTGCTGAGGCGCAGATGTGGCCGCGTTGGAATGGTATGCTATTATACTCTTCTAACTCTGTGCGATATTTTGGGGCTAAGTCTGGGTCTGGTTGAAAGGGATCGCCCCAGCCATAAGTACGAAGGTTACGCATGGCCCATTCGTTGTCGGTAGCATAGTCCCAGTTGTTGCGGTTCCACGAAGTTCCACTATTGCCACGATACCACTGCCAGCAAGTCCAGCGTTGCGTGCGTTTCTGCCGGTCATACTCTATGGCGTAGTTAATGCCATAGTTTTGTGTACGGCGCACTAACAGAATGCTATTCGGGTCTGTACTGAGACGTGGGAACTCCAGTCTTTCATAGACTTTCTCTTCAGGGGCTTCATGCGGCAACTTGTCGTCGTCGTCGCAGGCACAGACAATAAAAGCCAACAGGAAGTAGGGAAGTAGTCTGGATAGTAGTTTCATGTCGTGGAGGTTCTTAGTGCTTGGAAAAAAGAGTAAGGTGCGCACAAGGCATATGCAACTACCCTGAACGCACCTTTCTAAATCATCGTGTGTGTAAAATATCTTACTTCTTCGAAGCCTTACCGTAGCGGCTCATGAACTTATCGACGCGACCAGCCGTGTCGACGAGCTTGCTCTTACCAGTATAGAAGGGGTGAGAGCTACTGGAGATTTCGACTTTTACCACCGGGTAAGTTTCTCCTTCGAACTCTATCGTGTCGTTTGTCTTTGCGGTAGACCTCGTAAGGAACATATCGCCGTTGGACATGTCACGGAACACGACGGGGCGATAGTTTTCTGGATGAATTCCTTTTTTCATTTTTGTTGTTAAATGGTTGATAAATACTTAATCGGGCTGCAAAGGTACGAATTTTTCTCGTAATACGCAAACATTTCGTGTAGATTTTTTATTTTGCGTATGTGATTGTGACTTTTGCCACGCGCAGTTGCGTGCCTCCGCTGTTGCCGGTGAAGTCGTTGACAATCTTCAGCTCGTTGCTGCTGAATCCTGTGAAGCTCACCTGCGTGTCGCTGTCTTTCTTGGTGGTCACCTTGTTGCCGTTGGCCTCGCCATACATCATGTCGTTGCCGTTGTAGGCAGTGCCTTGGTAGGGGTCGGAGGCGGTGATGACGACCTTGGTGATGGTCTTGCTCGACTTGATAGTGAGCGAGTTAAGGGCATACATGCGTACGGAGCCACCAGCTGCGGTGTAGTACTTCGGGGCATTCTTGCCACCCTCTTGGGCAAAGGTGAGGGTGGTGCCGTCGCCAGCAGTCAGGGTGGGCACATCGGCAGCGTTCTCAAGGCCGAAGTCGGCCAAGGTGATTGCGTAACCGTCGCCGGTGTCATCGCCGCCTGTGCCAGGGCCAGGTGTGTCGCCGCCACCGTTGTCGGCTTCGGTCTTGCCGTTGAGCGAGTAGATATAGCTCTCGTTGGCCACGGTTTCGGGGGTGTTGCCTTTGTAGTTGGTCACTTTTCCGCAGATGATGACCTCGTCGCCCTTCTTGGGCAGCACTCCGTCGGTGTACTTCACATTGCCGAGATAGAGCGTGCGGAACACATAGAACTTTTCGCTCGCGTCGGTACCGTCGTCGCTGATGTAGAAGGTGCAGTTGCCATACTGGGTGCTGAACTGGTTCTTCTCTTCAATGTCGATGATCTTGCCCTTGATGTAGATGTCCTTGTCCGACTTGGCGTCGGCAGCGAGTGAGCTGGCGAATGCATTGGCAGCTGTGGCGTTGTAGGGACTCTCCAATGTGCCGTTGCCTGAGGGTTTGCCAGGCACCGTGCCGGGAGTGTCGCCACCGCCGCTTTCGGTCTTGCCGTTGAGCGAGTAGATATAGCTCTTGTTGGCAGCGGTCTCTGGGGTGTTGCCCTTGTAGTTGACCACCTTTCCACAGATGATGACCTCGTCGCCTTTCTTGGGCAGCTCTCCTTCGGTGTACTTCACATTGCCCAGGTAGAGCGTGCGGAAGACGTAGAATTTGTCGCTGGTGTCGGTGCCGTCGTCGCTGATGTAGAAAGTGCAGTTGCCATACTGGGTGTTGAACTGGTTCTTCTCTTCAATGTCGATAATTTTACCCTTGATGTAAATGTCCTTGTCCGACTCAGCGTCGGCAGCGAGCGAGCTGGCATAGGCATTGGCGGCTGCAGCATTGTACGGGTCTTCCAGCGTGCCGCTTCCCTTGGCCTCGCCGCCGGGCTGCGGGGTGACGGTGCTGCCGGTCTTGCCGTTGAGCGAATAGAGGTAGGCCTTTCCCTGCACGGTCTCGGGGGTGTTGCCCTTGAAGCAGGTCACCTTTCCGCAGACGATGACGTCATCTTTCTCCTTCAGCAGGTCGCCGCTGGTGTATTTCTGGTTGCCCAGATAGAGCGCACGGTAGACGGTGAAGGCACCATTGGCCGTGCCGTCGTCGCTGATGGTGAAGGTGGCATTGCCGAACTGTGTGCCATACTGCTCGGTAATGCTGGCCACCTTACCCTTGATGTAGACATCCTTCGGGCTCTCCGTGTCGCCCACTTCCTGAGCGTACTTGATGGCTGCTACCGAGTTGAATGGGTCTTCCAACGTGCCGCTGCCAGTGGGTTCGCCCTCTATGGTGCTGGTGCCACCCTCAGAGATGCCGTTGAGCGAGTAGAGGAAGGCGCTGTTCTGCACGGTCTCGGGGGTGTTGCCGCGATAGTTGACCACCTTGCCGTAGACGACCACCTCGTCGCCAGCCTTAATCTGCGTCTTGCCGTTGCTGTACTTCTGGTTGCCGAGATAGAGCACGCGATAGGCGGTGAACACGTTGGCAGGTGTGCCATCGTCGCTCATGGTGAAGGTGCCGTTGCCAAAATTGGTGGAGAAAGCCTCGGTGACCTCGACCACGATACCTTTCACATAGACTTCCACAGCCGACTCCTCGCCGTCGAGCGATTGCACATACTTGATGACGTCGGCGCAGGTGTAGGGATTCTCCAGCGTGCCGCTTCCGGTGTAGGTGATTTCCTCGGCTGGCGTGGCTTCAGGGATGGAGTAGGGTTCGGGCACGTCTTCGCAGGCCACGAACAGGGTGGCCGCCATGGCCACGAGCATGAGTTTGCTGAATAGTTTCTTCATATTGCTTATCTGTTTTTTTTGTTTTCCTTGATGAATGCTGTGTTACTTTTCAACGACCTCGATGTCGCTGGTCTTGCGAATCATGATCTGCCAGGTAGAGTTGAAGCGGGTGGCAATGCCGGTGATGTTGCAGGCGCCGGTGGGCATGACCATGGCGGCGAAGTCGGCATAGGAGCTGGTGCGGATGATGACGTTCGAGCCGTACTCCTTCAGCTGCTGGCTGTAGTAGTTGCCGCCCGAAGCAGCACCGTCGATGAGTGTGCGCTTGCCGTCGGCAGCGGCGAAGTGCACGCCGCTGAGCGTGACGAGCATGCCGGCGTTGTCCATGTTCTGCATGGCCACGGCGAAGTCTACGGGCTCAATGGCGTTGGGCTCCACGTTCGACAGGCCCCCCACAATTTTGTAGTGCGTTGCCCAGAGGTCTTTCGACATGCGGCCGATGCTTCCGTTGTAGGGCACGCCAATCTCGGCCATGCCGCCGTAGGCACCCACGTAGAGTCCCTTCAGGTCGACGATGATTTCCTGTCCCTCGGCCAGATAGCCATTGATGCCGCCTTCGTTCACGGCCACGATGATGGCCCCCGTCTCGTCCTGCATGGCGAACTGCTTGTAGAGGTTGCCGCCCAGGTCGTTGCCGGTGATGCGACCGCGAATCTTCACGTTCTTCTCCACCAGCTTATACTTGCTATTCTTGATGGCCGTGGCATAGTCGGGGTCGGCCTTCAGCTGCGCGATGCTGACGATGCCGTCTTCGGTGATGCTGTTGTTGCCGTAGGGCGGCTGGCTGAACGTAGGCTCGTCCCAGTCGCCGTCCATGCATCCGGCCATCATGCCGCAGAGCGCTGCTATTAATATATAATGTAGTTTCTTCATGATGCTTGCGGTTTTAGAAGTTGTAGGATACGATAAGCATGCCGTTGATGCCGTTGGCATAGAATTTCTTCGGGCTGTCCTGGAAGGAGTAGGTTCGTATGGTCGAGCCCTCCTCGTCCTTGTCGCGGCGGTTCTGCTCCATGCCGCCTGTCACAATCTTGATGTTGTTCAGCAGGTTCGTCAGCATGAGGTTGATGCTCATGCGGCGTCCGTGGCTCAGGTAGATGCTCTTTCCGATGCTGGCATCGACCATGAGTCCGCCCTTGCCCTTGGCCTGGTTCTGCGGCATGTACCATTCGCCGGTCGTCTCGTCGTAGAACTCGCGTATGCCGTCGCCGTTGCGGTCGGGCAGGTCGCCATAGTAGCGGGTGATGGGCGAGTAGTAGAGGTAGATGCGGTCGTAGTAGTTGCCGATGAGGTCGATGTACCATCCGCTGGCATGATAGCTCAGGTCGAGGCTGGCGGCGGTGAGCGGTGTGCTGCCCTCGCGCATGCCCTTGTTCACGCAGATGTCGTCGTGGTACTTGCCATCCTCAGAGAGCATGTAGCGCACGTTGGCGTTGTTCGTGTATTTGGCTTCGCTCATGGTGCCCAGGGCCTTGATGTTGAGCCAGTCGGTGACCTTCACGTTCAGGCCCAGCTCCACGCCGTAGTATTCCTTGTTGATGCCGGTGAGCGAGATGTAGGAGAAGGAGTGCAGCACGTCGCTGTAGGCCATCGAGTATTCGCTCACGTCGGTCAGACGGCTGAAGTAGCCGTTCAGGTTGGCCTTCACGATGGAGGTCTTCAGCTGGTAGCCTGCCTCTGCCGAGAACACCTTCTCGTTCTTCAGGTTCACGGCGAAGTCGTTGTTGATTTGCGGGGCCGAGAAGGCGGTGCGTGCCGTAGGTGCTTTCCACTCGTAGCCAGCGCCCACCATCACGGCGTGGCCATGGCCCAGGTTGAGGGTGGCTCCGGCCTTTCCGCCACCGTCGAGGAAGCTGGCGGTCTTGCCCTTGCCGAAGGAGTTGGCGTAGGCCAGTCCGTTCCACATCTTGCCGTCGCGCTGCAGGGTGGTGCCACCGATGCGGCCGTTGACGAAGAAGTGCAGGTTCCTGATGTCGGCGGTATAGCCAGCCCAGGCGTTGGCCTTGTTCACCAGGATGTTATAGTCGTAGCCGAAGCGGTCGCCCACCTTCACTTCCTGGTTGGGGTGGTTCAGGTCGTACTGCACCTCGCGCGAGCCCTCGGCATAGGTGCCCACCACGTAGGTGTTCACGTTGTGGAAGCTGGTGGCGCCCAGCAGGTCTTCCATCGTCTGGTAGTGCATGCCCTTGTTGGTCGAGAGCTGCAGTCCGGCGTGGAGGGTGGTGCTGCGCGAGAGCTTCTTGTCTAAATAGCTCGACAGCGAGAGCGAGAGCTGGTCGTCGTGGTAGGCCTGCTGGTAGTACATGGCGTCGGCACCTTGCAGCGAGGCCACCTTGTTGGCGTAGTAGAGGCGGTCCCAGTTGATTTGCCGGTTGGCCTTCGATGCCGACAGATAGTCGTAGGCCGTCTGCCAGTTGGCCAGTGCCGTCGCCCCCTGGTCGCCTTCGTAGGGTGCCCATACGTCGTAGTAGTACGAGGGCATCAGCGAGTAGTAGTCAGGGGCGGGGTTCGTGGAGTTGTTGTAGTTCAGTCGGCTCGAGCTGTACATGCTGTATTTTCCCAGCAGCGAGGTGGTGAGCTTCGTCTCGTGGTCGATGCTCCAGTCCCAGGTGAGCAGGGCTGCCGGTGCGAAGTCGTTGACGATGCGCGAGTTGCGCACCTTGCCGTCCTGGTAGCCCCAGTTGGGATTGTAGAAGTTGTTGTTGGCAATCCAGTACATCTCGTCGGTAGATGCCGACTGCGAGCCGCGTTCGGTGGGGTTACCCCATGTGACGAGGCTCAGGCGATGGCTGTCGCCGATGAGCTTCTCGGCTCCCAGGAAGTAGCTGAGCGAGTTGTAGAACGTTCCCTCCACGTAGCCGCGGTCGGCCCAGCGATAGGTGAGGCTGCCGCTGAAGGCCCAGCCGTTTTCCATCACGCCGGTGTTGTAGGTGTACATGGCGCGCACGGTGTAGTTGCGGTTGGCCCCGGCAATCGAGGCGCGCTGCCCGGTGGCGAAGCTCGACGGGCGGAAATTGTAGTTGTTGGCGCCGCCCATGCCGCTCATCGAGAAGTTATTGTCCTCGAAGGGCAGGGCAGCCTCCTGCGAGCGCGTCTGGTTGTTCAGGCCACCCACGAAGGAGTAGCGGAACTCTCCGCGCTCGGCATCGTTCACGGGGTTGCCGTTGATGTAGATGTCGTTGTACTTCGAGCCAAAGGCACGGTACTTGAACCTGGCAGGGCTGAACCGGTAGCCTACCTCGCTGGCATACACATTGCGGTTGGAGGAGATGACGGTGACGTTCTGCGTCACGTCGTCGTCTTCGCCCAACTGTGCCTCGGTGAAGGTGTAGGCCTGCTCGTTCTGCACGTCGATGGCCAGCGAGTCAGCCTCCTGGGCCAGCAGTGCAGGAGTGGTGCATAGCGCCATCACCGCAAGAGTTAGTTTTTTGTTCATAGAAAAGGTTTTTGAGTATTATTTATATTTGTTTGCAAAGATAGTGAAAAAAAACAGAACGGCAAAAGTTTCTGTCAGAATTATTTTCATCCCTTCTGCGTAAACAGGGAATGGATGGTGAAAACGGGGCGTTCATTTGGGAGCGTAAATGATGCCTTTTATCTTCCTGTTTTTTTTGAACCAAATTGACAAAATGGCCATTTTTGGCCTCTATATTTTGAAAATTTTCCACGAAATAACTTTTTGGACGAAAAAACGCGTGTTTTTTGAGGGTTTGCTAAATGGTTGATTGCCAGTGGTTTGACTTGATTTTGGCAAAAATTAGCGTTCGTTGAGAAAAAAAAGTCAACGCCTTTTGAAAATTTGGCGTTGACTTTTGAAATTTTGGCGTGCTTACAAAAACGCGAAAAGGGGCAAAATTTGAGCAAAAAACGTGCACAAAAGTATATCATGTGTGCAAATCTTCGTCTTTTGCGGCCCGATTTTTCATCGGGCAACGCCTCCCCAAGGCTCCAAAACGGCCATTTTTCACTCAAAATTGCTTCGTCTCCGTGAACAAAACTTTCTGTGAAATATTTTGACAATTTTGGGAGAAAAAGTCCCGTCAAACATCCCCCCTGGGAGGGGAGTAGTTCACTTTATCAGATGGATGAAGAATGAGGAGTGAGGAATGAGAAATGAGAAATGAATAGACTTGCCGCGTAGGTACTCCGTCGTCCTGTAGGCTTGGGTCTATCCATTTCTCATTTCTCACTCCTCATTTCTCATAAGGGAGTCAGGGGCCAGATGATTTATCTGCGCGAGCCACCGAAGCTGCCGTGGCTGTTGCTGCCCGAACTGCGTGAGCTGCCAGCCGAGCTACGCGAGCTGCCTGCCGAACTGCGCGAGCTGCTGCCAGCCGAGCTGCGGGACATGGAGCCTGAGCTGCGCGGAGCGGTGGTGGCGCTGCGGGTGACAGTAGAAGTGCTGCGCTGCGGGGTGGCGGTGGCGCGGTTGCCGCCGAAGCTGCCACTGGTGGTAGGATTGGTGCGCGACATGGTGCTGCGTGTCGGAGCCACGGCGCTGGGGCTGGTGGTGCTGCCACCCTGGCGGAAGTTGTCGGAGCTGTTGCCCGAACGGGTGCCTCCGAAGCTGCCGTTAGTGTTGCCCGAGCGGTTGCCTCCGAAGTTGCCGTTGCTGTTGGTGGTGCCGGTGCGGCTGCCGCCAAAGCCGCCCTGGTTCTGCATGCCGCCGTTGGCCGGAGTGGTGCTGCGCGTGCTGTTCATGCCACCTGCCGAGCGGTCGTTCGGGTTCATGTTGCGTCCGCTGCCGAAGCCGCCATTGTTGCGCCAGTTCTCATTGCCGCCGTTGTTGCCGCCAGTGACGTGGGTGGAGCTGCGCGGTCCGCCGCCGTTGTTGCCACGATAGTCACCGCGGTCCCAGCCGTTGCGCATGCCGAAGTGCTGGTCACGAGTGCGGTTGCCGGGGCGGTAGAAGTCGCGGCGTCCCTCGTAGAAGCTGCGTCCGCTGTTCATTCTCCAGCTGTGGCCTCCGCGGTAGGTGGCGTAGAAGTGGGGCCTGCCGAAGAAGAAGTAGTCACGGTGGGGATAGCGTGCATAGATGCTGAAGTGCCAGTAGCCGGCGTCGAAGATGAGCGGGCGGTAGAAGTAGGTGGCGGCACGGAAGATATCCCACTGCCAGGAGAAGAGAATATAGCTCAGGTCGAGGTTGCGGCGCTCCCAGTAGGGTCCAAAGACATCGTACTGGCTGGTGACGCCCATGAGGTAGTCGAGGTTGATTTCATAGGCAGCCTCATACTGGGCATCGCTCAGGTTGAGCTCGTAGGCCATCTTGTCGGTGAGGAAGAGGGCCTCGTTGCGTGCCTGCTCGTAGGACATGGCATTTGCCGATACTGCTATCGTCAGCATGGCAATCAGGGTAAACATCATCTTCTTCATAGTCGTATTGCTTTTTTATGGTTTGACATGTTGTTGCTTTTGTTTCTGATGCAAAGTAACTGCTTTTTTCTTATCCCTGCAAAGGATTTTCCCTAAATTGGTGGGGGAAAATCCCTATAATAGCAAAATATCGCTTGTTTTTGGCTCTGCGGAATGGCCTTTTCGACTGGAAAAGGAAAGAAAAACGCGTTTTCTTTTCCTTTTCTCTCACTATTTTCGTAACTTTGCAGCGTTTTATACTTGATTGAATGAGAACACACCGTTTATTGATCCTTCTTGCGCTGGCGACGGCAACGGCGGCCAGAGGACAGATGGTTTTCAAGACGGAGGCCCAGTTGACGGCTTCCGACGGTGACAATACGCCCCTTTGGCTGAACGCCAACCGCTATGGACTTAGCTCGCTCGAGACCACGAACGGCTATCTCCGCGCAGGACTTTTCCGAGACCTGGAGCAGGATTCTGCCCGAAGCTGGAAACGAGGCTTCGGGGCCGACGTGGCTTTGGCCACAGGCTTCTCCAGCACGCTGGTGGTGCAGCAGGCCTACGCCGAGGTGGGCTGGCGGAAAGGGTTGCTCACCCTGGGTGCCAAGGAGCAGCCCATGGAGCTGAAGAACCAGGAGCTGAGCAGCGGTCCGCAGACGCTGGGCATCAATGCGCGCCCTGTGCCGGGCATCAGGCTCGCACTGCCCGACTACTGGAACGTGCCGTTCTCGAAGGGCTGGCTGGGACTGAAGGGCCACCTCTTCTACGGCGTGACCACTGACGACAGCTGGCAGCGCGACTTCTCGCATCTGCAGTCGCGCTACACCAAGCATACGATGCTGCACACCAAGGCCGGCTATCTGAGGCTGGGCCGCGAGGCGAAGCCCTTCACGGTGGAACTGGGGCTGGAGATGGGGAGCCAGTTTAGCGGCACATCGTTCATTCCTGGCAATACCGAAACAATGGTCATCAAGAACCAAAGCGGCCTCTCGGGCATCGTCAGTGCGCTCATTCCCAGTGGCAGCGATGCCATAGAGAAAGACTTTGGCAGCTATCGCAACAAGGAAGGCAACCATGTGGGCAGCTGGGTCGTCAGGGCCAACTGCGAGCAGCCGGGGTGGGGTGTCTCGCTCTATGCCGACCATTTCTTTGAAGACCAGTCGCAGCTGTTCCTGCTCGACTACGACGGCTACGGAACGGGTGAAGACTGGGACCGCTGGGAGCACTTCGGCTGGTTCGTCTACGACCTGCGCGACATGCTCGTAGGAGCCGAACTGCGGCTGAAGCACTGCAAATGGCTGCAGAGCGTCGTGGCAGAGTATCTCTACACGAAGTATCAGAGCGGCCCCGTCTATCACGACCACACGATGGTGATATCGGACCACATTGGCGGCATCGACGACTACTATAACCACTATGTCTTCACCGGCTGGCAGCACTGGGGGCAGGTGATGGGCAATCCGCTCTACCGCTCGCCGCTCTATAACGACAACGGCATGATCAACGTGCTGAACAACCGCTTCTGGGCCTGGCATCTCGGCATGAGCGGAACGCCGGCCGAGGGGTTGCACTATCGGCTGCTGGCTACCTGGCAGAAGGGCTTTGGCACCTATCACCATCCTCTTGTTGAGCCGCAAAACAATGTCAGCCTGATGGCTGAGGCCCGCTATGCGTTTCCCAAGGATTCGAAGCTGGAAGGCTGGAGCCTGAAAGGTGCCGTGGCGTTAGACAGGGGCGAGCTGCTGGGCGACAATGCCGGCGTGCAGCTCACCATCGGCAAGCAACTGAACATCAAATAAAAACGAATGAACCCATGAAGCGAAACGTGCTCACCCTGGCTCTGGCCGCACTATTGTCGACGGCATGCAGCGACTTCCATACGTCGGACAATGGATTGCTGGACGGATTCTGGCAGCTGGCGCAGGTTGACACGCTGGCCACGAACCGCTCTGGCGATGTGCGCGACAGGAAAATGTTCTGGGCCGTGCAGGGTGACTTGCTGGAAATACGCGACTTGGCCACTTACCACGTGTCGGTGTTCTTTCGCTTTGAGCATCGGGACGGCATGCTGACGCTGAGCCATCCCGTGGTCGACAACCGGCTGGTGTCTGACAGCCTGGTGCAGGATGTCAACACCATCAGCTTCTATGGTATTGACCATATGGAGGAAATGTTCAAGGTGCTGCAGCTCGACAAGAAAGCAATGACGCTTGAATCGGAGCGGCTGAGGATGCACTTCCGCAGGTATTAGACCCGTCAAGAAACATTGGCTTAAAAAAACGGATTAAAACTGGCACATGTTTTAATCCGTTTTCCTGTAGCTTTTACGTAGCCTTATTTGTCGAGGGAACTGTAGACGGAGTTGTTGCTCTTGTACTCTGGGACAATCTGCTTCATCTTCGCCACCGTCTTCATGTCGTCGAACGACTTGCTGGCCTCGTAGAGCTCGTCAATCTCGTGGCTGGCCTCGGCATAGTCGTATTCGCGCACCATCGCAATGCGAATCTTCTCATGGAACGAGGGCTTCGTCGTCTCTTTGTCGCTGAGCACCTCCTCGTAGAGCTTCTCGCCCGGACGGAGGCCCGTGAACTTGATTTCGATGTTCTTGGCACCGCTGAGCAGAATCATTCGTTTGGCCAGGTCGGCAATCTTCACGGGCTGGCCCATGTCGAAGATGAATATCTCGCCGCCGTGGCCCTTCGTGCCAGCTTCGAGCACCAGCTTGCAGGCCTCGGGGATGAGCATGAAGAAGCGGATGATATTCGGGTCGGTGACGGTGATGGGTCCGCCCTGCTTGATTTGCTCCTTGAAGAGGGGAATGACGCTGCCGTTGCTGCCCAGCACGTTGCCGAAGCGGGTGGTGACAAACTGGGTGCAGCCTTTCATTTTGCCGTCCTTGATGGCTTTGTCGAGGCTCTGAACGTAGATTTCGCAGATACGCTTCGAACAGCCCATGACGTTGGTGGGATTGACGGCCTTGTCGGTGGAAATCATTACGAACTTCTTGACGCCGTATTTCACCGATAGGTCGGCTATGACGCGCGTTCCTATGATATTGTTGCGCACGCTCTCCGAGGGGTTGTCTTCCATCATCGGCACGTGTTTGTAAGCTGCGGCGTGGAAGACGTAGGCCGGCCGGTAGCGGTTGAAGATAGTCTCCATGTAGTCCTTCTCGCAGATACTGACCACGATGGTGTGGGCCTTGATGCTGGGCCACTCGTTGTGCATCATCAGGCGGATGTCGTGCTGCGGCGTCTCTGCCTGGTCTACAAGAACCAGCTCCTTCGGCCCGTAGACGGCTATCTGGCGTACCATCTCGCTGCCAATGCTGCCGGCAGAGCCGGTAATCATGATGCACTGGCCTTTCAGCTGGTCGCCCACAGACTTCATGTCTACTTGAATCTCGTCGCGTGGCAGCAGGTCTTCAATGCTGATTTCCTTCAGTTGAGGCGCACTGTCGATAACGCTGTCGGTTTCGGATAATTCCCTCGACCACTGGGTGATATAGATGGAGATGCCTGCTTTAATCAGCTCGTCCTGCAGCGTCTGGTTCTTGCGGAAGTCGCGCAGACGGTAGGGAGAGACAATGATGGCTTCGATGCGCTTGGCTTTCATGTCCTCCACGATGTCCTTGGTAGCCATGTAGACCTTGTTGCCCATCACGAGATGGCCTTCCATGCTCTTATCGATCGTGACGAAGCCCTTCAGCTGGAAGCGCATGGGCTTCTCGCTGCGAATATGCTTGGCGATGGCGATGCCGTCGTTTCTCACGCCAAAGATGTAGGTGCGCTTGGAACGCTTGCTGGCAAAGGCCACGTCGTAGAAGGTCTTCACCATGATGCGCAGAATCCACATGAGGAATGTGGCAACGGCGAAAACGGTTACAATCTGTGCACCCGTTACAAGGCCGAACATCTTGAAGTGGTCGCCCAGCACCAGGTGGGTGATGAAGCTAAGGGCTGAGCCGAGCAGCATGGCGTAGCCCACACGCTGAAGGTCGACGAACGACGAATAGCGCAGGATGCCCGAATAGGTGTGGAACAGCCGGAAGCCTATGTTATAGAAAACAAGGTAGACAAGGGAGGACAGGCACAGTGGTGTAAGGTAGTGGAACGAGTGTAAAGTCCTGTTGAAAAGGAAGTAGGTGAAAATGAATGTCGCAAAGACAATGATATTATCTATCAGCAGGATGCACCAGTAGGGGAGGGTGTTCCTGTTGAAGTACCAATTTGCAATTCTATCGAAGAAGCTCATAATTTATCATTTTAGGGCTGCAAAGTTAATTAAAAAAAAGGAATTGACCTAAATTTTTGCTTACTTTTTTCAAGTCTTATGTTGTTTCTTGAGTTGTATTTGTTAGCGTTAGAATTTCTTTCCAAAAAGAATGTTTAGAAAAGTTTTACAGATGATTTTCAAGTCGAACCACCAGGAGCGATGTTCCAGATAATAGAGGTCGAGCTCCAGACGGCGGAGCATCTTCTCCATCGTGTCGGTATAGCCGTTGTAGAGCGTGGCGTAGGACGTCAGGCCCGGACGGATCTTGTACAATTCCTCGTAGCGGGGATCGCGTTCCATAATCTGGTCGATGAAATACTTGCGCTCAGGACGAGGGCCGATGAACGACATGTCGCCTTTCAGTACGTTCCAGAGCTGGGGCAGTTCGTCGAGATGGTGAGCGCGCAGGAAGCGTCCAAAGGGTGTCAGACGGTCGTCATTAGCTTCGGCCAGCTGCGGAATGCCGTTCTGCTCATTGTTTACAATCATGGTGCGGAACTTGTAGATGTTGAATGGGCGACCGCCCTTGCCGATGCGCTCTTGAACGAAGATGGCAGGACCTTTGGTGCTGAACTTCAGGCCAATGTATATGATGAGATATACTGGCGAAAGGATAATGAGTCCCAGTATGGAGCAAACGATGTCAAACAGTCTTTTTGCCATGATTCTGATTTTCTGTGGTGACTAAATAAACTGCTTCGCCACGCTTCACGATGGCCCTGTTGATGAGCACGTGGCATGCGCACCACGCCACGATGTCAATCAGCACAATGATGCTGAAGCTGGTAAACTGCCAGAGAAACAGGTTGATGGCCGTGAAGGCAAGAGCCATGGCCAGAATGACAATCAGCGTCTGGTGTTGGGAAAAGCCTGCACGCATCAACTTGTGGTGGATGTGGTTCTTGTCGGCGCGGAAGATGTGAGCCTTGTGCCGCATGCGTACCACAGAGACCCTGACCACATCGAAGACGGGAACGACGAGCAGCGTATAGGCCAGCATCATGGAGTCGAGCCTGAACGGGGAGACGTTAGGGTTGTCCATCGTGAACTTCACGAACAGGAAGCCAAGGATGAATCCCAGCGTCAGCGAGCCAGAGTCGCCCATGAATATCTTTTCGTTTTTCTCCACCTTGCCCCATATATTATAATAGAGGAAAGGAATGAGTACGCCCATGAGGCCTGCAATAAGGATGCAATAGAGGAACATGCCTTCGCGGATGAAGCAGAAGAGAAACCCGGAGAGGGCATAAAGAGACAAGCCTGCGGAAAGACCGTCGATGCCATCGATGAGGTTGATGGCGTTGCAAGTGAAGATGATGATGAACACGGTGAGCGGAGCACCAATGCTGAAAGGAATCTCGTGGACACCGCAGAAACCGTAGAGATTGTTGATGTAAAGTCCGGAGAGTGGCAGCAGTGTGCCGGCGAGAATCTGTGCGGTGAATTTTGTCTTGGCCCCTAAGCCTACTAAGTCGTCGATGATGCCAACGCCATAGATAATCAGCAGGCAGCAGAAGAAACACACCGACCAGAGACTAAGTATAACCTGATGCCTCTCAAAGAATTCCTCTCCTCCGGTTGCGATGACGATGAGCGACGCCAGAAGCATGCTTGGCAGAAAGCTAATGCCTCCCAGGCGGGGGATGGCATTGTGATGAATCTTCCGCCCGTCAGGGATGTCGTAGAGCCCTTTCTTCTTGCAGAACTTCATGATGATGGGCATGATGATAAAGCCACATAAGGCGCTCACCAGGAAAGCTCCGAATATATATATGATATACTGCGTCATTAACGTGTTTTCTGTCTTTATAATTATATAACAGAAATTAAGAATGAATATTGCATCCTTGCCACTATTTATTTTCTACTCTGCTTGTCACAAGCGCGAACCTTCCAGACGCTTTGGACAAATGTCCTCAAGGGAACAGCGGTCGCAATGGGGTGCACGCGATGTGCAGACGTAGCGCCCGTGCAGCAGCAGCCAGTGGTGGGCACGGGGCACATCGTCGGTCGGAATGTGCTTCAGCAGGTGCTGCTCCACCTTCAGTGGGGTGCTGGCAGTGCGCGGCACCAGCCCCAGACGGTGACTGACACGATAGACGTGGGTGTCAACGGCCATCGCCTTCTTGCCGAATGCAACCGCTTGCATCACATTGGCTGTCTTGCGGCCTACACCAGGCAGCTCCAACAGGGCATCGAAGTCGCCGGGAACCTCGCCATTGTATTTTTGCACCAAGATGCGCGACAACTCAGCCAGATGACGCGACTTGGAATTGGGATAGCTGACGCTGCTGATGTATTCTAAGATGTCATCGGGCTCTGCTTGCGCCATCGTATGGGCATCGGGGTAGCGACGGAATAGTTCTGGCGTCACCTGGTTTACCCGCTTGTCGGTGCATTGTGCACTCAGAACTACAGCCACCAGGAGCTGGAACACATTGGCGAATTCCAGTTCGGTAGTCACCTCTGGCATCTCGGTACGGAAATGGTCCAGTACCAGCCTGTATCTTTCTTCTATTTTCATTTCGGGGTGCAAAAGTAATTAAAAAGTTTGACATAATCGTTTTTTTTGAGTAATTTTGCACGGAAAAGAGTCATGAGGCGTTGTCTTTTGCCTCCATCGCATGGTGGTGACAATTCAGAAAGACTTATTTCTCTATCGTAACATATAATGGTTTCAAATACAGATTGACAATGAATACAAAGAAAATCCTGACTTTTTTGCGCCAGGTGGCGGCAAATAACAACCGTGAGTGGTTCCATGCGCATAAGGATGACTATGAAGCTGCAAGGGCTGAATGGGAACACGGCGTGGAGCAGGCACTTGAGCGGATCAAGAGCTTTGATGATGAGATAGCACCGCTGACGGTGAAGGACTGTACTTACAGGTTCTACCGCGATACGCGCTTCTCGCCCGACAAATCGCCCTATAAGAATCACTTCGGGGCATATATTTGTGCAAAAGGCAAAAAGGCTCTCCGTGGGGGATACTATGTGCACATGCAGCCCGAAGAATGCCTGTTGGCCGTAGGTAGTTACTGGCTGCCTACGAACATTCTGACCGCCTGTCGCAATGAGTTGATGGCCAACGAGGAGGAATGGCTGCGCTGTGTGGAGTCTGCCGAGTTCCTGAAATATTTCGATGCTCCTGAAAGTGCCTCCTGGGATAGCCCCCAGGGATTTGGATTGGAAAAGCTGAAGACTTGTCCGTCCGGTTTTCCACGTGATTATGAGCATGTTAAATACCTTCGGTTGAAGAACTATTGCGCTTGGCATCGTGTCAACGATTCGTTCTATGAAGGCGACGGATGGCTCGACGAGATGGAGCGCGTGTTCAAGGCTGCCAAGCCCATGATGGACTTCATGAATGCTGTCATCGACGACTATGAATGAAAGCGTGAGGTTAGCAGAAAAGCAAACAGGCAGGAGCATCTCTTTGAAAGGATGTCTCCTGCCTGTTTTTCTTTGTGCCTCCTAAAAGTAGCTTTAGTCGGCTTCTTCCTGCATGTCGATGAACTGACGTTTGTCATCGTAGAATTCATATTGCAGGAATGCCATTTTCTGACTTGGAACGATGCGGATTCCAAATCCGTATTTCATCTGCCAGCGGCGTTTCATCGAGATGACGCCTTGATTGATGAATGCGGCAACGTAAGGGTGTACATGCAACGAGAACCGTCGAATACCTATTTTGTTGACGAGACGGTCAATTTTGCTCTCCAGTTGGTCTGTGAAAAGTATGCTCGACTTGATTTTCCCAGTTCCGTGGCATGTGGGGCAGCTTTCTTCTACTGCAACGTCCATTGCAGGGCGTACCCGCTGTCGCGTAATCTGCATCAGTCCGAATTTGCTTAGCGGCAGGATGTTGTGGCGCGCACGGTCTTTCTTCATGTTTTCGCACATGCGCTCATAGAGCATCTGCCGGTCTTCGGCCAGGTTCATGTCGATGAAGTCGACAACGATGATGCCACCCATGTCGCGCAGGCGAAGCTGGCGAGCCAACTCGTCGGCTGCTCCGAGATTTGTCTCCAGGGCATTGGCTTCCTGTCCGTTTTCTTTCTTGATTCGCGTACCGCTGTTCACGTCTACCACATGCATGGCTTCTGTGTGCTCAATGATGAGATAAGCTCCCCGTTTGTAGTTGACGGTGCGGCCGAAGCCCGACTTCAGCTGCTTGGTGACGTTGAAGTTGTCGAAGATGGGAACGTTGCCGTTGTAGAGTTTCACGATTTCGGTCTTTTCGGGTGCAATCATACCGACATAGTCGTGAATCTGTTTGAAGATTTCAGCATCGTTCACATGAATACCGTCGTAGGTGGGGTTGAAGAGGTCGCGCAGCAAGGCTACGGCCCGGGTCTCTTCCTCGTAGAGCAGCTGGTGGGCTTCGGTGGTCTTCTGGGCTTTGGTGATGGTGTCCTCCCATCGGGCCAGCAGCGACTTGAGCTCCTGATCCAGTTCTGCAGCGCGCTTGCCTTCTGCAACAGTGCGGACGATGACGCCGAAGTTCTTGGGCTTCATGCTTTGCACGAGTTGCTTGAGGCGGCTACGTTCCTCTCCTTTCTTGATTTTGCTTGAAACGGATACTTTATCTCCAAAAGGAATGAGCACCATGTAGCGCCCGGCAAAGCTGAGGTCGCAGGTCAGGCGTGGGCCTTTCGTGTTGATGGGTTCCTTCACAATCTGCACCATGATTTCCTGACCAACCTTCAGGATGTTCTGAATGTTGCCGTCTTTGGGCAGGTCGGGCTGGTGGGTAGCCTTTTGGATGGGGTAGAGTTTCTTGCGGTCGCTTGTTACCTGTTTGAGATACTTTTCGTAAGAGCTAAATTGAAGTCCGAGATCCAGATAATGCAGGAAAGCGTCTTTCTCGCTTCCTACGTCAACAAAACAAGCGTTGAGTCCCGGCATGAGCTTTCGCACACGTCCAAGATAGATGTTGCCAACGGCGAACGATGCCTGTCGCGGCTCGTTCTGATATTCCACCAGGCTCTTGTCTTCAAGCAGCGCGATGGAAATCTCCTTTGGCTGAACATCAATAATCACTTCGCTTGTCATGATTCTTGAACTTTAATTAGAGATTGTTAGACAAATAAAAAGGAGCTTGTTCCGGAACACATGAAATGCTTCATCCGGTTTACACTCCTTTCACTTTTCATTTACCGTCATTTACTTGCTCTTATGACGATTCTTGCGCAGGCGCTTCTTGCGCTTGTGCGTAGCCATCTTGTGGCCCTTTTTCTTCTTTCCGTTTGGCATAGTTGTTTTGAATTTATAATGATTACTTTTAGAATAAGTTCTGTTCCTTATCCGTTATTGCTCATCTTCTCGATGAAGCTCTTGCAGGGCTTGAAGGCCGGCAGGTCGTGAGCCTCGATGACGAGCGTGGTGTTCTTCGAGATATTACGAGCAGTCTTCTGAGCGCGATGCTTGACGATGAAACTGCCAAAACCTCTCAGGTAAACGTTTTCCTTGTTCACGGCTAAGCTGTTGCGTATTTCCTCCATTAGCGCCTCGATAGTTGCCGAAACTTCGGGTTTGCCAATACCTGTTTTCTGAGCAATTGCGGTAATGATTTCTGCCTTAGTCATATTGCTTTCTCTTTGTTATTTTGGGGTTGTTTTTTATTTTGGACTGCAAAGATACTCATTTTCAGTGAGATAAGAAAATATTTTTAGTTCTTTTTTCAAAAAAACTTCATTTTCTACCTTTTAGACGTTCTTTTCAAAATAGTTAATCAACTGTTCGCTGGCCTCTTTACCGGCGTTTTCTATATCTTGCAGCACGTGTCCTTTCTCCAGCAGAACGAGTCTGGTGGAAATGTCGATGGTGTGTTGCAAGTTGTGGCTACTCAGCAAGATAGTGGCTCCCGTCTGCTGGCTGTAGTCGGTGAGCATACGTTTCAGGATGCTTTGGCTGGTGGGGTCGAGGAAGTTGAATGGCTCGTCGAGAATAACCAGTTTCGGTTGGCGAAGCAGGACGGACATGATGCCTACCTTTTGCTTGTTGCCAGCCGAGAGGTTGCGTATCAGCTTCTTCTGGCCAAGCACTTCTCCGCCGGCAAAGTGCTCCATCGTCTTCAGTCGCTCTTCCATTTCCTGCTGCGGCTGTGAGCTGATTTTGGCCAGGAAAGCGAAATACTCCTCAGGTGTGAGGTAGTCGATGAGGAAGCTGTCGTCGATATAGGCTCCGGTGTTCTGTTTCCACTCCTCAGAAGTCGATGGGTCAATGCCGTCGATGAGCACTCTTCCATCGTCGGGCTTCAGCAGGTCGAGAATCATGCGGAAGAGTGTGGTCTTTCCAGCGCCGTTGTTACCAACGAGTCCCAGCAGGTCGCCATCATTCACGGTCAGTGAATCGATGGCGCATGCTGTTGTCTCGCCAAACTGCTTTTTCAGGTTCTCAATAGCAATCATACAATTACATTTATTGTTAAACGAGTCCTCTTCCGTGACAGTTCTTAAACTTCTTTCCGCTTCCGCAGGGACATGGGTCGTTGCGTCCGGGCAGCTTGTCCTTGATGATGGGGTTGCGTGGCTGCTGTGAACGTGTGTCGTGCTGGGCGGCAGCCTGCTGGTTCTTGTCCACCAGCTGCTCCTCCTGGGCCGACTGCTTGTTCTCCGTGTACTGCTGGCGGTCAGTGTGCTCTTCGGGGGCTGCTTCCTGAACTTGCTGGTTCTGCAGTTCGGGAATCTGTGCGCGTGTAAGAATGGTTACGGTGCGGTTGTTTATCGTGTTCACCATGTTGTCGAACAGCTTCACGCTCTCCAGCTTGAAGATGAGCAGCGGGTCTTTCTGCTCGTAGCTGGCGTTCTGCACCGAGTGGCGCAGCTCGTCCAGTTCGCGCAGGTTTTCCTTCCAGGCTTCATCGATGATGTGCAGCAGCATCTGCTTCTCAAATTCCTTCACCACCGACTTGCACTCCGTCTCGTAAGCCTCCTTCAGGTTGCAGGCAATGTTGTAGACGCGGCGTCCGTCGGTGATGGGCACAAGGATGCGCTCGTACATGTGGCCCTGGTTCTCATATACTTGCTTGATAATCGGCATGGCCACCTCGCAGATGCGGTCGCAGCGGTGGTTGAAGTGGCTCAGAGCTGTCTGGAAGGCCTTCTCAGCCATATCGTTGCGCTTGCGGGTATCCAGGAATTCCTCCTCCGTGAAGGGCACCTCCATGCCAAACAGGCGGATGAACTCTTCCTTGCATCCTTCGTAGTCGTTGCGCTCGATGATGGTGCTGACGCGGTCCCAGATGGTGTTGGCGATGTCCATGCCGATGCGCTCACCCATCAGGGCGTGGCGGCGCTTCTCGTAGACCACGGTGCGCTGCTTGTTCATCACGTCGTCATATTCCAGCAGACGCTTACGTATGCCGAAATGGTTCTCCTCCACCTTCTTCTGAGCGCGCTCAATGCTGTTTGAAATCATCGAGCTCTCAATCATGTCGCCCTCCTTGAATCCCAGGCGGTCCATCACGCGTGCAATTCGCTCAGAGGCGAAAAGTCGCATCAGCTTGTCTTCCAGCGAAACGTAGAACACCGAGCTTCCGGGGTCGCCCTGACGACCAGAACGTCCACGCAACTGGCGGTCCACGCGGCGGCTCTCGTGGCGCTCAGTGCCGATGATGGCCAGACCGCCAGCAGCCTTCACTTCGGGCGACAGCTTGATATCGGTACCACGACCGGCCATGTTGGTGGCGATGGTCACGGCGCCTCGTCCTTGCGAGTCCTGCTGTCCGGCCTGTGCCACGATGTCGGCCTCCTTCTGGTGCAGCTTGGCGTTCAGCACCTGGTGGGGAATACCCTCACGCTGCCCCGTCTCAGGATTGACATACATCGAGAGCATACGTGAAAGCAACTCGGAAATCTCCACCGACGTCGTACCAATCAAGGTGGGGCGTCCGGCGTTGCGCATGGCTACCACCTCGGCAATCACGGCGCGGTATTTCTCGCGCTGTGTCTTGTACACACGGTCATCCATGTCGTTACGGATGACAGGCTTGTTGGTGGGAATCTCCACCACGTCGAGCTTGTAGATGTCCCAGAACTCACCGGCCTCGGTGATGGCGGTACCCGTCATGCCGGCCAGCTTGTGGTACATGCGGAAGTAGTTCTGCAGGGTGATGGTGGCAAAGGTCTGCGTGGCGGCTTCCACCTTCACGTGCTCCTTGGCCTCCACGGCCTGATGCAGACCGTCGCTCCAGCGGCGTCCTTCCATGATACGTCCCGTCTGCTCGTCGACAATCTTCACCTCGCCGTCGATGACCACGTACTCATCGTCCTTGTTGAACATGGTGTATGCCTTGAGCAGCTGCTGCAGGGTGTGCACACGCTCGCTCTGTACGGCGTAGTGGTTCATCAGCTCGTCCTTCTTGTTCACGCGTTCCTCGTCGCTCAGGTCGGTCTCAGCCTCGAGGGCAGAGAGCTGTGCGGCGATGTCGGGCAGCACGAACAGCTGCGGGTCGTTCACCTGATGGGCCAGCCAGGCGGTGCCCTTGTCGGTCAGGTCGCAGGAGTTCAGCTTCTCGTCGACCACGAAGTAGAGCGGCTCGACGGCTTCGGGCATGCGGCGGTTGTTGTTCTCCATGTAGATTTCCTCCGTGCGGAGCATGCCGGCCTTGATGCCTTCCTCAGAGAGGTATTTGATGAGGGGCTTGTTCTTCGGCAGTGCCTTGTGTGAGCGGTAGAGCGAGAGGAAGCCTTCGTCGGTCAGCTTCTTGTCGTTCTTCTCCATGCCCTCGCTGATTTTCTGCTTGGCTTCAGCCAGATACTGGGTGGCCAGCTGTCGCTGCACGCCCACAATCTTCTCCACCAGCGGCTGATACTCCTCGAACATCTGCACCTCGCCCTTGGGCACCGGTCCGCTGATGATGAGCGGCGTACGGGCGTCGTCGATGAGCACCGAGTCGACCTCGTCGACGATGGCATAGTTGTGCGAGCGCTGCACCAGGTCGGCAGGCGAGATGGCCATGTTGTCGCGCAGGTAGTCGAAGCCGAACTCATTGTTCGTTCCGAAGGTGATGTCGGCCATGTAGGCCTTGCGGCGTTCGGGCGAGTTGGGACGGTGCTTGTCGATGCAGTCGACGCTCAGTCCGTGGAACATATAGAGCGGGCCCATCCACTCCGAGTCGCGCTTGGCCAGATAGTCGTTCACCGTGACCACGTGGACGCCGTTGCCAGTGAGGGCGTTGAGGAATACGGGCAGCGTGGCCACCAGCGTCTTACCTTCACCTGTGGCCATCTCGGCAATCTTACCCTGATGGAGCACGACGCCACCGAAGAGCTGTACGTCGTAGTGCACCATTTCCCACTTCAGGTCGTTGCCGCCGGCCGTCCAGTGGTTGTGGTAGATGGCCTTGTCGCCGTCGATGGTGATGAAGTCCTTCCTGGGGTCTCCGGCCAGCTCGCGGTCGAAGTCGGTGGCGGTGACGATAGTCTCTTCGTTCTCGGCGAAGCGGCGGGCGGTATCCTTCACGATGGCGAACACCTCGGGCATCACCTCGTTAAGAGCTTCCTCGTAGACCTCGAGCACCTCTTTCTCCAGCTTGTCCACTTTGGCGAAGATGTCTGCGCGCTCGTCGAGCGGTGTCTCTTCGATGGTGGCCTTCAGCTTCTCTATCTCAGCTTTCTGCTCGTTGGCAGCGGCCTGCACCTGCTGGCGAATCTCCTGGGTGCGTGCCCTGAGGGCGTCGTTGTCCAGCTTCTCCACCTTGGGCGTCTGGGCTTTCACCTTCTCCACGAAAGGCTGGATAAGCTTCATGTCGCGCGACGACTTGTCGCCGAAGAGCGATTTTAGAATTTTGTTGAAATTCATCTTTTATATTTACGATTTACGGATTTACTGTTTTATGATTATTTTTGTTTAACTGCTTTGCGGGTGCAAAGTTACGCATTTTTTTGCAGAATCGTGCAAAAAGCACTAAAATAATGGCTCTGCTGAGCAAGCATTGGGCGCTCTGATGCGTATGGCCCTCGCAATCGTGGGGGCTATACGGTCGGTGCTGACGGGCGTGCTGATGCGCTCGGCCTGCGTGCCGGCACCGAAGATGATGATGGGGAACTGGGTGTAGGAGGCGACGGCCATCTCGCTTTCCTGCGTGTCTTCGTTGAGCACGCGCCAGCCAGGGGCCGCCTCGATGATGATGTCGCCGCAGCGCTGCGGGTTGAAGCCGTTGCGCGTCTTCTCCGTCTGTGCACTTTGCGATGTGAGCAGCTGCAGCGAGGTGTAGACGTTCTTCACGCCCGTCATCATGGCCACAATCTCCTGAGCGCGGCTGGTGGCCTCGCCCATGCTGATTTTCTTTGTCTCCAGCAGCTTGTGGTTCAGGAATATCTGGTTGCGGAAGATGGTCTCCACGTAGTTGTCCTGCCCCCAGATGGCCCCCAGGTACATGTTCATCAGGTTGGCCGTTCGGCTCATGTAGAGCGTCCCCGTGGGTATGCGGAAGCGGGCGTAGTCGGCGGGCTCCACGTCGCTGTAGCCCGTGCTGGTGACGACGAAGAGCACTTCCTCGGTGCTGAGGTTCTGACTGATATATTTCAGCAGGCGGCTCAGCTCGATGTCGAGGCGCAGATAGGTGTCCTGCAGCTCCATCTGACAGTCTGTCATGCTCTGCGGACCATAGGTTCCTGCGTAGTAGGTCAGCGAGAGCAGGTCGGTCACGCCGTCGCGCCCCATCCCCGTGTTGGTGATGCAGCGCATGGCCATGTCGGTGACATCCTGGTTCACCAGCGCGCTCTGCTTGTAGTCGGCAAAGCGGCTACTGCCCTTGAACTTGTGCTTGAAGGGCTTGTCGCCGACGCTCGTCTGCAGGTAGTAGTTGAACGTGGCCGTCTGCTGTGTCAGCGGTTGCCAGGTGACGTTGTCGATGTGCTTGCCGGGGGCCTTCTCAGCGTTGAAGCTGCTCAGCCAGGCTGGCATGTCGCGCAGATAGTAGGTCGACGAGCACCAGGTGCCGAAGATATTGTCAATCCACAGGGCGGCGTCGGCCGCATGGCCTGCTGCGAGCACGGCAGCTTCGCGGAAGGGTGCAACGGCATAGACGAGGGCCTTTCCCCCCGTGGCTACCTTCAGCTCGTCGGCCAGCGTCGAGACCTGCAGGCCCAGTGGCGATGCCGTCTCTGAGGTGAGCATGCCGGAATATTTCGCGTCGTCAACGCAGCCAACGGGGCGCAGCGTCTCGCGGTTCAGCCAGCGGTTGCCCACGATGCTGTTGTAGTAGGGCGTGGTGCCCGAGGCAATGGCAGCGATGGCCGATGCACGGTCAACGGGTGCGAAGGGGTAGGAGGCGTTGGCAAAGACCATGCCCTGCTCCAGCAGCAGCTTCAGTCCCCCGTCGCCGTAGAGTGGGGCGAAGGCTTCCAGATAGTCCGTGCGCAGCTGGTCGATGGCAATGTTGACCACCAGCCGCGGGGCACCCTTAGGCTGCTGCGACGTCTGTGCCGAGGCATCGGTGCTGAAGCCCAGGATGGCCAGCAGGGTGATGTAGAGGTATCTATTGGTCATGATAGTGCGTCAGATATAAACGTATCAGCAAAAACAGTGCCACAAATTCCAGTCCCTCGGCATAGTCCTGTACGAGGGCACCCAGCAGGAAGAGCAGCAGGCACACGCCTTGCAGCTTCCACCAGAGGGTCTTACGGCGACGGATGACCTGCGGCAGGAACAGCAGCGCCAGCGGATTGAGCAGCAGCACCTGCAGGTTGGTGCTCGTGGCAGGATGCTCCGAGAAGAACATCAGCGTCAGCAGACAGCCCGCCACGCCCGTGAGGAGCATCATGACGCCGTCGAACCACACTTGCTGCCGTTTGCTGTGCAGCTCATAGCCCGTGACGGCTGCTATGAGTAAACATATAAATAATGTACACGCGAGAGGACTCAGTGGAAATCCCTGCTTCACCGTCTGCTGGCCCTGTGGTATCAGCGTCACTCTGCGTAGTACAAGGGGGCGCCTGTCGGAGCCACGAACGACGGTGGCGTGGTCGAAGTCCCAGCTCAGCGATGCAGGCAGGAACTGGCGCTCACGCTGCGTGGTCTTCTGGTCGGCGCGGAAGCCCAGCAGCAGGTCGTTGCCGAAGGCTGCCCAGCGGTGGTCGCTGCCCGTGCACTCGTGCACCATCTGGCGCAGCGTGGGCTCATAGCCGGGGCGTTCGGCGTAGCTCACGGTGCCGTCGAGGCTGCGTTCTATGATGTCGCGCGGTCGGGTGGAGCAGTTGTCGAAGAAGAAGTTGTAGCGATAGACGGGAGTCTTCATGTTCTCGGCCAGCGCCGTTTGCAGCTGCAGCTTCTCCCGTGGCGTCAGGTCGAGCACCTGGGCCTCCACGCTGCTGCCCCAGCGGCGATAGTAGTCGCACCAGGCCAGCAGAGCTGGCGTGGACTCCAGCCGGTAGTCGGTCTGTCCCATCATGAAGCGCCACACAAAGTGGGGCTTACGATAGTCGAACACTCCGTAGTTGAACACCCATTGCCTGCGGGCCATGCGGTCAGTGATGAGCAGTGCCGTGTGGCCGTAGAGGCTGTACACCTCCTCATGGGGAGAGCAAGTGAGCAGGCTCACCTCCACGCCAGCCATGCGGGCAGCCAGCAGGCTGTCCTCGTCGATGGGTTCGTCTATACTTATAGGCCGCAGGCTGTCGTTCCCGACCGTCTGCTGCGCGTCGGCATTGCCGCTAACTGTCATCATTGCAAAGACGAGCAGCAACACCCTCAAAAAGAGCCTTATGCGTTTCACGGCTGCAAAATTACACAAAAAAGGCGTAAGCGCCAAACAAAAGGCGGCTGTTTTTTGTGCAGTTTCCCCACAGCCGCAGGGATGAGAGGAAAAAGGCGGCGACAAATAGGGATCAGGCCACACTGGAGCGGGAAAAAAGCCACGCCTTTTCCGTTGGCAGCGGACGGGGACGATATTGGCAGCGGCCGCTGCCAATAATGGCAGCGGGCGGGGAAATTAATGGCAGCGCCCGCTGCCTTCCCTGCTGAGAACAGCGAGGGGAGCTACGCACAAATAGGTCAACTGCTATATCATTGCCATAATTTATATGAAGTACGCTCATTCTACATTGCCGTTTGTTTGGTGTTATGGAAAATTATTTGTAACTTTGCCCCATCATCAAAAAAACAGCAAAGATAGAATCATGAGAAAGAGTGTATTATTCGCATGCCTGTGCCTGGCCCTGTCGGCTGGGGCACAGAAGAAAGAGGGCGGCATCTCGTCGAAGATGCTGAGTGAGATTCAGAAGGAGCAGAAGCTGACGCCCAGCGACCGCGCGCTGGTGAACGCCATCGCTGCCAACAGCATCGACCTGCTGGCTGTGAACCGCGACAATGCCGGGGCGCTGGACACGCACTTCAGCATTGAGACGCGCCGCCAGTCGATAACCGACCAGAAGTCGAGCGGGCGCTGCTGGATGTTCAGCGGACTGAATGTGCTGCGCTCCGACTTCAACCTGCGCACGGACACGCTCTCGACCGACTTCTCGCAGGCTTACCTCTTTTTCTGGGACCAGCTGGAGAAGGCGAACCTGATGCTGCAAGGCTGCATCGACACGGGCCAGAAACCGATGGACGATGTGCGTGTGCAGTTCTTCTTCCGCAGCCCTATCGGCGACGGTGGCACGTTCTGCGGCGTGGCCGACCTGGCCGAGAAGTACGGTCTGGTGCCCAGCGAGGTGATGCCTGAGTCGTTCTCGAGCGACAACACCAGCAAGGCGCGCCAGCTCATCGCCTCGAAGTTGCGCGAATACGGCCTGCAGCTGCGTGAGATGGTGCAGAAGGGCAAGAAGGCATCGGCGCTGGAGAAGGCGAAGACGCGCATGCTCTGCCAGATTTACCACATGCTGCAGTACACCATCGGCAATCCGCCGGAGAAGTTCACCTATGCCTTCAAGAATGCGAAGGGGCTGGCCGTGGGCACCCCGAAGGAGTACACCCCGCTGTCGTTCTACCAGGAGGTGATGGGGGGCAAGCAGCTCAACGGCACGTTCATCATGGTGATGAACGACCCGAGGCGTGAATACTACAAGACCTACGAGGTGGAGCTGGACCGTCACACCTACGACGGTCACAACTGGAAGTACGTGAACCTGCCGATGGACGACATCGAGCAGATGGCCATTGCCACGCTGAAGGCAGGGCACAAGCTCTACAGCTCGTACGACGTAGGCAAGATGCTCGACCGCAAGCGCGGCTATGCCGACACGGAGAACTTCGACTATGGCTCGCTCTTCGGCACGACGTTCCCCATGTCGAAGGCTGAGCGCATCTCGACGTTCGACAGCGGTTCAACGCATGCGATGACGCTCACCGCCGTTGACCTGGATGCCAAGGGGAAGGCCACGAAGTGGAAGGTGGAGAACTCGTGGGGCGCCGACTGGGGACAGAAGGGCTGCCTGATTATGACCGACCGCTGGCTGCGTGAATATATGTTCCGTCTGGTGGTGCCCAATGAGTATGTGCCGCAGAAGGTGATGCAGGCCTACCAGCTGCCTCCGGTGATGGTGATGCCAGAAGACCCGCTCTTCCTGCCTGACGAATAAAAAAGAAAGCCCTCACAGTCTCTCCCTTGGGAAGGGAGTTGTTAGAAATGCAGGGATAAGAACTGTTAATGAGGGATTGGAGAAAATGAGAAGTGAGGAGTGAGAAATGAGAAATGAATAGACCTGCCGCTGGAGTTTTCCGCCCTGAGTCTATTCATTTCTCATTTCTCATTCCTCATCTTTGTTGAGGGATTGGAGAAAATCACCCCTGCGTCGGCACCAGGTACTTCCCCTTCTCGTTCGAGAGCTCAGCCTCGCCGTCCTTGATGCGCTGCGCCATCGAGGTGTAGGCCAGCTGCACCTCCTCGCGCATGTTGGCGATGCGGGTGGCACCGGTGGCGCGGCATCCCAGGCGGATGGCGGTGATGTTCGTGGCCAGGTCGAACTTCTCGGCGCTCTGGGCAGGCGTGCTCACGGCGGTGGCCTTGAAGATGCACAGGTCGCTCAGCTTCACGGGCTGGCCCTCGAGCACCAGGTGCTTGATGCAGTCGGCGGCCTTGATGAGCACCGCATAGATGACGTCGCGCGTGTAGGGGCTGCCGTGCACGGCGATGTGCTCG